>CAWFTD010000017.1:0-44721 GCA_963818655.1 Candidatus Bathyarchaeota archaeon
AGTTTTCTTTTTGCGCAAGCTTGGCGAGTTCGGGAAAGGGTAAACTGTCCGCGGTGTGAAAGACCTTCACGTTGTCCTCGCTAGTCAGAATGTATGTGACGGGGCTTGAGCGGGTGGTCGCTTTTTTCAGCTTTTACTGAGACTTCACCAATTTTTATTTCCATGCCCGGTTTAATTTCTTTGAGTTTGTCGTTTGGGGAGTGCGAGTTTGAGTTTTTTGGCTGAGGCAGCGTCAGCGATTACTGTACAGCCCGTGGCTTTTTGAATTTCAACAACTAAAGGCGGGTCGAGGTGGTCGTAGTGTTCATGTGTGATAAGAATGGCATCTACATTTCGGGAGATTTTTAGCTTTGACATCCACGGGGTCAATGACAAATGTTTTGGTAGGAGTCTTTAGGAGGATTCCGGCAATAGTTCGTTAAGCCAAACGAAAAGTATGCTGTTTTTCTCTGGCGTTTTCTGAATGGACACTGTTCTATCTGCTAAGAACTACTATGCAAGGAGCGTTTAAAATAAGTTGCGTAACAACAAAATTTCATAATTCCGAAGACTGCAAAAAACGACTATACCCAAACCTATGGGATTTCAAACCAGCGAGTCAACCGCTTTCGTTTTGCATAGAGAGCTTAAATGATTAAATATTGCCGCCGGCATATTTTTTTCTCCGTCATTTCTTTTTCAAAAAATCCACAGCATTTTGATAAGGCTTAATAGTTTCTTACATCGTGTACATCTAAATTGTTACGTGACTTGACATGGTTGATGTTTGGCTTCCCTATGGAAAAACCGACGTGTGCGTTCGAGTTCCAGCCCGAAACCTCTTAGGAACAATTGAACCTAAAGAACACCCTGCCGTTGCAGACGCGAAGACTGAGGTTGAACGAGCCTTAAAGGAACCAATAGGCAGCAAACGATTATCCGAAATCGTCAAGCCCGAAAGCAAAGTGGCGGTAGTTATAGATGTTGCTACTCGCAAAACGCCAGGCGAAATCCTACTTTTGCCCATCCTCGCTGAACTCAATGGGGCAGGCGTAAAAGACGAAAACGTCACGATTGTTTTCGGCTGCGGAACCTACGGGACAGTAAAACCTGAAGAAGCTGGCCAAGCTGATTGGTGAAGAGGCAATGAAACGACTGAAAACGGTTAGTCACAATTGCAAGGCAGCAGATTTAGTTCATGCGGGCACAACTAAGAGTCATGGCAACAAAGTTGCGGTGAACCGCGTGTTCATGGGATCTGATGTTAAGGTGCTTTTGGGCGATGTTGACCTTAACTATTATGCAGGTTATGGTGGGGGAAGGAAGGGTGTTTTGCCAGGAATTTGTGGTGAAGAAACCATCAAGCAAAACCACAGCATGCTTGTGAGTGCTAACGCGAGATCGGGTAATTTGGTGGACAATCCTGTGCATGTGGATATGACTGAGGCAGCGCGGTTAGCTAAGGTTGATTTTATCGTTAATGTGGTTGTAAACCTGGGAAAGGCGAAGTTGTAAAAGCCTTTGCGGGTGACTTGGAAGCGGCGTTTTTGGAAGCAGTGAGACTGTATGGAGGAAATGTATCGTGTAACTGTGGATCGACGAGCTGACATCATTGTGGTAAGCGCAGGTGGGCATCCACTGGATGTGAGCCTGTATGAAGCTTACAAAGGCTTAGGGACAACGCCTTGGACGCTGTTAAACGGGGTGGAGTAATAATCCTTGTTGCAGAATGCCCCAATGGACATGGCAATCAAGTGTTCTATGATTGGATGACACGTTTAGCAGACATTAAGAATGTGGAACGTGAAATAAAGCGCAACTTTGTCCTTGGAGGATACAAAACCTACTACCTACTAAAAGCGCTGGGCGAATCACCAGTATAATGTTAGTGTCTTCCCTGCCAGAGTACTATGTGAGAGCGTATTCAAACTCAAAACTGCACGAGCCATCAACGACGCTTTAGCAGAAGCCTTCAGAATTGCAGGTTCCGCCTCAAGGGTTTGGGCAATACCCTGTGGAAGCTGCACATTGCCAGTGTTTGAGCCAGAAGAAATAAAAAACTAAACCTTTGCTTACCCCACAACTACCAGGAAGCGAGCGGTTGAGCCTTGAAGCGTAACCTTTAAGTTTCAACTTGAAATTTGGTTTAGAAGGCGAAAAGAAAATGCAACAGATCTTCACGCTGCGAAAATTCAATCCAAAGACGATTTACAGAGCGTAATGCAAATCAACCGTGTTTGTCTTCCAGAGAATTACACCGACTTCTTTTTGTGGATCTTCATCAAAAGGTTCCCCTGAAGCCTTCATTGTTGCTGAAGAAAACGGAAAAATCGGTGGATATATCATGTGTCGCATCGAAGTTGGGTTATCAAATTATGGTTTAGGTGGCTTAATACGCAAAGGGGATGTGGTTTCTATTGCAGTTTTGCCGCAGAGCAGGCGGAAAGGCATGGCTTCGGCATTAATCAAAAAGGCGTTGGAAGGCATGGAATACTATAAGGCAAAACAATGCTTTGTAAGTGCGCGTTACAAACGAAGGTGGCATATCACTCTACAAGAATCTAAGCGTTTTAAGTCACCCGAACAATCAACGGCTACTACACTGATGGCGAAGACGCATACGTCATGACAAAAAAATTATAGAGCAAATTTCTTCCTTTGCAACTAAAATTATGTCATTCATACGCAAAACGCAATAAAGTGACTGTAGGGCAGGTCTAAGAAGCAAACAGAAGATAAGGAAGGAAAGAAAAATGGAAAGAACCTCATCTTTTGTTAGCAACTAGACCCGCTCAACTTTTCAGAGCTGCAGTCAGCTTGTTTATAGAGTAACACTTGAAAACATATAGAATTGTGCTGTTGCAAGCTGATGCAACAACCCGCTTAGCGGCCTCTAATTTTTAGATAAAAGGTATAAAAAAAACGCGTTCTAGGGGTTCTAAATTTAACATTTTTTTTGGCTGAGCAACCTTCCACTTCAACACTAACAGAACAATCAAGTTTGTAGCAAGAATCAACTCTAACAATCCATAGCGAACTCCACTTTCCAACGATGCAGTCTCTATGAATACTTGAAAATTTTGGGCTCCTGCAGCCAAATTCATAACACTCATACCCAACGTGATCAGCGTCAACGGAAAAGCGGCATAAAAGGAAACTTTTTCCTTCAACTTAAATAACAAAATATAAGAAAACACCAAGGTCGGACCATAGAACGCGAACGCCCCCAAAATACCCAATGAACCTGAAGGGATTAAGTTCTATCGAAGTACGGGTTACGTTTATGGCATAAAGGTTGTTGAAATGTCAAAGAGCCAGAAGCCTAAAGCTACGCCTTGGAGAGAAATAGCAGGTTCCTCCACCTATCTCACCTTGTCTTTTGATGGCGAGTTTCGGTTTTTCAGTGTGAGTAGAGTTATGTCCATTGCTCGGATGAGCATGATTAATAGGTACATTCAGCCCTAACCATGCATCCCCGCCATTCACGAGTTGCGACTGCATTGAATACCAGATTAATCCTGTTGCGACCAGAAAGCCTTGAGCTAAATTTTTTTAGCGCCGTTGAACATTTTCTCCCCAATTCGTTCTATCAAAAGCTACCTACATGACCTTGTTCCTAAACTGGAATCCAAAAACGGTACTGTTGAACATCGCAACAATTATGTCCACCAAACAATGATATTTGATGCAGCATTCAACCAATCATTTATCCCACTTTTATTATTTTTTCAATGAGAATTAAGAAAAGAAACAACGACTTACGCTACAAAACGAAAAATTCCTAATTAAAAAGAAACGGAAAAAATCAGATTACGCTTCGGGCTTAACCTTTTGGCAACGCCACTTAGGTGGTCATTTCAGCATTTGCTTTGCGGATAATGTCAGCAATTGTGTCTTTTGTAGGTACGGTTGGCTTACGGGATCATGCGACTGCTTTCTGGTCAGCACGCTCTAGTCAGTCGTTTTATCGGTGTCTTTGCTTGCGTAGCCTATTTTGAGTGTTAATGTGAAGGCTTCTGAGTTTTTCCTGCTTGAACGCTCTTGCGTGTAGCGTCAACATCAACTTTTAGTTTCGGTTTCTCCAGTTATGATTAAGCCGTTGTCGAAGACTGCGCGCATTGATATGCCCGAGTTCAACTGCTTTAATGCCAAGTTTTCGAGAGAACTCCTGCTAGGCGTTCGTTGATGATTTCGCCCTTACGGACCACCAGATGTGTCTTTACTGACCCAGACGCTGCCTGACTCGATTCTGGTCGGTAATCCAACTGCGTTCAGTTGGCTGATAATTGGTCCTGAAGGTTGCAGCCGTGTTTCCGCGGGAATAACCGCATCCATCGAGCTATGTCGCCTGATTTAGCGGTCGTTTTAACTTTGCCACGTTCCAGCAACAATGCAAGTTTGAATGGATTAAGATCAGTAAACAAGAAAACGTTTGATCCGTCCAAGTATTCCTCAAGCTTCTTGAGCTCTGCCTGATTCATCTCTTCTAAGGCGATTTTGATAAGTGTATTCTTTAGGACACGAAGGTAAACTTTGCCAGCCATACCTTTCTTTAGTTCCTGAAGTTGGGAAGCGCGAACCTTCTTCAACTGGCGATGCCGATAGACTTGTACTCTTTCAGTATATCCTTTATTGCATCAACTTCGGTTGATTTTGCTTCTAATACTTGTTGGGACGGCATAAGTTTTCTTCTCTTAAGCTTTAATTTTGATTGGTTCACCCATGGACGTCTTAATGAAAGCGTACTTTACGTTCTTCAATCCACGCTTTAACTTTCCATCCAAAACACGAAGAACAGTCATAGTGTTATCGACAAGTTCCTCATCTTTCATCTGCTCGGAACCAACGGAGACTTGGATGATTGGTTGGCTACGCATGCGAACAACCACGGTTTTGCGGTGCTTATTAATTAGATGCAATGTCGGCGTTCGGTGGGACTGGAATAGGCATCTTTCCACGTGGACCCAAGACTGGACCGAGAGTTTTGCCTACAAGTGGCATTAATGGGGCTTCGCATATGAAAACATCAAAATCGGTAGCGATTTTGCGAAGTTCCTTCTTTTTTCCGTTTAACGCATCTAAATCTGCACGTTCTATTACTCTGTCAGCTTGAGAGTTCTTGGCTTTTACGATGAAATCTCCGCTTGAAGCAACAACACAGATTCTATTGGGCTTACCGGTAATGTGGGGAAGCTCTACGACCTCCTGGATTTTGCCTTCTGGCGCCTTCATATCGATCTCGACGATGTCGAGAATCAAATCTACAGTCTGATTAAATTTTTTCTGACCAGACTTTGCCTTTGCCTGTTTAATTGCTTCGGATATAGTCTTGTTGTCTAGGGGCATTTTTAAGCCTCGTGCCAATGAGGGATTGGAAACCCATTATAAAAATATTCGCTTATCATTGTTCGGTAACGAATAGTTGTTCGTAGTTGCCAGCGTCAACGTCTTTCTGGACTTCTCTTGGGTCTTTTCCTTCTACAGTAACACCTAAGCTCACGCAAGTACCAAGCAACTCTTTTGTTGCCTTCTTAAGGGTCGGTGCTAGAAGTTGAGGACCTTTAATTTTTGCGATCTTTATCATCTGTTCAATGGTTAAATCGCCGATTTTAACAGTGTTGGGAGTACCTGAGCCTTTCTCAACTTTGAGTTCAGCAACTATAAGTGCCGATGCTGTAGGTGTACCTACGGTTACCTCGAAGGTTTTCTCTTCAGTGTCAACACTTATTTTTACTGGAACTTTCATTCCGGCGTATTCTTTTGTGATTTCGTTGATTTTGTTTACAATAGCCACTATGTTTACGCCTAGTGGACCAAGAGCTGGACCTAATGGTGGACCTGCATTGGCTTGTCCGCCGCTGACAATCAATTCTACAACTTTTCTATCTGCCATTTTGTTTCACCGTTTATTTTGCTTTTTCAACTAGTTTTACATAATCTGAATGTACTGTGATAGGCAAAGTGAATGTTGCTTCAAGCAATTCGAGTGTAACTTCGCCCTTTGACTTATCGAGTCTTGTGATTTTAGCACGCATACCTTTGAATGGCCCACCAGTAATTTCTACAACGTCATCTTCGTTTAGATCTTCCATGACCGGTTTACGAACAATATACCGTTCTATTTCGGCAAAGCTTACATCACCCTGGAATTCTGGATCTGACGTGTCTGACGCCCGTGATAGCTTCTTCCACGAGGTGTGGTCCATCTGCTTCAATGAACACATAACCCTTGAGGGTGTCTGGAACAAGAAGAGATTTTATTGGAATATGAGACATCTCAACTTTCGACGCGATTAAACGCGCTACGTTGCGTTCTTGACCAGTTGTTGTTTTTACTACGAATATTTTTACTTGGTTTAGCTCTTCTTTTTTGTCCATGGTCAAGTTTCCCTCTAAGCTGTTGCTGCTGAGCTTGATGTAGCGCCGCCTACTGCGTAAGACAACAGTTTAATTACGAACCCAATTAAGCCAACTGCACCTATACCTAGAAGACTGATTTTTATTGAAAGCCAAAGCTCTTCACGTCCAGGTTTTATAGCTAGCTTTAAGGTTCTTGCTGCCTGTGTTAGCCAATCTTTTACGCCCATTTTTACCGCACACTCAAGATTTCACTAATATATAATAAACGTTACTGTAACTTTTTAGTTTAAAAGCTACTGTATCAAACCTTTTAAATCTTCCTTTATAGAAGAAAATCACACTTTTCTGAAAGGCAAACCTACCGTTTCCAAAGCAGAGAGTAAATTTGGTTTATCCTCGCTTTTTATTCCTTTCCAATCAAGAACAGCCAGCGACACCTTCTCCAAAGATTTCTCTATGCACTGAGATAACATTTCTGAATCAATTAAATGCACCGCGTACTTGGGTATCATGTGTCCGAAGGAAGCTTCGCCTATTAACGCCATAAGCGAGAATCTTTGATTGTAGTGGGTTCCGCCTATACCGAGTACACAAGAGTTGGTGGGTGCTGAAAAGTTGGCAATTGTTGTCATTGCACAGTGCCCAACGGCTTGAGCAGCCTTCAAGTCGCTCCATTGTTCAGGGGAACTGCCTAACTCCACAAACATAGATGGGATATTCAAGCTTGGACCATGATGAGTGCCTTCAAATGAGACCTCATATTTGAGGTTTAATTGTTCTTTAAAGTGCACGAGCTCTTTTAGAGCATCTTGCATTGCGAGGGCAGGAGAAATTGAAAGCTTCCGGGGCAATCCACCAAGTTCCGCATCACCAAAGTTGCCAGGTGTATGAACAGATAATGTGGGTTTACCACTTTGGCTACTGTGCCGTGAGATAAAAACTATTAATTCAACGTTTGGAAACTTGTCGGGTAGGTCTTGAGCTTTCACTGATTCTACTTCTAAAGTAACAAGATTTACTGTTTTGTCGTTTATCTCTGCAGTGTAGACGGGGTTATGCTGGAAAATCTCAGTGTCCGTGTGGAAAGGGTAGTGATTGAGGATTTGTTCTTTGATGTTTAGGCTTGCAACATCCTTGTTTGAGGCTACCAGAAGTATCATGTTCTCTCTCTAATTGGTTCAGGCTTGTTGTGGAAAAAGGTTTTGCATAAAGCTTATAATTGCATGCTTGGTTCAGCGTATTGAAGGCACAGAAAAGATGCATCTCATTAATTTCAAAGATTTAACTGGTCAAGATCTTAATGCAATAGTTGATTTAGGCATTGAAGTTAAGCGTAACCCAAAGAAGTATCTTAAAGCCTTTGAGGGCAAGTCAGCAGCGTTGATTTTCCAGAAGACTTCCACACGCACAAGGGTTTCATTTGAGGTTGCGATGACGCAGCTTGGCGGCCATGCCTTATACATTGATTGGCGCACCACCAATTTTGCACTAGCAGACATAACTGATGAACTACAGTATTTATCGCGCAACGTTGATTTCATAATGGCGCGGTTACTTTGTAATTCAGATCTGCTCAAGATGAAAAAGGCTTCCCATGTTCCAGTCATAAACGGCTGCGATGAGATGTATCATCCAAGCCAAGCATTAGCAGACCTAATCACCATAAAAGAAAAACATGGCAAACTTGAGGGCGCCAAACTAGTTTACGTCGGCGTTCACAACAACGTCACCAACTCTCTAATCGAAGGATGCACCAAAACAGGAGTCAAATTGACGACCATTACACCCATATTTAATGAAGCAGCAAGGAATGACGAGTTGCTCTCTGAAGCAAAGAAAACTGGGCTTTGGCAATCAACACTGGACGTAAAGAAGGCAGTTTTAGATGCAGATTTTGTTTATACAGACACATGGATTGACATGGAGTTCTTCACTGACCCCAAGTTTGCGGCAGAAAAAGAAAAACGCATTAAACTAATGATGCCCTACCAAATCAACGCTCAATTGCTAAAAGGCAGTAACGCATGCGTCATGCATGACATGCCTATTCACCGGGGCTACGAAATAAGCGTTGAAGCCATTGAAAGCCCCAAATCGGTAATTTATGAACAGGCAGAAAATAGGTTGTACTCGGCGAAAGCGATTCTTCTAAAACTGATGAACACCTGACAAGAAAACCCTCAAAATTCAGTTGACATAAACTGAGGATTTTCTCTATCGAATAAAGCCACAGGAGTAACATTTCCTGTCATGAACACAAATCATGTCTCCGCAATTGGGGCTTCAGGAAACGTTTAAGTGGAATACTCAAAAGTGCAAAACAACTACGTGAAAACCCCGACAAACTCAGAAAACCCCTCAAGCAATCTGATTTCTGGAGCCTAAGAGTAGGCGACTACCGAGTCATCTACGAGATAGACAAAAACAAAAATCAAGTCGTCATTCTTTTTGTCGGGCACAGAAGCAAAGTGTACGATGACTTCTCGAAAATGCTCTAAAATTTAGAAAAAATTTTGCCCTACATTTTGCGCTTGTGTTTTTTGTGGTAGACTAGCAAACCAGCAGTTGCTACCAATACAGTCAACAACAATAGAATTGTCCCTGAAGAGAACTCTGGAACAGTTGGGGTTGGAGTTGATTCCACGTTATTTTCTCCTCCTTGAGACGTAGGAAATGGAGTAGGGATTGGCGTAGGTGTGGAAAGTGAAGTTTGGGACGTAGGAACAGCGTCGGCGTAACCGTAAAGGAAGTTATCAACGTATGTGGGTATTGATTGACTGTTTTGTGCCAAAGTGACTTTGTTGGATAATAAGCTGTAGATGATACCGTGATTATTTGACGCGGTTGGAATGGTCATACCGCCCGTTTGGGGCAGCGGGTAGATGTTAAAGTATACTATCGGCTTGACTTCTTCGTTAGTGATGCTGTGAACTGTTCCTTCAGGTATGATAGAGTCGCTTCTAAACGATGTTATTGTTTCGTTGTCTATTTGTAGCGTAAAGTTACCCCAATAAAGCCCGTCATCAGTCATTTGCCGTATATATCCCGTAAGACGCCAAGTTGACCAATCAGATGAAGGACTGTATGGGAAGTAATAGTGGTTGTAAGTCATCAGGTTTTCAAAACATCCCTCACAATGGGTCTCACCGTTGTTTTCAATTTGGAAATAGCCCAGCAGAATTATTGATCTGTTCTGGCTATCACACAACTGGTAAAATGGACCACTGTAAGCCGTGTTATTTTCATACATCAAGTTATGGTAAACATCGAATTGAACGGTAAAGTTGTCCAAGGCATAGCTGCCATGTTGAGGATTGAACGATGCTTCACCGTTGATCTCGAGCACTTTTACGCCGTTTAAGGTCTGAATCTCACTATCTCTAGCTGACCAGTACCCATCATTAATTGATGAGGCTGAGTCAAAACTATTACTGTAATATGCGGAGTAAGTTGGTTCAGGGCGAGTCAGCGGCAGAGAGAGCAATACGGCAATCAGGATTATACATGCTAAAGTGAAGAGTTTGTTTACCATAGGACATCTAGCCATTACCAAAGATTTTGGTATGAAATATGAATGTTTGCCAACTTTGCCTCTAAAACAACTTCCAAACGAGCACTAAAATTAACGTGGGGTTTGCTTTGGCCCATTGAGCATAATTATCGCAGGAATTCCCAACATAATTCTTAATTTCACTTGGAGAAGGACAACCAAAAACCCAAGAATTATCCTCTATTTTATCATTAAAATCTTAAACGATTATTGAAAATTGTCCAGACATTGGCTTACTGGGGCTTAGATTGATCCAACGATCACCAGATAAAGCAAGATTCCTAAGACAATCGAAAGCATCCACAGAATTAGAGTAACATCCATAAATCGCTTTTTCTTGAAACATCCCTGTACATCTGTTTTCAAATGCCAAGATCCAACAAGCCAAATACCCAACAACGCAGTCATAAAACCAGCAGAAACATGAACAAGCGTCACAATCGCCCAAAGGTCTGAAAAGTTGATTACTCCGGGTCCAACGTATGCCCTAAAAGAAGGCACCATAACAGCAAGTATGGAGACTATGTGCAGCACTACGGCAGAAAACATGACGATCCCGTGTTGCCGATACTTCTTGTGGGTTTTCAGAAAAACAGCTCCAATCAGCAAACATAGAACAACTATCTGAATCCCCAAGCTTACAGTTGATTCAACATAAGTAATCATTGATTCTTCACGTAATAACAGTAATAATCTTCATTGTATAAGATTTTGGGTTGCTTCAAAAATCTGAAGAGTGCATGAATTTAATTAAACTAAATCCTAGCACAATTGTTAGCCGTTTTGAGTGCGAAAATTATTAAACAAAGCCACCGAGTAAACAGGAAAATTTCTGGCAAGAATAAAGTAGCTCACCCATACTGCAGCTATACCGTTGAACCCAATTATCGCTCGTTTCAAGCATAAAAAGATGAATAAAACCAATAATTATCCGCTATTTTTTCAATATAATTTTAAACAACAAGGGGTAAACTGAAAGATTATTCTTAATTAGCGTCGAAAATTCCCTGATAATTTTGCCATGGATGTTATTACTGTTCTCTTGGCTGTTGCCTTTTTTAGCATCTTTTTCGTTTTACGGAAGGCATCGGAGAATCTCCAAGCAGCAGACTACTTAAACCAAAACTAGAGGACACCTTGAAAGTTGAATTCAATAAGAAAAGGGAAGGTGCGGGTTTTTTCTCCACAGGCTGTGGTTCAAATCCACACAGACCTGCCATCGTCAATTCTGACCTAATTTTAGCGAAAAAGTCCAGAATTTCGCCTTTCAGCTTTTAAATTCAAACTTCACCCACGAAACTATACGCCTAATGATGCAACGCAGGTTTCACCGACTTTAGTAACTAACTTTACCGTATATTCGTGTCCTGACGTTAGTGGAGGTACAATCAAAGCTATTACCGTTGATTCGCCTTTAGATAGGGTGAAAGTCCCCTTGCTGCTTGCCCAATTAGAAGTCACATCAGTATCATTCAAGAACGCTTTAGCGACGGTTGCGTTGTGAGGATAATTAGAATTGGTCCCATGATACTCAAATGTCGCCAAGACAGTGGTACTTGCGGGAACATATACAACATTTGAAATCTCAACAAGTTCCTCGTTAGGCATTGGTACAAAAGGTTGATTAGAAAGGAGACCCGCAAAAACAACCGTTAATGCAACTCCGATTATGATTACAGCAACAACAATTCTACGAACCATGATACGAGATTCTAACTTTAAATTAAAAGAATTTATGAAGGCAAAATACAGTTCAGTGGTTGTATAATTTACTCAAAGCAGAGTTACGCTCCAAAATTAGTTCTTAACGGAGCTATACGTGTACCATCCCTTCATCATATCCTCGTCTTTCATAATGCACCGCAAACCATCCTAGAAATACTAGTTGAAAAGACTCTCCAGGTTCAAGATGAGCATGGTTGAGCAGTACCATCCCATCTTTGATACTCAAATCTAATCTTTCATTGGCTGGTTCTACATCTAAAAACTTAATGCTGTTAAGGTTACCCCTAACATCTAAATTAAAGCCCAATGGCTCCTTACAAACATCTGTATCAACAGGCAGAACGCCCTCATTTTTGATAGTTAAAGATATTTTATTACAAAAAGTGCATAATCCAATAGAAGGTACTGAATGTTCCCACGCATAGACCATGACATGTTCATTACCCAAGTAATTTGTTGGCAACCCCTCTTTATCCTTCCAAGGTTGTCTCTGCACTTCCCCCTTCACGCTTAGCAATTGGTTGCCATAAACAATGGAGGAACCGAGGGTTTTCTTCTGCTTCTTGGTCCTTATGTTTCCAACAATTATAGCAATTATGGGTATTGCAATGCAAAGGTTAAGGAAAACAAATAGTATTGGTGATATTACTATTGGATGGTTCCCCCTTGACTTATGCTCATTCTTATCTTTTAGCAACATGGTTCTGTGTTGTTTAAGAATTTTGGGTATCCATCTAACACCCCAAGCTTTGTTCCTAGGTCGTGAAGTCTTCAGTATTGAAATTTGGCAGTTTAGAAGAAAGGCAACAAAAAACCATAATTATTTTAGAAGTTTGAGAATATTCCAAGTATTACCGGTATGTCTGTTCCTGCATGGAATAATGTTGAGCCTATCAAACTATTGGTTTTTTGGGTAATTGCTCCAAATGCTAAACCAAGCAAGAATACTATAAACAAGAATGCAATCATTAATGACGAATATGTCTCGCCTATATGAGGCAAAGTGAAGATTACTGCCTGCAAGAGATTTGCTGAGCCAACTCCAAGAATAGTTGTATACTTTCTTAGGAAAAGTCCTCTGAACTGAATCTCTTCCTTAATTCCGTTCATAAACACGAAGACAAAAATCCAGGGAGCCCACGAAATCAACCTCCCAAACGTTAGGTCTTTTCCTCCGTAAAGCAGAGTAGATGCACCTATGGATGTTGCCAAAAAGATTAAAAAAAGTATTATCCCAACTATCAACCCTAGTTGGAGTCTACCTTTTGTAAGGTATAAAGAAGCCAGGTCTTGTCTAGAAGCTTTCGTTAGCAAAACGACTGGTATTACAACCAACAAGGCACTTAAAACTTTGAACAGAACGTACAAGTCCATTCGTGAAGTAGAAACCCAAAACAATAATGACTGATTCGAATACAGAAGGAACTCAAATAGATTTACTAGAGAAGCAATGAAGAAAGCAAATAACACTGGGAAATATTTAGCTAAATTCGTATTCCTGCGCAATGTTATTGCACCTGCGATAAAAATTGCAAAGTTAATAATTCTGTAGATGGACTCAACTAGACCTGAAATAAAAAGTGGTATAACAAAAATGGAAATTCCACAAACCAGAAAAAGTGCAAATAGCTTTAACTTGCTCAATCGGGGGTTTTTCTCCATTCTTTTCTGATATTTTTGTTCTCTTTTTGGCTATATAACTTTCGTCACCCGCTATTCTGATTTCTAACTTGTTACCACAGATTATAAACATCAGAGTAGATTTTCTTGTAACATAGTTCTTAATTAGCTTGGAAAAATGACTACTAAAACCCAAAATTATCCGCTATTTTATCACTAAAATTTAAACAACAGGGGTAAACTGAAAGATTATTCTTAATAAGTCAGAAAAATGCAATACAATTATAACCCATTTTTTAGTTTTTCCCCGACTGTTACAATACTTCATGGGTCGTACAATTCACCGAAAATAAAGCTTATTAGCTCTCAGTAACAAATTGTAATTAAAATACAGGAGAAAGGAAACTTTGAAAAGAAGATTGAGTTCAATTCTAGTATTATTTATCCTCTTAACAAGTATGTTTTTTGTCAGCACTGCCTTTGCTGCATCCAATGAAAAAACACCAGTAATCGTTGGCTTCAAAGGATTGCCCGAGGCAGCTTTGATTAATGCTCACGGCGGAGAAATCACCTCTGAATACAGCATAATTCACGCAATAGCCTGCAATTTGCCCGCTCAAGCAATTGATGCTTTGCAGAAAAACCCCAAAATAGCCTACATTGAGAACGATTTTGAAGTAACCGCATTAGAATATGGTTATCCAATTGAAGACTGGGGTATAACACAAATCGGCGCAGAAGATTTGCACAAGTCAATTACCCCCGTGCTTGGTTCAGAAATAAAGGTTGCAGTAATTGACACTGGCATCAACTGGCAACACGAAGATTTATCGGACAATTACGTTACAGGATATGATTTTGTTAACAGAGACGCTGACCCAATGGACGATAATGGTCACGGAACTCATTGTTCTGGTATAATTGCCGCAGCCATCAATAATGTAGAAATAGCAGTAGTCGGCGTCGCCCCAGAAGCTTCAATTTATGCGTATAAAGTCTTGAACAGATATGGAAGCGGCACCACAAGCAACATAATACTCGGCATTCAACGCGCTGTCGCTGACGGAGTTGATATTATCTCTATGAGTTTAGGATCAACTTCCTATTCGCAAGGTCTTTCCGATGCCTGTGTTGCTGCTACTTCAAATAATGTGGTCGTGGTGGCTGCAGCAGGAAACAGTGGCAACACGGCAACTGGTAGCACAGTTAACTATCCAGCCAAATTTGAATGCGTCATCGCAGTAGGTGCTACCGATGTGAGCGATAAGTTGGCTACATTTTCTAGTACTGGACCAGAAGTAGATGTTGTTGCACCAGGCGTTCGCATACTCTCTGACTACAAAGATGTTTCGCCCACTGATGGACGTAACTTCGACACATTGTACATGGATGGCACATCTATGGCTGCTCCCCACGTGGCAGGAACCGTAGCATTAATGTTGTCAGTAAATCCAAGTTTAACTCCTGCTCAAATCCAAACCATCCTACAAGCCAAAGCTATAGATTTAGGAAGTGCTGGAGTGGACAACTATTATGGATATGGCAGAATCGATGCAGTAGCTGTAGTTGCTCAAGCTCGAATCGGTCCTCTTCCAGAACCTGAAAAGATAAAAATTCATGTTGGAAGCATTGATTTGGTTTTAAAAACCGTAACAAGGAACACCTATGCATCTGCAACAATAGCAATTGTTGATGCAAACGGTCTCTCAGTTTCAGGTGCAACAGTGACTGGAAAATGGACAATTAAAGGGGTAGCCGCTGACACTGATAACGGAGTCACTGATGCCACTGGAAAAGTCACCTTCCAATCCAACAGCGTTAGAAATGCCCCAACTGGAACAACATATGCCTTAATTGTCACCAATGTAGTCAAATCTGGATGCGCATTTGAGCCAAGTGCAAGTGACTCGGCCAGCAGAACCAAATAAAAAACCCTTCTTCTTTTTTACTTCAACCTTTTTGCTTATTTTTTCAAAACCAGACCAAAGTGATACGGTTTGAGGTCAAGCCCCTTTTTAAAAATGAACCCAGTCGATTCAGTCCAACACCTAAGTTGTTCAGGTCTTGGGCGGATATCCATTGGCGGACCCCTGGGTGTTGCAGGATCATAATTCCAATGAATAATTCCAACCCTACCCCCAAGTTTCAAAATTCGATAAGATTCATTTAACAGTGACTCGGGGTTCTCAAGATGAAGAATATTAAATAAAAAAACGTAATCAACACTCGCATCCTTTAGCCCAGAACCTTCCGACATAAAATCACGGAAAAACGTCTCAACGTTTTTAAGATTCAGTTTTTTCGCCTTTCGCTTCACAGCCTCAACCATTTCATGTTCTATGTCGAAAGCGTAAATCTTCCCAGAGATAATTTTAGCAGCAGGTATAGTGAATGTTCCATAGCCGCAGCCAAAATCCGCAACATCCACAACACTGGAATTTAGACCCAATAACATGAGGGCTTTAACTGGATCGAAGAATTTGTTCCATTCTTCTTCTTTGGGCATGCCACTTTCACGAATCTTCAATTGGCGTTCTCCGTTTCGATTTTAGGCGTCTATTGCTATTAACTTTCATAATTGATACATTTCAGTTGTTATAGTGTTAGTTCAGTCTTATACTTTTAAAGAAATAAAGGATAATTCTTGTGCTATTTTTTAAAAACAAATGGTTAAGTAGCTTTAAAAATCCTCTTTCTGCAATGTCAAAGCAGTCTTGGCGAGAGCGAACCAGAAAGTTAAACTTAGAAGTATATGCGCTCTATCTGGCTTTTAGAGACAAGAGATGCCCGTGGTACGCTAAAGTCTGGATTGGATTAGTGATTGGCTATGCAGTGTCTCCCATTGATTTGATACCCGACTTCATTCCTGTTCTTGGGCAAATTGATGACCTAATAATAGTTCCAGCAGGAATAGCAGTTGCATTAAAGATGATTCCTAAAGACGTCATGGCTGAATGTAGACGGCGAGCTGTCAATCAACCGATGAATTCCAAAACAAAATACCTTGTAGTAGGAATTATTGTCTCCATCTACGCTTTAGCATTATACCTTATTGCAAACGCTATTTTTCACTTCATCTGACGCCATTTTTTATTTAAGAGGAAGGTTTCCCAAAGTAAAAACTAAAAGCCACCAATCAGATTTAGGTTAAACAATGTCTCATCATTGGGGTTACGTTGCAGCTGTCGTTTCAGCGATTCTGTTTGGGGTAAGTTCTACCTTTAACAAGATTACCTTAGAAAACGTAAATCCCACAGTAATCGCTGGAATGATTTATCTTGTTGCTGGCGTTTTCCTGTTTGCCATCCACGCAACACCACTATGCCCAAAAATCCTCACAAAACTCGACACATCAGAAACAGAAGAAAAAATAACAAGAAAAGATTACAAAACACTCGCTTTCGTTATTCTATGCGGCTCAATAGTGGCTCCTCTACTTCTTTTAAACGGTCTGAACCAAACAACAGCGATAAACGCTTCTTTACTCCTTAACGCTGAAGCCCTATTTACAATCGCTATAGCCTTCATCTTTTTGAATGAACGATGCAACAAAAAAGAGTACTGGGGAATACTCCTTCTGCTAATTGGAGTGGTTTTTGTGACCACAAACGGAGCATTCCAGAACCTAACCCTCACTCAGAATATTATCGGTGACTTGCTGATTATTGGCGCATGTTTTTTCTGGGGAATAGATAACAACTTGAGCAAACATCTGAGTAAAAAAAGAGATATCATGCTGGTAACTGGACTAAAATGCCTCATAGGCGGCGTGGCGCTGCTTGCAATATCTTTCCTTCTTGGATTTAGTTTCAGCATACCCCTAACTTCGATTCCATACTTACTTTTCGTTGGAGCATTCAGCATAGCGTTTTCGATTTTGTTTTTCCTATTTGCCCTAAGAAAAATAGGTTCAATGAGAACGGGAGTAATTTTTTCGTTGTCCTCTCTTTTTGGTGCACTTCTTGCTTTCGTAGTATTGAGGGAATCGTTTACTATGATTCAACTGGTAGCGGGTATGGTCATGGTTTTGGGGATATACGTTCTTTACTGTTGCGGAGAACGAACACCAAAATAGAGATTAAACGCTAACTTAACCCAGGCAATAACGTGATTTTCATACTACGGTGTAATCTCTAAATTGGAGAATTGAACTTCCACCCTCTGGTGATTTAGGCTGGGAATCGAATTGAACCCACATGCTAGTGGAGTCGTGTCAGGCAACTTATTTATTGGATGTTTTTATCGTGTATCAGTATTTAATAAGCAATAATTTGTGCACATAAAATTAAATATCCAAAACTCTCGCGGTTTATAATAAGCGTAATCTTAGTGTACGTCCTTTTTTCTGGTTTAGCCTGTAAGCCCCTGCATGATGCCCTTGTATTCATGGAGTATTTTGGAGCTTTTCTTGCAGGTTTACTTTACCCCTACGCATTAACTTCAGCGGCAGGTACAGGAATATTGTTGATTCTAGCTAAAGAACAAAACTTACTCTTAGCAGGCGTTATAGCTGGAATTGGTGCTTTGATAAGTGACATCATTCTCTTCCTTTTTGTTACACATAGCTTTAGTGACGAGGTACAAAAACTCTCAAAAGAAACAGTTGTTCGAACCGTTAACAGATGTATACCTGATTCAATTAGAGTATATTTGCTTGCAACCTTTACTGGTCTTCTAATTGCATCTCCGCTTCCAACTGAAATTGGCATCTTGCTGATGACATCAATAAAAAATATATCGTTCAAGAAATTCATAATCATAATATATATCTTGCATGCAAGCGCAATCTTCATAATTCTTCTATTTGGCAACACTATATAATTTGGAGCTTTTTAATTACATATGGAAAAAAGACAACTAAAAACTCCATAATTATCCGCTATTTTATCACTATGATTTTAAATAACTGGCGCAAACGAGAAATGCTCTCTAAAGCATTGGCAGTTATTTAAATGAAGCAAAACTCAAAATAATATATTTCGGGCATTCAATGTAAAACAAATTAAGAACAAAGTGCTATATAATTTAGGTGAATGTTTTTGCGTAAACAACACAGACCAGAAGGAATGACAACTTCCCCAAACAGGAGCAGTATAGCAAGAAAAGCAAATGCCGCCAATAGTTCGAGACAGAAGCAAGCCAACGCCAATCGTTCGAGACAGACCCAGGCCGACAATTCAAAGAAGTAAAACAGTACTTAAACAAAATACCAAAAATCAATGGGCAACACCTGAATCAAAAACGAAAAAGTGCTACTGTTATTTGTTACTGGTTCTAATTGCTTTAAAGATAGGTTACCCTCTACTTCTTGAGCTTACTGCTTTTTACCCAGACCAAACAAGACTTTTCCGTGAAATTGGTTGGGTTGATTAAACTTTAATCCCCTCTTCCCAGCGAAATATACGGAACCGAAAACTGCTTATACACTACCGCCTTAGATGAGGGATTAATGGAAACAATGTTTCCATGCTCGATAAGAAATCAAATTCTTCGAATCAAAAAATTTTTAGAGGCAGAAAAGAAATGACAGGAAAAAAATCCAAAGTAAATAGCTTAACACACAAAACAGACTTCAAATATAGACTCAAAGAGGTCCAAAAGAAAAAGCAAAGCATCAATAAAAGAATTGAGACATTTTTGCCGATTTCAAATGAAGACCCACCCAAAAACTAACTAATCATAGTAAATAGTTGATGTGCAATTTTCTCTGAATTTACTGTTAGTTTCTAAACAGCGGAAAAGTTTAAGCCTTTTCCAGAAGCGCTTGAGCATTTGGAACATAATTATCAAGGCAATTCCTAACATTCTTAACTATCTTGGAAAAAAGGATAACAAAACCCCATAATTATCCGCTTTTTTATCACTATAATTTTGAATAACCACTTGAAATTGCCACTTTCTATTGCTGAGTGTTAGCTTAACGCTTATAGCATAATTATCGCAGTATTTACCAACATAATTCTTAATTAGGATAGAAAATGGAGGGATAATTATTAACCTAATACATTCCACGTGGAATAGCACTTGGTGTGAGAATTGCCGAGTAGTTCAGATGCAGTTTAAACAAACGAACAGCAACTGGGAATAGCTACCGAGGGTAAATTAAGATTTAAATACAAAAAATACGGGTTTTAAAATTTAGCTCAAACCCAAAAGCATCCGCTAATTCAAGTTTGAGCTACTTCTCTCCCTTTATTATCCCCTTGAGAACCTCGGCGCTCCCTCTACTTTTCCGCAACTTCGTCTCCAAATCAACGGAATATAACCCAAACTTCTGACCAAAGCCTTTAGCCCACTCATAATTGTCTGTTAAAGACCAGAGGAAGTATCCGCGAACATCAATTTTCTCTTCATTCATGGCTTTTTCCAAAGCCTTCAGGTGCTCCATTAAATAACGGGGTCGAAGTTCATCTTTTTCATCTGCGATGCCGTTTTCTGTTACGTAGAGTGGTTTACCATATTTTTTCATCGCCCTCAAAACCTCAAGCATTCCTTCCGGATAAACTTCCCAGCCATAATCTGAAGTTGGCAACCCATCGGCTGATTTGGAATTAGGTTTACAAGCCATGCCATAGTCGGGAACAATCTCTGGAATTACAGAGATCCCAGCAAATATCTTCGCCAAAATTGATGCTTTTCCTTTTGCCACAAGCCTAGTATAGTAGTTTACACCCAGCCAATCGAGACGTTGCCCAAGATAGTCCTTTGTTTCTCCTTTTTCTCTTACTCCGTTAAGGTTTTCGTCCAACCAACCGTCACTAACGGCCTGGATAAAAAATTGATTATGCATGATATTCATGAACTCCGCGGCTTTTACATCGAATTTTCTTTCTGACGAAAAGGGGCTTCCTGGGATTACACTATGTACTAAACCAACATTGGCAGCGCTGCCACTTTTCTCATCGGCTTTGACAGTATCGAATTTCTTTATGACATCAAAAGCACGGGCATGAGCGACAACAAGGTGTCGGGCAACTTTCCTTAAAACTCGGAAATTGTTTACCCCTGGGGAAATCCAGACTCAAGCATCATATAGCCTGTTTCAGGAACCACAGACGGCTCGTTGAAAGTCGCCCAATTATCAACTATGTCCCCCAACTTCCAAGCCATATATGCTGCATATTTTGTGAACTCAGCTATATGGTATTTTCATCAACCCAACCTTTAGGACCCGCGCGCAAGTCGCGTTTTGCGAACGGTGATTGGGTCATGAATCCATAAAGGTAGGGTGAAATGGTTCAGGCATACAAATACTTCAAAGTTGTTGACCCGCAAATCTTCTATTACATCTCGATAGTGACTTACAGCGTGTTTGTCGGCGATTTTTTCAAGATTTTCGAGAGCAGACTCCTCAACGTCTATCTTGGCAATGTTTCCATCGGGTGCTTTTTCCACCCCAACTCCGACTGTGGATGTACTTGTGGGAAATATTCTGCTCCATTCAATCCCAATCCTATATGCGTTTAAGCCAAGCCCTTTTGCAATGGTGTGGTCTTGTTTGTATAGGTCCCAGTAGTTTAGGCCCCTTTCTGGCAGGTCACCGCTGACGATGCCCTTCTGAATGTTAGAGGCATCATGTACCTATGCGTGCCAATCCGTGTTTGGATCGATGTTTTCTCCAGATGGACTACCCATCTCAAATTGGAATCCACTGTTTGAAACGCCCCATAGAAAATCTGCTGGAAAAATCATTTATGTTCTTCCGAATGGGCTTTGGCAATTGCTGCATTTATCTGCATAGCGATGTAATAATGTTCCACATTTAGAACAGGTGTAGTTGTTTTCCTGTTCTGCTACCCAGCGTTCGGTGCCTAATTCCTTCCAGCGAGGTATAGATTTCAATATGTTATTTCTAGCAGCCTCAATAGGAAAATTGTCTATGATATTGCATGGAAAATCGTTACATTGGTGGCAGCCTTGCAGGCTTTTTTTCTGTGCGCATGCTCTAATAGGACAAGCTGTGGCGAACTGAAAAGTTTTATCCGACATGCATCCTTCACAGGCTATGTTCTCAGGTGAAGTGCCAAAGAAAGGAGCTAACCCTTGTTTAAGTTTCTGGTCATTATTTTTATCTGCAGCTCGCACTGAACATACGCTACAATACATACCGCATGGTGACAGATATTCACTCTTCACACCCATTTTTTCTCCTCCATTTTCTACTCTAATCCTAGAGAAACTACAATCGTTATTCTGTTTCAGTTTGCTTATACGGTTTGCGGAAAAGTCAATTATATAAAAAAGAAAGGTGATTTTTGGTTCTATTTACGAAATGTTTTCCAAAAAACGAATCCAACATCGCAAGCATCAGCGTAGTATTCAAAAGAGTTTGGGTTGAACGGTTTCGGTGACTTGATTCTTGCCCTCTTTATCCGAATAAAACAGGTTTTTTTTTACTATCTATACTAGAGACTGGAGGATCCAGGTTAATCGCGCACGCAAGCATTTCTTTGAACTTGAAGCGGGGTAGGGAATCGTACTTCAACTCAAAAGCACATCCCCAGCTTAATTACTGAAATGGAGACAAATGAGCTGGTTCCCTAATCAGACAAATTGAAGTCGCTTTAGAATTCTTGGAATTACTTGTTTTCCATTTCAAGGAAGTCTTCGACGGCACTTTTGGCAAAATTGACACATACCTTTTCAAAAACGCCTTCTTGCCTTGCCTTGGAGATTTGCTCAGGGTCGGTTAGGTCATATTTAATTAGCTCTCGGCATAGAACCGTGCCGTGCTTCTTTTCAAACTTACGATAAAGTTCATTCGCCTTAGCATAAGCTATTAGGTTTTTTTCTTCACCTGGGTCGTTTGAACCGTATTTGATTCCAATGGCCATAATGCTGCCAGTTAAAGATCCACAGACACATCCGCACAATCCTATGCCACCGCCAAAACCACTCCCTATTTTTGGAATCAGCTCACTCTTTACTTCTGGCGACATGTTTCCGCATAACGTTAAGAGAACACTTTGGGTGCAATTGTAGCCGCTTTGAAAGTATGTGACTGCTTTTTGAACAAGCTCCTGATTTGACAGCATACACCTTCTCAGTGGACATTCTACGTATATTAATTTAATGCAATTCTAAAACAAAGTTACAAAAATCATGAGGTAGTCTTTCAATCTGGGGTATCTAAGGTGAATAACACATTGAATTTTCATAATAGTCTCTTGCTACTCGAATTAGGTTTTGGTCTTGCGAGAGCATAGCAGTTTCAGAAAAAGTCCAATCAGACACCGTTACAAGAGTTTTCAAATCTGATATTATCAAAGTTACTGGACAGCAAAGTTGGCGGGTATCACCAAGGCCTTTGATATTTTCTGTTTTCAACATCTCTTCGGTCATGGCGATGTTCAGTTTAATCCTGCGTTTCTCTTGGGCTTCGCGAAGTGATGGACTGAGTTCTTTGAAGAGTTCAGGATACGCGACGAATAATGTTATTTCTTTTCTGGCATTTCCAATCACGTTTTTCATTCTGTTAGTGATGTTGTTTTTTCCACTTATGATGTAGCCTAGTTCCAACTCTTCTGGTTTTTCGGCGCTTTCATAGATTGGTGATAACATATCGACTAAAACGTCTGCGTCTTTTAGCTCATCAGTTAGCTTTTCGGTTAGTCGGTGCTTTAGGTTTGCGATTGCTTCCTTAGGTGGGACTGGCTTGTAGATTTTTGGGTTGGCGTTGCGAACGATCAGCATACCCTTCTCTGAGAGTCCATCAAGCGCGTAGTAAATCTTGGTGTCGGAAATTCCTGTTTCTTTGCATAGTGCACCTGCAGTCATTGTTGGATGAGCCAGTAGTGTTGCATAGACTTCGGCTTCATATGTCGATAAGGCTAGATTCTTTAGGCTTAAGACTATTCGGTCTCGGGCAACTGCTTCATCTTTCATGAATTGTGTTCTCCTGCCTTCTGAGAAGTAGATGTCAGAAAAATCTTATATGTTTTTCTACTCCCACTATGGAAGTAGAAGAATAAGATGGAAGGTCTGACATGGAAACTAAAACAAAGTTGTTAATTGCGGTTGGAGCAGCCTTTAATGCAAACTGCCAACCCTGCCTGAGAAACACAATCAAAAAAGCTCTGGATGCTGGAGCCAACAAAAAAGAAATCGTGGAAGCAATCGGAGTGTCAAAGCTGGTCCGAAAAACTGCAATGACGCAAATAGACAGATTTGCATCGGGTATAGCAGAAATCGAAGTTGATGAAGGATCTCCAAATTCGTGTGGGTGTAGTTACCAAGGACAAGAGCTAAAGATTGATGGAGGTGAAAAAAATGAATGAAAACTCGATTACAAACAAAGTTTTGGACGCAATAGCATGGGGCGTATTTATTGTGTTGCTTGGAGCCGGGTGGATAACATCAACTTACTACCAGATGGACACTGGAATTTACATAGCTCTGGGTGTTGGAGTCATTTTGATAGCTCTAAATCTTGCCAGAAAGACCGCGAAAATCGCCATAAGCAAATTCAGTCTCTTCATAGGTATGCTTGCTCTCGCTTTAAGCGGTGCTGGAATCGTGGGATTTGCAATGCCATTTATTCCGACAGTGATTGTACTCGTTGGCTTATTCATCGTTGCCGAAGCCATACAAAAGACGACCAACAAAAAACCAATCCAAGCTTAATTCAAAGGCTATAAGTGGGGATTAAGCCACCCCAAGAAATACTTTTTCATTTTCTGGTTTATTTTAGCCATAGAATCCGGCTTTAAATAAGTCTGCGATTTTCAAGGAAACAAAATTTTCAAAAAACGCAAGTAATTCGCTCCCCAGACCTTTTTTTATCGCCAAAACGGGCGGGGAATCAGCTGTGGCGGGCGGGGAGGGATTTGAACCTAAGCTCAAGTGGAGTCTATTTTAACGACACCCCAAAACCCCTTTTTTCTAAATTTGCACATAAAAACAAAATGGAGGAATAAAATTGGAGAAAAACATAAACTGCCCTTATTGTGGCAGGAAAATATCAAATATGTCTTGACAAGAAAGAAACTGCCATCTGTAAAATGTCCTATGTGTGGCTCTTTTAAGTCTTACAGAGATGGATTTAGGTATACCAATTCTGCAAAAATTCAACGCTACCTTTGCCGTGATTGCGGCCACAGGCATTCATAACTGAGCTGGGGATGGGAGTTGAACCTGCTCAAAGTGGAGATTTCACCCCTTTGCCCTTTTTTTCTTATTGGTTGGGTGTAGTAGTTGACCGGTAGAAAATTTTTTTCTGTTCAACTACTTCTTGAATTAAATGGATGCAAGGTAGTTTCTATTGTATTCTTATTTTCTTTGTTGTAGGGAAGTGTTTGGGAGAGATTTTTCATGTTCCCGCCACCGTGAAGGTTAGTGACTTTAGAGGCTGTTGATGTTTAGGCGTTATTTTTTTATGGTTTAGTTCTTCTTGAGTCGCTTAACGCAATTCTTAAATTCTAAGATACCTAATGTGTATTAGGCGAATTTTTTATGGTTTTAAAACCAGACAAACCCAAAAGGCCTACCCTAGAGAAAGCCCAAAACCAGTACCTAATAACCTGGAGCATCCAAATAACTCCAGAAAACCTCCAGCAAATCTCAAACCACCCCCAAGTCCTGCAAAAAGGACTCGACTACATAACCCGAACCACCAAACAAAACAAACTAAAAATTTATCGCGTCGCAGATTTAACTGAAGTCACTAGTTTCACTGGTTTGCCTGACCGTCCGCGTAATGCGGCTCGGCCTCATGGCATTGCAATCCTTGAAGCACCTTCAATCGAGTACGCAAGGAAGTTTATAGATAATTTAGTTGAGGGGTTCTCGTACGGTTTTGGAGATGTCTCCGTCAAAAACTACCTAGAATACGACATTAAAAACCTAATTGATGTTTCTTCTTTGGGGGGTCGATGATATGTCGGTTTTCACTGTTGTTGGAGATATGAAGTATGGTCAGATGGTTTTGCAGGCGTCTATTTTGCGGTTTGAAAAGAAGAGCAAACTAATCCTTTCGCGTTTAGAGAGAAATATGATCCCGCCCACTTCGCTTACTATAATGGTTGATAAGATTGAGATTGTGGATCGGGCTGAAATTACGTATGATTTAGATGGGGAGCCGGGGCTCGATCCTGACACTCCTGCTGTAACGCAGTTGGGGGTGGGGGCAAATGGAGCTGACGGTAACTCGCCCGCTGGTGAGGGTAATTACCCACAAGCTGAGAACGGAGGAGATGGTGATCATGGAAAAAGCGGTCCAAAAGGCACGAACGCCATGCATGCTCCAGAGTTAGAAATCTTCGCTAGAGATGTGTCTCAAATACACCCCGATGCATTGACTATCAATTTTAAAGGGCAAGATGGCGCAAAAGGCGGTAAAGGGGGCAATGGTGGGAAAGGTGGCGATGGACAAAAAGGCGCTGCATCGCAGACTAGTGATTCGTGGTATGATGGAGATCAATGCGATCGTGAGCCGGGGAGGGGAGGCATTGGAGGCAGAGGTGGAGACGCTGGTTACCCTGGAAGAGGTGGTGACGGCGGTAACGGTGGTATAGTAAAAGTCTTTGTTGGGCAGTTCATCTTTGCCCTTGGTTCAAACATGGAACTTACATCGTAAAAGGAGGTAGAGGTGGAGATGCTGGTGACCCGGGCAAAAGGGGCGAAGGTGGGAAAGGCGGAGCTCAAGGTAAACAAAACGATCCGTGTCCCTCTCGACCTGAATATCGAGGTTCAGATGGTCCGCCAGGGTTGTCTATGGATGAAGCAGATCCCAAGATGGCAAACTAATTTCAAAGGAAAAGACGGCTATGATGGAGAAGCAAACCAGTATGAACTTACAGGAGCTTCCAAACTAAGGAGGCTAAAGAAGCATGGATCAGAACACTCAGATTTTTACAGTACAAGGCAACACAGATGCTGGTAGATGACGTAATCTTTGTGTCGCAGCCTAGAATTAATTGGCCCCCCAAGCTCAACTTGTCATTAAACCCAAACAAGGCGCGCCTCTGGGTGCCCCGAGGATGCTAAAGATAATCACCGATGTGATTAGCATGACTTTAGCTGGGAGGAGTTTTGGAGAAATCACATATAACCTTGATGGTGACTACTTCCCCGCTCTATCAGTTGCCCTTTGGGTAACTCCAGGACTTGACCCCGAAACCTCGGCTAAAAATGGTGATGACGGTTCAACCGAACCTTCAATCAAGGACCTATTCCACCAGCAGCATGTAGCATCCCCGAACTTTTTTGATCCCATAGCGACCCGCTTAACACAACAGCAGGAGCTTTTCCCAAAGCAAGAGACGGTGGAAACGGGGCGGCAGGCGGCAGAGGAGGAAAAGGAGTTAAACGGTGCTCATGCACGCCTATGGTTGAGATTTGGCTTAAGCAAATCGACGGTGACTTAACCATTGATCTTAGAGGTCAAACTGGCGGCAAAGGCGGAAAAGGTGGTAACGGACAATTTGGTTGGTCAAGGCGAGAGATGGGTTCAGAATAAGAATCCCAGGCACTGAAGAATCGTGGATAGGAGTCCCCAACCCAGTTTGTATACAGCAAGCTGGATTGCCAGGAGATGGAGGAAAAGGAGGAAATGCCGGTTGCGGTGGAGACGGCGGAGATGGCGGCAACGGGGGTACTGTTAAAATATTTGCCAATCTGCGGAGTGAACTCTGGCTAAGATACATCCTCAGCTTCAAAAGGGGGTTTGGACCCGTCGGAGATGGCGGGCAACCCCAGGGAAAGGTGGTGCAGCAGGTGACGCTGGGACTCTCAGCTTCCACCATGCAAAACTGCTTTCTATCATCGCAAAATGGCGCTGATGGTTCACGATGCATATCAGAAGGGAGGAAAAGCGTATCTCAGCCCGGAGCGGATGGGGTAGATGGACAATACTTCACTCGCGTTGTAAGTAACATACCTCAATTACCTGGTCTATGGCCATAAAAAAGTGTGACCCAACTAATCTTGGGTTGCTTATTTTCTTCTCTTTTTTAATATTAATTCCTGACTTTTGGATTTGATTAACAATTTGATCCTTAAATTTTATTGTGTCTTTGATTGATTTTTGAATTTTTTGACCTGTGATATCTCCTCCCATGATTGTTTTAATATCATCTAAAATTTTTGAAGTTCGATGTCTATGGAGGTTTTTAAGGATTCTATGGGGACATAAAACGACGGTTTTTTAGACTGGTTAGCTTCATGAAGCACTGCGGGGCATCTCGCAGGAGGTACAGCCCAAAACCTCAAGTAAAAATTAGCGTTGGCGAGGTCATTGTTTTTAATTAGCGCCGTTGCAAAGATTAGTCTATAATCGGTCTCAATGGGTGATAGCGTGTATGTATAGTGTCCCAGTGTCCTGTTGCTTACGCCGTATGGTTGTTTTCCCGCGCATTTCTGGGAAACCGCCATGTGGATTCTTTTAAGAGCGCTTATCTAGGAGATGGATCAACATCCAAATGCAAATTGGTTTCCATGTCTGTTGCTAGTGGGGTTGTTGTTAGCGGTCATTTGTTTGAGTTTGGTGACGGGGCGGGTGAGCAAGCTCATGGTGCTTTGTTTGAGGGAATCGGCTAAGGCAACTATGTAGTTTGCGTGTGCGGTCTGCAAGAAAAACAGAGCTGCCGAGGGGAAATCGAGGTTTTTTTTGGCTTCTTCAAAGGCTGCATCGCCAAAACCGAGTTGATGTCCAATCCTGTGTTCCCAAACTGTTTGCTCGTATGTTTTCTGTTTTATGTTGTCGATAATTGACTGCACTGTCTCGGTCTGAACGTAGAGGGGTTCTGATTCAAGCAGTAGGTGCGGTAGGGTTTTGTAACTTGCCGCTTCCTCTGCGTTTAGCATCTTTGAAACTGGTACCCAGAGAACATCTATAAACACCCTTCCCTCATGGGTGTCGACTACTATTCTTTCAGGTTGCTCTTCTCGTTGGGTCCATATGGCTGTGATGTCTATGTCTGAGACGTCGGAGTATTCTGGGTCTATTAGCGGCTTGCGATGGAAAATTGCCAAAGCCTTAGGCTTCAGCTCCTGCATTATCTTTTGGGTTGCTTGTCTTAGCGCGGCTTCTCTTGGATGGGGGTAAGTTGTCATTGATTTCCCCTCACGTATTTTTTCGATTCAGCTAGCGCTGAAAGTGCTGTTGCAGTAGTGTAGAGTCTATTGTGGTCTTTGATGGAGGCGTTTATAGCTTTCCCGTTGTTCGCCACTCTTCTTGCATCCAAGGGTCCTTCATAAACGGGTAGGGAATCTCTCAAGATATGGTTTGGGTTCCAGCTTCCATCCGATAGTTGACTTTGTATAAGCCAACGTACCCCATCCGCTATCTTCTCCATGTATTTGGGGTTAAGTGTGAGCAGTAATGCTTTGATTGCGAGTGCGGTTGAGAATGGCCAGCTTTGCTCTTGGTTTAGGGCGTCACTCCAGCCGCCGTCTGTTAATTGTGTGCTGGTAATCCAGTGTTGCGCTTTACTCAGGGATTGTTCGTCTTTGGCGTCGCCTTTTTGTTTTAGTGCTTGCATGCAGTGAAGCGTAGCATAGAGTTTGCCGCTCCACCAGTACGGATTCCAAAAGCCTTCCTCGGCTTGTCCTTTTCTGATGAAGCCCAATGCCTCCTCAACTCCAACGCGAGAGCCGTTTTCCATCAGGGCTTGACAGGCAACTGCGGTAACACACATCTGAGAACTCGACCAACCGACAAACGAAATGCCTTCTCCAATCCTCATGAAGCGCGCGATTTCCTTTGGATTTGCATAAGTCCTAAAACCCCCGTCGAGTTTGCTTTGATGCTTCAAAAGAAAAGCTAAAGCATTTTCCTTGCTTTTGGAGTCTTGTACTTTGAGTTTTGATAGAAATCGTAGACACCAAGACGTGGAATCTGCATCCGAGGGAACGCCGGGTCCATAGCCCCATCCGCCGTCTGGATTTTGCTGTTGAAGAATCTTCAAGGCTATTCCATCTAATTCCGTGTTCTGCGCAAAGCTGTTTGCGCTAGAGATCAAGGCGTAGCCAACGTAGCCTGAAACCCAATGTATGCTTTCCCCTGCCAAGGTTAAAAAATCAGACCATAAACCATCTGATCGACGTTTACTTTGAATGAAAGTTCTGGCTTTAGTGAGAGCGGTCTCTGTTTCTTTAAGGTTTTTTTGAGAAGCCATTACTATTCATAGGATATTAGATAGCAACGTATATGAGAATTGCTGGAAGAATTCCTTAGTTTTTTAGATATTTTCAGAGACCGTGACGGATTCTTGCATTGGAGTCTCACTACAAGTCAAGGAATGATGCTTAACTCTTGTCTGATTATAGAAGAAACAAAGAAGGTGTTATTCAAGTTCAGGCAAAAAGGCGGACAAAGCAGCGTATTTTAGTCGCATAGGCATTGGTAGTCGCAGTAGTTGCACTCCCAGCTTCCCTTTTTAGGCTCAAACGATGAAGCCTTAATCTTAGTAGCCATCTCAGCGATTTCTGCCTGCATAGTCTCTATAGCTTTTTGTTCGGGTTCAAAGAACACTTTCTCGTTGGAGCATAAGAACCAGTGTCCCACTTTCAATGGATTATCGCGGGAGGGATTTGAACCTACGCCCTGAAAGAGATTTCACTCGAAAAATCCTCTTTTTTCCAAAAGACACATTTTGGTCAATAGCTTTAGGAAATAAACAAGTTGAACGATATTGTCATCCGATGCCCCTCAATGCAGTAGCCGAAGATTGTTCAAGAATGGAATGAGATACATACCAACCTGAGCAATCAGCGTTATCTCTGCCGTGAATGAGGCTATACGTTTTCAGACGACCGGCTAATGCCCAAAATTCTCACCTATTATGAACTTACATCCAATAAGATAAGGTGCAAGTGGGAGTTGAACTCTCTTCAGGCTCGTGATTTCACCAGCAAAACCCCATTTTTTCATCGTTACTTTGATTAATTTAACGTTTATGGAGTTCGTTAGCTGAAGCTTCGGATAAAACTTTTAAGTTGTCTTTAATTATTTAGCATTTGATAATCAAACAATCTCGAAAAGAAAGGTCAAGTACTTGAGGGAAATAAACCGCAGTCGCGCGTTTCGTGATCTGTTAACGCACATAGAAGAATCAACGGAAGGTTGTGGACGACTTTTTGCGTTAAATCTCACAAGATCTGTTAATCTTAGAGAAATGTTCCTTGTCAAAAAACATAGGCGTGAGGTTAAAGCAATCTGATTGTTGGTGTCTTCTCGCCTGTAATAAATTGTTGTGGTGGAGCAGAATTAGTTGCAGTTAGCATGATAAATGCCCTTAAAGAGCAAGGACACCAAATAGTAGTTCTTTCAAATGAACCCCTTAACCAAGAAAAATTCAAAACAATCTTTAATAAGATAGTGCCAGCGGACAAACAAATAATCTTTCCTTTGGCGTTTTTCCCACCAACCGATTTGAAAAACATCTATACTAACGCTCTAAGAACACTAATATTGAAGTCAAAATGCCAAGTTGTTGTCGACACGTTCTCTAGAGCTGTCTTGCCTGGAGTGGATATCTCCTACGTGCATTATCCTCTGTTGAGCAGTGTAGACGTTGGAGCACCATCCTTTAGGAACAGATTCTTTTTCCTTCCATACAAGTATTATCTAAAAGCTTCTAGAGGTAATATAAGTTGCAAGCTTCTGGCAAACAGTGAGTTTACTGCCTCAGCTATCGAAGTTGAAACTGGAATAAACGCTCAAGTGCTTTATCCCCCAGTTATGAGGAGAATTAACCCTAAAGAAGATACCTTCGAGGTTGAAAGGAAAAACAATGTAATGACAGTAGGGCGCATTTGTATTGGAAAGAATCTGGCTACTGTTCCCCACATAGCAAAACTAACTCGCACAGACATAACCTTCACTATCGTTGGAATTCTAGAGTCCCAGGAAGTGATGAACTCTCTCCTAAGGTTAATTAGAGAACTCAAATTATCCGATAGAGTTAAAGTACTGACTAATGTCAAAAGAGACCAACTTCAAGCACTCTTGCTAAGCTCAAAGGTGTATTTGCATCCACGAACAATCGAGCATTTCGGCATTTCCATAGTCGAGGCAATGGCTTTGGGTTGTTCTCCAGTTGTACATAACTCGGGAGGACCGCGAGAGTTTGTCGAACGTAATTTTCGTTATAACAGTATCGAAGAAGCGGCTTACCAAGTCGAGAAAGCAATTGATGATTGGTCTCCACTGCAAGCAAGAAAAACCTCTGAACATACTAAAAAATTCGATGAGGAAACTTTCTCAAAGCGGTTTATTAGTTTTTTCAATTCGCAAGTTTTTAAAAAATAATTAGTGTTTGATCCAAAAATATTTATACAGCTCTTTTACATAAGAAACTGTCGCTTTGAAGTTTGACGGTTTTCTTGGCGAAAAAGGACTTATGGACATTCAAATTGACAAATGGTTTTGACTGGAATGGGAGAATCTGGTAGCGGTGTCAGCAATTTAGTTAATAAAGTCTGTACACGTTGTATTCTGCCAAGTACTTTTCCAAGGATAGAATTCGATAGTGAAGGCGTCTGCTCAATCTGTCGAGATTTTGACAGAAGATGGAGCAAAATGAGTTCAACTATGCTTGAACGGCGGAGACAATTACAGAAAATATGCACTCAAGCCAAAAACAAACATAAGGAGTTCGACGCTCTAATTCCTCTATCAGGCGGCAAAGACAGCGTTTATGTACTTTACGTGGCTCGGCAAGAACTTGGGCTAAAATGCATAGCTTTTACATACGACAATGGATATTTGTCTCAGCTTGCCAAGAATAATATTGAGACAGCTTGCAAAAAATTAGGCGTAGAACACATCTATTATCGTTTGGATCCAAATCTTGCAAATAGACTATATTCAATCTTTTTAAAGAAGACTGGGTGGTTCTGTCCCGTGTGCATGAGGGGAATAGGGATGGCGACTTCTTTGCTTCAGAATATTTACCGTGCTCCTCTTACAATAAGAGGCTCATCACCTATGACTGAATTGCCTCTTTCTCGTGAAATGTTTCCAACTGGTCCCGCATCTCTAATAAAAGATGTGCTAAATGGAGAGCCTATTTCCGGCGAATGTAAACGATTATGTGGAAACGCAGGTGGAAATAGGCGAAGACAATTTGGTCAGTTGCTTTTTATGCTTTCAAAGAAGACAAAATTGACTTCTTACGCAACATTTAATCTTTCAGATTACGTAGATTGGAACTACGAATTCATCATTGACACACTTAAGAAAGAAGTAAATTGGACTTTTAATAAAAACTCTGAACACATGGATTGTATGATTAGTCCTATACAAGAATATATTCATAATCAACGCTTTCCTGGACTTGAAATGAAAAAACTAACTCTAGCGAAGCATGTTATGGCTGGTCTGATTTCAAGGAAAGATGCCCTGCAAAAGCTGGAAGCCGAACAAGCCAAAGAAAGTCCTGAAGATTTGATAAAACTATTCCTGAATAACATCAATATGAACAGGGAAGAATTTGATAAATTAGTTGATATGGGTCCACGACATTTGCAGTATAATACAAATGGTTCAATGTCTTTAAGGCTCGCTAACAAAATTTTTTCTATGCGAAATACTGGTTCTTACTGACTGCTTCTTTAGTTCGCTTTTGGCGTTGTTAGAGAGAGTTTGGTCGGATTTGAATACATCTGTGCAATTGATGACGCAAAACTGTTCAGAAAACGAAAATAATCCCGCGGAAGCATAGGTTCGGACAGAGAGCTGGGGATGGGAGTTGAACCCTGTCCGGGCTCGAGGTATCACTCGCAAATTCCCTCTTTCTTTACCCTGTTTTTTGGTTTCCGTTCGGCATAGAGGTACATCCAAACCAAATTGCCCTCAATGTGGCAAATCATCTTAAAAGATGTACTTAATCTCAATTCTGAAAGGTCTAAGATAAAATGTCCTGAGTGTGGGAGCTAAAGGAATTGCAAGTACGTAAAGAGGAAAAATCACTCTGGCAAGATTCAGTGCTACCTCTGCCTTGACTGTGGGTTCAGATTCTCTTAAATAACTGGCGGGCGGGGAGGGATTTGCTCCTGATTCGTCGAGGCGCTAATATCGCCAGAGATAAGTTTCTTCGCAACAACTTTCCCTTTTTTTTATCAGTCAAACTCAAATTTGCTAAAATAAATTCTAATTTTACGAAAGGCAGTAATCAGAGGGGATGAAAAATAGACAAAGAAGACTTCAACAATCTACTCCAACAAATAATAAAGGAAAAATAAAGTACTCGTTACAATTCAAATTCCTTGATCAATATTAACACAGTATAGTATTCTCTGATAATTAGATCCTTTCTCAGTGAGAATTATGAATCTGTTCTCTTTTTCTTAAACTATCTCATCGAAAAACTTTCTCTATCAACTTGACGTAGTACCTTGAAAAGCTTATATGCAGATAACAACAGAAGGAATTACGTGTGCTGTGTCGAGTATTATAAATAAGGGTCAATAAAAGAGAGAGTATAAAGTGGGAATTAAAGTTAATCAAGAAGTTCAAAAATCAAATTGGTCAAAGTACATTTGGGTTTTTGGTGTAATCTTTTCATTTGGCTTTGTTTTTCTAATTTGGATACTAGGACCTAATATAGCTCACTTTACAGACACTTTAATTGACCGTAATGATCTGTCTTGGTACTATTGGAAACTGCCTTTACGTGATTTCTGGGGCATGAATGTAGCTTGGCTAATGTATATAGCACACCAAGTATCAATTTGGTCCATAATTTTCTTTGCACAAAAAAACAAATATGGTTTTCAAAGCAAATATGGTCATGGAATTTTGAAGTACACGCTTTATGCTTTGGCGATTACAGTAACTTTTGTTTCTCTTCATCTAATACAGACCCAGATTTGGTTTGATGGGTTAGCTCAAGACGTACCAATCTTGACGAGTCAAGGCTCAGTAATAATCATGCTGTCAATAATTTTGATAATTGAAAACCAAAGGCGAGGGCTTTTCTTGGGTCGCAAGGCAGGCAAGCCATTTACAGTAAGTGTCGCAAGTTTCTTCCGAAGTTCACATAAATACATCTTTGCTTGGGCACTCATCTACACATTCTGGTTCCACCCAATGACAACAGATCCTCAGCTTCTTTCAGGCTTCTTCTACATGTTCCTGCTTTTCACGCAGTTAATGATAGCTTGGACACCCCTACATCTAGATCGACGATGGATAATCGTGCTGGAATCTTATGTTGCTATTCATGCGGTGATAGTTGCTATTTGGAATACCGAGTTCTTTGGTGGATCAGATATGTGGCCAATGTTCTTCACAGGCTTCGCATTCATGTTCGTATTTACCTACTTGTATGCACTCAAGGTCAACAAGAAGGTCTACGGTCTTGTTACAGCCCTATATGTTGCATTTCTCATCTGGCTCTTTTTGCCTTCACCGATAGGGTTTGGAAGAAGCTTGATGAATTTGATGAGACTTGAATTTCTCTGGATACCCTTAATCTTATATGGGCTGGCAGGTCTTTTTGCTGCTTTGGCATATTTTAAAATCAGAAAATAGTAAATAGACACAAATCTCTCAAAAAGGTATGATTTTTGTGAGAGACGTCTCCTTCTTCACTAGATACAATTTCAATCCCTAATTTATTTGCTCGTTCACATATTCTTCATGTGCTACTTCTTGCATCCCATCTCCTGAGGTGCATTCATCTTATTGTTGATATCGTTCACGGCTTTCTCGAGATCTTCGGCTGTACGCATAGAGGTGGCTGTCGGAACACTCGTAGTGACGAAGTGCTGTGCATAAGGGAAGCACGCTACTTCGAACGGTATCAGGATCCAATAAACCAGCGCCAAAGGTGTTAGTACACAAGGAGATATCGTCAATTGGAATCTTTAGCCCTTGGGCCATCTCAGTCGGATCGAACACCAGACTAAACGGCTTCGTGCATTGTTGCAGTTCCCCGCCGTAGTCAACTGAGAGATTTCCCTCGACCCATAGGCGCTGATCGAGTTTTTTGAGAATACCGTTCTTTAAGTCGGCTGTTAAGACAAGGCTGTTACTGGATCGGGTGCTTATCACATCAATTATGATCTCTCCAAGATAAGACGTCGTTACTACCGAATGCGAGGTGCTTGGAGCGACGAAACCCTGCTTTGGGTCGTAGCTGTGTGTGTTGCTTTCGTACTCAATGATTATCCAAGAGAGCAGTCCGGTTTTGCAGTTCTCAGCGATTAAGTAGAACTCCACGCGACTCCCCCAAAACACGCTTGTGTGCACATTGAAGGCACTGACTATTGCGCATTTTCGCTTGGGGGTTTCGGTGAACATTGCTGAAGGGGACAAGCTGTAATTGGGTGGTAACAACTGCTCCGTTGCTTTAGTATCGGAGACCTCAAAGGCGAGGAACACAGCGTAGGGCTCTACCACGAAGCTCATATACGGATTGGCACGTGCTCCTCTGTTGACTACGTATCGTTGGAACCGTAGCGGGAGTTTGCGGAGCATAGCGCTCCCTTGGGTCGTGGATGCAACCTTTGATGGAACAACCATTTTCTCGGTTGTCTTGATGAAACGTCGAAGATCATTGACTTTCATTTCTTTTCCCTACAATATTGTTATGCCTTCGCATAAGGATAGTCATTTAGTATTTCGGATATTGCTATATGATATTAATTATTGCCCTGAAATGCTATTTAGCGCTTGCTGTCTGACTGAGTGAGTTCTCTGGTTCTTCAGGGAATACTATTAGTAGCCCAATAACCGACGATAAATTTGCAATGTTCCTTCCAAGAGTAGTCAATGAATATGAGACACGAAATGGTCTATCATTGATCACTGTTCGGGTTAACCATTTTTCTTGCTCCAACCGCTTTAGCTTCTCAGAAATAGTTTTGGAGCTCATAGATCCTTTTAATATGGCTCTAATTCTATTGAAACCCATACCCTCATTCATTGAAAGCGCAAGTAGAATTAGAATCTCCTTTTCTCCCAAGAGACCTTTGTAGTGATCTAGGAACTGTTTTGCTTCTTGAGGCTGAAGGCTTCCATTGGCAGACAAGGCCCTTGAAAATGTCTTTGTATTGATCGCAACTACTTGGGATAGTTCCAAAATAGTTTGGAGGTTCTGTCTTAATAGTTTAATTTGCTCTTTTTGAAAAATTTTTTCCATTTGAGTCACTTTGTTTAAACTAAGTGGATTTTTCTCTACTTCACGGTTTATATATTAAACTAAGCTTATTTAATGAACCTACTGGTGCGGAAAGCAAGAGTAGGAGTAAGCTTGAATGAAATCTTTGGTTGTTTACTATTCAAGAAGTGGTAATACGCGTTTCGTCGCAGAGCAGCCAACGCTAAGAAGGAAATAGACGAAAATAAAGAGAAAATCTCTGAATGGTCCAAGAGTATTATGCTTAAAATAAAATAAAGGCGATAATATTGGAAGAGTATGATGTTACCGTAGTAGGAGGCGGAGTTGCAGGTTCAGTAGCGGCAAGGTTAAGTGCACAACAAGGTTTCAAAACCCTTCTAATTGAGAAATATAAAACCCCGCGAAACAAACCTTGCTCAGGAATCCAATTTTCATACTTCGAAAAACTTTTAGGAAATAAAATTCCCAAAGAAAAACTATGTAAAAATGAACTGTACAAAGTGGACATGATTACTCCCTCAGGGAAAACTTTGGGGGGAAAAATGAAGATGCTTAACTTTTGGCGCTCAACTTTTGATAGCTGGCTAAATCAACTCGCCATCGCGCAAGGAGCAGAGTTTCAAGATAACACATCATTAATTGATTTTTCCAAAACCCAGAAAGGAATTAACCTAACACTGTCGAAAGATACGAAATCTACTCAAATCACCACTCGTTTCCTCATCGGTGCAGACGGAATGCTTTCTGTAATAAGAAGCAAACTGAACCCCGCGTCTTTAGAAAAAAGCCGTTTAGGGACAGCAATAAACTACTATTTTGAAGGCAAAGGGACTCTTGACCCAAACAAACTTTACATGTACTACAATCGAGAATTCTGTCCATTAATGTTTGCTTGGGTCTATCTGAAGGATGAAAAATGGGTAATTGGAACAGGCGCAAATGAAAACGCAATAGAGTATGCAGACCGATTCTACAATTACATAAAAGAAAAACACTGTCTTCAGGGCGAAATTGTGAAAAAAGAGGGCTTTGCCTCAACCCAGAAGATAACGACTTTCCTTGGAGAAGACAAAATATTACTAGCTGGAGATGCTGCAGGCTTAATCGACCTATATCGTGGAGTAGGAATGGACCTGGCAGCTTTAAGCGGACGATTAGCAGTTAAAGCAATTAAAAAAGCTGAAAAAACAGCTACCCCTCCGATAGAACACTATCAAAGCCTTATGAAAAAAACTTTGAAAAAACTGGCGTTTAATGAACAGAAACAAACCAAAAGATATGCATCAAATGAAACCTTAGAAAAGAGTCTATCATCTGCAAACTTATTAAAAGACGGGCTCTCGATGATAATTTCGAACCAGATCAATAGGATTCTTCCAGCCGAAAAAATAATACTTCTCCCAACATAATGATTGGAGAAGTATTTAGCGAGCACCAAGAAAAATCAAAGACTTCTTGAGGAACCTTGTCGATATTGTCGAGTGAAGACATTTCGATGAAAGATCCTTATACCATATTGCAATCAGCAAAAATAAAAAAGATAAGACCGCCCCTAGACTTGTTAAATTATGAATTACCCTTACTGGGGAAGGCAATAATTATCAACAATCCGTAAAGAGAGATTAACGGTTGAGTCGCATGACAGAAGAACAGGATGCTTGGATTGTTGATGAGTCAGTTCATAAGACCTTTTTGCAGAGTCAAGTAAACTTGAAAAACACGTGATAAGACCTTTCTTCAGCTGTTCTTTGTTAAGGCAAGTAATTAAAAAGGATTCTACAATAATAGGAAGGAAAGAGTGATTCTTGTCTTGCTTGCCGACAAAAAAAAGCTTTCTGAAAATAACAGTGCTATTTACTTAAAATTTTTAAAAATAATCCTTGGAACTTACATTATCCTCGCTATTCTAATAGCAGGCATCAACTATGGATATGCAAGAGTAGCACCTCAAAACATTGCCTCAATTATTAATTGGGTTTGGGTGGTCTACGAAAACTGGATAAAGACAGCCTTTATACTAATCGGTTCATTTTTGACCATAAAAATCATCGGTTCTTCAAAAAGGACAACCATGAGGAAATCAAATCTTATTGGTTTTATAATCTCGGCTTTAACCGTACATGTCGTTACCCCGCTCCTTGTTACCAACTATGACCTCTACTTTTACGCTATGCCACTACCATGGACAACCACACCACTACAATTACTAAACACTAACTCATCACTATATCACAGCACTATAACATCATGGGGAAGTAGCGGAATCCTATCAGCCTTAACCTTCTTTACCGCCATTAGCCTTGTAGTATTGATTGGAACGCTGCTTTACGGACGACGATTCCAATGCTCCTCAATCTGTCTTTTCAATGGATTTGCCGCTGAGGTTTTTGACCCCGCAATTCCATTAATTGGAAAACGAAGGAGAATTAAATCCAAAACACTCCGATTCATGAATATTCTTCGATGGGTATTTCTCGGAATTGCATTATTCTTTATCGCATATTGGGCAATATACCTACTTGGAATAACAGTCACACCTAATATTGATACAATAACGAGAATTGAATCGTACAAATATCTTCTCGGCGAGCTTATGTTGTCTTTGTTTTTCTGGATTGCCTTCATTGGTAGAGGCTACTGCTATTATTGTCCGTTGGGAACGGTATTGAGTGGATTTGCCCGAATAGCGGGTCAGAAAATAAACACTAACAACACAAAATGCGTACAATGTAACAAATGCAATGAGACTTGTCCAATGTCCATTGACATCAAAGGCAAAGCAATCAATGGTAAGATCGTTCAAGATATCCGATGCGTCGGTTGTGGTCACTGTATTGATGAATGCCCAACAATGAATCTCAGTTATTCAACGAGGTTTACAGAACGCATTAAGTATAAAAAAACACGGCAGAATTTCAACGAACAGACCAGTATAGATATGCCAAGAAAGGGGACGGACGATGATTCGAAGTCCAATTAATAATGAAGGTATGTGTATTTTATCTTAGAGGTTGTGTGTCTAAGTGATTTCTCTAGCTGTCTGTTGTGCAATTTCTGTTGCAGTTCTATCGCCTTGGTTTGGAGCCATGCTGTAGAGAATTAGTGATTGGAGTATTGTGCCGTTTGAGGTTTGTATCGTTGTTTCTAGTGCTTTTTGGCTTTCTTGTGCGCTTCCAGCACCCAGTGTTAGCAGTACTGTTTGGATTCCGTTAAGATTACCGATTCTTTCAAGTTGACGTGTAGTTGGCGAGTCCGGAGTGAAAGCATAGGTATTACTGGAAATTACTAGAAGGCTGTATTTTGAAAGGTTAGTTGGTGCTTCAATGCTTGATGTAGCGATTTCCACTCTCCAACCGTTTGAAACAAGGCCATCAGCAAAAGCGTATGAGACATCATGTGAAAAGGAACTGAGGCCGGGATGATAGAGCACCAGAGCAGTTTTGCTTCCTGTAGGATTTTTAATGACTAATTGTGTGACTACGTCGTTATTCATTGCAAAACTAACATACCCTAGAAGTGACACTGAGATGGCGACTATAATTAGAAGGGTGACTAGTAATATTTTTTTCCATTTCTTTTGGGGCCAAAATCTCATTTTAGATGCCTCGACTAAGGGTAAAGTAAAAAAGAAATGAGGGGTTAGAAGGGTCTGAATAGCCCTACAAACACTAACCAAACCAGAAATGTTTTCGCTACGAAACTAAGGACAATGTAGATTCTTTCGCCATAAAGATAGTCTCTCCATTTTCCAATACCCTTGTACTGCAGAACTTGGTTGACTGCAAAGCTCATGAAAAGCATCAGATATACAATGAATATCACGTAAACGAAGTTTGGAACGCTGCCTGAACTTGAGGCTACTGCTCCTCCGAAGTAGGCAAACAGGACAACCCAGGGAAAACCACCGGATATGCATCCCAGAAGGAACGATGACCAGTTTGTTTTCTCCGTTTTCTGATTTACCAACTCCATAAGATAGCCAAACATTATCATCATAGCGTTCAAAACAAATATCATTGCTAGCGACCAGAAATCCCAGATTCCAACGAAAGTTGCAATTATCCAGATCATTATCGAGCTTGAAAAAGCGTATTCAAACCATCGGTAGGGGTTCATGCCTTTTTTGAGGTTTTCATTGTAGGCTTTGTTTTTTGGGAAAGCAATCATGAAATGTGCAAGTGCTGAGATAAGCGGGAAAGCTGCAAGTAACAGCCCCAGATGAGTTACGGTGAAGAGGACTTGTGGGTTTGGTGCTGCGAAAATTGCGGGGTTTGTTGGACTAACATGGGCGAATGTGAGGTAGAAGGTGTAGATGTCTGTTCCTTTGGGCCAAGTTAAAAGAAAAGTCAATGCCAGAATTACAATGCCATTTATCAGCTGCAGTGTTCCTGCACCTATGTTGAACTTCTTCAGGTATCCAAGAGATATAGGCGATTTAGCAATTATTTCCTGTCTTTCTTTGTAATTTATTGTTATTCCTCCTTTCTCCTTGTTCTCTATCGGTATTTTGGATTAATTAGCTTAACTGTCGCATCTGAGCCTGAGGCGGACTTCAAATGCAAAATTTTATATTCAACATAGTTTTTCTTGTAATTTCGGTGTTATGTTTTGTCGAAAGCTCAACCTCATCCTGGACATGATAAACATCTCTGCAAAATGGTAGAGGAAAAAGTACCCATAGAGAAAGATAAAGCCACTTGTAAAAGATGCTAAATACATCTGCAAAGGCTGCTGCGAACAGCCGCCAAAGCAGAAAACCTATGCGCCCCAGAAAAACTCTAACCATTTTTCTTTTTTTGTCCAAACCGTAAAACTACATCCTTTCTTGTTTTCTTCTTAACAAAAAATTTGCTTCGATATAAAGAGATTCAATAAAAAAAGGTTATGTTTGTTCTATTACTTTCTACTTTGGCAATAGAACTTTGTCAATTACGTGGATTACGCCGTTGTCTGTCTCGATGTCTGCTTTGAGTATGTTTGCGTCGTTGACTTTGACTGACTTGTGCATGTGCCATTTTGCTGCGTCAATCTTTAGGTCTTGTCCTTGAACTGTTGTTAGTTTTGGGTGTTGTACGACGTCGCTTGCTGGTACTTTTCCTGCAACTACATGGTATGTTAGAACTGCGGTTAGTTTTGGTATGTCTTTTAGAAGACCTTCAACTGTGCCTTTTGGAAGTTTTGCGAATGCTTCGTCAGTTTGGCGCAAAAACCGTGAATGGACCTTTGCCTTTTAATGTGTCAACTAATTTTGCTGCTGTTACAGCCGCTACAAGTGTTTTGAATGTAGCCTGCCGCTACTGCGGTATCAACTATATCTGCCATAAAAATTCATCTCTTACTATATATAGGCTATACCACTAGTTAAGGATTTGTTAATTTGTGAACTCACAATAGCACTTTTTTGCGTCTTTTTTTGATATTTGAAGCTGTTTCATCATTAGGACGGAGTGAGACTAAAACTTCCGAGCTCTTCTGCCTTCCTTAAAAGCGAATAATTTCATGATGGAAAATCCATTTATGAATTAAATAGAGGATGCCAAACTGATGTGTTCAAGAGAATCAATATATTTAGATGGCTATCTAGTATAGGATTATGGTCGAGCAGGCAAAATATGAAGTTCTAAGAGAAATCAACAAAGTTGAGATCAGACGTTACCCAAGTTTGGTGATCGCTAGGGTTGATGGTTACGGCGATGGCGGCTTTAACCTTCTCTTTAATTTCATCACGGGCAATAACAGGCAAAAGTCTAAAATTGCGATGACAGCGCCTGTTGTTTCGGAGCAAATAGCCATGACGGCACCGGTTTTGTCTGAATCTGATTCAATAGGTTTTGTGATGCCTGAAGGGTTAACGCTTGAAACCACGCCTGAGCCACTTGATGAACGTGTTAAAATCGTTGAAATACCCGAAAGAGATGTTGCTGCGCTAAGGTTTTCAGGTCGCTGGTCAAATTCAATATTCAAAAAGAAATCTAAAGAAATGCTAGAAGAGCTCACAAAAGCAGAAATTGAAACTGTTGGTCAAGTGTTTACGATGCGATATAACGGACCGTTTACCCCTTGGTTTATGCGCAGAAACGAAGTAGCCGTAGAAGTAGAACTCTCGCCTTCAAAATCAAGCGTGTCAACAAAGCATGTTTAGATGAATTCCTGCCCTTGAAGCTACTTGAGTTTCTGCAATAATTCTACTGTCGCGTTTAACGTTTGGCTTTGTTGGGCTTCTCTTGTTATTGTCGCCTGATTGTCTCCTGATTGATCGCCATAATATCCGAATTGCGCATGGTTTCCTCCCGCTATTTCAACATAAACTGTTGTTGGGGGAAGCATCTCCAGAGAATTCTGTATTTGGGAAGTACTTACCAATCCATCGTTACTACCGTGAACAGTAGTTACTAACAGATTGTATTTTGACAGGTTATTTCCAGATGCAGGATATGCCGCCCAGAGTACAAGCCCTTGTACTTTCGATGGGTTCTGATAGGTATACTGTGCAGCCATGGTTCCCCCCAGAGAGTGCCCGCCAATCGCCCAAGAGGTAATCTCTGGGTGAGAGGCGATTACATCGTTTGCTGCATTAGCCCCAAAGACCGCTAAATTAAGAGGCATAGGCACAATAATTGTTAAGTATCCTTCATTAGCTATTGCATGAGCAAGCGGTGCATATGAGCGGTAATCTACCCTTCCACCGGGATAAATAATCAAGCCTGTAGTGTAATTGGTGGTTGTGGGTTTAAAAGTCAACCATTGACCGCTTATCACTGTGACGTTTGAATCGGATTGTAATGCGTTGATGGCTTGCTTCATTGGCGATGGGGGGGTTTCAGCCCACACAATGAACCCTGTGAAAATCACTAAGGCAACAAGCAGAACAATTATCAGTATTTTGTAGCGTCTACGCAATTACACCTTCTCCTATTCATTAAGCTGCTTTCTAAGGCTAAAAGGCTTCTTTTTGCGATAGACGACGCAACCAACCCGAGCCTATGACTCTCAATAGTTTTAGTGGTAAGCTAAGGCGACTTGAGCCCTGTCTTTTCAGTCACTTCATCAAGTTTTATTATTAAAATCGGTTTGTCTACAGTAAAATCGCTCCAATCGGAACCCATGGAAAAGCCATGAGCCAACAGAAAGTTTTTTGAAATTTTCTGTTTGCCCACTTCAGCCATCTTTTCTATAGCCAGTTTCCTTTCTTCTCGATTCTCCACCAATCTTAGTTTACCAGTAAGCATCACGAACCCATATTCGCTAAGATTTGAAGTATATCGTTCAATTTCCACGCAAACTGGAGTTTCTTGCTTGAAAAAACTCATCTTCTTCCCATAATCAGTGAAATGAAAATAAAGAATACTATTAACATAAGCGTATTGAAAAGGAGCGATGTACGGCTGCAAGTCACCTTTGAAAGCTATTCGACAAAGGAATTGCTCTCTAATTAGTTCTTCGATCTCGTTTTCTTTCATTTTTGGCATCTTTACCTTCGTCATTTCTAACACCAGCAATTACTAAATTATCCCTTCTCCTTTTTTAGAGTACTCATCATCCAGGCAAGATTATTCTGCGGTGACTACGAAAATGGAGAGCTTTAAGACAGATGATCAATTAAGTTTAAGGAAGAAGGATGAGTAATGAGAATAGGTTATCCTTGTATCAATAGAACTATTGACTGCACCGCAAACAGCACTTTTCGGCTAAAATCTTACTCTGAAACCCGACTTAAGCAGACAGTGAAAAATAACCTAGACTGCTTGATAAGAATCTTGCAGTTCAATCTTGAGCATAAGCTATTCTTTTTTAGAATTTCCTCAGACTTGGTCCCTTTTGCGTCTCATCCGATAAACAAGTTCAACTGGCAAGGGCATTTTCAAGAAGAGTTTGAAGAAATCGGCGAGTTCATTACCAAAAATAGAATGCGAATCTCAATGCATCCAGACCAGTTCACCCTAATTAACTCAATTAAGGACGAAATTTTCGAAAGAAGCAAAAATGAACTCAAATATCACGCCCAAATACTTGACTTGATGAAACTAGATACATCGGCAAAGATTCAAATCCACGTCGGCGGAGCTTACGGAGACAAAGAGGAAAGCATGGAGAGGTTTGTAACAAGATTTGGCATGCTTGATGATTCAATAATTCGCCGCTTAGTAATCGAGAACGACGATAAACTGTACAATTTGAACGACTGCCTAAAAATAAATGCACAAACCCAAATTCCAATTCTTTTTGATGTCTTTCATCACAAACTCAACAATTCAGGGAACCAAACAACTGAAGAATCTTTCAAACTTGCTACAAAGACATGGCATGAAAAAAGAGATGGGATTCCAATGGTTGACTATAGCTCTCAAGAACCAAATGGATCGCCAAGGCAACACACTGAAACAATTAACATAGAAGACTTTGACCTATTATTGAAAGAAA
>CAWFTD010000018.1:0-70092 GCA_963818655.1 Candidatus Bathyarchaeota archaeon
CGCTAAAACTCAGCTATCTTTTTTATGCCTGTCAAAACAAAAGCCCCCCTCTGCCCCACCTGCTTTGTAGAAATGAAACCAAAGTGCAACAACCAAAACATGATAATCTACCACCAATGTCCCCAATGCGGAACCCTTATCCTGTTTACCCACTCAGGGCACTAACTGCTTTTGACACAGCCCTTTATTTGCTTCTGCAGATTTTTTATGAAATCCACATATGTAACAAATTAAACTCAGGCAAGAAACCTTAAGCAAGCACAAAAATTACACAAAATACTAATAGTTTTTTCAAAATTAAGAAATTGAACGCTCTATCTATAGAAAAATAAAGCGTAATTTAGTTTTCTATCGGCTTTTCCAAAACGGTAATTGAACCGTTCTTTCCAAGTCGCAGTTGCTTCTCACCCTTAAACATCGCTACATGCGCGTTCTTGATTTCTATGAAATCGCCAGTATGGACAGAGTTTATCTGTTGGTCCCAAAGGCAAAGCAGGATTTTTCCTGTATCATCACTAATCGAAGCATTCGAAACGACCGCGTTGTCTCGGAATTGGGTGTGGACTTTGGCTGGTTCAGCAGTCTGCAGAACTTCAGCTGTAACATTTATTTTTTTCATGCCGACGCGAAGATTTTCTATTTTGTAGTGTGAGGGAGCTGGGTTTTGGCGGGCTATTTCTTTTCGGACTTTGTTTGTGTCCATTGAGTGGTCGAATGAGACATCTGTTCTGGCTAGGGTTTCTTCTGGAACCCGAAACTGTGCTACTACTTTTGTGTCTTTTGTTATTAGGAATATGGCTTGGCTAGTTACGTTTCCTCGATATTCCACAGTTAAATCTGAGACAGAAACGGATTTACCTTGATCTTTTGCTTCTATTAAGGCTTGGAAGAGCTCAGTTGGGTAGACTTCGTGTTGTGTAGCTATGAAGGCAAGTTGGTCTTCAAGGGTGGGCTTTTTTGGTTTCATACTTATTCTATTCTCCTCTAATTTAGCGAATAATCTTGAAAATAGCAAACTAGTTAGCCCTAAAATTTACTTTTTCTAGATTAACTTCCGCAATTTATTAGTAATACCCTTTTGGCTATATAGGTGTAACTGCTAAAAAACGTGTTTTTCACGGAAAACTTGAACGTTTGTGTAGGTTGGATAAAAGTTATATCTGGGTTTCCAAAAGGCAAAAAGCCTAGCTCCACATAACATCTAGATAACGCTTTTTTGGAGCAAAAATATGACTGAAAACCTCAAAGACTTAACGAAAGTTGAATTAAAAAACCTCAACAAAGTCTTTTACCCCAAAAATAGCGTAACAAAAGGACAAGTTGTCGAATACTACATTAGGGTTGCTCCAAAAATTCTTCCTGTTATCGCAGATAGGCCTTTGGTTTTAACAAGGTACCCTGATGGCATTGAGGGAGATAAGGTTAGTTTTTTCGAAAAGAACGCACCCGGAGGAACTCCTGACTGGGTAAGAACAAAAAGAATCTATTCGCCAACCTCAAAGCGAGACGTCTACTACATAGTCTGCAATGACCTAGACACACTTATTTGGCTTGCAAACTTGGCAGCCTTAGAAATCCACATGCCTTTCGCAAAAGTTGACAACTTGGATCAGCCTGATTTGTTGTTCTTTGATGTTGACCCTGAACCTCCTGCAACATTAAGCGACGCTGCTGAAGCTGCCCTGCTGCTAAAGGATAAACTTCTTGAGTTAGGGCTTACACCATTTGTTAAAACTTCAGGCAAAAAGGGTCTACATGTCGTGATTCCAATTGTACCAGAACACACTTTTGAGAAAGCAAGAACTTTCGTTCATGAAGTAGGCGTTGAACTGGCTAAGGACAGTGACATGATAGTTTCTGAATTCAAAGATACCAAGAAACCCGGCAAAGTCTTCGCTGATTACCTTCAGAATTCGCCTATGCGCACTATGGTTGTTCCTTATAGTTTGCGTCCTACGCCCGACGCAACTGTTTCAACGCCTTTGGAATGGAGTGAAGTGAAGAAAGGAATAAACCCTTCCGACTACACTATTTTTAATGTTGCAAAACGGAGCGTTAATCCGTGGAAAGATATTTTTGAGAAAAGATGTAAACTGGAGATTTAAAGTATGGAACAAGAAAACCTTGGAGAATCCTCTTCTGAAAAAACCAGCGCCTCTGCCCCAAGCAGGTCCATTTGGTCAGGAAACATTACAATTGGCCTAGTGAATGTGCCTATAAAGTTGTTCTCAATGATTTATGATAAGGGCATCGCTTTTCATTTCCTACATAAAACCGACGGTCAGCCCCTAAAATATGTTAAAATGTGCACCAAAGACGACAAGATAGTTCCATGGAATGAGGTTGTTCGCGGCTACGAGGTCGCAAAAAACGAATACATAACCTTTGACCAAAAAGAGCTCAATGAAGCTAAACCCGAATCTGATAGACGCATCCGCATCAGCAAATTCGTCGATTACTTCTCAGTGGACCCCGTCTACTTTGACAGAACATACGCTTTGCTTCCTGACAAGAGCAAAGACGCCTACGGGTTGTTGTTGAAGGCTTTGGAAAAAACAAACAAGGCGGGTGCAGGACGAATAACGTTACGAACCAAAGAATACCCTGCACTTCTTCACACTTATAAAGGCGCATTGGTCTTGACAACTCTTCGTTACACTTATGACGTGGTGGATCCAGCAGATTTTGAACCGCTCCACAAACTTGAAACCCCACAGAAAGCCGAATTAGACCTCGCAGTAAAAATCGTAAACGACCTATCTGGCGAATTCGACATAACAGAATTCGAAGACACCTATATGAAAAGAGTGCAAGAACTCGTAAAACAAAAGGTAAAAGGCGAGAAAATCCACATTGAGAAACCTCCAGAAGTCGAAGCCAAAGGTCTCATGGTTGCCCTGCGGGAAACCCTCAAACAGTTGGAAACTAAATGAGCCGCCACATCTACCTTCCTATGCTGGCAAAAGTGGCGGAAGAGGCTTTTTCTAATAAGGATTGGATTTTCGAGGTTAAATGGGATGGGTTTCGAGCCATCGCCTATGTTGAGGAGCCGTTTAGTATTAAGAGCCGAAACGCAAAGGAACTGAAACAAAACTTTCCCGAGCTGCAAGAACTAAACAAACTAGCTACAAATATTGTTGTTGACGGCGAAATCATAGTGATGCGCGAAGGCAAACCCGATTTCCAATCGCTTCTGGAGCGGGGGCAAGCAGTATCATCAGGGGAAATCGAACGGCAGAAAGGGCGTGCACCTGCGGTTTACATAGTCTTTGACATATTGGAGAAAGATGGAAAATCACTCACTAAACTGCCATTGATGGAGCGCAAAGTAATCCTCAGCGATTCATTGAAGGAAGGCTCAAACGTGCTTTTGTGCGATTTTATAGAAGAAAAAGGCGAATCTTACTTCAAGTTGGCATTGGAGAAGGGTCTTGAGGGTGTTGTGGCGAAGGCGAAAGATAGTAAGTATGAGGAAGGTTTGCGAACAGGGAGTTGGTTAAAGATAAAGAAACTCAAAACCTGCGACTGCATAATTTTTGGGTACACTCGGGGGGCAGCAGTCAGGGCTAAAACTTTTGGCGCATTGCTACTTGGCGTTTACGATAAAGAGGGTAAACCTGTTTACTTGGGCAAGGTTGGCACAGGTTTTACTCAACGGATGATTGGCGTTTTAGCTGACAAATTTGAGAAAATAAAAATTGATGCTGTTCCATTTAAACCAGAAACTGGTGACATGGTGACTTGGCTTGAACCAAAACTTGTCTGCGAAGTGGCGTATCAAGTGTTAACGAGAGATATGCGATTGCGAATGGCACGTTTTAAACGGTTAAGAAACGACAAACCACCAGAACAATGCACGATTGACCAAATAATGGAAGCTAAGAAAATGGAAACTGCTCCCGAACAAAAAAAAGTAGCAGAAGAAATTAGTGTAGCAAAGGAGAAACTATCCGAATATGCGTCTAAACGGCACTTTGAAGAAACACCCGAACCCAAAAACAATCCAGAGAAAAAGGGTGAAAAATTCATCTATGTAATCCAAGAACACCATGCAAGACGACTCCACTATGACTTTAGATTGGAAAAAGACGGGGTTCTCAAAAGCTGGGCAGTGCCAAAAGGGATGCCTGAAACTGGACAAAAAGTCTTAGCAGTTGAAACTGAAGACCACCCATACGAATACGCCAGTTTTGAAGGTGAAATTCCAAAAGGTCAGTATGGAGCAGGTACTGTGAAAATCTGGGATAAGGGACACTATGAAACTAAACTCTGGGAGAAAGATAAAATCGAAGTTACCCTGGATGGTCAACGACTTAAAGGTCGCTATATTTTGGTGCGACTTAAGAGGGCTGGCGACAAGGATTGGTTGCTTTTGAAGGGAAAAGGGTAGTTTGCAACAACTGCACTTGGGTACGATTGGCTGGAGCTACAATTTCTGGAAAGGCAAGTTTTATTCCAACAAAGAAATCCCAAAAGACTACCTAAAATATTATGCCACGCAGTTCAACTCAGTTGAAGTTGATAGCACCTTTTATCGAATTCCGTCCCAACTGACCGTCACCAACTGGAAACTACAAACCCCTGAAAACTTTTTGTTCTCACTTAAATTTCCCCAGATGATAACTCATGTTAAAATGCTCAAGAAATGCGAGTATGAAACAGAAGTTTTTCTTAATAGGGTAAGGTTGCTTGGAGACAAGAGTGGAGTTTTGCTTTTGCAGTTTCCCCCAAACTTTGGCATTGAACACCTGCCCGACTTGGAGGCTTACATTGAGAAACTCCCTAAAGAGATCAGGTTTGCAGTTGAGGTTAGGAATAAAAATTTGCTAAACCAAACATTTTACTCAGTTTTAGAAACCAACAGAGTTGCTTTAGTTTGGGCTGACAACCTCATCATGTCAGAAATTAGCGCAATAACCACGAATTTCTTATATTTCCGCTGGGAAGGCAACCGAAAGAAAGTAAACGGAACCTTGGGAAAAATAGAAGCCGACAGAATCGAAGATTTAAAGTCAGAAGCAGAAAGAATTCAATTATTCCTAAAGAAGATGGATGTCTTCGGCTACTTTGGCAAGTACTACTCAGGATACCCGCCCTCGGACGTCATTAACATCCAAAGCTTTCTTTAAAGAAAAGCGTCAATTTGAGAAAGCCAAAAAATAACCGATTATATTTGAATCCAAATTGAGGTCTCATTGCATAAACTTATTCATGTTAAAAAGCTAAGAATCAGCGCTTATGCCAAGATTAGGAATGAACATCTAAATAGCCAACTAACAGAATGTATAAACAACGCTGGTGAGACAAAATAAACACTGAAAGACTTTTTGAGTTAGCCAGACCATACTTGGAAAAAAATGATTTCGGCATTGCACACACCAAAAGAGTTTTCGATATTGCGAAAACAAAACTTCATAGTCAAACCTGAACTACAAGAACTGACATACACCGCCATTATTTTTCACGACATCGGGGGGAGCACAATAAAAGACCAATACGAAAAAGGCCCTCTTATAACATCCATGGTATTGGAAAAAAACGGCTGTTCTAGTTTATTTATCGAACAGGTCTGCGAAATAATCAGTACGCACCATGAACATTTGGACAACCCCTCAGAAGCTTTCAAAACACTCTATGACTCTGACAGAATTGTGATGTTTTCGAAAGAAGAATATCCAACCTATAATTCACAAAAAGGATTTGATTGGAACAAAATATTAAACTTCAATCTATACAAAGAAAGGGCGGGATATAGCCAAAAAACAACTGGAGCAAAGAAGAAAAGAACAGACAACTGAAGATAGGACAGGTTAAATCTTTGTTTTTTAATCAAATTCAACAACATTCCGACAATTTCTCATACATAATAGCAGATGAAGACACCAAGGAAGCAGCGGTCGTTGATTCAAGCTATAACTCTGAAGAAATAATTAAAATTATAAAAAACCAGAAACTGCGATTAAAATACATCATTAACACCCATGGGCACTCTGATCACACGGCTGGCAACACTGAATTAGTATCCATTTTTGGAGCAAGAATAGTCGCGCACAACAAATCAAAAATAAGACCTGACCTTCCCGTTGATGAAGGTGACATACTGAACCTTGGAAAAATATGCATAACTATTATCTACACTCCTGGCCACACAACAGATAGCATCTGTTTATTCGTTGACAATCAGAAACTTTTGACTGGAGATACATTATTTGTAGGCGAATGCGGTAGAACTGATTTACCAGGCGGTAACTCCAAAAGCATGTATTACAGTCTATTTAGCAAGCTCCAAAAAGTAGACGATAAAGTAGAGGTCTATCCGGGACATGATTACGGTATAAAACCTTCATCGACAATTGGTGAGGAAAAAAAATCAAACTATACTCTGCAGCCAAGAAGTCTCAACGATTTCATCGAATTCATGAATCAATAATGAGGTATTTTACAGTTGTTTTTCTTCTTGAAACCAACCCAACAATTAACAGAACCAATACAATAACCAGAATGATCGCGAATATTTCAGGATGAATCAAAATTTCAATTATTAGAACTAAAAACTGAACAACAGAATTGTTCGCGAGTGTTTGAGGGCTTGCGTTTTCGGATGATACAGGCAAGCCTCGGTAATCAATTGTTGAGGGCAAAATTACCGAGTTTTCGTTTAACCAATCATTAATTGGGTAAAAATCGGTAGAATTTGTTTCCCAAGCAAAAAGAGTAGCGACCCCATATACATCTAAAGTTGAAATGGACTCAGGCGAGGTACCCATGGTGTATACAGCATACATTAAATCGCCAGTATAATTACTGTGCCCCAACCCTAAACTGTGCCCCAACTCGTGAAGGGCAACGTTCTGCAGATCTACTTCATTTAAAGAAACCTCATGATTGGAATGGGTCGCAAGAATAGTCGTAGAATTTAATATGACGCTTTGAGCGTTTGGAAAAATTTGTGACAAACCTACTTGATCAGACATATTGCTCAGTGGAGACTCCAGTCCAAGTGATATAGATATCAAAACCCGGTTCTGATATGTTTGAAATCGTCGGTTGGATCCTCAGATTAGACAAATATGAAAAATCTGAGTAATTTGATGCAAACGCAGCTATGGCATCATTCCATTGTCCAATAGCACGAAGGGAAGTGCTTAGGTAATCAGGGTTCCACCAGGACTCGTTATCTGCAGTAACAACAAGAGCATTTAACGTATGAATGATTCCAAACAAACCCTTGCAGCTGCAAAGAATTCTCATCTTTTTGACTTTGAGCTCCGCTATAGCTAACAAAACAGGATGCAAAAACAAAACTCAGAACCCACAAAAACAACAAAAAATTGCGCATTTAACTTTTATTAATGAAAATGAGTATGTGCCATTTAAGGATTTTTGAAAAACTCCGCACAATTATTGAATTGACAGGAAAGGAAAAAAACCATATTTCTAAACCTTAAAACTTGTTCAGGTTAAATGACAATTCAGGTTTGCCTTTATTTCCTTACAATAAAGTCGCGGTTATTCAGATACTTTTTTATTCCTCCACATCTAAACAAGGTTCTAAAAAACTTACTCTGAACCTATAGGAAAAACAAAACTTAAAGGTTTAGAAAGCATATGTGAGACTGTAATGAGAAATAGATTTATCTCGTCTAGCGAAGCTCGATTGTCAAGGTTTAAGGTTGTCAACCACAGTAATAAAACCATGTCGAAATCAGAGATAAATCAAACAATCCACTCGAATGCCATCATTTTTTCCGTTATACGAATGAAGCAGGTGGCATCCGCATGATGGTTTTTGATATAATTTCAATAATTCTTCTCGCGGATACTTCTTTTTTGGACAGTCTACAATGGATCAATAATATTTGCTGGCGTAAGAAATAAACGCAAACAAGGATTCTCTGCTTTTAATAGCGGAAATATTGAACTTCCAAAGTTTTCGATTATAGTGCCCACTAAAAATGAAGAGAGTGTAATTCGACGTTGCTTAGATGGAATCTATGAACATAGATTATCCGCAAGACAAAATGCAAGTAATAGTTGTCGACGGGAAATCCGAGGATAATACTTTCACAATTTGTTCAGAATTTTTATGTAAATATCCTAAAAACGTCTCAGTAATCTCCGAGAAATCCGCAAAAGGCAAGCCTGCAGCTCTCAACCTTGCTTTACCGTATATTACAGGTGAAATAGTGTGCGTTTTTGATGCCGATAGCCTTCCCGAAAAAGATGTTCTTTTGAGAACAGCTTCATACTTCAACGATAAAAAAATTGTCGCTCTTCAAGGTAGAACAACTTCGTTAAATGAAAAATGTAATGCCCTTACTAGAGTTATTGCAGCTGAAGAGAGAGCTTGGTTTCAGACATTACTTAGTGGAAGAGAAAAACTCCAATTGTTTGTTCCTCTTACCGGAAGTTGCCAGTTCGTTCGAACCAATGTGCTTAAAGAATTAGGCGGTTGGGATGAAAATTCGTTGACGGAAGATGTTGAATTAGCGCTTCGGCTTGTGGAAAAGAAACATCTCATAAAATATGCACCCGATGTTTGTTCAGGGCAAGAAACTCCTAGTGGCATTGGTTCACTGTTTAAGCAACGGGTTCGTTGGTACCGGGGCTACATGGAAACAGCCATAAAATATGGTCGTCTCCTCGACAACTTAAATAGAAGAACTGTTGACGCCGAAATCTCAATGGGCGGACCCTTCATGATGGTTGTGTCCCTGTTAAGTTACATAAATTGGTTCTTCGTTGCATTATTCCTCACTCAAAGTAACCCAATTATCAATTTCACTGGACTAATAATAGCCTTAACAGCTGCTTCACTGGTTTCAATCGGCATTGGTTTAGCAGCATCTGAAAAACCCATAAAACCTCAAAACATTCTCTGGATACCTTTCATTTACATTTACTGGCTTATGCAAATGTTTATCGCAGGCTGGGCGTTTTTGAAGCTCGTATTTAGAAGAAAAAGGGTTTGGACAAAAACAGCTAAAAAAGGCTCAATTGGGTCTGATGATGGAATTATAAAGGGCATATTCCAATAAAGGAAATAATTTTAAATCATACCTGATGCACATTACAAGCTGACAATTCGGGAAGGCTAACTGGAATTAGGAATTGCAACTGAAAAATTGAAAGGAAGGATTCAATTATTAAGTCAGAATTAACCGGATCAAAAAAACTTCATTTGCAAATCAAATTTAAGAATGTTTTTTCTTTTGGTTCCTTGAAAAGTGAAAGGAAAAACAAAATTTTTAGATCAAAGCTCTTGAAAATGAATATGAAAGTTAATTCAATTCTGGCAATTGCCATAATAGTTGTAATGATGATTTCTGTTTTTGCCTGGCTATCTGTTGGAACCCCAACTAAACCAACTATTATTCAACCAGTACGTAAATCACCCGACATCTAATCCGTCCCAGACATCTAATCCGTCCCAGACAAATTCACAAAATAACCCAACCCCACTTATTAATTCCACTAAAACACAAAATATGGGTTCGTTGTTTACAAATGCTTTTCAAAATCTGGCAGATGCTATAGTATCTAGACCTCCCGGCTTAATAGAATCAAACCCAAACCTTACCGCTACGGTTTGGAGAACAGTGGCAGCAAACGCTTGGCAATACTTCCAACCTGGCACTGGCGTAGATTCTAACACTGGGCTTCCCAGAGCAAGCTTAACCTATTTCTATTTTACCGATTGGGATTTAGGCGTTTATATTCAAGCTGTCATTGACGCAAACAAAACAGGTTTAATAGGTTACGATGGTAATTGGGGTTCAATTGCACGGATAGAAAAGGTTCTCACTTTTCTAGAAACTCGCGAACTCAACAATGCCAGTTATCCATTTTGGTTCTACCAAGCCTCCGATGGAAAGGAATATCGTGCTGCCTCAGAACTATCTTCAAGCTTAGTAGATCCGGTTGATACAGGAAGATTGTTTGTAGCACTCAACAACCTCAAAACCTTCAATTCTAACTTGACATCAAGGATAGATAACTTTGTTTACAATAAATTTGGCAATAGATCAAATTATGCAGTGTTAGTGCCAGGTGTTCTTAACGACTGCAATTCATCAATCAGCGTTTATACCTACTATGTTGCCAGTGGTTTCGCGAGCTTTTGGCCTAATGAATTGGCAGGTGCAACCGCTAAAATACTAACAAACATCAACAATGCAGGCACAGTCCAAACGTTTGGTGTTACTTTGCCCAATGCAACAATTTCATGTGAGCCACTGCTTTGTTCGGTATTTGACCTTAATAATGACTCAAAATTAAACGCTTTAGCCAAACAAGTCTACTTAGCCCATGAGGCAAAGTATAACGCAACAGGACAATATGTGGCTTTTAGTGAAGGAAATACCCCAACAGGTTTCATTTATGAATGGGTTGTGTTACCTACTGGAGAGACATGGAAAATAACGGATGGTGTGACAAATTTACCGTCTAGCATAAGTAATCCTATAATTTACACAAAAGTTTCAATGAGTTTCTTAGCTCTCTACAACACTTCATTTGCTCGAAATATGGCGATTTACCTTGAACAAAGCCTTCCGGATTCTAATAGTGGATATTATGCTGGAGCAGACTACAACACCATTGGCAATGCAAATTTGGTTTTATCGATAGATAACAACTCAAATGGTCTGATTTTGAGCGCTTCAAGATATTGCCTTCAAAACTTACGTTAGGTAAACTTCTTAATCACTAACACCCCCCCAAAAGATAATTATGTTATTTAGCGCAAGGCATTTAGGCTGGCACACAACAGTCTATAAAACAATAATTTTCCTCACATCCAGGAGAATAGAAAGTGACTCAAGCTCGCGTCTCAGCTAAGGTTTGGTTTCGCCAAAATAGCAATCTCTTATTTCCCTTTTTGGCGTTCACCATACCCCTAATCGTGCGTGCTGTACCTGAAATATTGATGAATCAATACTTAGTTGGATTCGACACTATAGGCTATTATATTCCAAATACCCTCACATGGCTGAGCAATGGCGTAAGTTTTTGGTCTTTGATGTCGTCTGCTCCTCTTCTCTATATTTTATTAATGGGCATCACTTCGATTGGAGTTCCAATTACTGTTACACTCAAAATCTTAGGTCCGCTGGTACTTGGTCTTCTAGGATTTGCGACATACTATTATGCCCATAAAGGCTTATCATGGTCACCCAAAAAAAGCCTTATGGTAGCAATCCTTTCTACATTGTATTTTGTAGCATTAAGAATATCTTGGGACATGTTTCGAAGTGAACTTGCGCTAATCTTTCTATTCCTAACCCTAACTATTCTGCAAAAGAATCGGATAAGTATCAGAAATGGACTTCTGCTTTCACTAATGATGGCTTTAGTTGTTTTTTCTCACCAGCTCGTGGCCATAATAATGTTTGCAATAATGACTGCGATGATCACAAATTATTCCCTCAAAAAGAAAAAAACAGAATTGAGCAGAATCATTGTTTACTCAATTCCAGCAGCCCTGATTTTATTACTAATTATTTACATAAACTACTTCATCTTTTCTTCGCCGTTAATGAGCTACTCGGTCAACTATTCTGGAGGATTCGAAACCCTTACAACTCTTTCCCATCTTGAATTGGTCACAAATACACTTGGTTTTCTTGTGTTCTGCTATTTACCCTTGGTACCATTGCTTATTTTTGGCCTTAGAGGTTCTAAAAGTAATATTCACTTTAAAGCTTGGATCCTTTGGGCTGTAATTCCAGTATTATTCGTAATTCTCAGTCCCAATACTTTCTTCCTTGGGGGTGTGCTACCCTTCCGTTGGATCTTACTTTTAACTTATCCCTTGTCTTTTATTGCCGTGGAAGGCCTTTTCGCAATCAAATGGAACTGGCACAAAATAGCTTACAAAGTAGCAGTTGGCTCCATAATAGGAATATTAAGTGTTGGTTTTCTAGCTTTGCCGAATAATGGAGCGTTCGGGTATTTTGGGAGTTATCCAACTTATGTACCAAAATCAATGTTGCAGAATACCGTTCAGCTAAGTGACTGTCAAGGCACCTCTGATGCATTGCTTTGGGCACAGAATAATATGGCCAGCGACGGATTTCTGCTAGTTCATGAAGCGTTTTATGGCTGGGCATTGTTGACCTTTGATGGAAGCCGCCTAATTCCTTACTTTTTTGAAAACTTAACTGATGCAGTAAACAAACAGCTAGACAAAAATTCCACAAACCCACTGTACTTAATTTGGTGGGTTAATGGAACGGGTTGGTATGGTCAAACAACTGTACCAGCGATGTTCAAAGAACTCTACAGCAGCGGAAATATCGCCATATACCAATACTTCAAAACAAATTAAACATTGCAATGAGCCTTCCTCAATGGGCAGAAATGAATATTAGCTACGAGCCATAAATTTCGGTTTTTGAATAATTTGGGCAAATGTTAAATTCCCTGATGTCATAAACCTTAGCTAAACGGAAAGCCTGAAAATCATTTTGACAAAACTCAGTGATTCCCCCAAACGAATTCGAGAACAAACCAAGAGTTATGTTAGGGAAAACTGGGGAATTCCATTTATCATTGCTTTTATATTGCTCTTACTTGTGGCAGCTATTTTTTTAGTAACCTCCAATTATTATGCTTCAATAGTTATCTCAGCAACTGGTGAAAGAATTCCAACTTTTCTAGTAACTTCTTTAAACTTGGCTTTATGGGCTGAAGGCATAGCTTCCTGTGCATATTTTGTTTTGGTCGTTGGAGTTGTGTTGCAGCTTGGGAAAGTAAATTCCAATTCTGTTCGTAAAGACATAGCACAAATTAAAGAATTTAGAATAATTTCAAAGTGTATCCGCTTTAGAAAAAATAGGTTGGATAAAGGAGTCGAGTTTTATGGGTCAGATTGAATTGTCATTTGTTATCCCTGCTTACAATGAAGAGGTTTTCATTGAGGATACACTAGGTTCATTGGATTCTGTTTTTAAGAAAAAAATGGATCAATACGAAATCGTTGTTGTGGACGACGGAAGCCAAGATAAAACCTTCAAGAAAGCACTGCAATACGCAAATGGAAATGGTCATGTAAAAGTCATTCGATTCGCCAGAAATACTGGAAAAGGCTTCGCCATAAAGACTGGAGTAATGGAGTCAACGGGTGATGCAGTTATTTTTATAGACGGAGACATGGAAATCGACTTTAACACCATTTCCAAGTATGTGGACGCTTTAGAGAATGCTGATATAGTAATTGCTACCAAATGGCACAATGAATCAACTGTATCGATGCCATTTAGTCGAATGTTACTCAGCAGAACCTTCAACGTAATGGTAAGGCTTCTAATTGGTTTCAACCTTAAAGATACCCAAGTGGGTCTGAAAGTGATTAAACGAAGCGCCGTCAACAAAATTTTTCCAAGATTATCAGTGAAACGTTATGCGTTTGATGTAGAATTGCTGGCGTTGGCACACCTATACGGTTTGAAAATTGTGGAACTTCCTGTAAAACTTAAATTAGCGTCTTCATTTAAACCAAAAGACGCTTGGCACATGTTTGTTGATTTACTCGGAATCGCTTACAGGCTTAGAATTATTCGATGGTATCAACGCCAATCTTACAGTTTAGAAAAATAGTCTTTTCTCCAAGTGAACCTTATGAAAATTCTCTGGCTGAATTGGCGTTGTTGGCTTAACCCAGCTATGGGAGGTGCTGAAGTTTTCACTTACGAAGTAGCTAAGCGTTGGGCTGCTTCTGGTCATGAGGTTAGCTTGTTTACTTCAAAATATCCGGGCTCCAAGGATGAAGAAACTGTTGATGGAATAAGAATCATCAGAGCAGGGGGGCGATTAACTGTTTATCGTCAGGCAAGGAGATATTATTCGAAGCGTTTTAAAAAAGAAGGGTTCGACGTTATCGTAGACGAAATTAATACTCAACCTTTTTCTTCTCCAAAGTTTGCAAAAAACCATGAAAAAGTTTTCGCTTTAATTCACCAGCTAGCCCGAGAATTCTGGTTTTATGAAACACCCTTTCCCGTCAATTATGTCGGTTATCACTTTCTTGAAAACCAGTGGCTAAAACAATACGTTGAAGTGCCTACGGTAACGGTCTCTGAAAGCACGCATAAGGATTTGTTGGATTTGGGTTTTAAGCATGTATTTGTTGTGCCTGAGGGCTTGAATTTTGAGCCATTGAGTGCTTTGCCCAACCAAGATTTAAAACCAATTGTGGCCTTTTCTGGGCGTTTGAAACGGGCAAAGCGACCCGACCATGCGATTGAGGCATTTGAGCTTGTGAAGAAGAAAGTTCCGGACGCTGAGTTATGGGTCTTTGGCGATGGCCCTTTTAGAAAGACTCTTGAGCGATTGTCTGGTTTAGGAGTCCGGTTTTTTGGAAACTTGGGTAGTTTTGAGAGAAGAGAGTTATTGAAGAAATGTTGGGTTTTAATGGTTCCAGGGGTGCGTGAGGGCTGGGGATTAAACATTATCGAAGCAAATGCTTTGGGTTTACCTGCAGTCGCTTATAATGTTCCTGGGTTGTGTGATAGTGTTAAGAATAATGAAACAGGTCTACTGGTAGAAGAAGGTAACATCAAGGATCTTGCGGAAAAAACTATCAGTCTATTAACCGATAGTCCACTAAGAGAAAAGCTTAGAGTAAACTCCCTAAATTACTCTAAACAGTTTAGCTGGGAGAAAACGGCTAACGAATTAATGAAGCTGATAACGCAATGAATGATACTCCTCTGGTTTATTTAATTGTAGTAAATTACAACGGTGTAAAATATCTAAAAACTTGTCTCTCTTCAATCGAAAAACAAACCTATCTCAAATTATAAAACAATTGTAGTCGATAATGCTTCCACCGACAATTCGGAAGAATACATCAAGGAATATTTCCCAAAAATAACATTTATTCAAGCAGGAAGAAATTTGGGTTTTGCAGAAGGAAACAATTTAGCCATCAAGTCAGCACTTGACCAGAAAGCTGACTACGTTTTTTTAGTTAACAATGATACCGAATTAGAGATTGATCTTGTTGAAAAACTAATTAAAACCGCTGAAAGCGATGATTCAATCGGTATTGTAGGTCCTGCAGTGTTTGACCTCAAAAACAAAAAGTCTCTGCAAGAAATGGGTATGGCTATTGACAAATTTGGTTATGCACTGGCATTGAAAAGGTTGTCCGACAAGAGATTGTGTTTTCTTTGTTTCGGGTTGCGCGATGATGATAAAGTCTGAATTGATATTGAGAATGGGTTTTTTTGATGAAAGCTACTTCATGTTTGCTGAAGATTTGGATCTTTGTTGGCGTTCGAGGCTTGCTGGTTACAAAATAATCGTGAATGAAAATGCAAGAATCTATCATGCAAGTGGCGGCAGTATTTCCGGTGGCGTAATTAAGAGTTCAAGTTATAAAACTAATGCTCAGAGAGTTTTTCTGAGAGAAAAAAATACTGTCAGAACACTTATAAAAAATTATGACTTTTCCAACTTGATCAAAATTGTTCCTTTTTATGTCGCGTTGCTTTTTTTCGAGACTATTTTTTGGTCATGCATTCTCAAACCAAACATTTCTAAAAACATATTTAAGGCGATTTTTTGGAACCTCAAGATGCTTCCAGATACATTTAAGCAAAGAGCAGTTGTACAAAATCTAAGAAAAATTAAAGACGATGAACTTGTAATGAAAATGCTAGATGGATATTGCAAGCTTAGAGTCTTTAGAACTGTCGGTGTGCCAAGTTTCGTAGGGAATTGATTTTTTCATCTGTTGTTTTTTAGAAAGGCATCTCTTGATTAAACAAAGCTTAACCTTCTTATAGAGAATTAACATAAAAACAAGTTAATAGTGTACTCCTGAAAGATCCAAATCATGAAAAAAATAACTGCCATAGAGATAACTATACTTATTATCGCAGGGCTACTTCCGCTTCTATGGCTGCCTAAAGAAGGATACATAATAAGTAACGGAGACAATTTCCCACTCTTCCTTAATCCCCAGCATGTTTTGAACACTGGCACTTATTTATGGTCGCACGATTTTCTTGGCTATTCAACACCTGCACCAGCTTACTTACTCTATCAATATCCTGCAATTTTTCTAAACTACTTAGGTCTCAGCATCGGCGGTATCCAGATTTTCTACCAAGTCATTCTGTTCATCATTGGCGCTTTGTCCATGTATTATTTCTCAAAAACAATCTATCCAGAACTAAGAATAGCTCCGTTTGTCGCTGGATTTTTTTATATGTTTAATATTTTCGCTCTCACTACCAGGCAAAATACAGGTTTTATTTGGATTTACGCTTTTCTTCCCCTTCTCTTGGCTCTGTTCGCTAAAATTGTAAAATTAACTTATGAGAAAAATAATAAATCTGCAAATAGAAACATCATTTATTTTTCTTTATTATCTGTTGTTGCATTTTCTTTTGCTGCAATAAACCCTGCAAACGTAGCCTTAGGCCTATTTGGTATAACAATTTTAGCCCTATATTACATAGTTAAATACAGAAAACAATTACTGCCTTTCTTCAAATCGTTAGGAAAAATAGCTGGAATATCAGTTCCGATTAATTTATGGTGGATAATCCCCATTGTAAGCTATTATTTCCTCTCTAATCAAGTGTTTAATTCAGCAGTAAGTGTTGATGCTTGGGCTTGGACGCAATGGAGATCTTCGTTTCTTAATCTTTTTTGGCTAAACGGAATCTGGGCATGGTTACCTGAGTATTTTCCATATTTTAACTCGTACAATTCAAATCCAATTTTGATAATTCTAGTTTTTGTGCCATTCATTATTGCAGCATCTGCTTTGCTTTTTAAAAATGAAAAATCACGATTTAACGCCTACATAATGGGTGCAATTCTCGTTTTATTGTTCCTTGCAAAAGGTTTATTCGATACTAATTTTTGGCGTGATCCACTTTATGGGTTAAATCAGTTTGTTTATCAACATGTTCCTCTTATGAGCATGTTCAGGGAACCCGTTTCTAAGTTTACCTTGCTAATTATTCCTTTCTTGGCTTTGCTAATTGGATTTGGTGCTGAAAAAATAGCTAATCTTAGACTTCCGAAATTAACATTTCGTTCCAGCAAAATTTTAATTTTATCGGTTCTAATGCTAACTTTTCTTGTTGCGGTTCAACCTTTAATCATATCTACTGAGGCTAATGGTCAAATTGTCTATAATTATCCTATTGAATCTAAAACTGAACATTGCCTTACTCTTCTTACGTTAAAATTCCAGATTATTGGTATCAGGCAACGGATTGGATTAATAGTCGACCAGGCGATGGAAAAGTTCTCCTCACACCCATCGATGATTTCTATGAAATGCCCTACAATTGGACAGATGGATACTATGGCACAGACCAACTAATCGATAAGTTTGATTGACAAACCGATAATTTCAACAAACATTCTTAGCGGTTACAAGATTAACAATGATACAGCTGCAACTTTGTTTCAACTAGGTTACGCAATAAGAAGCGGAAGGGTTGATGAATTCAAGAATTTCCTTGATTTGTTAGGTGTGAAGTATATTTTGCAGCGCAACGACATCGATAATACAGTCGCGGATGAGAATGCTTTGTCAGGATGGAACCAATAATACCATTGCAATATAGGAATACTTTGCAAGACGGGACTAAAATATCGGAAGGATCCATAATGTCACCTGCTTATATGAAGAACTTTTTTGCAGATCAATCTTACCTTCAGCTTAAGTAAAAACATTTTGGTAAATCTGGATATTTACGAATATGTCGACTCAAAACCATCTTTTTATGTTTCAACTCTTTCTTCTTCACAGCACTCAAGTATTGCTATTCAATCAAACCTTACTCTTCAAAAGGAGTGGAATTTTAGCAATACTACATCACTCAATGATTGGGAGGCATATCGTCACAATGAATACAGCACATGTTTCACCCCTAGATTACCAGATAACTATGCGAGCACTAACCTCACTGGTCCACCCAGTGTTTGGGGAATAATTGAATCACCATCCGTGCTAGTGCAATACCGAAGTATATACACAATCAATTCCAACGGGCTATAAAAATGGAGACATTTATAATGTGCATGCAAAGAGTAGTTCAATATGGACAAGATAATAATATTTTAAATACAACTTTAGTCGTTGAGAACGCCACTTTTACTGATTCTTCCAGCGATTTACCTGGGAACTTGGAGTTGGACTGTTAATTTAAAATTTGAACCTCTTAATGATTACAAAGTTTTTTAAAATTCAAATATGGTTTGACATTAATCCTCAATTGCAGTATAATGAATACACAGGGAAGTTGGAAATTGATGATTGAATGCAATATTACTGAGATATATACCTTTCTTAAATACAAGTGGGCTTGATAACCTATTTAATGAGAAAGTTCAAAACCAGATTGCTACAATTTCAAGTTCAAGACATAAATCCAACAAAGATTATAGCAACCGTAAATGCAACCGAACCCTTCGTTTTAGCGACCTCTTACGTCCTAGATGATTCTTGGGTAGCCATCGTAAATGATCAACAAATCAAGCCCTCTCCGCTTTATTTGGGTTTTGCAGGGTTTCAAATTAACCAAACAGGTCAATTTGACGTTATAATTGAATATAAACCTCAGACATGGTTCATTTATGCCTCTGCAATATCGATAGCTTCCGTTGGCGTAATCTTTGCAATTTATCTTTATGTCAGCAGAGACAGCATTCGAAGCATTTTCAAGAAAATCAGCAAGAAAAAGAGTGAAGCTTTAAGATGAATTCTATTTCCAAACGCTCACGTGGCAGTCTCAGTCAACGCACAATCCGCCTCTACAAACAGAGATTTAATTTAATGCAGTCAAAGTTAAAGCGTGAGCTAAGAAGCTGTCAAACCTTGGTTGAGTTAGGTTGCGGCGTTAAATCTCCAGTCGCAGAATGCACAAAAAAAATTTTTGCAGTTGGAATTGATGGTCATCTGCCTAGTTTATTGGAAAATAAAAGAAGTGGTTATTTCAAAGATTATGTACTTGCAGATTTAAATCATCTCCCGTTGAAGCCATAATTCATTTGACTGCGTAGCAGCTTTCGACGTAATTGAGCATCTTACAAAACATCAAGCAAAGATGCTAATTGAGAACATGGAAAAAATATCAAAAAAGAAAATTATACTTTTAACCCCGAATGGATTTAATCCTAAATGCCATCTTGAAGATGATAGTTCTCTGCAGATTCATAGGTGCGGTTGGACGATGGATGAGATTTCAAAAAGAGGCTATGTAGTTTTTGGCATAGATGGTGCTCGGAGACTTAGAGGCGAGCAGGCCTCGGCAACTATCAAGCCCCCGATTGTTGGAAGTTTTCTTGCCAGGTTATCTGATCCATTTGTGTTTAGATGTCCTTCTACTGCTTTTGCTTTGCTTTGCATCAAAAACAAACCCCAAACTCAAATCCAAGCTTGAACAAATTTAGATAACTTCGGAAAAATTCCTATGGTTCATTTTTGTCCAAGAATTGTTCAACTTGGTCAGAAAGTAAATCAGGTACGTTTCTTTTTATTTTTTCGATGTCCCAATCCCACCATTTGATTCTGAGAAGTTTATCGATGGTCTGCTGATCAAATCTTTTTCTGATTGGTTTTGCAGGATTGCCTCCTACAATCATGTAAGGCTCGACATCGTTTGTTACTAGGCTATTTGCTCCAATCACTGCTCCATCACCGATTGTAACACCTGAAAGTATTGTTGCGTTCATACCAATCCAAACGTCGTTTCCGATTATGATATCGCCCTTGGTTGCAGGGTGGCCTTTTAAATGTTTGTACTCATGCAAGATCTTGTTGAATGGATAAGTTGTTACCCAGTCAACTCGGTGCTCTCCGCCCAGAACGATATTTACTCCCGGCGCGATTGAGCAGAAATTACCGATTTTAAGGGTTGCATTTTCACCCCATGATCTGACTTTGGGGTAGCCGAAAGAGAATTTCCCTATAGAATAGGCTGCATATCTTGGATTTTTATTCATGAAGAATGAATAAATTCCTGTGATTTTCTTTAGTTTCTCTAATTATTTGCGGCATTAAACCCTCTATAGTTTCTGATTGTGCCTGAATATATTAAAGACTTGCTTCGACCAAAATTTTCAGTAATCTTCAAAAAATTCAAATCAATTTTTCCATTCATTATTATCCAGCTTATCCAAATGTCATTTCTGATCTGAAAGATTTACCTTATTCACTTAGTTAAAAACCACAAATCTTTTTAGGATTAACGATGTCCATAATGATCCAATCGAACGTAAAATATTGGTGGCTCAAAATAAAATTGCAGAATAACTCATCTAGTCTTTCTAAATCGAGCGCAATTATTAAAACTAAAATTCAAGGCTATGCGCGCTGGTGTTTGGTTCAAAGCTTTACCTAGAATTGATAGAGTGCTTGTTGATTTAACGATAAAAGTTGCAGAAAACATTCGCAGTCCCTATTTGGCTAAAAGTATCTTTGCTGTCTTGGGAAAGTTGGAGGGGTTATTGGAAAGCAGGGTTTTGAAGTCATTAAGGTTGATTGGTCGCCCGCTTGCTGAGAAAATCAGTTTTACAGCCCAAAAACTGGGTAACGTTTCGGCAAAGAACTGGGCTCAGGACTCATCGTTTGCGTTTTTCTTGGCGATAATGCATACAAACAGATGACGCTATGAAGCATTAAATTGGTTTTTAATTCGTATGAGAAATAAAGTCTTAGTTACTGGTGGCGCTGGATTCATTGGCAGTCACATGGTTGACCGATTGGTTAATGAAGACTGTGAAGTTAGGGTTCTTGATAACTTATCAACGGGTAAATTGGAAAATATTCAGACACATCTAAGGTCGGGCAAAGTTGAGCTTGTTAAAGGTGACATTCGAAATGCTTCAATAGTAACAAAAAGCCTCGATGGCGTCAGCAAAGTTATTCATATGGCTGCTTTAGACAGTGTTTCTCTATCAATTGAGAATCCAGATTTAACATTCGACATTAACCTATTAGGGACTTTAAATTTACTCCGCTCAAGCATTGAACAGCATGTTGATCGGTTTGTGTTTGTTTCAAGTTGTGCCGTTTTCGGCGATCCCGTTTCATTACCAGTAACCGAAGAAACTCGGACGAATCCAATATCACCGTACGCCGAGTCAAAACTAATTGGTGAACGCTATTGCTTGGGCTTTAGTGAGCGTCAACTTCTGCACACGGTCGTTTTACGTTTCTTCAACGTTTATGGTCCTCGTCAAAGCGTAAATAATTGCAGTGGAGTCGTTACGAGCTTCATTGATCGTTGTAGATTGAGGTTACCTTTAATAATTTATGGCGATGGTTCGCAAAAAAGAGATTTTGTTAATGTGAAAGATGTGGTTGGGGCTATTTTAGCTTCAACGAAAAGCAAGAGCGCTGAAGGTCAAGTTATTAACATCGGCTCTGGAGAGCCCACATCCATAAACGATTTAGCTAAGACAGTTATAGAATTAGCTGGAGGAGACCTAGAGATTACTCATGTAAAGTTCCGGGCTGGCGACATTAAGAATAGTTACTCGGACATTTCTAAGGCCAAGAAATTGTTGGATTTTGAGCCCAAAGTTTCTTTGCAAGAGGGCTTGAAAATCTTGTTTGATGAAAAAATGGCTGCGAGATACTAATAGTGCGTTTGATTAATGACGTTTCACCTTCGAAAATAATTAAATACCTCAAAATTGCGTAGCCTTTTTAAATTGAAACACATACTAAGTACGACGTGTAGAATAGTTCGACAAGGAACGAATGTGTAGTGGTAGAAATTCAACCATTTGAGATAGATTCTGCCGTTAAAATGAAACCGTTTGTAGTGATCGGCATTCCTGCGTTTAATGAAGAGCATACCATTGCACGAATAGTTCTGGAAGCTCAAAAGTTCGCGGACAAAGTTGTTGTTTGCGATGACGGTTCTACCGACTATACAGCAAAAATCGCAGAAAGCTTGGGGGCTGATGTAGTTCGGCATGAAAAGAATGGTGGTTACGGTGCTTCTATTAAGAGTCTCTTCTTGCGTGCACATGAGTTGAATGCTGATGTTTTTGTTACTTTGGATGCTGATGGTCAGCATGAGCCAAATGAGATTCCAATTGTTATCAAACCCATTGTCGAGGGAGAGGCTGATGTAGTTATTGGCAGCCGTTTTGTCGATAAAAATGGAACAGCAGAGATGCCCCTGTACAGACAACTCGGTGCTAAACTAATTACTAAAATGGTTAACGGTTCAGCAAAGAATGGTGTAACCGACTCTCAAAGTGGTTTTAGGGCTTACAGTCACCTAGCATTGGATCGCCTTAACTTCTTTGAGGATGGAATGGGCGCGAGTGTTGAAATTTTGCTTAAGGCAAGTAAAAATGATCTGCGAATTGTTGAGGTCCCTAGCACTTGCAAATATAATACTGGTGAAGGCAATACATCTTCTGAACATCCAGTAACTCATGGCATGGGGGTAGTTTTTTCGTTGATTCGTCTCATAGTAGAAGAGAGACCTTTACTGTTTCTAGGTGTTCCGAGTTTATTCTGTTTACTTGCCGGTGTCGGCTTTGGGTTATGGATGTTACAGATTTATGCCATAAGACAGATTATAGAAACAAATGTTGCATTGGCATCGGTTGCATTTATTTTGATTGGGTTCTTTTTGCTATCGACTGCTATCACGTTGTACGCTATAGCTAGAATATCAGAAAAATTCGGCAAATAATTGTGAGGAATGAATTATTAGCAAAAAAGTTTTAGTCACAGGTGGTTTGGGTTTTATAGGCTCAAATTTGGTTCGAGAATTAGAAAGACGCGGACATGAGGTGTGGGCTTGCGATTTGATGAACTCTTGGCAGCCAAACTATGTTCGCTGTGACGTCAGTAAATTTAGCCAAGTGGAGCGAATGTTTACTGAGCATAACTTTGATTACGTTTACCATGCGGCGGCAGAGTACGGTAGGTGGAATGGCGAGGACTACTACGAAAACCTCTGGGCAACAAACGCTGTAGGCACTAAGAACATTCTGCGTATGCAGGAGAAGAAAAAGTTCCGCATGATTTTCTTTGGCAGCGCCGAAGTTTACGGAGATTATGAGGGTGTCATGAGAGAAGATGTTATGGATAATGTTGCGATTAAGCAGATGAATGATTATGCGATTTCTAAATGGGTAAACGAAATGCAAATCCTAAATTCCGCTTCTATGTTTGGGACAGAGACGGTTAGGATGAGGTTGTTTAATGTTTATGGTGTAGGTGAGCAATATACTCCTTACCGCGGTTGGATTCCCAAATTTATCTTCAAAGCAATGCATGATGAGCCCTACACTGTTTTTTTGGGTCATAAGCGTACTCTTGAATATGTTGAGGACCTTTGCAGAGCTTTTGCTAATATTGTTGATAATTTTAAGCCGGGTGAGATTTACAACTTTGGCGGAGAAACTCAGTATGACATCAAGTATGTTTCAGATTTAATATCTGAAGAAATCTAAACAAGGATGACTCCAAAGTGACCTACAAAGACGGTGAACCTTTTACAACTAAAATTAAAGACTCCTGATGCATCAAAAGCAAGAAAGGATTTGGATTTCAAGTTGACTGTGACTCCAGAAGAAGGTATGCGTAGAACTGTTGAATGGTTCAAGAAACTCTACGGTAAACAGAAGTACTTGAGACGGTATTATCTATGAACAAAAAAGTGTTTGAAGTGTTCGATGGAAAAACTGTTCTCGTCACTGGGGGAGCTGGTGCTATAGGCTCAAACTTGGTTAGGAAGCTTGAGCGAGCTTGAAAACAAAGAAGATCATAATTATTGATGATTTTTCTTCATCATATGACTGGAATGTACCTGCAAGCCCAAAAGTCACTTTGATAAAGGGCAACATTCTAGATGATGAGAAGCTGAAATGGGCTTTCAAAGAAAAGCCCCAGATCGTTTATCATCTTGCTGCTCATTTTGCTAATCAGAATTCGGTTGATAATCCAGAAACCGACTTGATGGTAAACGGCATGGGTATCATTGAAGGTTCTTGAGTTTGCGCATTTGGTTGGGGTTGAACGTTTTATTTATGCTTCTTCGGGATGCGGAATTTATGGTGCAGACTCCAAGATGCCTTTTAAAGAACACGATGTTTCGATGAAACTTTATACATCCATACCAAGTAACAAAGATGTTAGGTGAGCTTTACACTAATTATTATTTTAATTTGTATCGTCTTCCAATTGTTAATGCACGGTTCTTTAACTCATATGGTCCAGGTGAGGTTCCGGGAAAATACAGAAATGTCATTCCTAATTTCTTCTATTGGTCAATTAACAAACAACCATTACCCATAACAGGTACAGGTGACGAAACTAGAGATTTCACTTTTGTTGGAGATCTCATTAATGGTTTGCTATCTATGGCATACCATAGCGAAGCAATTGGAGAGGCATTTAACTTGGCAACGTCTAGAGAAATTCGAATCGGTGATCTTGCTCTTTGGATTAACGAAATAACTGATAGCAAAGCTGGTATAGTTTTCACAGAAAGACGTGATTGGGACAAAAAAAACAGACTCTTAGCTTCGATCGAAAAAGCGAGAAAAATTCTTGGATATGATCCCTCCATGGATTTCAAAAAAGGATTGGAGCATGTAAACAACTGGTTCGTTGAAAACTGGGAAAACATTAAAGCGTCATACAAGAAGTAATTGAAAAAAAACTTATTGAGCAAGAACAGTTTTGTGCGGCATATTTGGGCTATTAATCGGTAAGAACTTGAAGCTCCCACCGAATGAGCTTATGCAAATCGTAAACAACATATTTAAATTGTCAGAGTCTCGCGGCAAAGAAGCGTCAGGGTTAGCTGTTCGACTAGAAGATTCAATATATGTTCTTAAGGAACCAATTACCTCATCGAAACTGGTTAGAACCTCAAGTTACAAAGAACTATTCAACAAAACATTAAAAGATGACGCATACAAAGCCAATCAACTCCAAGCTCCAATCTTAATTCTTGGTCATTCACGCCTGCAAACGAACGGTCAAAGTGAAATCAACACAAACAATCAGCCTGTTGTTAAGGATGGGGCCATCGGAATTCATAATGGAATCATCGTCAATGATGATAAATTGTGGAAATTGTTTCCAGCTCTTAAGAAGAAGTATGATGTGGATACTGAAGTTTTTCTCAGTCTCCTCCAAATGTTCAGGGTTCAGGGCAAATCAATAGTGGACGCTGCTAGACTTGTTTTTGAACAAATTGAGGGTTCTGCGTCTGTGGCTGTTGAATTTGATGATGTTGAGAGTCTTTTGCTTGCATCAAACACTGGTTCCCTCTATTTGGCTTTGAACGAAAGTGAGAAGATTCTGGTGTTTGCTTCTGAAAAATACATTCTTCAGCAGGTCCTTGAGAATAAATTCCTCAGAAGTCTTTTTGCTGGTCAGTCAATAACGCAAGTTAAAGCAGGTCAAGGCTACCTTTTTGACCTCGACCTCTCTAAAAAACAGATGTTTTTATTAAACGAACATTCAGTTGACCATAATGATAATGCCAACTTAAGATCAAAGGTCAATATCTTTGAACTCTACGACCAGCAACCACTATCGTTTGGAGGTCCAAGCCAATACCTCTTAGACGAAAAAATTAAACAAGCGATGATTAAAAACTGGGAAGCACTCTACTCAAACGAAACTACGCTAAAAAGATGCACACGTTGCCTATTACCTGAGACGATGCCTTTCATAAGCTTCGATGGAGAAGGCGTATGTAGCTATTGTAATGACTACGAGACAAGAGGTAATTACCTAAAAGGAGACAAAGCTCTTGAAGAGTTTATCTCTATGTATCGAAATGATTCAGGCGAACCAGATGTTATTATAGGTTTTAGCGGTGGAAGAGACAGCGCGTTTGGATTGGATTACATTAAGAATACTTTGGGTTTGCATCCAATAACTTTTACTTATGACTGGGGAATGGTTAACGATCTTGCACGTAGGAACCAAGCAAGAGTGGTTGGTAAACTAGGCATAGAACACATAGTTATTTCAGCGGACATCAGAAAAAAAAGAGCAAACATTAGAAAGAACTTGAAGGCTTGGCTGAAAAGACCAGATTTAGGCATGGTTCCCATACTTATGGCTGGAGACAAACAATTCTATTATTACTTTCACAAAGTTCGAAAACAAACCGGAATAAAACTATTCATATTTTGTGGTGGCTATGAGGGTGAAGAAGGAACTGGACTTTTCAAGTATGGGTTCTGTAACGTTACAACTCAGGGTAATAAGAATGCACTTAGAAGAATGACAGGTATCTCGCGGAAAAATAAGTTAAAAATAATGTATTATTACCTAAAGCAATTTGTCATGAACCCGGCGTACATTAATAAATCAATATTTGATACCTTATTTGCTTTCTATTCATCTTATGTGTTGACTGATGATTATCTTTATCTTTTCCATTACTTGGATTGGGACGAAAACAAAATAGTAAAAACCATAACTGAGAAGTTCAATTGGGAAAGAGAGACTGATACAATAGCAACCTGGCGCACAGACGACGGTACAGCAGCATTCTATAACTATATCTATATGACGATGGCTGGGTTTACTGAGTTTGACATTTTTAGAAGCCACCAAATACGGGAAGGCAAACTTACCAGAACTCAAGCATATGAGATAATAAAAGAAGAAAACAAACCGCGCTTCAAGTCTATCGAATGGTATGGTCAAGCAATCGATTTTGATATGAACAAAGCTATAGAAACAATAAACTCAGCACCAAGACTTTACATCATACAAGCATAATTGAGAAAGAAAAGGTTGAGCTCCCAGAAATTTCAAGATAAAGAAAAGTCTCCTTTGAAAGTTCTTATAATCGGTGAATACTTTCCACCAGATATAGGCGGCGCGGCAACTAGAGCAAGTAACGTTGCCAAAGGACTTATTTTGAATGATTGCGATGTAACCATAGTTACAGCTTTTCCACATTATCCTACTGGAGAGGTACCTAGAGAATACAAGTATAAACCCTTAAAAGTCGAATATATAGGAAATTCACGGGTTATCAGAACCTTCGTTTTTCCCTTAATATCGGAAGGGCTTCATAAAAGGTTGGCTATCTTCTGCTCTTTTATTGTTTCAACTTTGTTTGTTTTGCCGTTTGTTGGAAAAATTGATGTAGTTTGGGCTGCAAACCCGGATGTATTTGTGTTAATACCAGCTAATGTATTTGGCTATTTTAAGAGACGGTCTATAGTGTCCAATGTTGACGATTTGATAATTGAGGATTTATATGATTTAAATTTAGTTCAAAGAGGATCGATTACTTCGAAATTGGCAGAATTTCTTACAAGGGTGCTTTTTGCCCAAGTTAAAGCATCTACACCGATAAGTCCTGGATATATTGAAACCATACAAAAATACGGAGTAGACAAGAATGACATTCATGTAGTTAGAGGAGGTGTGGATCTGGACGTTTTCAAACCACAATTTAAGCAAAAGGTTGGAGAAAAATTTACAGTATTGTATTCAGGGGGTTTTTCGATAGCATATGATTTTGATCAAATATTCAAAGCAGCAAAAATCATTGAGGAACGTAGATCCTACTGTTGAGTTTGTTATTCAAGGAAAAGGCGAGCTCTTGAATATTATGCGTTCAAAAGTCAATGAACTAAAATTGAAAAGTGTTCAGATACTTGATAAGTTGCTAAGCAGGGAAGCCGTGGGTGAGTTTTTAAGTCAAGCAGACGTGTTGATTTTGCCTCTTGCTGATTTTAAAACGCCTTATCGTGGTATGTCATCTAAACTTTATGAATATCAGGCTGTTGGAAAGCCGATAATTTGCTGTAGCAAAGGCATCCCTAGAAATTATGTAGAGGAAACAAATTCTGGGTTGTGCGTTAATCCTGGAGACTACAAAGCTCTAGCAAAAGCCATTATTTTTTTGCGTTCGAATGAGAAGATCGCGAGAACAATGGGCATTAATGGGAGAAAATTTGTGGAAAAAGAAAACTCAATTCAGGCTATAGGATTACAAATGAAGACAATATTAGAAGCCTTTTAAAAGGAATTTTTCTTTGAAAATTTTAATCTGTAATTCCTTATTTTTACCCTGCTGAATTTTTCGGAGGCCCTGTAAAGATAGCCTTCGATTTAGGGAAAGAATTAGTTAGAAGGGGTAACGAGGTTTTTGTCTATACTTCTGATGCTTTAGACTTAAATAACCGAGTTCTTAAAAAAGAAATTGAAATAGAAGGGATGCACGTTCATTATTTTAAGAATTTATCTATGTTTTCTGTAAAGACATCTAAGCTCTTTTTGACACCTGAAATGTATAAACAGTTAAACCTTGATTTGAGCAGTTTAGATTCATTTGATATTATTCACGTTCATGAATATTCAACTTATCAAAATATCATTGTGCGCCAACTAGCAAAAAAATATGGTGTTCCCTATGTTCTTCAGGCTCATGGGTCACTGCCAATAATTGGAAGAGAAGGCAGGCGATGGATTTTTGATGCTTTCTTTGGCCATAGACTGCTGAAGGATTCTGCAAGAGTAATTGCTTTAAACCGTATGGAAGTTGACCAATACAGTCTCGCAGGGGTGCCCCATGAAAAAATAGCTTTGGTTCCTAATGGCATTGATTTATCTCAATTCGTTGACTTGCCTAATAGAGGTTGTTTTAGAAAGAAGTTTGGGTTAGATGAGAATAAACGGATCTTGTTATTCCTCGGGAGACTAAATAAGATAAAAGGTCTTGATACACTTGCCATTGCCTTTAAGCAAGTAGTTGAGGAATCTAAGAATGTCTTACTTGTTATTGCAGGTCCAGATGATGGTTATCTTAATTCACTTAAAAATTTAGTTTGTTCTTTGAAAATAAACGATAATGTTTTGTTGGTAGGACCTTTATATGGCGATGACAAGCTTACTGCTTACGTGGATGCAGATGTATACGTTTTGCCCTCTACATATGAAACATTTCCTGTTTCCATATTGGAGGCATATGCATGTTCCAAACCAGTAATTGCCTCGAATGTTGGTAGTCTAAACGATCTTGTTCTTGATGGAGTTACAGGTCTTTTGGTTGAGCCAGGTTCGGCAGATAAGCTTGCCCGGAGTGTTGTTTCGTTATTGAATGATCCCAAAAAAGGTGAAGAAATGGGGTTAAATGGAAGAAGACTCGTTTACGAAAGCTATAATACAGGAAAGGTTGCCGACTTGCTTGAGAATATCTACAAGACAATTGTCTGTTCATAGAGTCAATTTGGTGTTATTTCAATAAACAGATCGTCTATTTTGACTAAAAGTAAAGTTCTAAATATCCATTACTTTGTAGAATTATCAAGTGCTACTCTTCATGCTAGAGCTTTGCCTTTAGCTCGGTCTTTGAAAAAATATGGAATCCAATGTAGAGTTGTATTACCTATTACCTGGTCTTCTATCGGAGGCGGAAAGCTTCACGAGATTCTATCTATTTTCTTAACGCATAATCTCAAGGACTACGTCAAAACCCTTCAAATTAGACCTGAGACGGTAATTATCGGAAGATCATCATCGATTAACATGTTTTTGTTTCAGAAGCTTCTGAGACTTCGGGGAATTAAAGTAATTTTCGACTTAGACGATGCAGTAATTTTACCATCGATCTCTTTTTTTGGGGAAAAAGTTAGAAGTCCAGCGTATTTTTGCGCAGAAAAGATGCTTGAGTGTTCTGATGCTGTTATAGTTAATGGAAATTACCTTCTATGTTATGCTAAACATTTCAACGAAAAGGTATCTGTAATTCATGTTCCAGTTGACACTGAGATTTTTCATCCGAGAAAAAAATTGTGTTCAGACAAAATAACAATTGGCTGGCAGGGTAATCCGGCAAATCATTATGATAATCTGGCGATGCTAATCAAACCTTTGGAAACACTGGCTAAGGAACATAGTATTAGGTTTAAACTGGCCTCGTTTATGGGGGATACTAAAGTTAAGCGGATGTTTGAGAATTTGGAAGGTTTGATGGAAATAGATTATGGTTCCGATCACTGGCTTCCACTCAGAAGGTTTGCGGAACAATTGTTTGATTTTGATATAATGGTTGCACCACTGGCAACAAACGATTGGAATGAAGGCAAGAGCGCATTACGAGTCAGCGCAGGTATGGCTATGGGAATTCCAGTCGTCGCAAGCCCTGTAGGAGAGCAAAAATACATTATCAAACATGGCGTCAATGGGTTTCTTGCAGCAAACGAACTAGAATGGTATAGTTTTCTCAAAGTTTTAATACAAAATGTCGAGTTGCGACATGAAATGGGCACGCATGCGAGAGAAACAAGTGAAAATGAGTTGTCACTAGATATTTCGGGTAGAAGATTGAATTCGATAATTAGGAGTCTGCAAATGTGCTCTTAGACTCAAATTCCAAAGAACTCTCTTTCGGTCAAAATCGGGATTTCAAAGAATTAACACATAAAATTCACGAGAAAAATAATAAAGTGCTGTTTATTTTTCCGGAAAGAATTGAATTCATAAAGATTGTCAAATCGCTCTCAGGACCCCTTTTAAAAAATAAGATCTCAATTGTTGTTTTATTGGAGGAACATGAAACAAATGTCTTACTGGAAAATAAAACAAATGGTGTTATCTTCAAAGATATATCGGACTATTCCTCGAAAAACGCATTATGCATTCTTAATGAAGAGAAACCTAGTTTAGTTGTTACTGATAATGACCAAGAACCAATTCGAGGAGCTTTTGTAATAACCGCGCGGGTTCTTAATATACCAATTTTGATTTTGCGTGAAATGGTGATGGTTTCCAAGCCCAAATTTGATCAAATGTTTTTCTTAATCTTTCGTAAATTAGGCGAGCTTCCTAGGCTATTTGTTAAGTACTTTTTTTGTTTCAAATCCATTCTTGCTATTAATCCATCTTATTTCTTGAATTTATTTAAGGTTTTTAGAAGGTTTATTTACCATTTATCAAATCCGACGGCTGGTGAATTTGCCGATTATATCTTGACAAATACTGATGAGGATGCACGGTTGTTGATGAGCTTATGCAGTCGTCCGCGTTTTGTACATGCAGTTGGTGATCCACGGTTCGATGATATAATGAATATCACCCTTTTCGAGCGTCAGAAGATTCGGGAAGAACTTAATCGGTCCTTCCACATTCCTATCCACAAAAAAATAATACTTTTTCTCTCAAGTTCTCAAGTTGAACACGGGATGTGGAGTGTAGAAAAGAAAAAACAGGTAAACAACGAAATCCTTGATTTGTTCTCGAAATTCCAAAATGAGGCAGAAATAATAATAAAACTTCATCCCGTAGAAAAGAATATATTTCCTCTCATTTGGAAACCAAATTATGATCGGTTTATTCATGTTACTGATTTTGATGTATCCAAACTCATAATTAGCAGCGATTTAGTAGTGACTTGGGTTTCAACAGCAATGATTAATGCAGTATTAGCGAGGAAACCTTTAGTAGTGATCGATTTTTTCAATGACGGGATCACTGGCGGTGTTCTTCTCTCTACACAGGCAATTGTAGACAATGGCGCCGCTTTAATGGCAGTTAACAGCCATGAGCTCTATGATTGTACAAAACTTATCTTGAACGATAATCAATTTGTAGAGACACTGCAGAATCGTCAAGATGTCTTCCATAAAACGTACCTGAAAAGGATTGATGGAAAGTCTATAGATCGAATCTTTGAAACGATTTTAGAGATTATTGGTTGATGCTCAATTTTTGTGGGTATTTCGTCTTTAAGGATTTAAGCTGTCATGAATATAATGAATGTTCGCAATAGTTTGCGCTCGAACCTTGATGTATTCGCAATTGTTTTAGTAATTGCAGCTTGGGTTATTTTGATCTCTGATAACCCTCTGACAATTTATCTGGGTGCAATCACCGGATTGACAACAGGTCTTGTCTACTACTTTGTTAAGAGCAAGAAAGGAAATCTAATAAAGATACCTTCATTTTCGTCATTTCTATCCCCCATTATAATTGTACTATTGTTTTTAGTCCTTGTATTTGCTATCTTTACCGCGAACACGAGTATAATTTATCTTAATTGGTATGGCATACAAACGACGGATTGGATACGGTTCATAGTAACAAATGCTTTCTTGACTTTCATACCGGGATTCATCATACTAAATCTGGTTGATAGAGAAAACAAAATTTCAACAATGCCCCGAATAGTTTTGTCTTTCATTTTAAGCTTATTCTTCAGTTCTATTCTAGTTTATGTTGTTGAACTAATTACGCTCGATTTGATATCGACGAATATTTTGTTTATTATCATAAATTTTGTTCTAGTAATACTTTACATTCTCAAAGTAAGTCTAAAGAGAGAAATGCCAGTTACTCAAAAGTTCAAGGAATTAAATATCAATTTATTATTAGCTATTGGTTTTCTTGTTGTTTTTTCGGTAATTCTAGTTTACCTTCAACAATTCATTTATCAGCCTTTTGTGAGGGGTGATAATTGGAATTATTTGGCAACTTCAAATTATATCGATAAAGGCTCAACTTCATTGATGCCCATTGGTAAATTCTATAGTATAAAGTCGTTATCCATTTACGAGCTCTATAACTTGGGATTATTCCGTTTCTCTGGTTTTCCGTCTGTAAATTCAATGATGATAACAAGTGTTGTAATTGCGTCTTTGATGCCGATAGCTTTTTACGTTATGTGCCATCAATATCTGAAAAGCAAAAAAATTAGTCTTTTATCAACTTTAATTTATGTTGTGGTTTCAGGTTTTGGTTGGATACCTTTTATCAGTCAGAAATTTAGCTCTAATTTACAGCAATATCTACCGCAAGATTTATTTGCAGTTTTAAGTGGTTTTGCTCCTCAAGTTCTTAATGATATTTCCCAGCCACAGGGTAGTATCCCTGAAGGTTTCAAAACTTATGTTCTCGCAATTGTCTCGATTTTCATACTGCTTTATTTACTCAAGAGCCATTTGCCTTCAAAAACAAGAATGTTTTTACTTGGGGGAGTGGCTGCTTTTGCTTTCTTGGTTCATATAGAAACAACTTTGGCTTTCTTTTTCGTGTTTCTGCCTGCATATGTCTTATTAAGTAAACAATTATCTGAAGTAAGAGAAAATCTTGTAGCTCTGGCGCTGGGTATTCTGGCTACATTATTAATAGGATTGTCGTCACCTGAGTTTTTGATTGTTCCTTTTGAACTTAATTACCTTTTAGTCGCCATAGTTCTTAGCGTGCTTTTAATCTATACTTATCTCGGGAACTATCTTAAAGCAAAAATTCAAAACTTCAAGTGCTTTTATGGTCTTTTCAAATGGATATCATTACTATTAATTTGCTATTTCTACTTCCTTTCATTAATTGTCATTTTCCTGTATGGTTATTCACACATGTATTATGGTGATGCTGTAGTCTACCTGGGGTTTACTTTTCCCTGGTATTATTATCCTCTAAGCTTTGGTATTGCAGGCGCTTTGTTTCTAGTTGGCTTAGTTATGAACTTCGAAAAGTACAGGGCTTTGTCTTTTTTTGTACTAGCTGCCTTACTAACTGTTTTGCTGGGGATTCTAGTTTCATATCTTAATCTTAATTTCTTCAACACTGGCACAAAAGAGTGGAGGTTAATTTACAGAGTGTTGCCAATCGCTACTTCTGTCTTTGCTGGGTGGGTATTATTTAAGCTAATGATTATTTTAGAGAATACTGATTTTCATATAGGTTTTTTAAGCCAAAGGTCAAAGAGGCGCCATAGAATTAGCCTAAAGCGTTTGACTTCAGCTTTATTAGTGATAGTAATTATACTTGGTGTTCCTAGCACAATTATTTCTTCAGAGTATTGGATGTCTTCAAATTCAACTCCGTTTGGTCCTGCTTACGCAACTCCTACCAGCATTGAGTTAGCTAACTTTGTCAAACAAAATGTTCCTATTACTTCAAGGGTTGCTACTTTAGGTGATATGTCCAATGCTATCGTAAAGCTGGCAGGAGGAACAACAGCGGTCCCTACAATTTATCCAGATTTCTTGCTTTCATCCCACCCCGAAACTGTCGCTTTGCTTTCATCCGACATAGGCTATGTATGTATAGATAGAGGAATTAATGATTCATCTGCTAGTCGTGACTTTGTTAGCTATCTCCCCTTGGTATTTAATAACTCACGTTTCTTAGTCTACAAGCTGCCATACTTGGAATCATCGTCTGAATCTGACTTAGGATATGTTGCTCCCCTAAAGTATAATAATGCTACACTTTTATCATACTTGATTCTTGCATCATTGAACTCTTCTTATCAATCTGTTGAATGATGATTTTGATGACAAATCAACAATCATAGCACCATCTGATTTTGCCATAAATGAACAAAACATGTATAATTTTAACAGTTCAGTTTTACTTGATTGGGTACAGGAGGGAGGTAAATTTGTTGTAATGGGCGGTCAAGGCACCATGTTTGATTCATTTGGTTTTGTTTTTAACAGAACCGGTTATCAAGTAAACGGTATTAGTACTACCTCTGGAATTCTATCCGACAAAAACATTGAATGTTAAGTCTGTTGAATATGTCCCGGATGACGTTCATGTTTTAAGCTATTATTCAGTGAATGGTAGCAATGTGGCTCCTTTTATTGCTGAGAAAAGAATTGGAAATGGGAGTGTTTTCTATGTTTATGTTGACCCTATTTATCAGGCGATAGAAACAGCCAATAACGATTGGAACGTTACTGACGGCTTAGTTACTATTATAAAAAATATCCTTGAAGAAGGTGGTGTTCATTTTCCTGAAAGTAACAAAGAGCTGTCCAGAGATCCTTTGGAAAATAGATGGATAGGTAAATATGGCACCTATGGAACGAATGATTTTTTGGCAGAGGGTAACATTACCACTAATGCAGTTGCCTCAGGGTCTTATCTGATAGAGCAACCAATAGCAACAGAAAAACTGTTTGTTAATAATAATTTAGGGCAGACTATTTTGGATAATAAAACAATTAATTCGATAACCATATCGGGTTCTGCTAAAATAGAAGTGCAATCAAACTTGTGTAATCTGACTACTGGAGAAGATAATGCCATTCCATCTTATGTTTCGCTTAAGTACGAAAATAGCTCTATTAAGATTTCAGTTAATGATAGCTCTAGAATTGAAATTTACACAGTAAACGGGAACTATTCAATTGATGATGGTTCAGTAGTGATTGAAACAACCTCGGCAGACCTTGTTTTATTAAAACCTCAGATAATTGTTAATGGCATAATTGCCTTTTCACAAATTTCATTACCTTCTGATTCTGCTGCTTGGACTTATAACGTACAACTTGTCGGAAATCTGAACTTTAGAATTGGTTATAGTGACGGTAATTACATGTTCATGGACAATTTTGTCGGTGAGTACAATAGGATTGTTCAAAATGATGCTATTATTGACGTGATCCCTTGGAAAGATGTTCTCCTCTCGTTGCCTAACATTTTTCTGATAATAGGCATAATCTTTTTAGGCGCTTTAACATTCAGGAAGTGGAAAACACATGATATCCCTCACAAAAGAATTGATTAAAGAAAACGGTTCCGATGGGATATTATCATTTGCTCAAAGATTCTCACTTCAATTAATGGAAGAATATTATAATCTCAGAAAAGGCACAGTTAGGGTTACAAATGAAGTCTGGAGAAAAATTAATTTTAGTTCATTGAATTTGCACTCCGATTCTGAATCAAGGTTACTTCTAAACCCAGTTGATGAAGGTTTTTCAAAAGAATTTTATCTTTATGGCTTTCGGGAACCATTAAACACATTTGCTATCTTTAATAAGATTAAACGGAAAAAGCCTTTCGTCCTCGATATCGGGAGCAATCTTGGCTATTTTCCGTTGGTTGAACTCCAGGCAGGCGCTAAGCAGGTAATAGCTGTTGAACCTGTTCCTTTGACTTTTTCTTTCTTATCAAAGACTCTTGAAAAATATGGTAATGCTACGTCTCTCAATATTGCCATGTCTGATAAAGAGGAAATGCTAAAACTCTATGTGGCCAAAAAATTTAACGTTACTTCCTCGCAAGCGGAGTTATTAAAGGATGGTGGGCACGAAATTTTTAAAGAAATACTTGTGCATGCATTACCGCTTTCTAATTTAGCTGAAAAGTTTCCTATAGATTTGATTAGGCTTGATTTGGAAGGGCATGAGTACTTTATACTTGGCGGCGATATCCCCGAACGAATTAACACAATATGTATGGAGCTTCATGTCATTCCTCCATTTGGCAGAGATCATGTTAGACAACTTTTTAAGAATTTTGAAAAACATGGCTTTAGGCTTTCGTTGGTCATCGATGAAATACCCCGTGGATTTTATCCGCTTGTAAGCAATCTTGGGTTGGAAGCGACCTACAAGTTGATTAATAATTTTAAGAGAAAGAATTTGAGCGGAATTAGTTACCAACTTGATGTTGACTTTGATTATTTAGCGAATAATGTTGACAGAGGTATAATTCATCTTATTTTGGAAAAAGATGTCTAATTTAAATTGCCTATCTGAATGTTAAAAATTGTCGTTTGTATGAATGAGGGAAAGGCTTTTAAGACACCCGTTTACTATTTATCCAAATTATAATACAATCGGAGGAAAAATAAGTGAAATACTGTACTAAATGTTTAATGCCGGATACTCGTCCTCACACGATCATGACTAAAGAAGGACTATGTCAAGCGTGCTTGAATCAGGAAGAGAAGAAAAAAGTTGGCTGGCCAAAAAGATGGGCAGAACTAAAGGCTTTATGTGATAAATACCGAAGGAAAGATGGGTATTACGATTGTGTTATTCCCGTTAGTGGAGGAAAAGATAGTCACTATTTAGTTTATGTTATGAAAGAAAAGATGGGGATGAATCCGCTTCTAATAACCGTGGCGGATCCATTTACAAAAACCGTTACAGGTCAAAAAAACTTTGCGAATTTAGGGTCTGCTTTTAATTGTGACATGATACTTTTCAATTTGAGCATTGATCTTTTTAGAAGAGTAACGAAGATAGGTTTCGAGGAACTTGGGGAGCCATTGCGTTTTGTTGAAGCAGCAATTTATACCGCTCCGTACAAAATTGCTGTGTCTATGAATATACCTCTAATCGTTTTCGGCGAAAATGCAGCTTTCGAGTATGGAACAACGGACAAAGAAGATTATAGTGCCAAAAAATATATAGCGGCAGGACACAGCGCTGCAGCAGAAAAGCTTGGTAAAGAAATATGTGATTTCTGGTTAACCCGCGGAATTTCTAAGTCGGAAATGAATGCCATTATTCCTCCATCGCAAGCTGATGTTGATAGAGTGAAGCCTGAGCCTATCTTTATGAGTTATTTCACACCTTGGGATGATGAGAGAAACTATCAGATAGCGAAACGTTATGGATTTATAGATTTAGTTCATGAATGGCGAAGAGAAGGAAATGTTGAGGATTATGGTCAGATAGACTCAATTTCTTACATTGTCCATCTTTGGATGAAATATCCCAAGTTCGGTTTTGGCAGAGCAACAGATATAACCTGTAGATGGATTAGAGGCGGCAAGATAACAAGAGCAGAAGCGATAAAGCTTGTAATGAAATACGATCATAGGTTGGATAAGTTAGCAATGCAGGACTTTATCAATTTCATGGGTTATCAGCCAAGACAATTTTGGGACATTGTTGAAAAGTTCTGGAACAAAGAAATATTTGACAATGTTGATGGAACGTGGGTGCTAAAAAATCCTTTGTGGAAGCTAGAAAATCCAACGAGTTATGTCTCTCTCCCACCATTCGTAGATGTCAAGGAAAAAGAAGCCGAGCAAATAATATAATCAACTTTTTCCCTCTTTTCTTTTTTTGTCTTTAAATTTAACAATTTTATGGAATAATTAAAATACTTACGGGTTGTATAAGGTGCCCATTGGTTCGTTACTATGAAAGAAGAGAAAATAAAGCTATGGGGCTCTGATTTCGGGGTTGAATATACGAACAGAAATGTTATTGATCCTGAGACTAGAGTTAATGCATTTAGATCCATGGTTGGCGATCTAAAAATTATTAAAATTCTAGAAGTTGGTAGTAACGTCGGTCATAACCTCATAGCTCTCTCAAAAATTGGCGAATATCAATTGGTCGGGTTGGAACCATCGAAATATGCGGTGTTGCAGGGTAGATCGAATAATAAATTATCTATCCTTGAAGGAAACATATTCGACATACCTTTTAAAGATGGGTACTTTGATTTGGTTTTTACAAGTGGCGTTTTGATTCATATCAGCTTGGAAGACCTGGCGAAAGCAATTGATGAATTGTATCGTGTATCTTGTAAATACTTGTTAGCTATAGAATATTATGCTCAAGACGAGACCGTAATACCCTATCATGGACATAATGATGTGCTTTGGAAAAGAGATTTTAAGAGACATTTCGAGGAACGTTACCCACAATTGAAGCTTGTTAGATCAGGGTATTGGAATAAAGCTGAAGGGTTTGATAGAACACATTGGTGGCTATTTGAGAAATAGACGTAAGTGTGAGCATAAAATGGTTGTTGAAATGACTGAGAATTTGCTTACAATATTTCGCGCTCGCTTTTGGACGGTAATGTAGATGTTTTGGGAAAATAAGGTTGTTTTGATTACTGGTGGCACCGGTTCGTTTGGAAAAATGTTCATCAAGGTAATGCTACGTGACTTTCATCCAAAAAAACTGATAGTTTTCAGCAGGGATGAACTAAAACAACATGAGATGCAAACCAGTGGATACGATGACCCTGCACTACGCTTCTTCATAGGCGATGTCAGAGACTCATCACGCCTAAACCGAGCCATGAATGAAGTAGATGTAGTAATTCATGCGGCGGCTCTAAAACAAGTTCCAGCATGTGAATACAATCCTATAGAGGCAATAATGACAAATGTGATGGGTGCTAGAAACGTAATCGATGCCGCGCTAGATACAGAGGTTGAGAGAGTTATTGGTTTAAGTACTGATAAAGCTGTAAATCCAGTCAACTTGTACGGAGCTACTAAACTCGTGGCTGAGAAGCTTTTTGTTCAAGCAAACTCATATAGCGGAGAAAAACCCACCAGATTTTCCTGCGTTCGTTATGGTAATGTTGTCGGAAGCAGAGGTAGCGTAATTCCACTTTTTGCTCAACAACGAAACAATGGTAGTGTCACTGTTACCGATGCTCGCATGACACGTTTCTGGATTGATTTGGAACAAGGGGTAAAGTTTGTTATTAATTGCATTGAAAAAATGAATGGCGGTGAGGTTTTCATTCCCAAGATCCCTAGTATGAATATAATGGATCTAGTTGAGGCTGTTGCACCAAAATGTAAAATCAAATTCATTGGTATTCGACCTGGTGAAAAGCTTCATGAGACTTTGGTTAGTGAAGATGAGTCATGGCATACTGTGGAATTAGACGATATGTATGTGATAGAGCCTCTTCATGCGTGGTGGAACGCGAAAAACTGGTCAAACGGTGGAAAGTTGCCTGAAGGCTTTCGGTACTCAAGTAACACTAATATTGAAAAACTTTCTGTCGGAGAATTAAGAAAGCTAGCTAAATAATACCTATTGGGAGGTCCCACTGATACTAGATTTTATACCGTATGGTAAGCAATCGATTGATGAAGAGGATATTAAAGCAGTAACAAATGTTTTGCGTTCTGATTGGCTAACTACCGGTCCAATGGTTGAGGCTTTTGAAAAGGCGATAGCAGAGTATGTAGGCGCCAAGTATGCAGTGGCTTTTTCAAGCGGGACCGCTGGTTTGCATGCTGCGGCGTTTGCTTCAAACATTGGCAAAGGCTCTGAAGTGCTTATGCCGCCTATGACTTTTGTTGCAACTGCCAACTCTGTAGTGTATCAAGGAGGGACTCCAGTCTTCGTCGATGTGGAACCAGATACACTTTTGATTGATCCCATAAAATTGGATGAGAAAATTAACCCTAAAACCAGAGCTGTAATTGCGGTTGATTATGCAGGACAGCCAAGCAATTACGATGCTTTGCGCAAAACGGCCAAAAACAATAATCTTGATTCTTATAGCTGATGCTTGCCACGCGCTTGGAGCCCAATATCGAGGTCATAAGGGTAGGTTCTTTGGCAGATCTTACCGTTTTTAGTTTTCATCCAGTGAAACACATAACCACGGGAGAGGGTGGAATGGTAGTTACTGATAATATAGAATATGCAAATAGAATGAGACGGTTTCGTAATCATGGCATTCAATCTGATCATCGCCAGAGAACCGAAACTGGAACTTGGTATTATGAAATGTTGGATCTTGGCTATAATTATCGATTAACTGATATTCAGTGCGCATTAGGCTTGAGTCAGTTAAAAAAACTCTCGGGTTGGATTGAAAGACGGCGAGAAATTGCCAAAATGTATGCTGAAGGGTTTGCAGATGAATCAGGTGTTAAGGCGTTGAAGGTAAACGAAGACGTTTTTCACGTTTATCATTTGTACGTTGTTCAGTTATCTATTGAACGAATTAAAGCAAGTAGGTCAGAGATTTTTTCGTCTTTAAGGAACGCTGGAATTGGTGTGAATGTGCATTATATCCCTGTCCATTTGCATCCTTATTATAAAATTAACTTTGGGACGTCGGCGGGGTTATGTCCAGTTGCTGAGAATGCATATGAAAGGATCCTTTCTATTCCAATTTTTCCAGCAATGACTAATGATGATGTCCAGAGAGTAATAGTATCGGTTAAAAAAGTCTTGGAGAAATGTTCTTGAGAATTGTCGCAATAGTCCAAGCTCGAATGAATAGTAACAGATTGCCTGGAAAGGTGATGAAGGATATTTGTGGCAAATCAATGCTTAGTCGTGTCGTGCAGCGCGTCAACTGTGCGACTTCACTAGATAAGGTCGTTGTTGCAACGAGTGATACTATTGTTGATGATTCTGTTGAGAACGAATGCCACAAGTTAAAAGTCTCGGTTTTTAGAGGTAATGAAAATGATGTTCTTGATCGGTTTTTTCAGGCTTCGATTGTTCATAAAGCTGAAGTTGCGGTTCGCATTACCGCCGATTGTCCATTGATTGACCCAACAATAATCGACAAGGTTGTTCAAGCTTTTTTGAGTTCAGACGTAGATTATGCTAGTAATACATTGAATAGAACGTATCCTCGCGGCTTGGACATTGAAGTAATCAATTTACGCGCTTTAGCTATCGCTTGGAAAAATGCAATTAAGCCTTATCATCGAGTTCACGTAACACCGTATATTTACGAGAACGCTGATTTGTTTAGACTTTTATCCATAACTAATTCAAGTGACTTGAGCAAATATCGTTGGACAGTGGATACTCCTGAAGATCTTCAATTTGTGCGCAGAGTTTATGAGATACTAGGTGACAACAGCCAGTTTAGCTGGAATGATGTATTGAAACTGTGCGAAAGTGAGCCAAGTATAGTTGAACTGAATTGTAATATACAACAGAAACCATTGGAGAAGAGTTAGCAATTGATTATTTTCCGGGCAGACGCCAGCCCTCAAATTGGTACTGGTCATGTCATGCGTTGTCTAGCCCTCGGACAAATTTTTCGAAAGTACGGCGAGCGTTCAGTTTTTGTAATGTGCATGATCGCGCCCCCGATACGGAACAGACTTAAATCAGAAGGTTTCGAAATAAGAGAGTTAAATTGCGTTCCTGGAAGCGTTGATGATGCTAAACAAACAATGTCGGTGTCAAAAGATGTATCTGCTTCCTGGATAGTATTAGACGGGTACCATTTTGATGCCACTTACCAACGGTTGATTAAGAAGTTGGGATCAAATCTATTGCTTATCGACGATAATGGTTTTGCAAATCATTATTATGCTGACATTGTGCTAAACCAGAATATCTATGCCTCTGAAAAACTCTATTCAAAGAAGAGAGACTTACACTTCCTTGTTATTGGGGACCAGATATGCGCTTCTTCGAGAAGAATTTTTAGTTTGGCAAGGTTGGAAACGCAAGATTCCTGAATTAGCTCAAAATATATTAGTAACTATGGGTGGTTCTGACCCTAATAATGTTACCAAAAAAATTTTTGACGCAATCATGCAATTGGAACTCAAGTAGTCTTAACGTCATAATTGTTGGAGCAAACAACCAGTATTCTGACCAAATGAAGCGCTTGGTTGAAAAATCCAAAGCCAATATAGAGCTCAAGATTAATGTTGAGAAAATGTCAGATTTGATGGCTTGGGCTGACATAGCGGTGTCGGCGGGAGGGACTTCAACTTGGGAGCTAGCTTTCATGGGTTTGCCAACGCTCTTGGTAGCTATTGCAGATAACCAACGTCAAATAGTTGAAGAACTAGGCAGAGTTGGTGCAGCAATAAACGTTGGCTGGTACCAAGACATAACATCGTCAATGATTGCCAATGCTATCTCTAAATTAATAGAGGATGCTGATAAGCGCGCCGAAATTTCAAGAATCGCTAGAACCATCGTAGACGGTAAGGGTGCTTTAAGGGTGTTAGAAAAAATAAGGAACGAATGTTAGTCATGGCAATGGAACCTGTGAAAATAAGAAGGGTTCAGGAAACGGACGCTAGTTTTCTTTGGACTTTGGCAAACGATCCAGAGGTTCGAGCGGCATCCTTCTCTGCAAACTCTATACCCTGGGAAGATCATCTTAAATGGCTAAGAGCTCAACTTAGCAATCCATCTTGCATATTTTTCATCGTAAATAAAGACGGAATTCCTATAGGGCAAGTTCGGTTCGATAAAACAAACAAAGAAGAAGCCATCATGTCAATTAGCATTAAAAAAGAATACCGCGGAAAAGGTCTTGCTGCTCAAATTATAATTGTTTCAATCAGAGAAATTTTCCTAACTACTGACATTAACCGAGTTCATGCTTATGTAAAAGAGGACAACAATCCATCGATCTCTGCCTTTTTGAAGGCAAATTTCAAAGATTGTGGAGAGGTTGTTATTAAGGGTAATAGATCAATTCATTTAATGAAAGAGAGCGTAGCAAATGGCTCATTCAATTAAAATCGGTAAACGACTTATTGGAGCAGGCTTTCCAGTCTACATTGTAGCCGAGTTATCTGCAAATCATAATAAAGATTTCAATCAAGCGGTAAAGCTCATTCACGCTGCTAAAGATGCTGGAGTTGACGCCGTGAAAGTTCAAACCTATACAGCCGATACTCTAACTCTGCAGTCTGACAAGGAATTCTTTAAGATAAAAGAAGGTTCACCTTGGAGCGGAAGGACACTTTATGATTTATATAGCGAAACCAATATGCCTTGGGAGTGGCAACCCAAACTTAAAACCATAGCTAACGAGTTAGGGTTGGACTTCTTTTCAACCGGGTTTGATTTTTCGTCAGTTGATTTCTTGGAGCGGATGGATGTACCGGTCCATAAAATTGCCTCCTTTGAAATAGTTGATATTCCGCTAATTGAAAAAATGGGACGGACCAAGAAACCGCTGATAATATCCACTGGAATGGCATCTATCCAAGAAATTAAAGAAGCAGTGTCGGCTGCTAAGGAAGCAGGCGCTCAACAGATCGCTTTACTCAAATGCACCAGTGCTTACCCTGCTGATTTTAAGGACATGAATTTGCGTTCAATCCCACAGCTTGCTAAGAAATTCAAAGTTCCTATTGGTTTATCCGATCACACGTTAAATCCAATTGTTGCAGTTACAGCGGTAGCTTTAGGTGCTTGCATTATTGAGAAACATCTTACACTTTCACGCCAAATTCCTGGCCCAGACAGTGGTTTTTCATTAGAACCTTCCGAACTTAAAGAACTAGTTATGTCTATTAGAATAGTTGAAGGTTCTCTTGGGTCAAAGGAGTGTCGTCTTCGAGATTGTGAGAAATCGAGTTTGGTTTTTCGCCGTTCGCTTTTCATAGTCAAAGATATGAAAGGTGGCGATCAATTTAGTTCCGACAATGTACGCTCGATTCGACCGGCGTATGGGCTTCCGCCTAAGTATTTGAAAGACTGTTTAGGGAAAAGAGCCTCCAGAAATATTGAAAAGGGGACTCCATTAAGTTGGGATTTGATTTCCTGAATTATTCAATAGAAATTGTTGCTCTTGGTAAATGTACACTTCCAGCATGCGACTATTTAAATCGAAAAACGGTTTTTATCTTTGTGTAGCCGTATCATCTGTTGTCAATATAGTAAGAGATCAGCCCAAAGAAAAGTTGTAGCTAAATTTGCAAGTAATATTAACAAATCCAATTAGTTTAGGGGGAGGGGCATTTGCTTTATTTGAAATAGTGGCGATGTGTAATAACTGCGGGGACTGTAAATAAATGTTGAAAACTCCTTTTTTTACTTAAACATATAAAGTTGCTCATGCAATATTCAAACAATGTTTGAACTATGCTTAGAATAATTGGAAGGATAATAACTATTGATTAAATCGCACTTGTTTGCTCTCGATGTCAGTTCAGCGAATAGGCGTACGGTGCAATGATTATGTGGTGGGATTGGACTCAGATAACCTTATTCGAGTCTGTTCTATTTTCAATTCTAAGCATCTTTATCTTATACTTGGTTGGTTTTGGCATTCTATGCTTGTTTTCTTCTTTGAGTAAAAAAAGTGATCCATTTGGTGCTTTTGATTTTTTTCAAAAAGCTAATTTCAGAGTGCTCTTTGGTTTTGTCTTTGTTTATCTTTTCTATTATTTGTTTGCATTTCTTAATTTGGGTTTGTTTTCTGCGTTGCTCATTATTTGTCTTTCTTTCATTGGCATTAGTACGAGGTTTAAAGACAGAAAGAAATGGTTTAAAAGAACAGCGTCATTATTTCGAGGCAATTATTTCAATATTGCAATATTCTCGATATTAATTGTAGTTATATTTCTTTCTTCAATGCTTATAACTGGTTTTTATGGTTCCACAATCGATGATGGGGCAGATCATACGTTGATGACGAGGATTGTATTGGATAATCCTGTCTCATTGTTGACGCGTTCTGGTCAACCCTTTGCTAACTTAACACTAAATTATCCATCAGGATCACATGTGCTTTCGGCTTTTTTCGTTTCTTTGCTTAATGTCTCAATTCAAAAAATTGTTATTCTGATAAGTGTTGTTTTGCCTACTCTAATTGCTCTTGCCTTCTATTCAACACTAAAATGTCTGTTCAAAAATAGGTCAATCTCGCTCATAGGCTTGATAGGGGCATCTTTTTTCGCTGTTGGGTTTTCGTGGTGGCCGCTAAGTTGGGGCGGGCTACCTGTATTATTATCTTTGTATCTTTTAGTGAGTAGCATGGGTTTAATTTTTGTATTTTTGTTATCAAAACAACTCTCTTATCTGAACGCTTTCTTGTTAGGGCTAATCTTTTTTATTTCTTCTCAAACCTATCCAAGTGCAATACTGTTAGAATTATTGTGGCTTGTATTGATTTTAACCGCAAAATTGTTAACCATAGTTTGGTATAATCATTCGTTTAAAGTTACAATTTGTTCCTTCCTTAAGCGGAAGAATGTTGCCTTTGCTGTCGCCTTCCTAATACCAATACTATTGAGTGTGCCTTATTTCTATTCGATATATACTCACAACATTGCTAATTTCCAGTTTGGTGAATCGAATTATGCAACAAATTCCTTTGAAGAAAGTGTAATAGGCCATATAAGTTTTAACTGGTTGCTTGATATTCCCTCTTTATCAGCGGTTTTTTCGGAATTGGGCAGAATTTTTTCTTTGGCGTCTTTTGCTATAATCCTTGGTATTGCATTTCTTATTCCAAAGTTAGGTAAAAAGCTTAGGAATGTTTTTCCAAAGGGTTTTGCTTTTAGTTTATTTTTAGTTTATTTTTTTTGGTTAGCCATTATGGCATATTTATCTGTTACTCTTTTTCTTCCAATAAAGTTTCTAAATGACTTTTTTAATCCGGAGCGAGTTTGGCAGCATGTATTTATTGCAGTAACAATCATGTCAACTATTGTTGTTTTTTCCTTTTTACATCTCTATTTTTTGGTGCTCAGAAGATTATTAAAGAATGGGGCGAGATCAGTAAAGATGAAATTTAATAAAAATAGACTTTTTGCATTGGCTATATCGGTATTATTAATATCAACTGTGCTTTTTCTAAGTGTATCAGTTGTTGAGGAACAGCAACAGACTTACAACAGAATGAAAATTTATTTAAATTATTATACAGTGCTTGGTCATGATGACGTAGCATTGTTGAATTGGATTAAGGACAATGTTTCTTCTCAAGCCCTGATTTTGATCTCTAGAGGTGATAGCGGTCAATATTTGACTGCTATTACTGAGAAACAATCATTCTGTGGGTATAATGGAATAGAAAACTACACCTCCATAATGACCTTATTAACGGCTAATTCATCCGATTTGAGAGCAATTCCATATTTGATAGATAATAAAATCTCATTTGTATATGTGGGATCCAAGCCATCGAGTTTTGCCCTCGATTCTGCGATACGTAGGCCGTTTAATGCCTCGCAATTTCTCGCAACTCCTTATTTCAACCTGATTAAGGAAGTTGGGAATGCTTGGCTTTTCGAATTTGATGCTTCCTCTGCCTTAAAGGCATACACTTCTGGTACGCGCGATCATTGAGCTTTCTTGTTTGGGTAAATTAATAATTCCAATTTATTAATGAACTCTTACTATAGGTAATCGACGTTACTCAAATTGAGCCGCTAACAGTATAATTCAGTACGTTGATTTTGTCAACTGCAAAAGATATCGTGTTATCTATAAGGGTGTTGTCTTTAACAATGATGCCGTCTCCATATAGCAGATTTATTCCAATGGTGCAGTTGCTGATTGTGTTTCCTTCAATTAGGATATTTTTTGATTTAAGAGGGTTTCCGTTCCAGTTAATGTGGTCTGGAACCATTATTCTGACGTATATTCCCCACTGAGAACCAAAGACGACATTCTTGGTTACATTGACGTTTTCGCTTATTCCCGTAAATCTATTGTGAACGGGGTTGCTTTCTACCTCAATTCCTCCTTCGGCGCCTTCTATTACTCCGAATACTGTGTTTTGAGTTACGGTGACATTTACGCCAGAGGCAACGGCAATTGCGTTATGTCCAGATAAGGATTGATCTACGGTGTTATTGGCGACTATGACGTTGCTTGCTAATCCATAAATTGAAATGGCGTTATAAGCTCCGGCTCCCGCTGTTACATTGTTACCTAAGACAAAAACCCTATCGAAGGGTGCTTTGAAAGGCTCCGGGGTTCCACCCATCACCAAAATGCCGTAGGTTCGGTTAGGAAAATTATTTAATATATTATTCTGAATCCAAATGTCGCTCGATGAAGCTAAAGTGTAACCACCATCAAATAGAGGTCTATTTTCTGCAATATTTCCTTCAACATGAATGTCTGTAATCCCCCCTGCCACTGCCACGAGAGCAAAAATTGATTGATCACTTGAGCGACAATTCTTAACATTAGAGTGAGAACCGCCGATTTGAACTGGGTGGGAATTAGTTACATTAAAAAAGGTCAAATTCTGTAATTGGACATAACTTCCTAAAGTCGATACTGCGGCTTTATCTGAAGTGTCATTTTGGATCATTATGTTTTGAATGGAGACATTTTGCGCCCCTGCGGAAACTGTGATAACGCTGCGATTCTCTAAGTTAGATGCATCAATTATCATGTCTTTTATGATTACGTTTGTTGCATTTTTTGCTACATTCAAGGATTTAGAGTCTAAATGAAGAGTTATATTTGGATTGACTCCCGATAATATTATGTTGCTGGTGATTAGCAGATTTGCACTTGAAATGTTGGCGTCTGACGGAAGAGTAATTTCGCCGCCAGCGGGACCTAAAGCATTGATGGCGGCCTGTATTCCTTCGTTTGTATTGAGTGGTATCGGTATAGTTGATGTGGGTTCAGGGGTTATTATGTTGTCATTAATGTTGTAAGTGGGTAGACTTATTTTGTAGGTGAAGGAGATGGCGTTTTCTGAAATAGGTGTTTGTTTTGGAGTGGGTAACGAAGGAGTTGGTGAAGAGACTTTGGAAACATTGTCGCTGTTAATGGTTGTTATGTTTTCGTTATCTGGATTTTGTTGCACTGTACCATTAGTTAGAATTGGGGGTGTTGAAAACGCATTTCCGCTGTGTGAAGAGAGGGGTATGATGCCAGTGCTTATTATAGCAACTGCTACTATGATAGTTACAAGTTTCCACTTGTTAGTAAAAGGAATTAGCTAGTCCTCCCTTCTTCCATATAATTATGGGTTTTGTGCAATTTAAAGGGTGAACCAATCTGAAGCCTTGTTGAACACTATGCAATCTGCATCTTATTCTAGCTAAGCATTTAATATAAACAAGTAGTAAAATCGTTTTATTCGACTGCAGACCAATCGATTTTACTTGTAAAATGGATCAAGTTGTAAAACTACGAATTCATGCAAATCGGGAACCAAGTAAACATAATGCATTTCACTTTGTGTTCAGCAAAGATGTTTGTTGTTGAGACAACGACATAAGACTTTTCTCATTGTATTAAGGTCAAGAAGTTGGTGTTTGATCCCTTATGTTAGGAGTTTTCTTATGGCAAGTTTAAGGTTGCGGTCCATACAACCGATTGTGGTGTTGTAACTTCTGTTCCATTGCTATAGAACATTAGAAGTTGAAAGCGTGTCGTTTCGACTTGATAAGGCCAAACAAATAATAAATTACCGTTATTCGTAACTGACACCGAGACGGAAGGGTTAGCTGGAAAAGCGTCAGTGAAATTAATCCAACTGCCACTTGAAGCTAAAATATTATTTGACAAAACCATAACTCTTCCAGTGTTTGCAGTCCCAATATAATTAACCTTAACTGTGCCAGTAGGATTAATGTTACCGTCAACAACGCAGCAGGCCGCAGAGGCATCAACCGTAAAAGTGGCACTTGCTCCAGTAATGTAGTTATCACTAAATATTGTGTGACTTCCCAACGTTAAACTTGTAGTTCCTACAATTGCGAACTTGTTATTGGTAAAACTGGTTCCCCAGGCTTCAGTTCCAGCACCTAATTCAGTTGTAAACTTGACAAATGGCGAGGTATTGTTAGATTGCTCTGGTTCAAAGTAGCAACGCGCAAATTGGTTTCCTTCAGGCACTAGTCCGCCGCCAGCAGCCAATGTATTAAACAAAACCTGGCCGTACATATTATTCTCGATTTCAACACCGTCAAAAACCTCGTGTGAAGCTGAACCTTCAATTACTACACCCCACTTTAGATTGGTAACAATTCTACCACCATAAAAGGTGTTGTGTGCTACAGTATCATCCCCCCCGCCATTGCGCTTAATATGAACGCCCCAGTAATTATCATAACTCATTAGACTGTAGAAATTATTGAAAATTGTCGCACCTGCCGAAGAGGTGATATAAACTCCGGTAGAGTAGTTTTGAATAAAAAGGTTGTAGCTGACGAAACGTTGAGCAGAATTCAAGGTTAAGCCCTCGTTTGTATACCCAGTGCCTAAGAGAGCTAAGTTGCTAATTTCTTGTTTATGTGTGGGTTCTTTATTCGAAATAATAATGCCGTCCGTAAAATGTAGAATTGTATTCTGTCCTTCTCCGATAAGTCTAACATTTAGGTCAGAGAGACTTAAAGATGTGCCAAAATAGGTTCCTGTTTTGATTGCAATAATGCCCTCTTGGTTAATGGCGGATTGAATAACGTATGTTGCATTGGTTGATTTAAAAGAAATAGTTCCATCAGTACCGTTTTTTGCGTAATAGTTGCTGGCTCCGTCCGTGTATATTAGGTAGCTGTAGGGTTGCTGTGGATTATTTAGGTCTCCATTAGATATGCCTGCAGAGGTTTCGTTGGTCAATTTAGCTATTGTTGCGGCGGATTGAGAAGAATCAGCATTTTGCCATTTTTCTGCTGTGGCATTCCAGAAGAGTAATTGTCCATCTTTAATGCCTAACACTTCAACATCAGTTAGGTTACCAATCGTGTTGTTGCTGGTTATGTAATTGCCAGACATATCTTGTGCAACCTGATTCGTTGGAAGGGTCGATTGTAACTCGAGGAAAATGTTTCCAGAAGCATTAACAAGTATTGCAGAAGACAGAGAGCATACGGCGAAGATAATTATGAATCGTTTAAAGCTAAGGGTTTTTTTGTCCTTCAATTTCAAGCCTCGTGTAACTATCTGCAATCCAGAGAGAGTAGTGTTTATTAAGACTTATTTATCAATAATCAATAGTTGTGGTGTAGAGCCTCCAAAAAAATAGTTAAAATATTAAAAAAAATTGGCTGATGAAAATACCTATTTTCTACCCACAATTTGCTGCCTTGGATGTTTAGGAGGTTTTTGGGAAGTTTTTTTTGTTGTGTGATAGAAGAAGAAGAGTCGCTGCTGCATTTTGGATAAGCTTGGTTTGGGTTGCTTTCTTGATTTAGGGCTTGGATTGTTTGCAGGTTGAGGTTGCAAAAGTCGCAAAAAGTCTCTGTTGCGTCGCAAAAAGTCGGAAAAAGACCAAATCTTCTTCTATTTGCCGCTGACTGAGTGAGTTTTAAGTCGCGGTTGGGAACGGGAAATTGACTTATGTATGCCGCTCTGCTATATATCGTTCTTCCAAAAATATCTCAATGCAAAAGTTTTGTTTATCTTAAACTTAGAAGTGTCTGAGCTATAAAATCTATTTGCTCTTCCCCAACTGCTGGGTGAATTGTCAATGAAAGCACTTGGCATGCTGCTTTTTGTGTTTCTGGCAAATTAAATTCCAAAGTTTTCTTTGTAGAAAGGCATTTGGTGAACTGGAGTAGGATAGTAACCATCAGCGCCTATACCTTTATCATGCATTTCCTTAATTATGGTATTTCGATCTTTTTCAGTGATACCTTTAATCCTGATTGTATAATCCCAAAGTAAACAAAACTCTAATAGCAGCTTAGATAGGTTTGAGAAATAAAATAGGAAGTGATGTTATGAATAAAACGCTTCAGCCGCTGTAGCTGCATACAACATTATGAGACAACTGATTGAGTTGGGAGCGTCATGTTTTTGTATTTCTTGTTTGGAAGTTGAGTTAATTCAAACTGTTAAAGTCCGAAGACCAAAGAGACAAGTTATGTCCCTTAGCAATCAATTTTAAAATTAAAGCTAATTCTTAATAATTAACCAAAACTGATAAACAGAACATCATCAACAACAATAAGAATGCAATTAATGGAGAAAGCATATGTCTAAGGCTATAGAGATGGCGCGGGTTTCTGCTAAAGGCGGCTTTCACTTACTTTGGGGTCTAGTGCTATCTACCGTTATCTCAGCTGTCGGCACAATAGTTATCGCAAGACTCCTAGGACCCGAAAACATGGGTTTGTACATGATTGCTCTTGCTGCACCCAATCTAATTGCCACTTTTAGAGATTGGGGAGTAACCACGGCAATGATAAAGTATTCAGCAGAATTCAACAGTGAAAACAACGTTGCGAAAATACGAAGTGTTTTTGTTTCTGGATTAGTCTTCGAAATCATTGTTGGTTTAGGGCTTTCCGTGTTGTCTTTGGTTCTATCGCCGTTTTTAGCTCAATTCTATGGTCGTCCCCAGATTGTTCAGTTGATCCAAATTGCTTCCCTGTTCATCCTAACAGGTGCGTTAGTTAATACTGCCTCCGCTGCGTTCACTGGCATGGAGAAGATGCATCTTAACAGTGTCATGTTAATTGTACAATCATTAGTGAAGACTGCTCTGGTAATTGCTCTGGTTGCTTTGGGTTTGGGTACACTAGGCGCAGTTATAGGTTTTTCAGTCGGGGTCTTTTTTGCTGGACTAATTGGAGTTTTGCTTATGTACGTGATGTATCGGTCGTTGCCTAAGCCACATGGCAGTGCCCTAGAGTTGATGAAGACAACTAAGATGATGCTCAAGTATGGATTGCCACTTTCGATAGGTGTTATTCTGTCTGGCTTTCTAACCCAGTTTAACAGCACTATTATGGCGATTTTCGTTACCGATAATGCTTTGATTGGAAATTATTCTGTAGCATTGAACTTTGTGGTCTTGATCACTTTTTTTGCTTTACCTGTGACAACAATGCTTTTTCCTGCTTTTTCAAAATTGGATGCCCAAAAAGACAGAGAAACTCTTAGGAATATTTTTCAGTATTCCGTCAAATATGCTGCGTTGATCGTTGTGCCCGTTACGGTCATGGTTATGGCTTTAGCGCAGCCTGCCATAGGCACTATTTTCGAAAATAAATATGTCCAAGCACCTCTCTACCTTGCTTTACTGTCGGTGATTTACCTTTTTTCAGCTGTTGGAAGCCTGTGCACTGTTAGTCTAATCAACGGTCAAGGATACACAAAATATAACTTGAAACTAACAATTCTCACAGTTGCCATAGGTTTTCCTTTAAGTCTTGTTTTGGTTTCACAATTCGGCATAATTGGATTAATCGCAGCAAGCACAATAGCTGGCCTTCCAAGCTTTTTCTTAACTTTGCGTTTTATTAAGAAACATTTTGTTGTTTCTTTGGATTGGATTTCTTCCCTAAAAATACTTTTTTCCTCCGCTGCATCTGGACTCCTGACTTATTTTACAATCTTCTTATTACCCTTTGGCGATCCTATAAAATTAGTTGTGGGTGTGGTTATTTTTGTGGTTGCTTTTCTCTTTATTACGGCAGTTACTAAGACCCTAAATGAAGGTGACTTAGCAAACATTAGCGAAGTCGCGAATGCAATGGGACCGTTGCGAAAACCATTGGTATTTGTGATTAATTTCGTTAAAAAGTTGATGAGTGCTCTTTATAAGGAATAAAATATAGAGAATTGGCATATTCTATAATTTTTTTTACTGTGTCGAGATGAATTTAATGATATTTTGTTAAAGAATGATTTGATTGGTTTTCGAAGTTTTGTTTCTTGAGTATACCTTAATCTATATTTGATAACTGTAATTATTTAATAGGGGAAAAGCAAGTCATATAATTAATACATAAGCATGATTGAGGAATTGATTTGAAAGCACTTGTTCTCAGCGGCGGAAAAGGAACCCGACTTAGACCATTAACTTTTACCTGTGCCAAACAGCTTATTCCCGTAGCAAACAAGCCCATTTTAGGATATGTTCTTGACCAGGTGGCGGCGACGAGCATAAGAAAAGTAGGTATTGTTACCGCTCACGAGACCGGTCAGTTCGTTGAGGATTACGTTAAAGACGGTTCAAATTGGCACGTAAATGTTTCTTACATACCTCAGGAACCGCTTGGTTTGGCACATGCAGTTAAGACAGCTAAACGTTTTCTTGGTCAGGATTCTTTTGTTATGTGTTTAGGCGACAACGTTACAGGTCAAGGCTTGGAAACGTTTGTTAAAAAATTTAAAAAGGAACATCTTGACGCACTTATTATTCTCAAGGAAGTCGATAACCCATCTAGTTTTGGTATAGCACAGTTAGATGAGCAAGGTAATATAATCCGGCTTGTGGAGAAACCCAAAACTCCCATGGGCAACTTGGCGATAATTGGAACCTACCTATTCTCCAACAAAGTACATCAAGCCATCGAGCGAATCAAGCCTTCATGGCGAGGTGAACTGGAAATTACCGATGCTATCCAAGAAATGATTAACATGGGCTTCACGGTTAAGGCTGAAATCTTAAATTCTTGGTGGCTAGATACGGGCAAAAAAGACGACATCTTATCTGCAAACGCAAGAATACTTGATGAGTATATTCATCGAGATATCAAAGGAACCGTAACAGACAGCACAATAGATGGAAGAGTAAAGGTGGAATCTGAAGCAAAAATAGTGAATAGCACAATCAGGGGACCATGTGTGATAGGGAAAGGCGTATTGATTGAATGTTCTTTTATTGGACCATACACAAGCATCGGGGACCATTCAAAAATTAGCAATTCTAATCTTGAGTACTGTGTTGTGCAAGACAATGTTACCGTCAAAGATGTGGAGCGACTTGAAGACAGCTTAATTGGAAAAAACGCTAAAATAACCCGAAACCAGAGGAACCGAACCATAAAGTTGCATGTGGGCGACTATTCAGAAGTAGAAGTTTAACCCTGAAAATAGGAACCATTATAAAGTTTTTTAAATGATATGACTCAAAGTAAACAAGGTATAATTTATGTTACAAGGGATCAGAATTAGGTCAATACGTCGGTTTCCAGACGAAAGAGGATTTTTCACAGAAGTAATGCGTAAAGATTGGAAGGACCTCTTCGGAGAAGACAAAATTGTGCAAGCAAATTTTTCATTCACATATCCTGACATTATTCGCGCTTGGCACCGTCATGTTAGGGGACAAACTGATTACTTTTTGGCTCTTCGAGGTGTGATAAAAATCTGCGCTTTTGACGATGAGACGGAGGAAGTTAACGAGATTATTTCAAGTGGTTTGGATTTGCAGATTGTTCGTATGCCTGGTCATTATTGGCATGGCTTCAAAGCGCTCGGTGACGAACCTGCAATGCTGCTGTATTTTACCACCAACCTATATGACCCTGCCAATCCAGATGAAGAACGCCGCGCATGGAATGACCCAACCCTAATTCCCAAAAGCATAAACGGCAAAAAAAATGATAATCGTATTGGTAAACCTTATGATTGGAATATTCTCCCACACAAGTGATAAAATATGAAACTGTTAGTTACTGGCGGATTAGGATTTATCGGAAGCAACTTCTGCAGGCTTATGCTTGCAAAACATCCTGATGTTGAATTGATAAACGTTGACAAAATTGGCATGGGAGCTAACCCGGCTAATTTGCATGATATAGAGAATGATAAGCGATACACCTTCATCAAAGGCGACATTTGTAATCCATTGCTCATGAACCGTCTAGTCCACCAAGTAGATGCTGTAGTGAACATTGCCGCGGAAACTCATGTTGACCGAAGCATCAGCGACCCCAACATGTTCCTACAAAATAATACGGTTGGAACCTTCATTGTCTTGGAAGCTATACGCAGACATAATCATAAGGCTCGACTTTTGCAGGTATCCACAGATGAAGTTTATGGTGAAGCAACCGAAGGATCATTTACGGAAAACACCCCACTTAAACCTTCCAATCCTTACTCAGCTGCCAAAGCCGCTGCCGACATGTTCGTCTTATCATACTACAAGACCTTTGGATTAAATGTTTCAATCACACGTTGTACAAACAATTTTGGTCCCTACCAAATGCCTGAAAAGTTAATTCCTAAAACAGTTATACGCGCATTAAGGGACCTTCCCATCCCGATCTATGGTAAAGGAACCAACATACGAGATTGGATCTATGTTCAAGATCACTGCGAAGCCCTAAGCACTGTGCTTGATAAGGGTAAAGCTGGGGAAATCTACAATGTTTCAGCTGGAAACGAGGTTGCAAACGTTGAAATCGCCAAAAAAATCATCTGCCAACTCCAGAAGCCTGAAAGCCTAATAACGTTTGTCGAGGACCGTCCTGGACACGACACACGCTATAGTTTGGATTCCGCAAAAATTAGGGTTGAACTGGGTTGGAAACCAAAGTTCAGTTTCGAGGAGTCCATAGAATCGACGGTTAAGTGGTATTTGGCTAATGAGCATTGGTGGACACCTTTTGCTACTGAAGTTATTTTGCATCCGACACCTTGGAAACTCGGTGGCATGCGTTGAAGCTTTTAATTACGGGTGCAAGCGGGCTTTATGGTTCAAAACTTGCTCAGCTCGCACTTGCCAGGGGCATTGAGGTTTATTCCTCAGATATCCAAAGCCTCTCTGTCTTCGGAGAATTCGTCAAGTTGGACATTTCTGGGAAGACCCAGGTCGACGAATCCTTCAAAGCCATTAAACCCGATGTCGTAGTTCATGCAGCAACCTTGACTGATGTAGATAAATGTGAAACCAACAAGGAACTTGCTTGGAAAATAAATGTTGAAGGCACAAAAAACATAGTTGAAGCTGCACATGATGCAGGCTCATTTTTAATTTATATTTCCACAGATTACGTTTTCAGCGGCGAAAAGGGACTATACAAAGAAACCGATAAGCCCGACCCCATCAACTACTATGGAGTAACCAAGCTTAAAGCTGAAGAAATCGTCCAAACCCAAGCTGAATACTTCATCGCTCGACCCAGCGTCATCTATGGTTCCACCCCCGCAGCTGGAAAAGTTAACTTTGCCCTTTGGCTAATTGAAACTCTCCGAAAAGGTGAACGTGTTAAGATTGTCACAGACCAATGGAATACACCGACCCTTAACACCAATTTGGCTGAGATGACTCTGGAAGTCGTAGAGCGCCAATTAACTGGAATTTACCATTTGTGCGGTGCCACAAGGGTAAGCCGATTAGAATTTGCCACCTCAATCGCAAATGCTTTTGGATTGGATCCTAGTTTGATTGATCCGGTTTTGTCTTCGCAGTTCACTTGGCCCGCTAAGCGCCCCATGGATTCATCGCTAGATACATCTAAGGCTCAAAAAGCTTTACAGAGTAAACCCCTTGTAATGGCAGAAGCATTAAAGCAGCTAAAGTCTGAGCTTTCGCAGAGAAACAGTTGATTTAAACACAAGTATTATGTAAGCGCACGTGTCTTCTTTGGCATCGTTAGGTAGACCCGATGAATAATCAATCCATCGTCAGGCAAATTGCTAGGCAGCGCATCCAAATTCTCTTTTTGCAAGCTAAAAAAATTTCTAAAGCTAACTCTAAGCTGGCTAGTCAGTACGTTTTGTCGGCTAGAAAGATTGCTATGGCCGCCAAAATTCGTTTACCCCTAGAGTTCAGACGTGGAACATGTAAAGAATGCAATTCACTTTATGTGCAGGGTGTTAACTGTCGTGTTAGGATAAAACAGAAAAGGGAGCCTCACGTCGTAGTAACATGTTTAAACTGCGGTAACCAGACTCGTATACTGTTAAAGAAAAAAATGGAGCAAAGACAAAGTGAGCAAGATAACCACTCGAATGAAGCGCCACGTTAGGTATGTTTTAAAAGATGAGGATCCGACGATTTGGGTTGGCAAAGAAGGTTTAACGCTTCAACTGGCAACTGAAATCGAGAAGCAACTGCAGAAAAACAAGATGGTAAAGATTAGAATTCTGCCTGCTGCATTGCAAGGTGAGGTTACTGCTCAGTCCATTGCCGCTGACGCTGCAGAGAAAACCAATTCGGGTTTGGTTGAAGTTAGGGGTCACGTGTTCATACTATTCCGAAAACGCAAGACAGAAAAAGAGCCTTCACAGTGATAGAGGCTTCAATATTTCGGGTATGAATTGTAACCAAAAAACTTAAACAGAGTTTTGTATCTACAATTGAATTATTCGGGTATGACTATGTCGATCAAAGAGCGCGTGAAGAAAAGAGGATTGTTGATTTGGGCTGCAGTTATCCCTCTTGCAATATGCTTGGTCTACTCGATATTCTATTTGGCTCATCGGCAGAGTATTGTCCCCTCTATTGGATGTTGCGGTTTGGGGAATAGCAGTCTTTGTTGTTCTGGGTGGACTGGGTTACAATTTAGAGTTAAACATGGTCAGAGGCTATTACCGGTCAGTTGTAGGCGTGGGTTTGTTGGTTACCATCTGCGGTTTGGCTGTTGGAGTAGTTTTGGTTGCTCTTGGCTTCGTTGGTCAAGTGGGTTTGGTTCTGATTAGCATCTTGATCTTGAGCTTTTGTATTGTGTTTTCTCCTGATTTCTTTGACATGGACCGAGTACCTTTCATTTTGAGGTTGCTCCTTGGCGGATTGATAATTGGTTTGTTAGCGGCGTTGGCCGTTTTTCTTATCTAATTCTCTGGTTCTTTAGATCTTGCAACTAGTAAGCTTTAATCTGCAGACCTAAACGCCACAAATTTCTAACGAAATCAAGCAACAATTTACAGGCTATTCTTTCCAAATTTCTTCTTCTGGTTGCACCTATTCGTTTTAAGGGTACAGGTGCTTCGCAGTTGGGACAGAGTTTGATTAGGTTAGATTGTTTAGGCGGTCCAAAATCTACCATGAGATTTCCCTCGAAAAATGGAAGGTTAAACTCTTTTCTGCAGGTTGGGCAAATCAACTTTGTAGGTTGCCTTATTAATGGTTGGGTTGACTGATTTTTCTGTTTTGCAAAGTCAAACTCCAATACACTTGTACTTTTTTGAATATTGATATTGACAGGTTGACTGAATGTAACTGGTGCTTTATTTGATTCTTTGAGCGCGGCAACTGCATATGATTTTTGTGCTTTTGCAAACGAGTTCCTCTGTACGTCCTTAAAAGCTATGGCGAAGGTTATTACAGTTAAAGCAACTGCACCTGCTATGGCCGCATAGATGGAGGATACCGGTAAAGCAATCAAGCCAAAGGCAACCCCATTTGCAAAAATAAGTTGACCTACAACAATTACAATCATTGTGACAAATAAGATTCTTTTACTAGAAGTCTTTACTGGTTCAGGTATTGTTTGATGATTTACTTTGGCGTTTTTGAAATCTTCCTCCTCATACTCAACTTTACCTGGGTTTTTTTGGATAGTGGCTGATGGAGGAACATATCTTATCTTTTTGCTTGGTTCTGTGCTTGTGCGAAAGATTTCTGATTTCTGTGGTTCAAAAGGCAAACCCTGACTTATATCTCTGAAAACGATGGTTAACGTAATTATCGTTAAAATAATTGCTACTGACAGAGTTGCATAAGATATTAAGTCAGTAACGAATAAAGGTGCAGAAATTAAACTAAAAGCTGCACCATCAGCAAAAAACAGTAAACCGCACACCAAAACAAACATTATGATAAAGAAATTTTGCCCTTTAGAGAACTGTCTAAATTTTGTCACGTTTTAGCACACGAATATGAGAATGATGCTTAATCAATAAAAATTTTGGCTTTGTTTACTTGTCATTTGTTCCGAGAGTTGGATAGTTGAAGAGGAATGTGTGGGAAATTTTTGTTTGTGTGATAGAAGAAGAAGTGTTGCAATTGCATTTTGATAAGTTTGGTTTGGGTTGCTTTTGCCTTTTGGGGCTTGGATTGTTTGCTGATTGAAGAAAAAAAGGGTTGGAAAGGATAATCTTCTTCTTCCATTACTTGGTTAGCATTTTGAATAAGCTTGTTTTGGGTTGCTTTTAGCTTTTAGGGCTTGAAATGTCTTACAGATTAAAACGCTAAAAAGTCGGCGAGAGACAAATCTTCTTCTTCTCTTTGTTTGTGGCTAAATGCTGTGTGTTTTTTGCTGAGTTGCAGAAAGCAAATCAAGTGCAGGTGCCAGAGTGATTCGATAGAGTTTCAAGCTTAAGTCAGATCAATATGTTTTAGTGTCTTTTGTTGTTTTTGGAGAAATAGTACTCTGTAGACTTTTCTTCCAAGAATAAGCAATGAACTAGACCCAAGAATAGCTATGTTGTTTTCACAGGGGTTTTTTGTGTTTTTGTTTTTTTTGAATTGGTTGTTTTGGTGACTATTTGCTTAAACAGTTCACAGGTTTTTATGAGAACAAAAAGACGCTAAGTAGATTTAACTAACTAGATTTAAAAATTATGCACACCTCTATAGAATTATTAACTGCAAACTCATACTGCATATTCACATGAGCAGCTAAACCAAAAGCCAATAAGCTTGCAACAACGTTTTCTCAGTGAAGGAAAAAATTTCTAATAAATTGCAACAATTTTTTTCCTGAAATTACATTTCACATAACATTCAACATTTAGGTCGCGCGCTCAGACAGGGTTCTCACCGTAAGTTATTTAGTGGTTGTCGATTGATTATGATTTTAAGTTAGGTGTTTAACGAAAGTGGCCACGTCCGAGGCGCAAGATGATGCTTCTCGCCCAGTTGATAACATAAAGCAGCCAAAGCTTTGTTGATTTCCGTAGTGTATTTCTCGCTTGGACTAAGCTTAGTCTTATCCCTATTTTATGGTGCAAGTTATTTTGGGCTTTCTTTTTTTGTTTTATCTAACAGAGGTATGGTTGAGCAGACTGTTAGTGGGAACATACTTACTGGTTTTTGGGATTCTGTGGTTTGGGGACTTGGAGTCTTTGTTGTTCTGGCTTGGCTAGTTTACAAATTGAAATTAAAAATGGTTAGAGGCAGGTATCAGTCATTTGTGGTAGGCTCGTTGGCTGGTATATTTGGTCTGGCAGTTTGGGTTTTTTTGGTTGTATTTGGTTTGGTTCGTTTGGATTCTTTAGTTCTATTGAGTGGTTTACTTTTGGGTTTGTGTTTTATTTTTTCTATTGATTTCTTTGGTGTCGATCGGTTGGGTTTTTGTTTTAGGGTACTTCTTTGTGGGTTGGTGCTTGTGTTTTTTGTTGAGTTGGCAAGTTTTGTCTTGTTTAGTGTTCCGGTGGCTTTGGGTTTGGATGCTGGGGCTTTGGGTTTGCATTGGGGTGGGGTTGAGTTGAGTTTTGCGAATTTAATCTATTCATTTTTGCCGTATGTCTATTTGTTGTTTGTCTTGTTTGGTTTGGGTGCTTTTGTTTTTCGTGCTCTGCCTGGTAGATGGTCGTGGCTGGTGGGTCGAGTCAAGGGTGGATGGATTGTTAATGGTGTGAAAAGTGTTTTTAGGTCGGGTGAGGGTTGGGGTTTTGGGTTTGGGTTCTTGCGTGGTCGTTTGGTTTTGGTTTTGGCGGTTGTTGTTTCGGCGGTTGTTTCCTGTTTGTTTGTTGCTTTTACTGTTTTGCCTTGGAGCAACCCCACGGGCATGATTGTGAGTGTGGATTCGCCAGTTTACTACACCTGGATAAGTCACATGAGGAGTGTTGACGTTAATTCAGCTCTCTCGTTTGCTTTTAGCAACGATAGGGCTGTGTTCTTGGTTTTGTGTTATGCTTTGTCTTTTGTTTTTCCAATCGTAAGTGTTGTTCAGTTTGCTCCAGCTGTGCTGCTTGTTCTTTTGAGTATTGTTAGCGTGTTTGTTCTGCGGTTATTCACAAGTTCACGGTTGGTCTTGGTTTTGGCGTGCTTTGATAGTGCCCTTTTCCTTCCATGGGCTTGGGTTGATTTATTCAGGTTACCATGCCAACATGTTAGCCCTAATACTCATTTTCACCTATGTTGTTCTATTCTTTAGGTTACTTGATAAGTGGTCGAGTTTGGGCTTTTTTGCTTTGTTAGGTGTCTCTGTTCTTGTTTTGTTCTCTCATTCTTGGACCTGGTTTGTCTTTGCGCTTTCACTTGCGATGTTTCTGTTCTTGGAGTGGCGTTTAGCTGCAAGAGACAGAAATCTGTGGAGTCGGTTTAAGGGTAAAACTGTTTTAGTAGGCGCAACAGTCGGAGTGGGTTTGCTAATCGATGTAGTTCGCAATTTGTTGTCTTCTGGTTCGTCTTCAAGTTCTGTTTTAATCACCGCGCAGTCGAGTTTGGGTTTTCCTAACCCAGCCTATTTAGTCTCTGGCATGAAGGCGGCTGTGGATTTTGTTTTGGGCGGGGTGTTTGCTAATCAACTCTTGATTGCTCTCGCGTTTGTCGGTTTCTTGGTTTTGGTGAGGTTTCGGTCTGAGGTTTCCAACTTTTTCGTATCTTGGGTGTTTGTGGCTTGTTTGTCTATCTTGTTTGCTGCTGGCGATTTGGTTTTTGTTCGGTCGTTGTTCTTGTTGCCTTGGGTAATATTGTCCGGTTTAGGTTTGACTTTTGTTGTCCGTTTTGTGGGTTCTAAGGTTGGCGGGGTTTTGGGGTTTAGGGATTGGCGTTTATGGGTTGTTCTGTTGGTGTTGGCGTTTGTTTTCTTGGTTTTACTCAACAATAGCTTGAACTACCTTTTCAACATCAATATATGGTGATTTCGGCAAGAAAGCATAAGAATGCGTTGTAGGTAAACCTTATAAGTAAAAAACAGGTACTAGCCAAAAATAGGGAACAGAAAATAGAATGAATAAATCAAAATTACTGGTAATTATTTTGCTTTCTATCCTTGTGATTTCGACGGGTAGTTCTTTTGTTGCGGCTCAGGGTTCCTACACAACTCAGAGAACGACGCCAGTTACAGTATTGCAAGATGGAACATTTAGTGCTAGTGAACCAGATATAGGTCTTTCTTACCAGATTCAAGGCAACCCTGGAGCCACCGGCAGTGTTACTGCTCAAATTTACAACGGCAACCCACAGCCAACAGCTTCAATCCCGGATGGAGTTTCTTTGACTCACTTCGTTGTCATAACCTTCAACATGTATTCAGGCGATTTTAACAGTGCACAAATCCACATAACCTACACTGACGAAGAAGTTGCAAATCTTCAAGCACCCTTCGCTGTCTACAAGTACGTCGCAAGCAGTGACAGCTATGTTTTGATGCCTAATACTATTGTCGATACAGTTGCAAAAACGGTTACAGTTACGGTGGGTAGCATTGATGATCCACTTTTCGCCATAGGTAGCACCTCATCTTCGGGTAATATAGGCGGTTTTTCAAATACTGCGTGGATTGCACTTGGCGCTTCCGTTGCTATAATAGTGTTGTTAGCTGTTGTTGGCGTTTGGTACTTTAAGAGACATTCAGCCTAAAAATTTATTTCCCATCTTTTTCTTATTCGATTCTTAAACGTTTTCTCGTCTTTGTTGATATAGTTGATTCTGAAGTAGTAGAAATTTGGAATAATTGATTTTTATCCATGGTGTTTGAGTTGCGCTGAATCTTTTAACCTCTATGAATTAAGATGTTTTTTCAAATTTTTGAGACGGGGAAAGAGCTCGATTTCTTTCCCGAATTAAAAACGTCGGGCAGTGATTCTTATCGGTTGGATCCTGCCGAATCATGAAGGAGCCTTTTCAGGACGCGGTGTATTGGTTTCGATGCCTCAATCGGGTAGAACGGGAGTAATGAGATGTCACAGTTGAGGATTTACGTCACTGAAAACGGGTGAAGAGGTTATAGTTGTCAACTCCATTGACAAATGCTTGCGTGATGTTTACAGTAGCAGTGCCTGAGTTTTGTACCAGAACGTTTATTGTATTGGACGACAAATGGAATGTTGGCAACTTGATGCTTGTCTACGTTTCCCGTTAACACATTGCGGACCTGATCATTCCTCCCATCATGCTGTGGGTCGACACTGCTACAATTGTAACAGTTGGGAGATGATGGAAGCATGAAGATGAGTGTGGTAGTTAGTGTTGGGTTTGGGTTAAATTATTATCTTTTTCTCCTTTCAATTTCTTCTACCAACAAACTGTAAGATTACTCTTAGCTTTCGTTACTCTCTTCAATTTCCCTCGTTATGTGTCTGTGTCTCTCTCTTACCTAAGACAAACAACCAATCTGTCTGCAATATTTCTACACAAACAAACAGACCGAAACAAACAGACGCTGACTACCGCCGATGTGGCAGGTATTCTGCTAGGTTTTTTATAAAGCGAGGTTGCTTGTAGCTCGAGATACTGGGGAGAAGTTCAAATAAAAAGGGGGAGATTATTTTTTTAATTGTTGGGCTTATGGATGTTTCCTAAGCAAGAGAACGCCAACGAATGCTACTGCAATGATTATAGCTACTACTCCAACTATCATGTAGGTGATTAGATCTGCTTCTGTTACTGTGTCTGCTTGGGGTGCAGCGGTTGGAGCTGTTGTTGGTAGTGCTTCTGAGATGGTCATGTAAGTCTGTGCCGTTGAGCCGCCGTAGGATGCTGATCCATCGAATTTGGCAATGATTTGGTATGTTCCTGAAACTTCCGGTGTCCAATTGCAGCCATAGGCACCAGTTAGATCACTTGTGACGTTGCCGATATGGATGTAGTTGCCGTTTGGATCAACAGCGTTTAGCTGTACTAGAACTCCAGTTGCATTTGTCGGCTTAGGTCGTTGTTGGAACATGTACTCCATCCAAGCTTCCATGCTTGCATCGGATATTGCTGGGGTGCCTTTAAGCGTGAAGTCTCTGCTGCCGGCTACGTTAATCCTGCCAGAGTCAGTTTGATCAGTGACTGCGCCTATGATTGTTACGCTCGATCCTAGCAGTGGGTTAGTCTGGGGTGCCGAAACTGTGGTGGCGCTTGGTCCCTTGCCTAAGCTGTAGATGTTGTCATCGTGGTGATCAAGGTATATCAGGTGACCGTCATTGATTACCAGTTTGCATGCTCCTGAAGGACCTGGGAAGGCTTCAAGTCGCCATACCATTTGTCCTGTGTCACAGTCTACGCAGATGAGTGCGCTGTCGCGTCTAATAGGAGTAGTTTGACCAGCCCATCCAGTCGATCCATGTAAGTATAGATATGTATGTCCCGTGTATGGATCGTCAAGGAAGAACTGTAGTTCGAGGGGGGTATATACTGAGCCCTCTTCTTCAAGGTAGCCAATTCTTGGGGCTGTAAAGTTCCATAGGAATTGACCTGTAGCAGCGTCAAAGCAGTTAATTATGCCGAAGGCTGTTTCCTGGTTCGCTCCACCTGGACCTGTTGTGTAGGCTTTGCCGCCATGGATCGCAAGAGGTGAGCCATAGTATGACCAAGCATTTTCTATCATATTTGTCCATATTTGCTGTCCTGTAGTGAGATCATAAATCCACTGTTTTCCTGTTACCGCTTCCGTGAACCAGAAGATATTGGATATTGGGTTGGCTCCGCCAAATGTTATACCGCCATTATAGGTTGAGTTGGGATAAGCATCAGTTGCCGCAGGTGGCGTGAAAGTGGTAGACCATAGTTTTTGGCCCCAAGGTGATTTGAGGCTATAAGAAGTTAAGAATCCTTGAACAGTTCCTCTAGCGTCATTTCGTCCACTAGCTCCAACTATTACGAACTCGTCCGGTTCAATCCATAGTATAGAACCTGTTTGATTGATAACAGAGTTTCTTGGACCAAATATGCTTGCAACTGATATGTTCATTGAGTAGCCATTTCTGCCGTCATATATAGTTCCATACCCAGTAGCGCCTCCCTGCGATACAGTTGCTGAGCCGGGTCTCCAGAACCAATAGTCATTGCTTGTCGATGTATTAGGCACATTAGTTGTACCGTTATAGAGCGTGGCCGGTGGGGAAATTCCGAATTTGGGCTGCCACCAGATAGCTTGAGTTGTGTTCCAAATCTGCATATAATAATTGGGTGCATTGGCAGTTCCGAGATTGACAAAGTTGAGATAGCATATGCTTCCGATTGGGTCTCTGAATTGCGTGCCTGATGTGGATACGTTGGCTATTTTGAGTATGGCGTTTCCTGTGAATCCGTCAAGCATTTCCCAAGTGGTTGTTCCCGTTCCGGATGTACTTCCAGAGGGTAAAGTGACGCCGGATGTTCTCCATAGGTATGAAAAGCCTCCGTGCTGGTTAGGTGTGTCGTAATTTAACATCTGCCCCATTGTTGGAATAGCGTATTGTCCATTTGTATTGTTTTCGAAGTATTTTGTTTCACCATTATAGAGATTGACGCAATACCAACCTTGGCGTGGCGGGTTGTTTACTGAGTAATAACCCATTCCGTTTAGACACACTAGTGGACTGGAGAAGCCTTCGTAGGCTATACCATTGTAGAATGCTGTATCATCGAAGCTTCCCATGATGCCTCCGGTCCAAGCTGGGCGCGTCCATAGTATGTGGGGGCTTAGTACTGCTGCTTGGTTTTGAACTCCCACTGTTCTGCTTAGAGTGGTATCCCAAGGTTGACCTAGCCATTGTCCCATAACGGCGTTGCCCCAGCCCCTATTAGCATCGTATACTGGTCGTGTCCAGTAATCGGTTGGTAGAGGTGTCTCTATGTATGATTGAATTTTTTCTTCTTGTACGGTGAAAGAGGCTGGCTTGCTTGTGCTGGCTGTATAAATATCGCCGACAGCGACATGACCTGTATTACCTGGGAGACCCGTTATTGTTTGTCCAGGAAACCTAACCACGCAAGTGTAAGTGCCCACTGAGGTTGGTGCATACGATATGTATCCGCCACCGACTGAATCAGATGTTAACGGACCGAAAGTATCGTTAGTTGCATCAGGCTTTATTATATCTATATAAACGGTCCATCTGTCTCCGATAGCGCCTGCTGCTGTAGGAGGTACTGCGTTAAGCCAATAGATAATTAGTACTTGCTGGCTAAGACCTACAAGGGGCGGTGCAGGAGCGACGTAGCTGTATGTACTATAAATCCATGGTGGAGAACGGGCATTAACTAGTGGTAAAGCGAATAATGTAGATGTAGCAACAATAGTTAGCATCAGAAATAAAGCAATTGAATTTGTAATTGTTTTGTTTTTTACAATTTGCATTTTTCTTTTTCTCCTTTATTATGCGGTAAACTCGTTTAGTGTTTTTACTATAAGAAAAAGCGCCGTAAGTAAGCAAGGCGACAGCTTGTCGTAAGTCGGTACGCTGACAAAAAGAAACTGAGCAATAGGCATTACCCTCAAAAAAAAGACACTGAAAGTTGGAGCTATTGAATTTTAAGGATATTTAAGAAAATAAAAAAGGGGGATAGTTTTGAGTGGCTATATTTATGGTCTTTTTCTGATCATCAGTGCGAGTACAACAAGTATTGTGAAATTGATGATTTTAGGCTGTAATTCTTTAGAGGTTATTCACAAACAAAAAGGGGAAAGTTGGGTTTTCTTTAATTGAGGTTACTGCGGTCGTTTTCTGAACATTAGCATAATTAAAGCGCCGATTATTACTATTGTAATGATTATAGCTGCTGTTGATAGTGCGAAGTACATTTCTGTTGGTGGTTGAGTGGCTACTGGGATTGGTGATGCAGTTGGATTTGCTTCGCTTACACCCATGTAGGTCTGCGCGGATGAGCCACCGTAGGCTCCTGATCCTTTGAATGTGGCGATGATCTGGTATGTGCCTGGAACATCTGGTTTCCATACTAGTCCGTATGCGCCTGTTGCGTCGCTTGTGACGTCGCCGATGTGGACCAAGTTGCCGTTTGGATCAATAGTTTCTAATGACACTGGAACTCCAGTTGCGTTTGTAGGCTTTGGCCTTTGATGGTACATGTATTCCATCCACTCATCCATGGAAGCATCTGAGATTGCGGGAGTGCCTTGGAGTGAAAAGTCTAATTCGCCATTGACATTGTGCCTACCAGTTGGAGTGTCATCGGTGACGGTGCCTGTAATTGTTACGCTAGATCCTAGTGCGGGAACTGTCTGTGGCGTGGAAACGGTGGTTTTGCTTAATCCAGGGGCGAAGCAGTATATCTCCAGATCTTGGATGTCGGCTACTAATAAGCGCCCGTCTGCAATAACCGGCGTGGTGCTCATCGGATCGTTGCTAGGCCAACAAGTCATTGCCCATAGCATCTTTCCGTTGGTTAAGTCTACACACCATAATTTTGCATCGCGTCGTATAGGTGAATTCACTGAGTGCTCGCTTGAGAACATGTACATCTTGTTGTCAGCAATTGAAGCTACATAGAGTGGCGTGTTAGTGTATGGAGTCTCACCCTCCCCTACGAATGGTGCGGACCATGTCCAATCGATGTGTCCCGTTGTTGCGTTGAAGGCAATTAGTATTCCGGTGTAGCCATTTGTGTTGTATAGTCTGCCGTTGTAAACTGTGATGCCTACGCCGTAGAATGCCCATTGCGAGAGTTGGTCGCTTGTCCACAGCAATGTTCCTTGCGGTTTTCCAGTTATGGATTCATCCAGACTGTAGACGTAGATTTGCCTTAGCATGCTGTTGGTGTACCAGAAGATTCCCTCTGTGGCGGATAAACCTCCCCATGCGGTGTTGTGGCCAAATCCTCCTCCCCCATAAGCGTCGTCGGGTAATCCCGCTGGCGGTGCGAAGGTGAAGTTCCACAACAGTGAGCCCAATGGTCCCTTAGTAGGGTCCAGATTCAAAGCCCAGAGGTTGCCTGCTGTTCTGAAGGACACGTTGTCAGTTATGTTTCCTGTAGTTCCACCGATCATGTATTTATCTGTAACAACTTGGCGGATGCTGCCCTGTACAGCCGGTATTGATGCGTTCACTGTGAATCCGTGGTTCCCGTCAAATGTGGCATTGAGGTACGGTCTCCATTCCCAATAGACATTGCTTCCTGATGCGTTGTTGTACCACCAGATAGTTTGGCTTGTGTTCCATATTTGTAGGTGCATTCGGGGGGTTGAAGTGGTTCCAAGATTGACAAGGTTGTAATAGCATATGCTTCCAGTGTTGTCGTTTCTGGATGTACCTGTTGCTCCAGTGGTTACAGTTGTTCCAGCGAGGGTTCGAGTTGATTGCGTGACGTTGGCTATGCTGCAGATGTAGTTTCCAGTGTGTCCGTCGAGCATGTCCCATTTGCCAGTGACACCGGTATTAGTAACCCACAAGTACGGGAAGCCTCCATGCTGGTTAGGAGAGTGATAGTCATATAATTGACCAAATGCCGGCGCGCCGTATGGAATACTTCCTGAGGAACCACCAAAGCCACTGTTTCCAGTTGAAGTGCCAGTAGTGTTACGGAAGTATAGAGTCTCTCCTGTGTATAGGCTTATGCAGTAATAGCCTTCTCTTGGGGGTTGCTGAACGGTGTAGTAGATTTTTCCGTCAAGAACTATTGATGGTCCACCATAGTTTTCGTATTGTTGACCCGAGTAGTATCCTGTGCTGCCATAGTTTACGGTTGCACCGCCTCCCATTATTCCTCCTGACCAAAACGGAACTGCCCAATTTATATGAGAGGTAGTTGGACCTGTTGAGTAGAAGTTGATTGGACCAAAGATTGATTTATCGCCCCCGCCAAGCCATTGTCCCGCAATCAAACCCCAATTGTGGTTAGCACCGTATATTGGACGAGTCCAATAAGCTGTAGGAAGAGGAGTCTCTTGATATGCTGGAATAGGTTCCTCCTTAACGATGAGTGTTACCGGTTGGCTTAAGCTAGATAAATAGATATCGTTGAGGTAGGCAGCGCCTGAAGTGGGCGATGCTGGATTGATGCCATTGGGTGTGTTATCTATTGTCTTTCCAGGAAATATAGCTTGAATACTATAATTACCTGTTTCATTGGGCACGTAGATGGTATAGGCTCCTCCCACTGGGTCGGACGTGATCGGTCCCAAGGTTTCGTTGCTTCCATCAGGCTTTACGACGTTCACTGTGAAACTCCATCTGTCACCGAACCCTCCATTTGCTGTTGGCGGTACCATGTTAATCCAAAAGGCAATAAGCACATTTTGGCCGACGCCGACAACTTCTGGCGCAACAGACACGTAGCACCATGTGCGAACTTTCCAGATTGGGTCGTGCGCATTAGTTGCTGGCAAAGCAAATATCGATATAGACATTGTTAACAGTAGAAACGCAGCAATTGTCATAGCTTTTGTCTTGTTTTTTATAATTTGCATTTTTCTATTCTCCTTTATTCTGTAGCAACTCGTATGGGGCTTTTGCTATAAGAAAAAGAGCCGTAAGTTTGATGAGCGACAACCTGTCGCAAGTCGGTGAGTTGACAAATGGAAACTGATAAATAGACATTGCCCTCATAAACGAAAGGCACTAGAGGTTAGAGCTTCGTGAATTCTAATGATGATGCTCAAACTCTAATGCATTTAGGACTTACTAGCTCACAGGCTAAGGTGTATCTTGCCCTTCTCAAGTTAGCCTCAGATTCCAAGGGAAATACAATAGCAAAGATTGCAGATGTACCACGACAAGACGTTTATCGACTGCTCGCTGAACTACAACAAATCGGCATAGTACAAAAAGCACTCGTCAAGCCAGCAACCTTCAAAAGCGCTCCCGCAGAAGAAGCCGTTTCTATTCTCCTTGAAAGAAGAAAAATTGACTTTTCCATGCTTAAACGTGAAGCAGAAAAATTTGTTAAAAATACTAAAGACCCCATGTATGAACAGTTGGCTCTGCCTGAAAATGACCAATTCATTTTGTACCCTGAAAGAGAAGCCATTATTTGTAAAGCACGAGAAGGAACAGAAAACATCCAAGTATCCCTAAACGACATTATCCCGTTTAATGAGCTTGAAGCTTGGCTTGCTATCTTATCTAAGTCTATTGAGGAAGCGCTAAAGAGGGGAGTGAAAATTCGATGGATTACAGAAAAACCAGAGATTATACACTCAATACCCAAATTCTTGCAGCCCTATCTTAGGTATAGAAATTTTGAGATCAGGTTCGTTTCCAAACCTCTGCGAGCTAAAATGGGGATTTTTGATGGCAAAGAGGTAATTTTAGGCATCTTTATGGATAGTGGTTTTGCTCGTTCTCCTGCTTTATGGTCAAACAACCCTTCTTTTGCGGCAATTGCAGAAAGCTACTTTGAATCCTGCTGGAAAACTGGATTGGATCTAAGACTTGAAAAAACTA
>CAWFTD010000019.1:0-182940 GCA_963818655.1 Candidatus Bathyarchaeota archaeon
AAACTTCTTAGCATCGCCAATAAGCGTATTTAGTGCAGCCGTACCCTTTTGCACATTCTTCATTCAACGCCTTAACTCGCCAACCCGCAGCCTCAAACTTATCACCTAATTGCAAGCCATGAACCTCTACGGCAGCGGGAGTTTCAAGTTTTACCCCAAGCAAAGCTTCTTCGTACCCCTCGATGTCCATTTTGAGAAAGTCATGCGGAATCTTGAGCTGGCTAAGTTGGAACTTGTCGTTAATGGCTGTTATTTGATCAGGATGATTGTGTGCGTTAATAGCAAGGAACTTGTAGGCATCCGCGCAGGACTCAATACACACGACTTTGGAAGCGCCATGCTTTAGAAAAAACATGGCAGTCTCACCTTCCCCAGCACCAACATCCAAAACGACTTTGCCGCGAAAATTAATCGGTAAATAATGTTTCTCCCAGTCGACAATCTCGTACTTAATCATTCCAATCCGAAAAGTGCTAAAACTCCAGCCAGCCAAAGCTATGGCTAACCTTTTTTTTTCCTGTTTCTCTATGAAGTAATTTTGGAAGGTTCGACTGAACGGCAGCTTCACTTTTTAGTAAAACCCCTTTTGATTTACATGGTTTCTGTATATATTTAGCATTTGCCTACATACAAAGGATTTAGTGTCGAATCGTTAAGCTCTGAAATAATAAATAGTTAAATCCGTCATAGAATAATTCTTAAAGAGTGGAAAGGGACCCTATGAAAATATCCGTGTTTTTTGATTTATTCTGTCCTTTCCATGAGCTTAAGGATCCGGGGCAGATTCCTTTAGGATTAATGGAGATTGGAATAAACTCTGGTGTTATTACTACCACAAAGAAAGAGTTAGAAAGCTATAACCCGAAATTTCCTCTTGTCAAGCGTACCCTCGAAGAATTCTATGATGAAGAATTTTGGTTGAAAAACGATTCAGACGCAATAATCGCTTACCCTTTGCAAGGCGCTTACTACTCACCACTTATAGAGAAAATGAAGCAGGGCAAAAAGAAGGTTTTTCTCAAATTTGACAGCGACGGCAAAATGGCATATCCACTCGAAAGACACTCTTTTAGAGTCCCCTTAAACGAACGCTTTACTGCACGTAACCTCGTAAGCGATGTTTGGTGGCATCTTGCATCTGAATCCGCAAAACGCAATCGACATGCCAATGCAGCGGCAGAAACAATCAAACAAATAGAACTCAGCGAAGGCGCAATAATCGAAAGCCCAGAAGCTCTCACCAACCTCAATTACTTTCTGGCAGCGTGGGGCAGAACGGATTTAATTAGAAAAACATTTTTCGTACCTAACCCAGTTACTCCAGAGTTTGTCGAGGGCGAAATTGGCAAAAAAGAAAATGTTGCCGTTTCCTACGGTCGATGGGATGATTTTAGACAAAAGAACACGGCTGTAATGGTAGAAACTGTCGTGGGATTCTTGAAAGAGAGGAAAGATTATAGGTTCATTATTTTTGGAAATGGCACCGAGCATGTGAAGAAATTACTGGAAGCTGCACCTGAAAACGTCAAAGATCGTATTGAAATTTTGGGTTTCGTTGAACGCGAAAAGATAAAGTCGTTTCTGATGAATGCTAAGATATTTTTTGTGCCTTCAAGATGGGAAAGCTTCTCGATTGCTTCAGCTGAAGCACTTTGCGAAGGATGTTCAATTGCAGGCACACCGTTAGAGAGTCTGCATTATCTTTCGATGCAGGGTTTCTCAGGGACAACAGCACCATTATTTGATAAAGTAGCAATTTTTTCTGCTCTTCTTCAAGACTCTATAAAATGGGATAATGACGAACATGACCCGCAGAAAATCGCAAAGTTTTGGAGGCCAATATTAGACCGTAAATCTGTTGCTAAAAGCATCCAGAACATAGCGAGGGCAAGTTAGCAAACAATAATTAAATCCAGATGTTACAAAAACCTATTTCGATTGCTTTAAAAGGACCAAAAATGCTTAGTTACAAGGAATTCCATGAAAATTTCCCGAAAAATCATCAAACCATTTTTTGAAGTTTACATGTACAGTTTCGGGTCAAGAATCGCAGCTCGTAAAATCAAAAGTATAGCAAAACTTTACGGAAGAGACATCGGTAAACTGGTTGACCTTGTTTTTAGTTTTGAGTATAAACAAAAAATCCGTAGTTCTTGGATTGTGAGATTAAAGCCCCTGCAGGTAAAGTCGGAAATCGTCTACCTGTGCAAAGTCGTTCAAGAATTAAACCCTAAAAAAATTGTTGAAATTGGATCAGCAAGTGGTGGAACGTTGTTTCTCTTTGCACACGTTGCAAGTCCTGAAAAAATGGTGAGTGTCGATTTACCCGCTGGGTCTTTTGGAGGGGGCTATCCTTCTTGGAAGATTCCGCTTTTCAAGTCTTTGGCTAGAAAAAATGTTATCCAATTAATCAGAGCAGATTCCCACAGAGAAGAGACACTTGGGAAAATAAGGACACTTCTAAAAGACGAGAAAGTTGATTTCTTGTTCATTGACGGAGACCACACATACCAAGGCGTTAAGCAAGATTTTCAGATGTATTCTCCATTAGTCAAAAAAGGTGGGATTGTTGCGGTCCACGATATTGTGACACATGACCCAGCATCTGGCTGCGAAGTAGACAGATTCTGGAATGAAATAAAGCCCACTTACCGCCACATCGAAATTATTGAGAAACAGGATCAGAAATGGGCTGGAATAGGAGTATTATACTTCTAACAGCAGGGTGTTCAGAAGCCTTTATTTTTGTTCAATTAGACTTCTAACGTTAGACCAGATATTGCTTTGGAAATTATCCGGAGTCAGCAGTGAAATTTTACTCCACAGTTGCACGCGAGTTGTATCCCATTTTGCACTCGCTTTTTCGTCTTCCATATACTTGACGATTTTTTCTTTCAAATCATCATAGGTTTCCCATCTGAATTCGTCTGGGATGAACTCTCTCATTCCGCCGCTGTTATGAACAATTGTGACGCAGCCGCTTGCTAAGCCTTCCACGGGAGCTATGCCGAAGTGTTCCCCTTCCATCAGGTGAACGTAGATTCGGGAGTCATGCAAGATGTTTAGCAGTTCGTGTCCAGGCAGGTTAGTTTTCAATGTGTAGTTTTTAGGCAGATTTTCTTGGAATTTAACAAACCAATCTTTTTCTGCATCAATTAATCCGCCGATGCTGACAAATTCATAATCTGGAAAATCAGCAGCTAACCGCTTCAATATTTCATGTCGTTTAATAGGAATGAAGCGGGCAACGTAAACCACTCTTGTTTGTCTCTGTGAGAGCGGTTTGTCGAACCAGAATTTTTCAAGGTCCACCGCTGGATAAACGACAACGGGTTCTTTTGCGCCATGGCTTTTCCAGTATCGTTGTATAGCTTCTTTGGTATAATTGCTGTTGCAGAAAACCACATCCAACTTATCGATACCCTGCTCAACCCAACGCTTGAATAGCCACAGATACAGTCGACGTTTGAATGTACCTCTGGCATAGTCGTAGTGTATTTCTGGGAAGTGAACGTACGCGAGGTTTTTTTTGGCTTTGTTTAAGAAGACGGGTTCAAAGGGCGAGGATGATTGAGTGGAGAATAAGTAATCATATTCTAACTGGTTGCGGTATTTTTTTAGAAGCTTTACGAAGTTATGATGCCTCTTATAAATCGTGAAGGGCGATTTAACTTCAATACGCTTACCTAACGAGTGAACCGCGACATCCTTGGGGAATTCTTCACCTACAATATCCTTATAGCGGTTAGTGTCGAAGTCGAAAGTTAGCAACTCCACATTTTGCCCATGGTTCACTAAAGTTTGGATTACGTTGTGGCAGACGCGTTCACCGCCGCCATAGATGTCAAGGTATGGGTGAACTACAAGGAAAGTTGCCAACTCAGTTTGCCTCAGGTTAGTGTGCGTTACATTTTCTTCTTGGAGTTTATGAAGTTTGCCTGCAACGGGTAACAAGTTGCCTAAAATAGTAAGTTATTTAAAAGAATTAACCTCAAATGTAACTTAGTGTTAAAGTTTGAAGAGACAATTATTGACTATTGTTTTGTTCCTCTCTTTAGCCATAAGCTTTTTTGCATATTTACCTACCTATGCCTCAGATTCTACAACTCTATTCAGTGACCATTTTGACGGCGAACAGATCGACAATTCAAAATGGCTTGTTCAAGATAACTTTACAGACTCAAGTTACCCTGCGTTTGGCGCATCAGAATCAGTTGCAAATAGTCGACTGAGTCTTCAAAGTAGCGGGTCAACATTTCCAAGCGTCACATGCAAGACAAACCCCTTTCCAGCTACTGGTGACTTCGCCATCAGTTTTGATTTAAAATATGACAGTATTGGTTTTTGGGGCGATGGCTTATGGATTTCTCAAGGTCCATTCATAAAGAGTGATTTTCTAACCACCGCAAACATTTTAGAGGTATGGGCGGATAAAGAAGCCGCAACCACTGCGGGTTACGTTAGAGCCTACCTCTTAGGAAATATTGTGTATAGAGACACCGTTTATGTCCAAAGTTACCCCACAGGTTGTGAACTTACAGTTAAACTAGAATATTCAAACGGAAACTACACATTATTCATAGACGGAACCGAAATAGCCTCAGCGCCATCTCAAATGCGCCCAGACACATTGGGTTTAGGGCACCCCCGATGTTCCTCACTTCCAATTGCTCCCCAAGATTCACTCCAGCACCAGTGGAGCGCACTTGAAATTGATTATGTCAAGATGCTAAGTCAATCAAACCTGACTATTTCCACTTATACTGAAGTCACACAAATTGGATCCAAAGTTAACATTGCTGGAACCTTAAGCGATATCAACGGAAACCCACTCCCAGATCAAACAGTCATCCTCTCCTACATTGTTCCAGGCTACCCAACATGGACATTGATTACTTCAGCGCTGACAGATTCAAATGGAGCTTTTTTTGAAAGCTGGATTGCTGCCGCAACTGGAAGGTTCATAATCAAAGCCCAATGGGGTGGAAACGGAGACTTCGCTAGCACCTCAAACACCAGAAATATAAGTGTGCTAAATGACGGAAGCCAAGCAGTTTTCTTAGCGGAATCAAACTCAACCCTCTCATCTTTAACCTTTAATTCTACGTCGCAGGAGATTTCCTTTAATGTTCAAGGTCCATCTGGAACCAAAGGTTATGTAAGGTTTATGGTTTCAAAACTACTAGTGCCAAATATGGATGGCGTGAAATTGTCAATCGACGGTCAAGACACTCAGTGCAATATGGATTCTTTCGATAACTTCTGGCTTTTAACCTTCAACTACAGTCACTCAAGCCACAATGTAATGATAAAACTCCACGGTAATCAAGTGCCAGAGTTCAACAACACAATTTACGCATTAATTATTCTATTTATAACTGTAACAGCTTCTGCCATAGTTTTCAAAAGAAAAAACTTTAAAAAAACATCTGCGCTGTCGAACCAAATGATTCAAACCAAGAATATGTAGCCAATCTGTTTTGTTCATAATTGGGTTCTTTATTGAGAGTTTTGAAAGTAGCAAAATATATACGCCTCCATGGAAAGTGAGTAGTGGATGGCAGTTTCGGTGACAAAACAAAACATGGCGCCCTCAAGAAAAGAAGCTTAAAGTTATTTTTGCTGACCCACCGTTTGGCCGCGAATCTAAAGGGGAAGCCGTGACCGAGTCACCGAACCTTGGAATCCTCTACATTATCGGCTACGCTAAACCGCGCTTGCCAGATGTAGAATTTACCTATCTTGAACCATTCCTTTCAATGGAGGAACATTTGGAAAAAATCAGAGAAATCCAGCCTGACGTTTACGCTATATCATTCACTACTCCACGAAGGGACTTATCGTTTGAAACAATAGTCAAAGTCAAAGCTCTCAGGGTTAAAGATGCTTATGGTTGCAGGCGGTCCACACCCAACCATCGACCCCCAAGACGTCCTCAAAAACACCCCAGTCGAAGTCTGCATCATGGGAGAGGGAGAAGAAACAACGACCGAATTAATCAAGAAAGTCCAAGCCAAAGAACCCATCACAGATATTGTTGGAACAGTTAACAATCAGAAGAACAACGGCGTACGACCGCTCCTAAAAGACATCGATTTCTTCCCAGCATGGGACCTAATCGACTTCGAAAACTACGACATAGCCGTAAGCAAGAAGAAACGAATGGCATACCTTCTTGCCAATCCGTGGCTGCCCCAACTACTGCACGTATTGCTCTAACCCGGTATGGAAACTTGAAAAACCTTGGATACGCCAGCGTTCCCCCAAAAACATCGCCGAAGAAATCAACTACCTCTATGGCAGAGGGATCCGGGAAGTCTACCTCCGCTCCGACACCTTTAACGTTGACATCAAATGGTGCTTGGAAGTCTGCGGCGAAATCGAAAAACTGCATCTCAAAGGCATGACGTTTCAATGTAACTTGCGGGCTGACAAACTAAACAATGAACTAGCGCGGAAACTAAGTGATATCCATGTTTGGCTTGTTCATATTGGCCTTGAATCCGCAAATGATAGAGTCTTGAAAGGCATAGGCAAGAATGCAACCCAAGCAGACAATATTCGAACGCTTGAGTTGCTAAAGAAATACAATATTAAGGTTTACGGGTTTTTGATGCTCTACAATGCTTGGGAAACAAACGGCAAATTGGAATACGAAACTCCTGAAGAAGTCAACAACACCTTAGAATTCGCAAAGACCTGCCTCAGAGATAATCTCATCGAATACATTTCATGGTCCATAACCAACCCCATCATCGGCTCAAAACTCTACAACATAGCTAAAAAATTCGACATAGCAGCATACAATGTTAAAATCGGCAACTGCATGCGCTTACCAGGCATCAGTGAGCAACAGATGGTTGAGCACGTCAGGCAAGGCATGATTTTACAACTGCTAAATGGAATCCAGAAGGGCATGATAACCAAGAAAAGCTACAAGCGCGCTGCTCAGAAAGCCGTTAAAATCTTAAACATGTAAACTTTTTTCATTTTTGGCGACTTGTGATAAACTATTTAACTTAAGCTAGAACATTATGCCTCTATGCCATCCTGCTCCGAGAGTGACATCAAAGTCGATTTTGTTGTTCCCTCCAGAGACGAGGCTAACCCAACACTAATGCGCCAGCTTAAGCACATGCCATGCGCGGGGCAAATCATCAACACACACGAAAAACCACTTAGCATTGCAAGAAAAAACGGGGTGTTGAAGGCACAGACTGAGTGGGTGGCAATGGTTGATGATGATATGCTCCTGCCAGACAACTGGCTCCAAATGGTCACCAAAGCAATTGGACCTAACGTGGGTGCAATTGGGACAGTGGCTGTGCACAAAAACAAACACGCTGCAGCCTACGAACGCGTCGTCGGAACCGTGTATAATCTAAGCAAATTAGACACTAATCCGCACATCAATAACATAATAATACGCCGCAAACTTATGGAAAACTATGAGCCGCCAAAACTGTTCTTCGGCGAAGACCAATATTTCAAACGCTATATCCAGAAAACAGGTTACATTTGGAAAGTCTTACCTTTTCTTGGCGCGACACATTTGGGAACATCAACAAACTATGTCACCATTGGCATATCTTATAGGCGGTATGGGCATTTTGGACTTTATAAGCTGGCACGCAGAATGGCTGCACGGTTTATTTTTACGCCGTTTGCAGCATTAAGCAATTTGAGCGCAAGCACATTTTGGTATCTAACTAAGTTAAACATGGAATTTTTGGCAGGCTTTGCAAAAGAGATAGTTGAAGAAAAACTCTAGCAAATGAAACTATAGCTCGCCCACGGATTAACCAAAAAATACAAGGAAGCATTCTATACATTGTTGCCTATTGTTGTTTTAATAGTATTGACAAAAGCTTGAACTCTTTAGAGCAGTAAAAACGCATCTAAAACACTCGTAAAAACATTTGAAGTAGTCGTCTGCGAAATTTGCTGGACGACTACTTTCAAGTTAAGACGATAAATCTTTTTCTTGACACACACTCTGGAATTTACCGAAAAGGCAGCGATTTCATTAAGCCTTCTGCGCGCCTGAAGGATTTGGCGAAAGGAGCACAGAAAACGCCCACACCCACACAGAATTATCCACAAATGAAACAGGAAACAGCAATCTTAAATCATCAAAAACGTACAACAGCTCCAATCCTCCAAAAAAATATTTTACTGTATAAGTAAATGGGGATAGGGCCAACTTTTGCGGAGGAGACTTATGTGCATCCTGATGGATTTTTCTCGTCTAAAACCACATTTTTTGGTCCCGCAAGCCGCTTCTCCAATGCAATTGCCCTTGCTGCAACCTTGTCCCCTTCAGCTTTAATGATCGGGTCTTTGATTTCTTCTTTACGTTTCTCGTTGGACTCCAAAATTAGGCGCAGGAACTCTGAGTCGTAGCTTTTGAGCAGTAACTCAGTGTTGGGGATAAGGCAGTGACCGCCGATAACACCCGGAAACATGACGGGTCTGTCAAAACGCTCTTTATGGGTATCCTCCAGGAAATCCACAGCCTCGTCGAATTCAGCGTCGAATGCTCTTGAAATGCGATGCATTTCTTGGAAGCATACAATCATCCAAGCGCGATATGTAGTTTCGAAAAGTTTAGCGAGTTCAGTTTCCCGGCAGCTTTTGAGAACCTTAACTTTTAGTCCCATCTTCTCGAAGTGAGTTTTGGCTGCTTTGGATGCCGCTGTGTCTGCGCCGCCAACGTATTTGGTCCAACGTTTCATTTCCCAGAGCATGTGATCAGCATTGATGTGGACGCCACGAGCAGGAGAATGGGCAACAAGACAGCCACAAGCTGCAGCAACTTTAAGTGTAGTCCCTGGTGGAACCGTGCTATTAATGATTGTGAGTTTAGGCTTATACTCGTCTACGTAGCCTTTGATTATGTCCGCGAATTTATCTGGGTTACCGCATGGCAGACAAACCTGAATAGTGTCAACTTTGGCTGGGACGTTTCCTTTACTTTGACCCAGTGCCTTCATTTTTTCCATATCTAAATCTAAACCGTAAACCGAGAACTTCTCTTTAGACTCACTATACAATTCAAATAGAGTGTGGCCTATCTCGCCTAAACCAATAATGAGAACAGTTTCTTTAGCCAAACACATGCCACCATTCATTGGAAAGTCAAGGTAATGTTAAACTATTTAAAGTTGGAGCTCGAAAGGACAAGCATGCAGAATCCAAAGAAAGGGACAGGCATCGTTGTAGGCACTAACGTAGAGATTGGCAAAGATGTATCCATCTGGAACTATGTCGTGATTGGAGACGGAACCAAAATCGGCGACGGAACCATGATTGGGAGCTTCGTTGACATCGGCAAGAATGTAGTTTTGGGCAAAAACTGCAACATACAGGCTCACGTAACTATCTCCAACGGCTGCGTACTAGGCGACAACGTATTCATCGCTCCTAACAGCAGCCTCCTAAACGACAAGTACCCAAAAAGCAGCTTCCTAAACCCCCCAATCATAAAAGATGGCGCGGCAATCGGCGGAGGAGTCACCATCTTGCCCAACGTTACAGTAGGAGAAAAAGCTGTGGTTGGCGGCGGAAGCGTTGTAGCTAAGGATGTACCTCCTAGAACAGTTGTAGCTGGAACGCCAGCTAAGAAAGTCATGTCTTTGGAAGCTTACGAAGCCAAACGTGATGCTTTTATAAAGACACAGAGCAAGGTGAAATAAATGAAAGTCTGGTACGATGCCTGTACTGGCAAGCACACGAGGTATGGTACCGCAATTGGTAAGCGATTTAGAAAATCAGGGTACGAATTTATTTTTACAACCAGAGAACACCCTGACACAGTAGCGCTCGCCAAAATCCTCGGAGAAAAACCCACAGTCGTCGGCAAATACAATCCTTCAACTCTTACCTCAAGGCTGAAGGAGAGCGCTGAGCGGGTAATAGAATTCTCAAAACTTTTCAAAGATGACCGACCAGACATTGCCATCGCTCACCAATCAGTTGAGCTCTGCCGCACAGCTTTCGGCTTAGGAATCCCTATAATTTTAACCGCTGATACGCCCCACGCTTTAGCCACCAACAGGCTAACGATACCCTTTGCTCACACTGTGGTAGTTTCGGAAGCCTTGCCCAAGAGTTTTACAAGAGCCTACTGCGCAAAGAATGTTGTTTCCTTTAAAGGAGTAGACGAGGTTGCCTGGATCAAAGATTTTAAGCCTACAAAGATTTCTGAGCTTAAAGAAGCCCCTGATTGTTGTTAGGCAAATAGAAGCCAAAGCGGCTTATGCTCAAGGCAAAAGAGATCTCGCGAAAATCATCGCAGAGAAGCTTTCGAAAATAGGAAACGTGTACCTTATTCAACGGTATAATGAAGCGGGCGAAGCTTTTGGAGTAAAAGAAGGATTTGTGGACTCAGCAAATCTGGTTGCGAACGCTGATTTGGTTGTTAGTTACGGGGGAACAATTGCTAGGGAAGCTGCTCTTCAAGGGGTTCCCAGCATCGCAATTTCTGACATGGCAAAAACTTATGTGAACAGATATCTTGCACAGAAGGGTTTTCCACTGTTTATTACAACCGAGCAAGGAATCCTTGGGTATGCGAAGAAGTATCTGGGTAAAAGATTTGACGTGAAGGCGAAGCTTGCGGAATTAGAGAACCCTGTTGATGCCATTGAGAACGTTGTTGAAAAAATAAAACTTAAGCGTTGTTAGGTAGGTTCAACTTCGATTTTGTCCCCAGCCACAACATGGAACTTTGCGGCTGCGCTACCTTGGTTTACCGCTATTTCCAAAAAACCATGACTACCTATCAACGCCAAAGGTTGCTGGGGTTTGGCTAGCGCGTAGGTTTTGACAAAAGTAAGATTTTGTGAAAGGTTTTGGAGTTTTACGTTAGACTGTTTTTGATTGAGCTATTTCTCTCGGGCTTATGTTTGTGATTAAATTGCCAAAACTATCTACATGCAATACTTCGCCAATCAAAGAGCCGTTTTTCCGATTAACGCTGGCAAACTGGGGGACAACTGCATCGCGTATTTCTGGGCCAAACTCGGAAGGCTTCACACCTATATCCAAATGTGCTGCTGCAGGTGCAAAAACATCCCGTCCATGAAAAGTGCAGGAAACTTTGGACAACATAAACTTCGGGATTAGTAAGTTCGTATGTATGCTCTATGCCTTGGAATTGAGCAGCTAAAATCAAAATGCCATTGTCTGGTCCCACAAAAAAGCCCTGCTTTGTCTGCACTAAAATAGCGCGCCTTTCTGTGCCAACACCGGGATCCACAACGGCCAAGTGCACAGTGCCTTTGAGAAAGTAAGGTGCAGCTGAAGCCAACATGAAAGCGCCCATACGAATGTTAAATTTTTCAACGCCATGGGTTATGTCGATTATGTTGGCGTTTGGGTTAATAGTTAAGATTACACCTTTCATCTCAGCCGCGTAGGGGTCTTCATACCCAAAGTCACTAGTTAACGTTATCATTTTGAGTTAACCGCCGTGAACGACTGGGACAAAAACGATTTCGTCTCCATCGTTTAACTTGGTTTCATAACCGTTTAGGATGCTAATTTCCTTTCCGTTAACCAGTATGAGTGAGTTTGATCTTGAATCGTTGAGTTCTTGGTCGCTGAAGGTTCGCTTCAACTCTGGCATTTCTTGAGTGATTTTATTCACTAACTCTTTTATCGAAATGCCATCTTGAAAGGTGACTACAGATTGTGTTTTTCCCGAAAGATGACGTAGCGCACCGATGAATTTTACTGTTAAAGGCACCTATTCTTCACTCTTAACCAATAGAATAAAGGGATTGTTAAAAATTTAGCTGATACTTTCAAATTTTTCTTGTGTCAAGGTTTCGACGATGTCTGTTGCGATGTCAACGATTGAATCTGCCTGTTTCATCATTGCATCTCCATTAACTTCTTCTAGTTGTGCCAGTTGCTGCACGATAGTTTCGATTTCAATTAGAAAACGCAGAACAGAATCGTTGGTGAGGGGGTTTTTGGTTACCTCTTCGCGAATAAGTATCTCTATGAAGGCTGGTTCACCAAGGCTGTAGTAAATGGCGTTTCGGGCTTTCCGTATTGCTTCAACAACCAAACTTGGCGCCATATATGGAATTTTTCGTGCCGCTTCCAATTCAGCTTTGGCTTCACGAAGATACCGAAGTGCCCAACCCTTCCTGTAATCATCCATCATACAGTTCTTTCCAGAATTAATCTGCTATATCTTCTTGTTCATCCATTTCAGATTCGGCTGCTGAGTTAGCTTGAGCTAAGGCGAGAGTTCGTGTAATGTATCCTGCAGTTTGGTTCCTTACCCGAGTTGTGGCACCTTTGGTTAACTCGTCAACTGCACGCTTGTTGTCTTCAAAGGTAGTGCTGAATTTGCTTGGAAATTTGGCCATCAGTTCTTTGCCCAGCTTTTTAATCTGATCAGTTTTGACTTTTCCCAGATAGTATTCCTCCGAATTAACATTCTTTTGCCAAACACATGCCACCATCATTGGAAAGTCAAGGTAATGTTAAACTATTTAAAGTTGGAGCTCGAAAGGACAAGCATGCAGAATCCAAAGAAAGGGACAGGCATCGTTGTAGGCGATAGCGTAGAGATTGGCAAGGATGTATCCATCTGGAACTATGTCGTGATTGGAGACGGAGCCAAAATCGGCGACGGAACCATGATTGGGAGCTTCGTTGACATCGGCAAGAATGTAGTTTTAGGCAGAAACTGCAACATACAGGCTCACGTAACTATCTCCAACGGTTGCGTATTAGGCGACAACGTATTCATCGCTCCTAACAGCAGCCTCCTAAACGACAAGTACCCAAAAAGCAGCTTCCTAAACCCCCCAATCATAAAAGATGGCGCGGTAATCGGCGGAGGAGTCACCATCTTGCCCAACGTTACAGTAGGAGAAAAAGCTGTAGTTGGCGGCGGAAGCGTTGTGGCTAAGGATGTACCGCCTAAAACAGTTGTAGCTGGAACGCCGGCTAAGAAAGTCATGTCTTTGGAAGTCTACGAAGCCAAACGTGATACCTTTATACAGACACAGAGAAAGGTGAAATAAATGAAAGTCTGGTACGATGCTTGTACTGGCAAGCACACGAGGTATGGTGCCGCAATTGGTAAGCGATTTAGAAAATCAGGGTACGAATTTATTTTTACAACCAGAGAACACCCTGACACAGTAGCACTCGCCAAAATCCTCGGAGAAAAACCCACAGTCGTTGGCAAATACAATCCTTCAACTCTTACCTCAAGGCTGAAGGAGAGCGCTGAGCGTGTAATAGAATTCTCGAAACTTTTCAAAGATGACCGACCAGACATTGCCATCGCTCACCAATCAGTTGAGCTCTGCCGCACAGCTTTCGGCTTAGGAATCCCGATAATTTTAACCGCTGACACACCCCACGCTTTAGCCACCAACAGGCTAACGATACCCTTTGCACACACTGTGGTAGTTTCGGAAGCCTTGCCCAAGAGTTTTACAAGAGCCTACTGCACAAAGAATGTTGTTTCCTTCAAAGGGGTAGACGAGGTTGCATGGATCAAAGATTTTAAGCCTACAAAAATTTCTGAGTTAAAAAAACCCCTTATTGTTATTAGACAGATAGAAACCAAAGCAGCTTATGCTCAAGGCAAAAGAGATCTCGCGAAAATCATCGCAGAAAAGCTTTCGAAAATGGGAAACGTGCACCTTATTCAAAGGTATAATGAAACGGGTGAAGTTTTTGGAGTAAAAGAAGGATTTGTGGACTCAGCAAACCTGGTTGCGAATGCTGATTTGGTTGTTAGTTACGGGGGAACGATTGCTAGGGAAGCTGCTCTTCAAGGGGTTCCCAGCATTGCAATCTCTGAAATGGCAAAAACCTATGTGAACAGGTACGTTGCACAGAAGGGTTTTCCATTGTTCATTACAACCGAGCAGGGAATCCTTGGGTATGCGAAGAAGTATCTGGGCAAAAGATTTAACGTGAAAGACAAGCTGGAGGAATTGGAGAACCCGGTTGATGTCATTGAGAACGTTGTGGAAAATATAAAACTCAAGCGCTGTTAGGTAGGTTTAACTTCGATTTTGTCCCCAGCTGCAGCGTGCAACTTTGCAGCTGCGCTACCTTGGTTTAGCGCTATTTCCAAAAAACCATGACTACCTATCAACGCCAAAGGTTGCTGGGGTTTGACTAGCGCGTAGGTTTTGACGAAAGTAAGATTTTGCGAAAGATTTTGAAGTTTTATGTTGACTTTTTTTGATTGAGCTATCTCTTTCGGGCTTATGTTTGTGATTAAATTGCCAAAACTATCTACATGCAATATTTCGCCAATCAAAGAGCTATTTTTTCGATTAACGCTGGCAAACTGGGGGACGACTGCATCGCGTATTTCTGGACCAAACTCGGAAGGCTTCACACCTATATCCAAATGTGCTACTGCAGGTGCAAAAACATCCCGTCCATGAAAAGTGCAGGAGACTTTGGACAGCATAAACTTGGGATTAGTAAGTTCGTATGTATGCTCTATGCCCTGGAATTGAGCAGCTAAAATCAAAATGCCATTGTCTGGTCCCACAAAAAAGCCCTGCTTTGTCTGCACTAAAATAGCGCGCCTTTCTGTTCCGACACCAGGATCCACAACGGCCAAGTGCACAGTACCTTTGCGAAAGTAAGGTGCAGCTGAAGCCAACATGAAAGCGCCCATGCGAATGTTAAATTTTTCAACACCATGTGTTATGTCGATTATGTTGGCGTTTGGGTTAATAGTTAAGATTACACCTTTCATCTCAGCCGCGTAGGGGTCTTCATACCCAAAGTCACTAGTTAACGTTATCATTTTGAGTTAACCGCCGTGAACAACTGGGACAAAAACGATTTCGTCTCCATCGTTTAACTTAGTTTCATAACCGTTTAGGACACTAATTTCCCTTCCGTTAACAAGTATAAGCGAGTTTGATCTTGAATCGTTGAGTTCTTGGTCGCTAAAGATTCGCTTCAACTCCGGCATTTCTTGACTGATTTTATAAACTAACTCTTTTATCGAAATGCCATCTTGAATGGTGAGTACAAATTGTGTTTTTCCCGAAAGGTGACGCATCGCACCGATGAATTTTACTGTTAAAGGCACCTATTCTTCACTCTTAACCAATAGAATAAAGGGATTGTTAAAAATTTAGCTGATACTTTCAAATTTTTCTTGTGTCAAGGTTTCGACAATGTCCGTTGCGATGTCAACAATTGAATCTGCCTGTTTCATCATTGCGTCCCCATTAACTTCTTCTAGTTGTGCCAGTTGCTGCACGATAGTTTCGATTTCAATTAGAAAACGCAGAACAGAATCGTTGGTGGGGGGGTTTTTAGTTACTTCTTCGCGGATAAGTATTTCTATGAAGGCAGGTTCGCCAAGGCTGTAGTAAATGGCATTTCGGGCTTTTCGTATTGCTTCAACAACCAAACTTGGTGCCATATATGGAATTTTTCGTGCCGCTTCCAATTCAGCTTTGGCTTCACGAAGATACCGAAGTGCCCAACCCTTCCTGTACTCATCCATCATACAGTTCTTTCCAGAATTAATCTGCTATATCTTCTTGTTCGTCCATTTCAGATTCGGCTGCTGAGTTAGCTTGAGCTAAGGCGAGAGTTCGCGTTATGTATCCTGCAGTTTGGTTCCTTACCCGTGTTGTGGAACCTTTGGTTAACTCGTCAACTGCATGCTTGTTGTCTTCAAAGGTAGTGCTGAATTTGCTTGGAAATTTAGCCATCAGTTCTTTGCCCAGCTTTTTAATCTGATCAGTCTTGACTTTTCCCAGATAGTATTCCTCCGAATTTAACAGTTCAATTTTCTCCGACGTCTAAAAGCGTAAGAGCAACTCTCAATAGATGATAGGCTTAATTTAAGTTTACGCCTTGAAGCTGTGAATTGAGTAACCGATAAGCTACGAGGTAAACAGCAAAAAAATGGTGCTGTCAGTTTATTTTTATGTTGAAGAATGTCTCGAAGTTCCTGATTATTTGGTCTGCCACTTCTTCTGGCTGCATTTTTTTTATTTCAGCTACCGCTAAAACAACGTTGCGTAGGTATGAGGGTTTAGTTAATTGTCCATTAAAGGGTTGTTTCCAATAGGTGACTGGACCGTCGGTTTCTGTTAACAGGTTGGTTAGGGGTGTTTTTTCTACAACTTCTCGGATGCCATTAGAGTAGGTTGCGGGTGGACCTTCAGTAATAAAGTAGCCTTTGTCTAATGCTTTGGTTAGGGCGCTCATGGGGTGGCTAAACCAATGCAGAAGAACCCGCTTAAGCTTATACGAAGCCAGTATTTCCACGATAATATCTGTGGTTCCGCGGGAATGAATTATTACTGGCAACTCAAGCGCTTCAGCTAAATGAAGCATCTTGTCGAAGACCATTGTTTGCTTTTCCCAAACCGTTTCATACTTGCAGTCTAAGCCGATTTCCCCGATGGCTTTAACGACGCCTTTTTGTTTTTGGATGAAAGTCAATGGTTTCTTGGAGTTCACTTTCTCCTATGACGTTTACGTTCCAGGGGTGGATACCTAAGGCGGGGTAGACAAGGTTAGGGTACTTTTCGGACAGTTTAATGTCGTTTTGGCAGGTTTTTAGGTCCATTGAATTGGTTACTAAGGCGGTTACACCTGAGTTTTTTGCATCCGCTATCAGTTCATCGATGTGGCCGGCATATTCGGCGTCGGAGAGGTGAACATGGGCGTCTATTAGTTTCATTTTTTTATCAGCGTTATATTCATGATTGAAGGTTTTATAATTTTTCTTTCCTTAAAAGGATCCCTTATAGTTAAGGGTGATTTAGGGAAAAAAGCGATAAAAAAGGTTAAATATTGCCTTAAAGAGAAAAAGAAGCTACAGAGATGTCGATATGACTGAATTAGAAATAGCTGTAGCGCCCATGCACAGATTATGTAAAAAAGCAGGCGCAGATAGAGTAAGCGAAGCAGCAGCAAAAGAACTCGCAAAGGCACTAGAAGAAATCGGCGTAAAAATCGCCAAAGAAGCACTCGATTTTGCGATGCATGCTGGAAGAAAAACTATTAAAGCGGAAGACATAGAAATCGCCGCTAGAAAAATCATGGGAAAATAAGTAAGCTCATAACTTAATCATTTCTCCCTTCTTCTTTTTTGTCTAAAAAACATATTCTAACAAGTTAATAGTTTAAAAAATTACCAATAAACCTATTTCCATAGAATAGAGTTAGGCGGTTGCTGAGGAATCCCAAAGGAACTGGAAGTATTCCCGTGCAAACCCAACCAAACCTACATGATTACTCCAGATGACAAGAGTTGGCTTGTCTTCGCCAAGGAACAGCATAGCTTCTTTGCCATCAGCAATAATACCGCCACCGAACATGTGGTCGCGGATACGTAGCTCGTTTAAACCAGAGTATTTTTTTAGGAAAAGCCAATCCTCTTTCTTTCCCGCCGCCATAAGTTTAACTTTAACTGTTTTTTTCAACCCGCTGCCCAACAAAGGTTCAGCCAAAGCAATAACTGGTTTAGCAAATTCTGGCGCCGCAATCACAATTTCCAAGGATGCTTTTTTGAGGACTTCTTCAAGTTTAGTTAGGACAGCTTGTTGACCCCTCAAAATCAGCATGTCGGGTCGTTCGATGAGTTCTCGTTTTTCGTAGAGGGGTTGGAGGTTTTCGGCAACCGTGGTTTCCCAGTTCAGGTACTTGTCTTCAAGCCGCAACTTGGTGAATCGAGTTGCTTCCAAAGGCGGGACTGGATAATACTTGAAAGGGCGGGTTTCGCTGCTTTTTATCCAACCTTTCTCTTTGAGGGAGTTTAGGACTTCGTACATTTTGCTGTAGGGCACAGTGGCTTGTTGGCTTATCTCCATAGCCGTCATTTGTCCGCCTTCCAGCAGCACAATGTAAGCGTCGATTTCATAGGCGTTTAAGCCCATTTCGCGCAGGGCATCCCGAGTGTTCTCGTTTATTGACATGTTTTCCCCTCAATCACCTTAGGAAACGTCTGGAAACCTTATTATCATTACTTCTGCACTTAAGCACTTCGAAATTAACACTTACATGCAAGAAGGCAAAAACGACATGAAAGACATTAAACCTACAAGAAGTATTTGCCCCGAATGCCTCAAGGCAATAGATGCAACCATCTACGAAGACGACGGAAAAGTTTTCATCAAAAAAACCTGCTCCGAACATGGGCTATTCCAAGAACTTTACTGGTCAGATTACGACCAATATCTTCGTGCCGAAAAATTCGGGTATGTTGGCGATGGTATGGAGAACCCCCGTACCGAGAAAAAACATGGTTGCCCATACGATTGCGGCATCTGCCCCGAACACAAATCCCACACCGCACTCGCAATCATTGATGTCACAAACCGCTGCAACCTAAAGTGCCCAGTTTGTTTTGCTAACGCATCCGCAGCAGGATACGTGTATGAACCAACAGCAGAACAGATTACGGGTATGCTTGAGAACCTGCACAACAACAAACCAGTCCCCGCAACGGCGCTACAGTTTTCCGGCGGAGAACCAACAATCCGCAACGAACTCTTCGATTTCATAAAAAAAGCCAAAGAAATCGGCTTCAAACATGTGGAAGTCAACACCAACGGCGTTCGAATTGCACAGGACCCCGAATACGCCAAAAAATTGAAAGCAGCAGGCGTCAGCACAATTTACTTGCAGTTTGACGGTTTAACTTCTGAAGTTTACAAGTTCATTCGAGGCTTAGACTTGCTTGAAACCAAAATGAAAGCTCTTGAAAACCTCCGCAAGGCAGGATACGACAGCATTGTCTTAGTTGTCACCTTGGTTAAAGGCGTGAACGACCAGCAGCTAGGCGACATCATAAAGTTTGCAGCCAAAAACTTTGATCTCATTCGATGCGTCAACGTCCAACCAGTCTCACTTTGCGGCAGACTCCCACAGCAAGAAAGAGAAAAAATGCGAATCACAATCCCCGACTTTATGCATTTAGTAGAGGAGCAAACAAGCGGCGACATCAAAGTCTCCGACTTCTACCCCGTTCCAGTCGTTGTCCCAGTCTCCAAAGCTGTCGGCGAAATAAAAGACAAACGATATGTCGAATTCACTGCACATCAACACTGCGGTATGGCAACCTTCGTATTTATCGAGAACGGCAAAATGACCCCTATCACCCGCTACGGCAACATCGAAAAATTCGTAGGTACACTAAATAAGGTTTATGATGATGCAGCAAAAGGCAGCAAGAGCAAAGCTAAACTTCGTCTCGTCGGCTCCGCCCGCCACATAAAATTCAACTTCTTACGAAAATATGTCCTCAAAGTCTTAATGGACGGCGATTACAGTTCGCTCGGCGACTTTGCCAGAAGCGCCCTCATGGTTTCCTCAATGCACTTTATGGATCCCTACAACTTCGACCTCGAACGAGTCCAACGCTGTGTCATTCACTACGCCGTTCCAGACGGACGCATAATACCGTTCTGTACCATGAATTCCATCCATAGAGCAGAAGTAGAAAAGAAACTTGGCGTTCCAATCAAAGAATGGAAAGAGAAACATAAGGTTGAAATAAGTCAGCCAATCTAGATGTTGAGAATAAAAAGTTTCAGCAAGTGAAAATAATGGGTGGAAAAAAGAAGCTCGGCATAAAGCAGATGGAAAAGCAGCAAGTTAAGACTGACGAAGACAAAGCGAAAGAAGCAAAGAAGAAAGAGAAAGCTGGACCTCCAAAAGAACGGAAAACCGTTGGCATAATGGTTCCAGATGCAAAAGACGGCAAAAACATTAGCGAAATCAAAAAGATGGGTGTCTTAACACCATACGCAGTTGCAACACGTTACGGCATAAGGATAAGCGCAGCCAAAGACTTTCTCGAACAACTCGAGGCAAACGGAACTGTACAACTCGTTTCTGGCAGCCACAACATCAAAATCTACAAGCCCGCAGCTTAACTGCACAATTTACCTTTATTTAAAAACAATTTTCTTCAAAATTGGAGTTTGCTGTTTTTGAGTTTTCCTGAAAGAGTTTATACATCTGAAGAAGTAAAAAACGCTAAGACCTTAGTTGAGGAAGGCTACAAACACAACCTAATAGTTGAGGGCGCACCTGAATTCAGAAAACAAGTCAACCAAGCCCTTGAATTAATCAAAACCTCAGGGTACTACGATTTCTTGCAATCCTACATAAGAATGATAATGGAAATCGATGGTATTACTCAACTCCGAGAAACCGAAGTTGCCATCTGGGCAAACAAATTCGCAGTAGAAAACCCAGTGGACGCAGCTAGCCTGTTTATCCAGAAAGCCTACCATATGAAAGAGTACCTAGAAGGCGAACTCTATTATGGAGGTAACGCAGAAAAACGCTCTGTGACAAAACGCATCGAGTTCCTGCAAACCCTAAAAGACAAAACCAGCGACAAAGATGTAAAAGCAGAATGTGAGCGACTACTTGAAATGTGGAAGGAAAGCTCGCTTGCTTTTTAGATTAAGCTGTAACTAACTGAATTTTTATCGTTAATCCACTTTTAACCTGCTTGAAAAGTTCTAGGTTGCTTGTTATTTTTCCCAGAATGCTTACTGGGCTGTAAGGTTGTGATTTGCCATAGAAGATGCATAGGGCGCCGCCCATGGGCCAGAAAGCAATGGTGCCTTGCTCAACTGTTGGCTTGGCTTTTTCTTCACCCATCTTTAGCGGAATTTCAAAGTAGACTTCTTCTTTCCAAAGGGCAGCTCTGCCTTCGAGAGGAAGTTTGCGAACGATGTAGTCGATTGTTCTGGGTGCAAGAAACCTAACAAGTTCGCCTTCAGCTTCACCTAAGGCTTCGATGAGAAACTTGACTTTAATGCGGGAAACGCCTTCTTCATTACTCAAAGTGTTTCAAACCCCTAAAGAGAAAACCAAATAATTTCTGCGAATCAGAGGTTATAGTATGTGAAGTGTAATTTAACTCTTCACTCCATGATACTGTTGGAACTAGAATTAGATGAGGCTTAGGACGGTTTCTCCTATGAAACGTATCTGTTCGTCAGTTACTCCAGGATGAATCGGCAAAGAGAATACTTGTTTTGACGCCTTTTCAGTTTGGGGTAGTTTGGCGCTTCCGAAGTTTTCTCGGTAAAACGGCATATGATGCACTGGATTTATGTAGTAAACTTCTGATCCTATGCCTTTTTTCTTGAGCTCGTTCGACGAGATGATTACGTTCTTCCTCGGTTCCGTCCTTGAGTCTTGCTGTGTAGAGGTACCAACTGTGCAGCATATCTTTTGATTCATAGGGCAAAATGAGTTTGTCATTCTTCTTCAGAAATTTAGTTAGTTGTTGCGCGTTTTCGCGGCGTTTGGCTATGAAGGTGGGCAACTTTTGCATTTGCACGTTGCCTATTGCGGCTTGTATTTCGGACATTCGATAGTTTGTTCCAAGCATTAGAGATGAATACTTGGCTTTTTCTCCATGGGTTCGAATCATGTCGGAGAGTTTCGGCGATTTGGTCGTTGTTTGTAGTTACGACTCCGCCTTCACCAGTAGTCATGTTCTTGCTTGCGTAGAGGCTCCAGCAAGCTGCATCAGCAAACGCTCCCGCTGGCTTACCCTCGTAGGTTGTTCCGTGAGCTTGGGCGGCATCCTCAACCAATGCTAAACCCTGTTTTGCAGCGATTTCTTTTAGGGGTTTCATGTCTGCTGAGAAACCGTACAGATCTACGGGCATTATTGCCTTGGTTTTTTTGGTTATTGCTTTTTCGACCGCTGAAGGTGACAGGTTGTAAGTTTTAGGGTCGATGTCAGCGAAAACTGGTTTTGCACCAGCCAAAACGATGGCTTCGGCAGTTGCTACGAAAGTGAAGCTGGGCAAAATGACTTCATCACCTTGCTTAACCCCGACGGCTAAGACTGCTGAATGCAATGCGGCAGTGCCAGTGTTAACGGCTACGGCGTGTTTGGCGCCAGCGAAGTCTGCGAATTTTTTCTCAAACACGGACACTTCGGGGCCTGCTCCAAGACCGCTTGTTAGCATGCCGCTTCGTAGGACTTTGACTACTGCTTGGACTTCTTCTTCGCCGATTCTTGGAAGGTTAATCGGAATCAACAGTTTCAGCCTCAGTTCGTTACAATAGGGTGGACTTCGGATATATTTCTGTTACCAAGAAAACAAGTCCCTTTCCTCCACAGAATGCGAGGATGTTGGATTGGAAAAAGATTATTCTATATCCATTTCTTTGGATATTTTATAGTCAACTATGACTCTAATTCCTCTTGCCCTAAAGTGATCATCCAATTCAGGGTCTCCAGTGTCAACACGTAAACTCTTCAGTCGATCCAACTTACTTTTCGTTGCAACCACAACAATGTTATCCAATCCCACTTGACGGATGACTTTGGAGCTGATTTGTTGGTTTCCTCTACCAAAAATGAATCCTTGCCCCCCAATCGGCGTCACAATAATTTTGGTGGTTTTCCCGTTTATTGTTTGCAGGATTTGTTTTTCATTCACATCTTTCGCTACTATTTTCTTTTCTTGGAAGAGGTCCACACCTAACAGGGTTTTCTTTTGGTCCAAGAGGTCGCCGATGGTTCGGGTGGTTGTTCCAGGACCGATTATGTAGATGATTTCGGTTTTCATTTCTTCAATTACATTAATTGCGATGGCGGCTTGGTTTTCCACTTCATTCTCAGTTATGGGGCTTGCCAGTTTATTGCCTTGAATTAGGTGTGGCTCAAAGGGGCTAAGCAGGTAACCGTATAGCTCCGCTGACAAATGCCCCTGCCTGAATTCTGCCTCGTCGACATCCATAACTTCTGCTTCTCGAAGCGGCAAGCCTCCCCACAGATAAGTGACGGAAACCCTTGCAGCTGCTTGTGGGCTAACAGCAAAAACGGCACTATGCATCTTGACACCTGTCGGAATACCTAAAACAGGAACATGCAATCCGACACTCTTTAGTATGTCGCGGGTTGTTCCGTCGCCGCCACAGTAAATAAGCAGATCAACCCTTGCCTCCACAATGGCTTTAGCGATGGTTTGTGTATCTTCAGAGGTTGTTTCTTTCTTAGTTTCGCCCACAACTTTGCAAGTAAAACCGCATTTTTCTGCTTGATTCTGGCCCATGTCGCCGACTCCGACGATTAGGTTCAGGCTTTTTTATGGCAGGTATTAATCCGGTAAGAAAGGTCTCTGCCCTTTGTGACGCTATAGGTTTAGCGCCAAGGGCTATGGCTTGATTTAGGATTTCTTTACCGTCTGTACCTTTTAATCCGACGGCGCCACCCATGCCTGCAACTGGGTTAACGATAAATCCGACAGTCTTTGTAGGAATTGTGTTTTGCGTGAAATTCAAGTGGGTGACCTGAACTAATATTGCTTAAAGGGATTAATAAAAACAAAAAATAAAAGAAAAGAAAGGTTAGTTCTGCGAAACTTAGTATGTCTCGCAGCCGATGTATTTCTGGTTGACTTCGTTTAGCCATGGGTACAGCTTGTGCAAGTTTGTCCATGGATTCGGCAACTTTTTCGGTTGGGTACTCGTAGGGTTGGAGTCTTCCGCTGAAGTATTCGTCGTACGCTGCCATGTCAAAGAAGCCGTGACCACAGAGTACGAACAGGATGGTTTTGGCTTCACCGGTTTGTTTGCATCTGAGTGCTTCGTCTATGACGCCTTTGATTGCGTGTGAAGGTTCGGGTGCTGGGATTATGCCTTCTGTTTGTAGGAACAGTTTTGCTGCGTCGAAGACTTCTATTTGGCTGTAGGCTTCGGTTGTCATCTTCTTCTCTTGAACCAGCACGCTGATGGTTGGAGCGATGCCGTGGTAGCGGAGTCCGCCTGCGTGGATTGGTGCGGGTATGAAGTCGTGTCCTAGGGTGTGCATAGGGACGAGCGGAGTAATTTTTGCAGTGTCGCCATGGTCGTATTGATATATTCCTTTGGTGACTTTGGGACAGGCTGTGGCTTCTGTAGCAACGAACTTTGTTTCTTTCGGTGCCTTCTTGGCGACTTGGTCGTAGTAGAATGGCCACATGATTCCTGAGTAACTGCTGCCTCCACCAATGCAGCCGTAAACAACGTCAGGATAATCGTCTACCATTTCGAGTTGTTTTTTGGCTTCTAAGCCTTCAACAGTTTGGTGCAAGCACACATGGTTGAAGACACTGCCAATTGCATAGTTGGTTTCAACTTCGTTGACTAAAGCGTCTTCGACTGCTTCGCTGATAGCAATACCTAAACTGCCCTTGCTGTCTGGATCTTCAGCAAGGATTTTCTTTCCAGCCTCTGTTCTGTTGCTCGGACTGGCAATACATTCTGCGCCAAAAGCGTTCATCATCATTCTTCGGTAGGGTTTTTGGTCATAGCTTGCACGAACCATGTACACTGTAGCTTTAAGACCGAACATGGCGGCTGCAAACGAGAGAGCAGAACCCCATTGACCTGCGCCTGTTTCGGTTGAGAGACGTTTTGTGCCTTCTTTCATGTTGTAGAATGCTTGGGGTACGGCGGTGTTGGGTTTGTGGCTTCCTGCTGGGCTTGTGCCTTCGTATTTGTAGTAGATTTTAGCTGGTGTTTTTAGGGCTTTTTCCAGAGCCGAGTGCTCGATAAAGTGGGGTTGGTCTCCAGATTTTGTAGATTTCTCGGACTTCGTCTGGGATGTTTATCCATCTCTCTTGGCTTATTTCTTGTCCGATGATTTCTTTGGGGAAAATTCTTGGGACTATTCCTACGCCTGGTTGTTTTGTCTCCACGTCTATAAATGGTGGGAGTGGATGGGGCAGGTCGGGTACGATGTTATACCATTGTTTTGGTATTTCGTTTTCTTGTAATAGGATTTTTCTGTCGGGCATTTTTTCGCCTTCTGTCTTGAGTTTTAAATCGTACTTTAAAGTTTTATTTAAGGCTTTTGTGTACAGTTATGTACGTGTGCAAACAACATATTTATACCCAAACGAACAGAAACATACACAAGCGACCTAAAATGTGGAATAAAATAAAAACCCAACTCCAAGAATACCCCGAACGCCTCAAAGTAGCACGCGTGCTCATAGAAAACGGCTTAAGCGCGAAAAACGACAAAATATACCTAAACCAAATCGAAATTCCACCCGTCCGCATAGCAAGAGTAGCAGGCGTCGACAGACGAACCGTAAACGAAACTCTAAACACCATAAAAAAAAACCCAGAGTTAAGAATGATTTTTGAAGAAATTCGCCCAGCAGGACACTCCCTAAAAGAAATAGCAAAACACCTCAATTTGGGTGTTTTAGAAATAACACCAGTAAATGCAAAGTCCCCAGGAATTCTCTCCAACTCGGCAATGCTACTCAATAAGGCAGGTTTAAGCATACGTCAGGCAATCGTGGACGACCCGGAACTCTCGCCCGAACCAAAACTAACCCTAATTGTTGAAAAGAAAATTCCCGGAGAATTAATCCCTGAACTGCTAAAGATTTCGGGCGTAGCTAAAGTCTCTGTTTACTAACTCTGGAAAAAATGAAACTCTCCGGAAATCGAGAAAACGGGTTAGTGATGCAAAAACTGCTCACCTAGGGTTTGTTCGATATGCTTTGACTAGAAAAACTTATATGGTTAGTAACGTTTTGTTGTTGTTCGCATTATTTGGAGGTTACTTGATTTGTCATCATTACAAGCTGGCGGAGTACCCGTTCTCGTTATGAAAGAAGGCTCAAAGAGGTCCCGCGGAAGAGAAGCACAACACGCCAACATTATGGCTGCCAAAGTTGTCGCGGAAAGTGTCCGAAGCGCTTTAGGCCCAAAAGGCATGGATAAGATGCTCGTTGACAGTTTCGGTGACGTTACAATAACAAGCGATGGAAGAACTATTCTTGATGAGATGGATGTTCAGCATCCCGCGGCAAAAATGATTGTTGAAGTCGCTAAAACCCAAGACAAAGAAACTGGCGACGGAACAACTTCAGCAGTTATTATTTCAGGTGAACTCTTAAGCCGCGCTGAAGAATTAATCGACAAAAATATTCATCCAACAGTCATTATTGATGGTTACAGAAAAGCAGCTGACAAAGCTTTAGAAACTTTGGATAAAATTGCAATCCCAATCGACCTAAAATCACACGATTACCTCAAAAAGGCTGCATCAACATCAATGGGCAGCAAACTTGTCGCTGAATACAAGGATTACTTAGCGAATTTAGCCGTCAAAGCAATGTTGGCAGTCGCTGAAAAACAGAGTGACGGCACCTACCGAGCCGACGTTGACGATGTCAAGGTAGAAAAGAAAACAGGCGAATCCCTCAAGGATACCAACCTTATCAACGGTATAGTCTTGGACAAGGAAATCGTTCATTCAGGTATGCCTAAAAGAATGGAAAATGCAAAAATCGCTCTACTCGACGCATCGTTAGAGAACGAAAAACCAGAGATGGATGCAAAAATCAGCATCGAAAGTCCAGAACAGATTGAAGCATTCCTAAAGATGGAAGAAACCATGCTTAAGGGAATGGTCGAAAAAGTTTTAGCTTCAGGCGCCAACGTAGTGGTCTGCCAGAAAGGCATCGACGATATGGCTCAGCATTTCCTTGCTAGAAGAGGAGCAATAGCAATTAGGAGAGCTAAGAAATCAGACATGGAAAAACTCGCCAGAGCCACAGGCGGAAAAATCATAAGCAAGATTGACGCTCTCGCAGCCTCAGACCTTGGATACGCAGCTTTAGTTGAAGAACGCAGAACCGGCGATGACAAGATGACCTACATCGAAGGCTGCAAGAACCCCAAGTCAGTAACCCTCCTAATTAGGGGTGGAACTCAACGGATGACCGCGGAAGCTGAACGCTCAATACATGATGCACTCTGCGTCGTAAAAGACCTAATCGAAGAGCCAAAGATTGTTGCAGGGGGAAGCGCTCCCGAAATGGAGATGGCGAGCGTTATAAAGAAATACGCACAAACCGTGAAGGGAAGAGAACAACTTGCAATCATAGTATTTGCAGAATCACTAGAAATAGTAGCAACAACGCTCGCGGAAAACGCAGGTTTAAACCCAATTGATATACTTTCAGAATTACGAATTAGACATGAAAAAGGAGAAACATGGGCAGGCATCGATGTTCTCGCAGGCAAAGTCGAAGACATGACAAAAATAAACATCTACGAACCCCTCGCAGTCAAAAAACAAATAATCAAATCAGCAAACGAAGCCTCAACAATGATTCTTAAAATCGACGACATAATATCCACAGCAAAAATGAAGACCCCTCCAATGCCACCAGGAGGAGGAATGCCAGGCGGTATGGGTGGAATGCCGGGCGGAATGATGTAGAATGTCAGAGCAAAAAATTATTGTAGGACCCCCAAAAATTACTCGCTTCGAGAAAGCAAGAATCGTGGGTGCACGTGCGCTTCAAATCTCGATGGGAGCACCAATCTTGGTAGATGCAGCAGAAAACACAAACCCGATTGACATAGCATTAAGCGAGCTAGACGCTGGGATCTTGCCGATCACTATTCGAAGAACGCTGCCAGATGGGACTTTCCAAGATATTCCTTTAAAATGGTTGTCTTAAGCGCCATTATTTTCTTTTAACTTTTCAAGTTTTACTTTTGCTTGGTTTAGTGTGTTGTTGATTTGTGTCCAGTGGGCTCCTTGCCAGTAGATTTGGCCGCAGTTGGGGCACTTCCAGAATTTGGAGTAGTATGTGAAGGTGTTTTTTTCGAGTTCGCTTTGAAGTCGCTCTTTTGATGCAGTGGCGAGTTTGTTGTTGCATATTGGGCAATGGGACTTATCCATATCAATCATTAAAGGCAAACTGTATCGTTTCGCAACCTCTGCCATCCTATCCGGTTCCGTCTTGCCTTCAACATAATAAAAATCTAAGCCTCTGCCGATTGCGCGTTTATAGAGCTCCAAATCCTTCGTCAACAAAACACGCTCCTCTTTTTTCGCCAACTCCAAAAGCTCAGAATCATCAAACTCAACCGAATAAATAACGTCATTCCCTAACATTCGTAGCCAACGCGCCAGTTTCCCAAGCATACCGTCAGCGAGGAACTTCAACCACTGCCTCTCCGAACGATAGAGCCAACTCCAACTTTAGCTACGATTTCGCCTTCATCAAAGACCAGCTGCCCGTTCACGAGGGTTTTTACCACCTTACCCTGCACATCCCAGCCGTTGTAGGGCGAAAACTTTGCTTTGGACTTGAATTTGGAAGCATCAATCTTGAATTTGCGTTTAAAATCTACTATTGTTAAGTCAGCTTTTTTGCCCGGTTCCAGGCGTCCGCGGTCGTTTAAACCGTAGATTTCGACGGGTTTCTCAGCTAGCAATCGAATCGCTTGAGCCAAAGTTAAACGGTTCTTCTTTACCTGTGTCATAATGAGCGGTAGAGTTGTTTCCAATCCAGGCACGCCGACTTTTACATCCCAGATGCTTGCGGCTGACTTCTCGTTTTGAGTGTGGGGGGCGTGGTCTGAGCCTAAGGCATCAACGGAACCTTCTTCCAACCCTTTCCAGAGGGCTTCCACGTGGGTTCTGTCGCGTAGCGGAGGCGCCATGATCGCCAACTGTCCATACTGCTTCAAATCCTCGCTCGACAGCAATAGGTGGTTTGGGGTGACCTCACAGGTTACTTTTCTGCCCGATTTTTTTGCTTCAGCAATGGCGCTTAAGCTTTTCATAGCTGAGAGGTGGCAGAAATGCACTCGCAAATCGGTTTTCTCGCTTAGTTTTAGGAGACGCTGGATCGCTTTCAATTCGACTTCTTCCGTGTGTGCCCTCAGAAAGTCGGTTGCGCCAATTTTTTTTTCTTGTTTGAGTTTTTCCTCGTTAGCCGCCAACAATGGCCTATCTTCAGCATGCACTGCTACCAGCGCTTTCAATTTGGCAACTTCCACGAACGCCTCTTGCAAGTCTTGGTCATCGTCAATGTTTAAGCCACCTACTTGGGACCCCATAAAAAGCTTAAAGCCAACCGCGCTCTCAGAAACGATGTCTTGCAGTTCAAGCAATTTTTTGGGAAATTCAGAGTAAAAACCTACGTCAACGAGGATTTTCCTCTCTGCCGTCCGCATTCGGTTGCGCAAGGTTTCCACACTCATCGTGACTGGGTCGTTGTTTGGCATATCCAAAACTGTCGTGAAGCCTCCTGCAGCTGCCGCGGCGGTTCCCGAAGAGAAATCTTCTTTGTACGCCCTGCCCTCATCCCGCAGGTGAACGTGCTCATCTATCAAGCCGGGCAAGACCAACATGTTTTGGAGGTTGGTTTTTTCGTCAGCGTTTGGCATTTGGGTTTCTTTGCCGATCTTGAAAATTCTAGTTTCTTCGATAGCTATGCTGCAGTCAACAATTTGCCCTCCTAGATAGGCTTTGGCGTTTGTGAAAACGGAATCAACAATCAAGGCTGTTCACGATATGGAATAGCGGGTGGTTTAGTTAATTAAAGTTTATCAAGATGTTTGTTTGGCATTTGGTCTAAATAGCGAAGTCGTTTCTACAACAGAGTAGTATCTGAATAACCCTTCGTGATGGTTACTTGTATTTTTCCAGAACTTGCCTTCCAAAATCAGTTATCTCGACAGCGTAAAAATCGTAAGGTGGCAGTCTCTGAAAAGCACTCGGAATATCTATGAGTAGCGATTTTGCAAGAACTTTAACTGCGAGATTTATGTCATTGGGAGTTAAGCCGGTTTTCTTGTGGATTTCTTCGCCCTTTACAAATTCACCCTTATTAAATTCTGAAAGAGCTTCAAGAACTTTTTTCGCCGTCATATCAACCATATTAAAGTCTTCAAGATCAAAATCAGACAAATCCAAAACCTCACATTAAACTATAGCCGCATCAACATAAAAACCATTTGAAAAAACCCTCAATATAAACCCGAGGTATTTCAGTAAAATGATTTAAGGAGCGGAACTGTCCCGTCCCAAATTTGTTTGCGGCTTACTGTTCTTGTTCGAGTTCCACGCGGCATTCATCGCAGATGTTTTGTCCGTTACGTTCCTTTAAGCTTTCATTGTAAGCGCTGCAACGATCACAGTACCCGGACAAAGGAGTTTCTTCGTCTTCTTCTGTGCGGTCGGCGCCTTCGATGCGCGAGCGCTCCTGCATTATCTCTATAAGTTCAGGCATTACTCCAAGGATGTCTTTGCTTGAGATTATTCCCAGCAGGTTGCCCTTGTAGATTACTCCGAGCCGTCTGATGTCGAGTCTCGTCATTCTTCTTGCGGCATCGCTTATGGTCGCTTCAGGTTCTATAGTGACCAGAGGGGTGGTCATGATTTCTTTGCCTTTTATGGTATCTGGCTTAAGGTTCTTGGCTATGACTCTTATGACTAAGTCGCGTTCGGTTATAATTCCGATTGATTTTCCTGCTTTGTTGGTAACTATTACAGCGCCTAAATCGTTCTTTTCCATGCTGACGGCAGCTTTGTTGGAGGTTTCATCTTCATCAATCGTTATGACTGGGCTACTCATGATGTCTCGCACTAACATTTTTGTTCTTAACCCTATTTCAGCCATGGTGTAGTTCACTTCCTACAAGTTAGGTTGCTTAGCTTCCACTTCAACAATAAAGACACGCATAATTTAAGAGTTGCTCAACCCCAAAACGCGCCTGTGAAGTTTTATTAGCTCCCGCGAGGTTAACCCCCTTGACCAAGAGGAACAATTTATGCTTAAAACTAACGTTGAAAAACTCATAAAAATCTCCGTTATGGGTGAAATCGCCAGCCCAACAATTCGCTCGGTTTATAATATTTCTGCAACGGGCAGACCCTTAGTGCTTCCGGGAGTTGGAGGCATAACCTATAATTTAAGAATTGGTGACTCAGCATGCGGTTGGGAAGCAGACCACGTCGAACCAGGTGTTAGCGTGGAGAACAAGGAAAATGATGCCCGTTCAGGACAAGCCGCTAACACAGCTTTCAATGTTTTGTCTTGCGTTGGAAACCAAGCAACTGTAGCATCTGGCGAAGCGAAGGGCGCTAAAGGTGTCGTTACAGGAAAGCATGGCGGAATTGAGCATGTTCTGGTTGATTTTTCAGTTGAGGTTTTAGAGAGACTTATGCTTGGAGACAGAATTCTTGTGAAGGCATATGGCATAGGCTTGAAGCTTTTGGATTTCCCAACCATCAAAGTTCTCAACATAGACCCTTTTTTGCTTGAAGCATGGAACCCGCAACCTAACGGTGAAAAATTAGAGGTGCCCGTTACGCATATTGTACCAGCAGCCATTATGGGATCAGGTTTAGGCGCCAATCAAGTTAACTCGGGCGATTATGACATTCAATTATTTGACTCAACCAGTCGTAACTCAATATGGACTGGAGAGTTTGCGGTTGGGTGATTTAGTAGCGATTATCGATGCAGACCATTCGTTTGGTAGGATTTACCGACAAGGCGCTGTTTCAGTGGGTGTGGTTGTTCATACAAACTGTATCACTGCAGGGCACGGTCCTGGAGTAACAACTTTAATGACTTCGTCTGATGGAAAGATTATTCCAAAGGTAAGTCAGAGCGCAAACATTGCGTCTCTCCTTAAAATACGGTCAGATATATAAGATAGTTAAATCAATAAATGGAACATTAGAAAAGAAAGAGGTCAAAATAATGCCCGTAAAACGAAAAAGCCGAGGAAGATCAAAAGGTAACAAAGGAAGCAGTACCTTAGTTCAATGCGCAAACTGTGGTGCTTCGGTGCCCAGAGACAAAGCAAAGAGGTCTACACGCCGAGTATCCTTTGTTGAACCGCAATTAGCTAAAGAACTTAGGCAAAGTGGCACGTACTTAGCCTCTTGGGTTGACACTAAATACTACTGTATCTCATGTGCAGTTCACCGCGGTATTGTTAAGGTCCGCGCCGAAAACGAACGCCATTCAAAAGGCTATAAAAGAAGATACTAAGCGGCTACTGCTGCTTTTTTCTTTAATGTTCTATAAACGTATACGACTCTTTGTATAACTGTGAAGTTGGCAAGCACCGCCAACAAAGCTATTCCATAACCTAAGGCGGGCAACCAGAAGAACGCAATAATGCTGAATACAGCCAATATGAGCATGCGTTCAGCTCGTTCAGCTATACCGATTGACTCCATTTTTATGCCAACCGCTTCTGCTCTTGCTCGAGTATAGCTCACCATTATGGATCCTGCTAGAGCTGACAAGCCCCAAACAGAACCCCAAAAGTAACCCCAAACGGGATTAGGTAATCCAGCAATGATTATGGCGACGTAGACTGCAGCGTCCGCGTATCTGTCGAGTATTGAATCGTAGAATCCGCCAAAAACAGTTGTTTGCCCAAAAATCCTCGCCACTATTCCATCTAGGGTATCGCAAAATCCTGAGGCTAAAAGAAAAACAACCGCTAATATAAGCAGCCACGAATACTGCGGTGTAGTTAGGGTGAATGAAACTGCTGAAGCCAACGCAAGTATGAATCCTATTGTGCTGATTTTGTTGGGAGTTAAACCTATTTTGTGTGCGACATTCGCTTGTGAAGTGAGCATCTGCTGGATTTGTTTCTTAAGTTTGGTTAGCAAGTAAACTCTCAACTTGGCAAGTGTTAGTGCTCATTAGGTGGGTGGCTGTAGAAAAGCCTTTCTTACTCATTTGTCGAACGTTTGTCCTATAAACATGAGTTTTCAGTGGATGTATAGGGAAAAACTTGTATAATTTGGCAGTAACGTTCTGAGCGCAACAGAGCGCAAAACAGCAACGTTACACAATGCAAACAAAAAGGAGTAAAAAGAAATGACTGAAAACGCAGATGTTATTTTCGTAGGAAACAAACCTCCAATGAGTTATGTTCTGGCAATCATTACAAGCCTCTCTGCAGGAAATCTAAATAAAATTACATTAAAAGCAAGAGGCCAATCCATAACGACCGCCGTTGACGTAGCTGAAATCACAAGGAACCGCTTCATTAAAGACCTTAAAGTTAGCAAAATTGCTATCGGAACAGCCGAAATGCCACCTCGTGAGGAGAGAGCAAGTCCAGAATGGTTTCCACAATGGAAATAACTTTAGCCAAAAAGTAAGTAAACTGGATAAAAAAAATTGCAACCACATCTTCTTCCATTTTTTAGTTTATTATCGAGCACAGCTTGTCAAAATAGTATTTCGATTTGTATTTTCCAATTTGGGTTGTATCGTAAAGTTAAATAGCTGATTTTATTAGTAGAGAATTATTCCGTGAGAACATGTTAGATATCAAGCTTATCCGCGAGAATCCTGAACTTGTAAAGGCGAATTTGACCAAGCGCGATAATCCAGACGTGTTGCTAATGCTGGACGAACTAATTACTGTAGACAAGGAGTGGCGTTTGAACCTAACCAAACTAAACGAGCTACGCCATAACCGAAAACTGATCACCATGGAAATTGCCAAACTCAAAAAAACAGGCAAAGAAGCAACAAACGAATTCACTAAAGCAGAGGACATCGATGTACAGATAAAAATTATTGAAAAACAAGTAGCCGAACAGGAACAAAAAACCCACAGTTACCTTCTGCGATTGCCAAACTTGCTGGAGAATACAGTACCACTTGGAAAAGACTCTAACGATAACGTGCAAGTGAAAACTTGGGGGACAATCCCACAATTCCCTTTTCCAGTAAAAAATCATATCGATTTAGCAATAAACCTTGATTTAATCGACATGGAGCGGGCAGGAAAAGTCGCAGGTTCAAGGTTCTTCTACCTTAAAAACGAAATCGCTATGCTTGATATGGCGTTGATGAGCTTCGCAATCGAAGAATTATCAAAGAAGGGCTATACACCAGTTATTCCGCCATTGTTGATGAAGCGTGAAGCCTATGAAGGAGTAACTGCGTTAGGCGACTTTGAAGAGGTTCTCTATAAAGTTGAAAACGAAGACTTGTACTTGATTGCGACTTCCGAACATCCCATGGCCGCAATGTTCATGAACGAAACACTTAAAGAAGCTGAAATGCCAATCAAGCTTGCCGGTATAAGCACCTGTTTTCGAAAGGAAGCTGGGGCACACGGAAAAGACACCCGCGGCATTTTCCGCACCCACCAATTCAATAAGATAGAGCAATTCATCTTCTGTAAGCCCGAAGATTCACTTAAACTCCTCGAAGAACTTTTGCAGAACGCTGAGGAAATTGTGCAGAAAATCGGTTTACCTTATCGCGTAGTCAACGTTTGCACTGGAGATATCGGAACGGTAGCAGCAAAAAAATATGACATTGAAGCATGGATGCCGGCACAGAATGGTTATCGAGAAGTGGTTTCATGCAGCAACTGCACCGATTACCAAGGAAGACGCTTGGGAATAAAATATCGGGAAAAAGAAGGCGCGGCACCCAAAGGTTTTGTACACACGTTGAATTCAACAGCTATAGCAACCGGCAGAACCATCGTTGCAATACTAGAAAATAATCAACAAGGAGACGGAACAATAACTGTTCCAGAAGCATTAAGGAAATACATGGGTAACAGAGAGAAAATAGGTAAAAAACGCTAAACCTTTTAATATTTCTATGAGAATGTTGTGGCACGTTTGGAGAAATAAATTTGTCTTCAAAAACAAAACATGTTCGCGATAAATGGCGAGGCAAATCTTGGTACATGGTAGTTGCGCCATCGTTCTTTGGTAACATAGAGTTGGGGTCAATACCAGCACAAGAAGACGACCAACTAATCGGTAGAGTTGTCGAAGCAACTCTATATGACATCACAGGTGACTTTTCTCACCATTACTTGAAAATGTTCTTCCAGATAAACCAGATTGATGGAAAATCCGCCAAAACACTCTTCAAAGGTCACGAATACTCAAGAGATTATCTCCGTAGTTTAGTTAGAAGAAGAACCACGAAAGTAGACGGTTTATTCAACTTGATAACAAAAGACGGTTATAAACTAAGAATCTCTGTTTCAGCACTAACCCTTTCAAGAATAAAGACTTCACAGGAAAAAATCATCCGCAACATGATGGAAAAAACGATCAAAGAAAAAGCTGCAGCTTTATCACTCGACCAATTCGTTCAGGAAATGGTACTCGGAAAAATCGCTTCAGACATCTACAATCAAGCTAAACTCGTTGCACCTCTAAGACACGTTGGTATAAGGAAATCCAAATTAGTCGCTGCACCAGTAGTTCAACCTCTAACACCCAGCAGAAGCAACACCAGTTGCCGCTCCAGCATAAACCAATTTTCTACCTTTTATTTTCCTTTTTAACCACAAACAGTTTTAGACAAAGCCTTTTACTAGTTATAATAAGGAGAGTACAGTTTTGACGAATGTTGGTGTGCACGAAAAAGGTACCTTCACTGTTCAAAACGCCATCGACAACATCAAAAATGACCCCAACTACCCAAAAGCTGGCGCGATTGCAATCTTCATCGGAGTTGTTCGCGGAGAAACTTTTGAGGATGAAAAAGTTGAGAAGCTTACTATAGAAGCATACGAAGAAAAAGCCCAAGAAACGCTCACAAAAATAAGCAACGATTTATCCCAGAAACACGGAATAATTAACGTTCAAATTCACCATTTGCTAGGGGAATTTAAGGTAGGCGACGACTTGGTTTACGTAGCGGTTGCTGGTTCACATCGAACAGACGTTTTTCCAGTGTTGCGAGAAGCGGTTGAAAGATACAAAAGTGAAGTCCCAGTTTTCAAAAAAGAACACATAATTGACAAGCAAGGCTCTGCATCAGAGTATTGGGTTTCAGAAAAACACAACCTATAAATGGTGAGAGTGGTTTGATTGCTGCTTTGGCTGGGGGAGTTGGCGCAGCTAGGTTTCTATCAGGCGTAACTAGGCTTGTTAGAGAAGAAGATCTTTCAGTAATCGTGAACACTGGCGATGACATCGAGCTGTTCGGCTTGCATATTTCACCCGATATAGACATAGTCATGTACACCTTAGCAGGCATCGTTGACGAAGCGAAGGGCTGGGGAATTGGAGGTGATACATTTCGATGCCTCAGTATGCTCCAAAAACACGGCTTAAACACTTGGTTTGGATTAGGTGATAGGGATTTGGCGACCCACCTCTACAGAACCCATCGTTTAAGACAGGGTCTCACACTAACGCAAATCACTGATGAAGTTTGTGATGTTTTAAGGTTAAAAATCAAAGTTTTGCCAATGACTAATGACAAGTTTGAAACGAGAGTAATAACGAAAAGAGGCTCAATGCATTTTGAAGAGTACTTTGTTCGGGAGAAAGCTAAAGATGAAATTCAGGGGATTGAGTTTGTCGGCGCCGCCACTTCAAAGCCTTCCCCCGGAGTTTTGGATACTATTTTGAATGCTGATACAGTTGTTATTTGCCCAAGCAACCCTATCGTCAGCATCGGAACCATCCTCTCAGTCGGCGGTGTGCGGGATGCTTTGAAGCGGACAAATGCAAGAGTGGTAGGGGTAAGTCCCATCGTTGATGGTTTGCCCATTAAGGGACCTGCGGATAAAATGCTGCGTAGTTCTGGGGTTGAGGTTTCTGCATTTGGGGTTGCAGAGTTTTACTCTGATTTTCTTGATGAATTTGTGATCGACGTCAAAGATAGTAGAGAGAAAAATAGGATTGAAAAACTTGGAATCAAGGTAAAAGTAACTAATACGGTTATGAAATGTTTAGAGGATAGAATTGCCTTGGCAAAGGTTGTTTTGGAAGACTAAAATCAATATAGACTAAAGTGTTCTCTATAGATTATTTCGGGTATTCTAATTAGGTTTAGAATAATAATTATTCTTCAAGCGGATGGTTTAATGCAAGATAGGAAAACTAGAAAAGGTGCAGAACCCGAAATTTCATTGTATTTCGACCGTATATTAAAAAGTGTACAGTTGTTTGGGGGAAAATGGTGAAACAAAAGATTAGCAATAAAATGCAAGGTAAAACTAAAAAAAGCGGATCTTTTGGATTGACTCTTAGCGATTGATTCCTGTTTAATCTAAAGAATTTGCGGATAGGAAAAACTGTGATTGTCGAGTGTAAGATGAAACCCATATTAAGCGAAGGGTTATATTTGCAAGCAAGAATTAGTAATTATTAAGATGGAGTGGTGTTTGGTGGAGAAAAAAAGTTACGATTGGTTTGAACAACGCCGAAAAACTAGAGGATTAGAACTAGCTCATGAACAGATAACAAAGGCTTTTGACACTGTAACTTGGCTGCAGAAAGCTACCAAAAGCTTCTCAGAGAAGAACTTTAAAGACACTAAAAAATACGTCGAGAATCTCTACAAAGCCGAAGAAGAAGTTGACCAGCTTAGAACAGACACATTCATGGAGTTATCCAAGGGTGCAGCGTTGGTATCTGATTATCGAGAAGACCTCTTACATCTTGTTAAACGTCTAGATACATTGGCAGACCATACAAAAGATGCTGCCAGATGCCTTGAAATGCTGGGTGAAGTCGAAATTCCACAGGAGCTTGTCGCAGAAGACGGTTTATATGACTTCCAAGTTGGTTGAAACAGCTCAAACGCTTCGAAGTGCCATCGAGAAAATCTCTTCAAACCCCAACGAAGCCATAAAAGAAGCCAAAGAAGTAGGCGACCTCGAACATGCAATCGACATTGAATACCTTAAATCCAAGAGCCTATTCGTTAAATATGGCGAAAAAATAAATTGCGGAGCCATGGTTATCTTCGATGACCTAATCGAGTTCATCGAGCAAGCAGCAGACATGTGCGCTGATACAGCAGACTACATCGTTGTACTCTCAAGCAGAGATTAAACAAAATTCAATCCAAAATCTTCTTTCTTTTCGACAAACTCTAAATATTTTTGAAATCAATAGTCTATTCATTAATTTTCTCTTGGTCTGATAGATGTGTAAACGGTATTTCTGATTTTGTCAATAGATTTTCGACATCCTAAATTGTCAGGAAGGTATATGGACTGGATTTCGCCATAGCCAAAAGGATTACTATACCAAAATATTGAAAAAACCGACTTCTAGACGCTAAAAAGAATAAGTTGGTGGCGGGCCCGATGGGATTTGAACCCATGACGTCCGGCTCCGCAGGCCGGTGCCCTAATCCGTACTAGACGACGAGCCCAACTTTTTTTGTATGCCGATACTAAAAGGGCAGAATAGTAAATACTTTGCTAAAACTTAAGAATAGTGGTCTCGAACCTTCTCAATGTTTAGGAGAAATAATTCGAATCGAACTCTCTCATTCAACTTTACTCGAAAAGTTGGATTATTCGCTGCATCTCTCTTAAACTAATGAAGAAAAGATAAAAATATGAAGTATCTACTAACTTTTACTCAGAACTCTTTGCAAAGCGGCGATGACGTTTTGTTTCCCCATGGCAAGTATGTATGGACCTAAACGTGGACCTTGAGGTGCCCCCATCAGAACTTGGTAGAGTGTTTTGAAGAATGCACCTGGTTTTATTTCATTGTTTTTTGCGGCATTGAAGATAGCGTTTTGGATTTTGTCTGGGTCATCTTCAGTTTTCAGATTTGTCGTTAGTTCGGTGAGAGCTTTTTTTTCTTCAGGTGTTAGATCTATTGTAGTTTCTTTGATTTCTTCAAAGTCCCTTGTCCAATTCAAGGCATACTCGATGCGCTGCAGTAGGTTGGCATCTAAGGCTTGGTTTTTCTGGAGGTAACCGTAACTTTGCAGTTTCTCTGAGACGTAGTCGTTTAAGCATTCTTTTGGTGCCATTTTGACGAGGAATGCCATTAAATTGTAGGGTACGTGGATACTGGGTTTAGCTGGCGGCTTCATGACAAAGCAATATAGGTATAAGCCCTTGAGTTTGGTGGTTTCCTTCTCGCTGATCTGTTTTTTGCCGAAATAAACGTCTTCGAGGCTATCGATTTCGTTCATGTACGTTGGAATATCGGAGACATCCAAGGTGCGTGTACCAACAAATCGCTTAAGCATAAGCAAGATCAGCGATTGGGGTGAACCATAATTGAACCAGACTTGTGGTGTGAAGACGTTTCCTGTTGACTTTGAGATTTTCTTGCCACCCTTATCGAGGAACATCTCATACTTTGCATGGGACGGTGGTTCAAAACAGAGGACTTCTCGGCAGATGCGGTCGTTGATTCGGACTGAGTCGGCTATGTCTTTGCCGTAAGCTTCAAAGCGGATGTCCAGAGCCTTCCATCGGGCTGCAAATTCGCTTTTCCAAGTAAGTTTGCCTTCGCCGCTCTTTATGTCTACTTCTCCTTCATGTCCACAACCTGCTATTAATTTGCCTCGGATTTCAAGACCTTCACATTTGTAGGAGACCTTGTCGGTTTTGGGGTCAAACTTGTAGGCTCGAGTCGTGTAGAGGTGCCCGCATTTCTCGCAGACTGCAAAAAACGGTAAGACCTCAGTGTAAGTTTCTTGACCAACCTCTTCTTTTACAATTTCACCGACTTTTTTAGCGTTGATAAGTATAGTTCGAATCTCATCGAGCAGCAAGCCTTGTTTGTAGACTTGTTGGGCTGAGTAGTACTTGTATTCTATGCCACATTTATCCAACGCATCAAGCAGCAGTGAACTCATGTGTTTGCCGTAGCTTTCATGGCACCCAAACGGGTCAGGTATGCTGGAGACAGAGTATCCAAGGAACTTTTCCATGTCTTTGGAGAGACCTGCGGGAACTTTGCGTAAACCGTCTTTGTCGTCGCAGAAGGCAACTAGTTCAGAATTACAGTTCAGGTTCTTAAGCGCCAAAGTTACAGCGTAACTTCGGGATGCATCACCTAAGCTGCCGATGTGTGGGAAACCTGATGCGCCAAGACCCATCTCTGTTCGGATTTTGCTCATGTCTCGGTTTAGGGATTGTTCTCTTTCGATGACTTTCTTAGCCATCATGTCGTACCATGTGCCGTGACCGATAGTTTCTTCACTCATAGCTGCAACCTTCAGCAACATGACTGTGTGAGGGTATAGAAAAATGTTTAGAGCCAAAAAGGCTCTATTGAGATTATTTGCGTCTCAGTGCGGTTGCAATTGCTAAAGCAGCGATTACTAGCAGGATTACTACCAACGAGTAGATCCAGTTGATACCGAATAGGTACCATGCCGCACCGAGTGCGATGAGTCCGACGCCAGATGCCATTGTGCTAAAGGCGCTGCGTTCATATTTCTGCGGTTTACCCGCCTGCATGGCACCTAAAGCTATTGCCCAGCAGCCTGTAAGCACCATGACGACTGGAACAAACAGATCCCCAGCCGATGACTCCTGCAACAGCCAGCAGTATTCCTACAACAATGATGACGAGGAATACGCCGACGCCTAGCAGTTGACGGTCGCTGTTACTCATCTATTGGTTCTCCTAACCGATTTTGAATCCGCATTCTGGACAGAACTTGCTGTTGGCTGGGATGGATTTGCCGCAGTTGGGACACTTCATCGCGTTTTCTGAGGGTGGGGTTAGGTTTGTTCCGCAGTTGGGGCAGAATTTGCTTGTGGCTGGAACTTTTTCGCCGCATTTGGGACAGATAACGAGTGCCGCTGCTGGTGCTGCCTGTGGTGTTCCTTGCTGGTTCATGATTTGCGGGATAAGCACCATACCGGCGCCTAAGGCTCCTGAGCCGCCTCCTTGACCGAGACTTGCGGCTGCACTTTTGACTGTTTCCATACGCAACACGTCTCCGGGAGCGGTCTGTCCGGTTTTCAGCCAGAAGAGTCGTTCGCGGTATTCTGGTGTAGTGTCGATGCCTTCGAAACGCAAATCTGTCAGTTCGATACCGACCCGTTTGAAGTAGTCGATTAGGCTGTTTTTGACGATTACGGATGTTTCGTCTAGGCGTGTGAAGACTGTAATCAGGTCGTAGTGGCTGAGTTCATCGATTATTTTCTCGTTTAGGAAGCCGCGTAGGAAATCGTTGACAGAATTCGTGTCGTAAGCGTTTTGTCCGCCGACAACCTCGTTGACGAAGAGTGATGCGTCGCCGACTTTGAACCAAAACTGCCCATAGGTCTGCAACGGTGCAAGTTCGGTGGTCTGCGCTTTTGTGCCCCATTTGCCAGCGAAAACTTTGGTGCTAATGAACAGGACCATTGCTTTGAAGGGTTTGTTACCGCCAAAGCCTGCTAACCGTGTTAATATGCTAGTGAGTATAGGTAGGTTTAGGGTTGTTAGGGTATGTCTGCCTGGTCCGAAGACATCGTAGGCTTTTCCGTCTCGGAAGAATACTGCCATTTCGTATTCGTGCACGATTAGTTGGGCTCCCCAGGTGATGTCTTCGCTTGGGTAACGCCAAACTATGGCGTCTGGCCCTGCGTTTGTCCATTCTATTATTTGTGGCATTATTGGGTCACTCCTAAGATTACTTGTTCTCTTTTATCAAACGTGTCCTCTAGCAATTCAAACTTGTCTGCAATTGTTTGGATTTTGTCTTTGAGGTTTGAGTAGTTTCCGCTCAACAGCTGCGCTTTTAGGTCCTCGATGCTGGCGGTTAGGGCGTCAACTTCATCGAGGAGTTGGTTGTCGAAGGTTATCATTCGATCAAGGCTGTCCTCTTTGATTTTTACTATGTCGTAGAACCCAGAGTAACCGTATGATGCATGGTTTACTTTTTCCGTTATGCGATCCATCTTTGCGGTTAACCTATCGATGTCTGGAAGAACATCTAGGTAACGCTTATCAGCTATTCGCTGTGCGATGCCTCTAACGTTATCCTTGTCTTTGGAGAGTTTGAGAGTTAGATTATTTCTAATCAGTTTGTCTGATTCGCGGCGAAGTTCCTTCTCTTTGTATCCTCGGAATCCTGGAAGCGCCGCTGCTATGCGTTCTGAAAGCCTCATCTGGCTTTTTGCTTGGGCATATACATCTTTATTTTCGCTCATTTCCTAAATCCTCCAATATTTGTACTTCGTTATAAAAAAGGGGTTGCTTTTAAAGTTTATTAAAGCAAATTAAAACTTGGAAGACGGTATGTCACCCTTTAGAATCAATCCCGTAGCACCATCAACTATCATTTGATATGTGTTGTTTTTGTACTCGTACTTAATGAACCAAACAGGCGCATGCAGGTAAACCATCTGCTTCAAATTGATGGTTGTTGTGGTTTCAACGATTTTATCTATATCTTGCTGGAGCAGAAAACGGTGAAGTGCCTCAATCTGCTGTTTAGCAATCTCTAGGGCTTCTTCACGAGTCATTTCGCTGTTGAGTAGTTTAGCAAAGCCCTCGATTTTTTTGAAGTCATAGGGGATTTTGCCAGTCAGCGGCACATTGTACTCTCTAGTTGGAAAACCTGATGCTTCTCTTGCTAAAACAAGCCAGTTGTATTCTTTTTGGATTTGCCCTTCCTTAACAATCGCAGGCGAAATGCGTTCGAAAATTCCCTTGTATTTGGTTGTTGCGTCAGCTGAAACAATCCAGAATGGCAAATAAACAAGGCTTTTCTCGGTTAATTTAGCTTTTTTAGCTAAATCCCCTGGTTTCATAAAGCCCGATCGCATCCAATCGCGCACTAAATCTTCGATTTGCCCTTCAGAATAGTTGTTTAACAGTAAAGAATGCTCAAAAGTGAAGGCTTGCCCCGTTTCGATTACCGTTGTGAAGCCACAGTACTTGCAGGTAGCGAATAGTTCGCCTGGCTTAAACTCGACTGGAGCACCGCAATGGGAACACCTGATTTCCTGAGCCACAACTGCCATGTTGTTTACGCCTTCAGTTTTTCACGCTTAAGGATCTCTCTTGCAACGATGACACCTGAAGCTGACGCTTGGATTAGACCGCGGGTTACACCGGCGCCGTCGCCGATGGTGAACATATTTTGTATTTTTGATTCTAAAGCGTGATTTAGTTGCAAGTGTGAGGAGTAGAATTTGACTTCGACACCGTACAGCAGGGTTTCGGGTGAGGCGACTCCTGGCGCAATCTTGTCGAGTGCTTGCAACATTTCTCGAATGTCTGCTAAGTAGCGATAGGGTAATACGAAGCTTAAGTCGCCCGGAGTAGCGTTTTTGAGGGTGGGTGTGACCACGCTATGGGATATTCTTTCGGGTGTGGAACGTCTACCATGGTCAAGGTCGCCGAGACGCTGCACCATAACTCCGCCGCTTAACAAGTTCGAGAGCCTTGCAACATACTTGCCATAAGCAACAGGCTCCTTGAAGGGTTCAGTAAAAGATGTGCTGACAAGGATGGCAAAGTTGGTGTTAGGGGTTCTTGTTTCAGCGTGGCTGCCACCGTTTACAGTTAAGACTCCATCGTAGGATTCCGTGGTAACCTCACCATAGGGCGAAACACAGAATGTGCGAACTTGATCATCGAATTGCTTGGAGAAATAGACAAGCTTTGGCTCATATAGTACTTTAGTAAGGTTCTCCATTACGGAAGCTAAAAGCTCCACGCGGACGCCGATGTCAACTGGGTTGTTAACGGTTTTTAATCCTCGCACTTGGGCTTCAGTCTGGAGCCATTCAGCGCCGCTTCTGCCTGGTGCAAGAATTACGTATTTGCTCATGAATTTTTCGCCGTTTACAGTTTCTACGCCTTGGATGGTGTGGTTTTCTGCGATTAGTCCCCTAACCTCGGTTTTTGACAGAAAAGTGATTTTGCCATTTAGCGCTTTTCGCATTCTTTGTAGAGTTTCGAGGCATTTGTCGGTGCCCATGTGGCGGACTTCTTGCTTGATGAGTTTCAAGCCAGCAAGAGATGCGCGACGCTCGATTTCATCTATTTCAATATTTTCGCCGCCAAAAACTTGTTCGCTTGCACCGAACTTGAGGTAGATACTGTCACAGTACTTAACAAGTTCAGCCAATTCCTTGGTTGAAACATATTGGTTTAGCCAACCGCCTACTTCGGTTGACAATGTAAGTTTACCATCGCTGTAGGCTCCTGCTCCACCCCAGCCAGAGAGAACTGAGCAAGGTTCACAATGTACGCATTCGAAACCTCTGCTGGAAGGGCACTTGCGTTTGTCGATGTCTGGACCTCGGTCAAGGATTAGAACGTTAAGGTTTGTTTTCTCAGTTAGCTCTAAAGCTGAGAAGATACCTGCTGGACCTGCGCCCACAATTATCACGTCATATTTCAAGGAACATTTCCACCTTGGAACCCAAACTTAGATGTAATAACTAGCATATATTTTTAGCTACAGTGTGCTAAATGGAGTGGAAAGTCAATGTTGAATAATGGGTATTAAGCAAAGAAACTTTAGCGGCTTTTCACTGTTGTTCTTGAATTGATGCAACTCGTTTGGGGGCACAAATACTACGTCGCCTACTTGAAAGGGCATGGTATTTTCCCCGTCAAAAACTATACCTTCACCTTCCAAAACGAATATTTCATGTTCCCAAGCATGCATATGGAGGGGGCTAAATCCGTCAGGTTCCATCTCAAAGAGCCTCATGACAAAGTTTGGGGCACCCATCTCTTTGGTGATTAGCCGTCTTATTTGGGTTTTTTCAGGGCAACAGTCTGCATTTTCAGCATTAACGGTTCTGTAGTTAAAGACCTTCATAACTGTGAATGATGTTTGGTAGGTTAATTAAAAGATTAGTATATGTATTTTTTAGATATATCTAAAGAACATTTATAACAGCAAACCACCAAATAAACAAAGAATACCATGGAAAAAGAAGCACAACCAAGAAACATCGACGACTTAATCAGCGACTTCTCGCGCTTCTATATACTCACCATACTCTACGAAGGACCAGCCCACGGCTATAGCATAATCAGCCAATTCAAAAAACGTGTTAAAAAAGAAATCAGCCCAAGCCTAGTCTATCCCTTCCTGCAACAACTCGAAGAAAAGGGATTAGTCACACATACCATAAAACCAGTTGGCGAGAAAGAGCGAAAAATCTTTGAGTTAACCAAGGAAGGCAGAGAACTGTGCACTAGTCTTTTCAAACGGTTTGCCCAGTTAGTGGCAATTGCCATTGAACCAAGTATATACGTTTGTGCTCACTGTGGCTGCAAGGTCTACGATGGCGGCTATCGAGAAGTCATTGAAGACAAAGAAATTGCCTTTTGCTGCAGCCATTGCGCAGCCTCATATAAAGATTGCAAAAAATAGCTAAACAGCCAAATATATGAAAGAATTTGCTTAAATTCTAAACCAAAATTAGTCTGTTATGGCTTCTTTAAGTTAAAGTGTCGAAATCTTCCGTGTAATCCCTTTTTTCAAGAATTAAAGAGCTTTTCTGAATATTTCGTTTGGGAGACATGAACTCTCTATCCAGTGGAGATATGTGAAAAATGAGTTCTTTTTCTCCTAAAAACTTAATAATATGACACGTGTCATACATTAACTTGCAAGGTAAGTATTTTGACAAAACATCGATTCCTTCTTACATCTCTGCTCATGTTATTGTTAATAGTTTCAGCTATGTCCCTCATTCATCCTCCTACCGAAGCGAAACCAACGATTTTGATTACCAGTCTAACCAGCTTAAATGATTTCTCAACAGTCCAAGCCGCAACCACCGTTGTGAACAGTGAAGATAACAACTCAATTGAGCATGAATTACATATATCAATTGCCGGTTGTGGCGGAGTCTCTCCAGATGAAGGTACTTATGCTTATGAGAACGGAACCAAAGTCTCTGTATCTGCTATTGAATCTTTTTCTGCTTACGGCACATTTTTTAGTTACTGGCTTCTTGATGGTGCTCAAATAACAAGTAACAATCCATTACTCTTAATAATGGACAAAGATCATGACTTAATGGCTATCTTTAAAGGAAGCCCTCACGTTTATGACACTCTAGAAACTACGCCTATCCCAATTCCTTCACCTACACCTACATCAGCTCCCACCCCAACCCCAACTCCTTCGCCTACTGCATCACCTTCACCATCGCCTTCACCAAAACCTTTGTCCTCTCAGGAGTCGTTCCCAACAACGACAGGTGCAACCGCTTCTGGAGTCACAGCAGCTATTATAGGCATAGGTCTACTGGTCTACTTCAAGAAACGCAAACACTAAACGGTTCCGGATGGTTAACCAGCCCTTCCCTAGTAATAGATGAACACAAACCACGCAAGCTCAACGAAGGAAAATGCCAGATCTACTACCTAAAAAACTTCCAAAATACCCAATAGGCTCTCAAAATATGAAATTTAGCACATCAACTAACCCACAGGCTTTGCCAGAACCTTAAGGCCTGCTCTTCTCTGAAGATTTAATATTTTGCTAACCGCTAAAGACTTTGTTGATAAAGAATTCCAGCCAAAATTTCTTTGCGACGCTCTTTGCGGTTCTTCTTTTGGTTCTTCATGGCTACAAAGAATAACTCCAAATAAAAATAAAAACTTTATTGCGTTTTTTGCCTCATACCGTTCTATAACTTTAAACTAGCCCGCTCATTGCAGAATAGTTGGATATTTAACGCGAGCCACTTTGAAAACATGGCTACAATTATCACAAGAATAATATTTCAATGAAAAATAATCGCTTTCATGACTGCTTGTCAGTTTAGCGAATTCTTTTTGGCATCTAGGACATTTAGTCATTTGAACAGCACTTTTAGAACGAGAGGTTACATTGAACGATAAAAGAGTTACGTCCCATAGAAGACAATTTCAACCCAAATAGTATAAGAAAACATAATGTTCCACATCACCAAGGAAAAAGCGATCTTTCAAAACGCGATCGAGGAATACCCCGTAAAAGTAGCAGAAAATTTGAACGAAGTCTGCAAACTGTAGAAAAGACTTTTTGAATACGTTTCTGATTTAGACGGTGCCAAACTCTTCAGGAAAAGAAAGTGGTCTTATACTGCTCTAAATTAATCTTTTATGGCTTCAATGAAGCTCATGACGTTCCAAAGTTTTACCCTTGTATAGGGTGGCATGTTCGGGTCTTGCAGAATCTCATCTAGCATCGACACTGCGTTTGAAGCTCTTACCGCAGGAGTATACTCTGCGCTTTTCAGGGCACTCATGGCATCTTTCGCGGAGCGACGGATGTTTCGTGGTGTTGTACTGTCTTCTGAGACTTCTCCGAGCACAACTAACGCTTGCTGAATTTTTAGTTCATACTCATCCGATTTCTTCTTCCGCACCATAAATAATTCCCTCTGATCCTCTTTGGCAGTGACCAAGTTATATAAGCATTGAGACGTATTTACTTTGGGGTTCATAATGAAACCTATACCAGAAAGCTCAATTGTCAAGCGAGGAGCAAACCTTTTGCTTCAAGGGGCCGCACTAACAGATCTCTCATGCCCAGCCTGTTCGTCCCCGCTCTTTAGGCTAAAAGATGACACACTTTGGTGCGCAGAAGACGAAAAAAAAGTAATCGTTGTCAAGGAAGGAGAAGAACCACCTAAACAAACTCCAACGCCCAATTTAGTCTATGACAAACTAGAAGCAACCCTAATGGCAAAGATAACAGATATCGAAAGAAAGATAGAAAAAACCGAGGATTTAGATGAATTGCAAAAAATTACAGCCGCACTTTCAGAATTGTTAAGCAACCTCGAAAAATTAAAGAAAATGAAAACCTGAGAACGAAACCAAGTTGACTATAGGTTTTTACGAAAATTTCCCCGTAAACATACATAGATATGACAAATTTAATTCGACACTTTCTAGCAAGCAACTTCAGAAGAAACTTATCCAAGTTTTAAAAGACGTTAACGGTAAAGAGTATGGTTTTGAAGAAATTGCTAACCCTACGGTACCCGGTGGCAGAGTGATTTTTGAGTTTGGGCTTGCTGAATCAGGAGACTTCAACTATATCGATGAAGAAGAAGTTAAAAAAACTCTGAGTTTGTTAATTAAGGAACGGTTGCATTCGATGGATTTTTTCTGTTCAATACGATACTACAAGGGCAGCGGCGTAAACAGGTCGGCGTTAAAGTTTGATTATTACATGTTTAGAACCATCTTTAGCAAAGATATTTTGGAAGTTCAAGTGTTTCATGAACGGGGACCAAGGTACCTTTCGCCTGAAGAATTGACGATGTTTATTTTTTCAAAGGTAAACGATGAATCAAGTCGGAACAGAAAAATTCTCAAGAAAACAACTAATTAGCTGCCCTTTGCCAATCGTGCAAAATATGCACAATTTATAGCCGAAAGTTATATTTCTACCAGCATTATACCTAAGAAAAGGCAACAATTTACAACTTGCAGAGGAATTAACTGAAAATGTTATCCATTGAAGTTTCAAATTTAAAAAAACATTACGGGGATTTAAAAGCCGTCGATGACATTTCCTTCACAGTTAAGCAAGGCGAAGTCTTTGGACTTTTAGGTCCAAACGGCGCAGGCAAAACCACGACCATAGAAATTATGGAGGGCTTGCGGGAGAGAGACTCAGGAGAGGTAAAAGTCCTGGGCTACGATCCATGGAGAAACGGGTATGAGCTTCACAAGAAAATTGGTGTTATCCCGCAGGAATTTACCTTCTTTGAGAAAACTACTCCAAAAGAAGCTATCATATACTACGCTGATCTTTTCAACATAAAAGTCAACCCGGATGAGATTCTCAGAGAAGTTTTGCTTGAAGAATCTGCTAAAGTTAATTTTGACAGTCTTTCAGGTGGGCAAAAGCAGAAAACAGGACTTGCTCTTTCACTAGTTAATTCGCCTGAACTGCTCTTCCTAGATGAACCAACCACAGGTTTAGACCCCAACGCGAGACGTGCAATCTGGGAAGTTATCCGCGGATTAAAAGCAAAAGGCAAAACAATCATCCTAACAACTCACTACTTGGATGAAGCACAGCAACTATCAGATAGAGTAGCTATCATGGACCATGGAAAAATAGTTGCCATGGGAACCACCGAAGAAATAATACAGCAACATGGATCAGGTGAAAGACTAGAAATTCATGGAAGCGAAAAACTCGCCGAATACGTCAAAGCAAACACTGAATTACAGGTTGACTACGACAAAGCAAAAGGAGAGATCACTATACCGTTAAAAAAGAAGATCGATGCCCTTGCTGCACTTGCAGCTGCTGAACAGTCAGGAATGGATTGGGGCGACATACAGACTCGTCAAGACAGTTTAGACGACGTGTTTGTTAAGCTTGTCAACGAACCCATCAGTGAGCAAGGAGAAACGTTTTCAGAAGAAAAAACCAGCAAAAAACGGAGGCGCTAAACATGGTCAGTGGAAAACGCATCTACTCAGACTTCAAAGTCTTCAGTCGAGGATACCTTAGAAACAAGTTTGGATTATTCTTCGGTTTGATCTTCCCAGTAATCTTGATTTTGATTTTCGGTGCAATATTCTCAGGAGGAAACACCGGAAAAGTAAGCGTTTACGTACAAAACCAAGATACTGGTCCATTTATTGCGCCACAGATGAATATAGCATCTAGCTTTTTGACTGCACTTAACGATTCAGGCACAATCACTGTAGTAACCGTAGAAACTTCAGAGAACTTTTCACAGTACCTAGCCGACCATTCATCTTCTGATGGAATAGTTATTCCCGAAAACTTCTCAGCGAACTATCTCGCAAGTCATCAAGTAAATATAACGGTATATGGTAACCCAACCTCAAGTACAAGCGGCATTGTAAGCGGAACAGTTAATGGATATGCCAATTACTTCAACTTACAACTCTTCCATGGCAAACCGGTAATAGGCCTAACTTCGGCGACCGTGAATACACAACAGACAAAGTACCTTGACTTCTTGATTCCAGGTTTAATCGGTTTTTCCATACTTACGAGCCCTATGTTCTCGTTAGTCAACATTTCTTCAGAATATAAGAAGACAAAGCTTTTCAAGCAACTCTCCCTTACCCCACTCACAAAAATGGAGTGGCTTGCATCTAAAGTCATCTGGTACGTTGTCTTGACAATCGCTGGCTTTTTACTTATGGTTGGAGTGGGAATCTTTGCTTTCGGTGCACACGTTGCGATAACTCCATGGTTAATACCTTTCCTCGTCTTGGGTCCAATGCTTTTTGCATCGCTAGGCATGTTGGTTGGTACAGTAACGAAGAACCCTGAAACCGCAGGCGTCATAGGCAACATCGTAACGTTCCCCATGATGTTCCTAGCAGGCACCTTCTTCCCAATCAGCAGTATGCCACAATACTTGCAGACCTTCGCTCATGTACTGCCTCTATTCTACGTTACAGAAGGCTTAAACAACGCCATGGTCTATGGAAACATTAGCGGCACAATCATTGACATTGCAGTCCTCGGAATTATTACATTGGTAATCTTCGTCTTGGCAGTGAAGCTATTCAAGTGGAGAGAAGACTAAACCTCAATCCCATTCTTTCTATTTTTTCGATTAAATTTTCTAATTAGATTTACCTCATATTTAAAGCCGACACTACAGAACAGCCTTCTATGCAAATTCAGTTGTGAACAGTTTCAATGTTAGTTCGGAGAAAAATTTCTTTCATCTCCACTATTTTATTTTTCATTTAAGACATCTTTATTCGTTTCACTTGACTGCTAATTTCCTTTCTGAACTGTTCTGCAATCTTCTGCGACTTTTCCCGACCTTACTTCTACGACTTTTTCCGACTCAACCTGCAAACAATCCAAGCCCTAAAAGCCAAAAGCAACCCAAAACAAGCTTATCCAAAATGCAACTGCCACTCTTCTTCTATCACACAACAAATAATTCCCAGATAACCCTCAATCTCTAATCTCAACAAGTCCTCCACCATCTTTAATGAACCCTTTGGCAGTCTTCAAATAACCCAGAATCTTAACGTACAATTCTTCTGACACGACATCCTTGGGTTTATCGCCGTCAATTCGAACCAACTCTCCCTTCTTTACGTAATTGAGGTAGACTTCCCTGACTTTCTGCTGGGTCTCCAAGGTTTCCATTACAGATTTCTTTCTTTGAAGACGCTCAATCACCTTCTGTGGAGGCACATCAATAAAGACGCTGAAATCTGGCTGCAATGCGCGGGCATTGATAGTTTTTATCCATTCTCAGGCTAAGACCTGCGCTTCCCTGGTAGGCTAAAGAAGAGTAGATGTAGCGGTCACAAATCACTATCTTTCCCTCGTCTAAAGCTGGTTTCACTTCGCTGTGCATATGTTCTATGCGGTCGGCAGCGAAAAGTAGACCTTCGGCTTCGGTTGGCAAACGTTTTTCTTCATAGAGGTAACCTTCGCGTAGGAATGTACCGATTTTTCCACAGCTGGGCTCAGCTGTCAACAACACTTTGTAATATTTTTCAAGTTTCTTCGCAAGTAAGACCGCTTGAGTTGTTTTTCCGCTTCCGTCTAAACCTTCGATAACTATGAAGATGCCCTTTTTACCCATGTTTGTCAACTCGGCTAGTTAGCGTTACACATTAATGGAAGTTACCTAAATATAGCTTACAAGAATGAGGTTGCGCTTGTGCCGAAAGCTTACTGGGGAGAAATCAAAGATCCCATACATGGCTACGTGTACATTACCGAGGCAGAAAAAAACGTTATCGACACCTACCCAATGCAGCGACTACGCAGACTGAGGCAACTGGCGGGCTCCGAATACGTTTATCCAGGCGCTAATCATACACGCTTCGAACATTGCCTGGGAGTTATGTATCTCGCTGGTCATGTTTTGGAAAACCCTAATATTTCACGTTTCGTAAACGACGAAGAAGTAGATATGTGCCGCATTTCAGCACTTCTCCATGATTGCGGGCATGGACCTTTCTCACATGTCTTCGAGCATCTGCTAATCAAGGACCTCGAAAAAACCCACGAAGATATTACCTCATGGATTATAGAAAAGAGCGAAGTCGGCGATAAATTATCTAAGATGGGATTTAACGCAAAAGAGGTTGCAGGGCTGGCTGTGGGGAAGCTCCACAAAAAGAATCGGGCGTTCCTCAATCAGATAATAAGCAGCGCAGTAGACGTAGACAAACAAGACTTCATAGTACGAGACACCTACCATACAGGCGCCGAATACGGCTTCATAGATGTTTACCGCCTAATACATGCCCTCGACGTTTTGGGCGAAAACCTGGCCGTCGAATTAGGGGCATTGTCAGCATTGGAAGCGTTCGTTATTGCCCGTATAGAATCTTTCAAGAGTATCTATTTCCATCGTGTCGGAAGAGCCGCACAGATCATGCTGGCAACCGCTATGGACAAAGCCAACGAAGAACTGGGTTTAACAGCTTTCAAAACACCTGAAGAATACATGATGCTTGACGATTACACTGTTTGGGCAGCACTCAGAAAATGCAAAGCATCCAACGAAATCATCAGTAACTTGGAAAATCGACGGATGCTCAAATGCGCTTACGAACGGACTTTCTATGAGAAAGACGCCATGATATCTAATTTATTCGGTCGCGAAGCTTACCGGCGTCAAGTGCAGAGTGAAATCGCCAAAGAAGCGGGTGTCGAATTAGACTCGGTTATAATCGATGTGCCTACGGTGCCATCCGTCCCCTACCACCATGCGGTGCTTATGGAATCAACGGAGATTCCAGTCTTTATAAGAAGTCCAGGGGGAGAAAAGAAGCTCCAGCGGTTAAGTGAGAGCTCCAAGATTTTTGAAACCCTTAAAGGCTTCATGAATATCTTACGGGTATACACCTCTGACGCTGACAGGGCAAAGGTTGAGAAGGCAACAGCGAAAATTCTGGGCAAGATTCCTTCAGCTGCCAAAATCTCTTTCTAAGATGCGATATGCTTTTTCTTAAATACTAGGTGTTGCTTAAGAAAACAATAAAGTTAACGCTAAGACTGTGCTTAGAAGGAAATTAAATGTCGAAGGATAATGTAGAAGACAGGAAAATCATCAGTGTTCGAATCAAAAGAAAGCCCGAGCCAAATCCAGAGTCATCCTTGCTTTACTCGGAAAAAGAAATTCACCGTTTTGTTTACGAATTTGTTTCTTCATGGATTAGAGGAGACATCGTTATCCGTTTCCCAACAGCGGTTGAACTGGCTAAGAAGACACCATTTAGCATTGCGTTCCCAACAGATCCCTCAGTTAACGCCGAACTAAAAATCAAGGAACACTACGTTGACCTTCTTTCCATCATCGCAGGAACAAAACCTTCATCAGCACAAGAACAGCAAAGAGCGATTGATGAGGTGTTCAAGATGCTGCTCATGTTCCGTAGCGCAAACCGCATCGAAGGCAAAATCATGTCAAACGACCTAGAAAAAAGAATCCAAGACCTTGAAAAAACAAATGCAACTCAAACTAAACTTATCGAGCAAATAACGGCTTTTTTGTTTACCCCAAAAAAAAACCAGCCAGATCAAATCTTCCAGTTGAAGGTTTTAAACATCACCTAACTTTGCAGTCTCTAAATAGCTACTGGACTTAAGAAGAGTTATTCCAGAAACGTTCAATTTCAAACAGTCTTCGTTAGGACACATTTCAACACAACGTAAACATAGCGTACACATTGAGGTTTTTACATCCCCACCCTTCATTTCATAGGTTTCGGTAACTTGCACTGGACACACTCGTTTGCAAGATTCCGCATTTAGTGCATTTTTCTTCTTCTTTATGCAGATGCAAAAGAGGCACCCACCTGAAATGTTTGAAACGATTAACGATACCTAACGATATTCCGGTAGGGCAGAAGCGACACCAGAAACGGCGAACGTTAAAGGACATTGAAAGAACCAGAATAACGAATAAGATTGATATTTCCAAGCCAAAAAATGTTCCACCCGAATAAGCCATTATTTCACCAACATACGGGAAACCGAAGCTTCTTCCGCCAATTGCAAGAAGCACACTAAACGGCGGCACCCAATGTATAATTAAGGGTTCCAACGGTTCCAACAGAAAGGTATACGGACTAAAAGGTCCTCTAAGACCAACAAATTTACCAAGATCAAGAAGCGATGCGGTGCCCAAAAGAAAGGGGAGCAAGGCAAGAGCAAAAATTGTTAGCGCTATGAGGTACCTGAGCTTGTGTAAATTGTAGTTGAGGCTGTCAGGAATATTCCAGTGACGAATTTAAGTAGTCTGCGAAGTGATGTGACCAAATCCATGTAGAATCCGAATGGACAAATCCAACCGCAGAAGAACCTGCCTAAAATGAAAGTGGCTCCTACAATTAAACACAAAAGCAAACCTTTCCAAATCCCTATGATAGAGAGGGAAAAGATCACGATTAGAAAAAGTAGCTGAATTAGAACTCTCAAATAGCTGATTCTTCTAGTCTTATCCTTCACCAAGTTGCGGATAAAATCTCCCCGTACTCCCTATGTCGCTTTTGCTTCCAAAAGCACATCTTATGGATTAATATTTGAGTTTAAGTACATTTCTTTTGGGCAGTCAACTTTCTATCCTTTCAAATATTACCAAAAATTTTGGTGAACTCCCCAAGTGACCAATGCTGTGTACCCCACCAAGGAGAGGAAAGTAAATTAATGGTAACTGAATTGATATGTGCGCTATAGCGAAGAAGACCAAGTAGCTATATATAGAAAGCAGAGTAGTTCTGCAAGCTCTAACAGAACATGGTCGAGCTCCGGTAGTATAGTCCGGTCAAGTATACTGGCCTTTCGAGTCGGCGACCCGGGTCCAAATCCCGGCCGGAGCACCACAACACCTTAAACAAGAATTTTCTCGCGAACCCCAAGCTGATGATTCTTTCTTTCAAATAAACAACATCTCAGTGGACAAAGCTTTAGAAAACTTCCAATTATTTTTTCTCTAAGCAGGTTCTTTTTCCGTGAAAACATCCTTGATTAGAGCAAGCGTGCTTTGCGTCTAAAATGTGTATGATTATGTACATGAGCAAAAACAATAAAAAATTGTGAGGTTTAGGCTGGGGGTAGTTGTTTTCCGCAGTGAGAACAGAAAGTAGCATTTTGGTCTACTGGTGCACCGCAGTTTGGGCAATAGCGGGTTGACTGTGCCACCGATGAAGCTGGAGCTGTTGCAGGTCCGTAACCGTATGGTTGTTGGGAATTTTGTATTGAGAAGAATGAGATTGTCGCGATTATCCAAGCGATAAAAATCAATATCAAACCAATGAAAAATAGTATAGTCAATATGGCGCCTACGAATAGGAGGGTTCCAGCTGTTTCAAACATGTGTTCGCCTGTTTTTTGTGCGAGGCTGTTGAAGGCTTTTCTTAATTGCATTGCTGCAAGGACATAGAAAATGAAAACAATAACAGCTAACAGAAACAGAGATATCAATCCGAGTCCAATGCCAAAGGGACCTAACGTAAAGACACTAAACATGCCGCCGATTACGAATAGGGGGACTGCGACTGCAATGGCGACAAGAGCGATGATTCCGTAGATTACGCCTCGGAGTGCATTTCTGTAAATACTTTCATCTTTATAGTATTCTGATAGTCCTTTGATACCTATGTAGAGCAGGATTATGCCAACAATGCTTACAACTGGGAACATAAGCAATATGGAGCCGATGCCAGCCAGGTTCTTGTTAGATTCTAAGCTCACTCATTCTATTATTTTCCTCAAAACTGCATCTATGCATCAGGGATAAAAACTTTTGCAAACGCATTACCGCTAACCTACCTTATTAGTAAACGTGTTCAAATCCAATTGTATGGTTAAACGGTTTTTTTCAACTAAAGTTAAATTTAGGCTAATAAGTTAATCATATCCTTAACAAGAGGGTGGAATATGGAGGCATCTCGAGAATTCGTTTACCAAAAATTCACTGATTATTACCGCGATCCCTTCACAGAGATTCCCGACCACCTCTCTGCCTGAGCAGCGAGAATTCGCCTACCTCATGTTCAAGGAGCGTTTCATGGTTAGGCACCGAAGGTTTGCTGAATTTAAGACCTTTAGGTCAATGCTTGCTGACACCGTTCCGTCGGATGTTTACCATTCCTGCGCTTACTACGAAAACCCCGACTTTGATATGGACAAAAAAGGCTGGTTAGGCGCCGACTTAGTCTTCGACATAGACGCTGACCACATTCCGACCACATGTAATAAAATTCACGACGAATTTAGATGTGTAAAATGTGGCTTTGAGGGGAGAGGAATTACCCCAGAAATTTGCCCCTGCTGTGAAGCCACTAAATTTGAAACCAAAATTTGGGCCTGTGACTTGTGCATTCAATCTGCCCGCGACGAAACCACCAAATTGCTCGACATGTTAGAGAACGATTTCGGCTTTTCCCAAGATGAATTACACGTGTTTTTTTCTGGTCACCGGGGTTACCACGTACACATTGAGAATGATGCTGTTCGGTCGCTGGATGCGATGGCGAGGAAAGAAATCGTAGATTATGTTATCGGAATAGGTCTGAAATTGTTTGAAAAGAATGAAAAAACAACTACCAGAAAGAGTAAATTAGAGAAAGGAAGCAAATTCCGTTTACATGACTTTGGATGGAATAAACGTCTGAAAATGGGTATGAAAGCTTTTCTTTCTAATGCTAGCAGAGAAGACTTTAATAAAAATAGGATTTAGAGATAGAAAGAATGTTAGATCTAATTTTGGAAAATAGAAGAACTCTAATAAATCGATGTTTTGATGAAGGGTATTGGGATGGCTTTTTAGGTGTGGGAGATGGAACATGGATGAAGCTTGCTGAATATATCAAAGATGAACAAACGGCAAAAATTGATACTGTTGTCACGACAGACATTCACCGCCTAATCCGAATGAATGGCACCCTACACGGCAAAACCGGCTTAAAAAAAAGCGAGTTTCCAGCCAAAAACCTACAGGATTTTGATCCCTTCACTGAAGCGGTAGCTTTTAAAAAGGGCAAGGTGAAGGTGTTGGTGTCTGATGCACCAGAGTTTAGGTTGAGTGGGGAAACGTTGGGACCATACAAGAACCAAATTGTTGAGTTGCCCATTGCAGCAGCGGTTATGCTTATCTGCAAGAGAAGAGCTGAGGTGGCAAAGTAATGTACAATGAACTCTATGCCGCATGGCAAAGAGAAATCGACGACCCCACACTTGGAGCTTTGCAGCCAGACTTCTACCGTAAAATCAGCGAGTACATGCAACACATCAAAGAAGAAGACAAAGTTATAGACAAAAAATCCGTTAAAATGAACCTGCTAACACACGAAACACAGAATGTTGAGCGGATGCTTAAGGAACTGCTCGAGGTACGATATAGAAAAATCATAAAAATCGTAACCAAAAGCCAAAAACTGCCAGTTGAGTTGCTGACCTTTGAAGAAAACAAGATGTGTGAAACCTTCGCTGACTTCACAAAATCCTACCGAAAGTTCACCAATGACTTAATCCAAGGGCAAGTTTCTGAGCCAATCAAGGTCATAATTAAAGTTGAAGCCAACCCAGCAGAAGCACCTCCAGTCCACAAAAGGTCAACCATACGGTTCTTAAAAAGCATCCCCGCGATTATGGGGGCAGACATGAAATCCTATGGACCATTTGTGGCAGAGGATGTGGCTTCGTTACCTCCCCAAAACGCGCAGATTTTGGTTAAGCAGGGTTTAGCTGTGTTGGTTGAAGTGTCTTAACCTGTGAAGTTTTGCTGTTTCTGTATTTTTGCCATGCAATTTGGCTTGCAAGAATAAGCAGCGGGTACGAAATAATCCATGCTACCCCATACAGTGGACCATAGTAAGAGTGGAATGCCTCCACTTGACTTGAGTCTACCCCAAACTGCATCCCAATCGTGAAAATGGAAGCTATTCTCAGGATGTTTATAAGATAGGTGACTGCTGCTCCAAAAGCGAAGTACCCGACTTTTGCTCTTCGAGAAATTGACATTCGCTTCAAAAACAGCAAAGCCACAGCCGTGAAGATAAGTAAGCTTTCGATACCTGCACAGGGCCAAGCTATTGCATACTTTGCTGTTCCCAATGGACCTGTAACCTGAAGGGTGGGCATTGAGGTTGAGAGGTCGGTTCCCATCAAAACTGTGTTTCCCATCAATCCCAAGATTCCAGCTGCGAGTGTAGCCGTTGTGGGAACTAACAGTTGAAAAGGCGTAAATTGCCCATAAGGAAACACGTTATCGATGATGTAAATTACTCCGATTAACCCCACAAACAAGGTCGGGTAAAGCAAAACCTGTCAACCCCTTTTTTCCGAATGAGCAAAAAAACCATTGCACAAAAGAGAAGAGAAAAGACAAGGTACTCGATTGCAAGCGGCATCAATTGTGGAAAGGTAATCCCATTTTGTGCAGTCCAAGTTAGGATAGTAATGTTTAATCCAAAATAATTCTCAAAAAGAAAGTACAAAGTGGGAAGGCATAAAGTAATAGCAAACGCGAAGACTCTTGGTTTGTTCTGTTTATTTATTTTTAACCTGATATTTTCCCAACTTAGAATATACTCCAAAGCTACAAGCCAAATGAAGAACAACTGGAAGGTTCTGCCCTTCCACATCCACTGGAAAGATTGCTGCACCGAAACATTCAGGGCTTGATCTATTGGATTTAGAAAATACAGCAGAATTAAAGGAGTGGCAAAGGCGATAAGCGGCGATAGCTTAATTGAGTGTTCCTTAATTTTCGGGAAAAGAGCTGGCATCGATCCATCCATACCTACAGATGGGACTATGTAACAGTCTCTTCGATTAAAAACACTTTGTAATTCAGACCGATTTCAATCAAGAAAAAAAGTTAGCAAGTGAAAGTTTACTGTTTTCTTTCGTAATAAAATACAGCATTTGCAGTTATTTCTGAAAGAAGACACAAGGTTTAGCTGTATTCTCTGTATGTATAATTGCATTTGGTACAACGCAAAAACTGCGTGGAAGATTCATCTGCTCCACGTGTTTGCACTTGCCAAACATAGGCTGTGTTGTTTCCGCACCTTGGGCACTCAATACGCACTGTGGGGAGTGTGCTTAACTTCTGTTCCTCTTTTCCGATTACAGCTACAAACTGCTGAGGACTATGCTGAATAACTTTGGGAGCCACTGGTTCGATTTTTTTGTCTGCTTCATGTTTTTTGTAGCCGCATTTAGGGCAGGCAAGAACCAAGGTTGCCTCTTTGCCGCTTTTGGATTTCTTTGGCTCAAGACGAGAGCCGCATTTAGGGCAGAATTCCATAGTACCTCAATCCACATCCGTTTTGGGATTTCCTTAGCATTGTACCTTTTAAACTTTTTCTATTTCTTCAAAATCTGGACTTATACCTGAAGCGATTAGATGCGCAACCCGTAGAGGTTCAGGTAAGCAGCTCCTTGTCGATGTTAACTTTATGATTTTTTGAGCATCGTTTAATGATATCCCCGCTAATTCCACGTAGACTTTGGTGCCGTGGTTGGTAATCTCATAGATTTCCCCAGCTTCAACAACTAATCGCCACCGATCCTCACTTTTAGGCAAATTCTTGAGTGCTGAACAAATGGCAGCCAAATCGGGCTTATCGTGAGTCAAAGCAATAACTGGAAGCCCTATTTCCAAATTCAGTTTTTTTAAATTAACCACGTTAAAGCCTGCAAATGTTATCCCGTTCAACATAACCACCCGCAATTGTCTACGGTGAGGTGAACTGTTAATCATGGACGCCAACTTCTCCGTTGCATCTAAACCGTCAATAGCCATTTTGGCATGCATAATACCTTCAAATGAGTAACCTCCTCGGAAAACTACACCCACTATTAATACGCTACCTTGTGTACGGGGGATAAATTTTCCGTCATCTATGCCAAGAACTCTGATTTCGGGTTTTACGACACCAAAGCAATTCTGTTTACTCAACTTTTTCCCTAATCTAATAGCGGTGGGTTTTCAATTTAAAAGCAATGTAAAAGTGAAAAGACTGAATTTGAATCTAACTGATGTGAAAGAAAATAAGAGTAAAAAAATATGGATTATACTTTGAGGACACGCTCAAGTTCTTTGCTGAAAGCATCATTTGCTTCCCGAACCTTTTCGGTGGCTTCAATCAATGCGTCTTCAGGTTTGTTATCGCCTTTCATCCTGATGTAGATGATTGGGCTTGAAGCTAAAGGATGTGGGACATCATAGCCTGCGAACTCAACTTTTTTGTCTTCTAAAAGCCTCTTTGCTAAAAGGTTACAGAGTCCGTGACTGGAGCCTTCGATTTCAATTTTCAGCTCGTTTTCAGATTTTTTGAGTACTTTAACTTTCATGTCATTTCGCCTTTTAGACTTGTTCTTTGCCGTAGTCTGGAGCTATCTTTCGTGTTTCCACGTTGCCGTCTTTTGGGCATTTAAGATCATAGCCGTGCTGTTCAAGGAGGGTGCCACATCTTGAGCAGAAACCATACAATACGCCTAAGGCTTTGTCGTTCATTGTTAGATGGAAAACTTGGTTCTTGTCGCTAATAACTTTAGCTCTGATGATGTCGCCAGGCTTGCACACATCACTTATTTGGTCAACGTACCTGTCAGAAACGTCTGAAACATGCAGGATACCGCCAAAGTTTCCCGAAAGTTTTTTCTTGCCAATCCGAAATATTTTTACAAGCACATTGTCTGATTGGGCGTTACCTATTTGACCAATAACAATCGTTCCAATTTTGGGAACCACAACCCCACTAACTACTGGATAAACGGAGACACGCCTGGTCTGCAAATCCATCAGTGAACGACCAACAACCTTCGAGAATATGATGCCATCTTTAACGTAAGTACCTGCATCGGGAATGAATTCTTCGATAACACCTAAGCGTTCGCCCGGTAATACTAAATGACCGCTTTTTTGTTCTGGAGATTTTAGACTCATGATGATTTCCTAACCTGTAAATAAGCTTGATTTTGATAAATGCATATGCTTAGTTTCCAATCTGCTCAATAAACCTTTTGATTAATAAATAAAAAACAGCTTTTCGTGTCAATCAAAGGATTCTGTTAAGGCAATTTCTTTTTGATAACGTAAAGGTCGATAACGAAATCGTGTTTTAGTTTTGTGTGGAAATCGAACATGTGGGGAATCGTCATAACCAAAGCATATACCCCTGTGACAGTTCCACCGTATTTCGCGATTAACCGTTCAAGGAAAGGTGAAGCTTTAACCTCGCAAAAAACCCTGGCTGGCTTTTAGTTGTTTAATCAAGCGTTTGTCTACTTTCGGGTGACTGTGCAGCGAATAGATCGAGTTGCCAACCTCTAGCGCTTTAATGAGAAATGCGCGATCAGCCTCCCGAGTTTGTACACCAAACGGCGGATTCTGCAAAACCGTATCAAAATCTCCGGCAATAGCAGCGATGTCACCAAGAACCCAATGAACATTCTCCAAGTTGGTCTTCACCAAGTTTTCAGAAGCAGTTTTTGTTGCTGACCTGTCGATATCAATTCCCACGACTTCCCTTGCGCCAAGAAAAGATGCCCCTAAAGCAAGCCTTCCTGTACCGCAGCCCAAATCCAAAACAGACTTGCCAATGATGTCGTCATTTGCATAGGCAGCTATATAGAGCATGTTAGCTGCAATTTGCTCTGAAACGGTATACTGCTCTAAATGCACTTTTGGGTTAGGCTGAAGAGCAACTGTGGAGAGAAACCGCTCCAAATCTAATTTTCGAATAAGCCTTTTTTGAGTATGTTCTCCCATGAAGATTCGCCGCAAACTACCATAAACTCGTTAACTGTTAAAACAGGCTTTTGGAACTTTCCCGTAGCTTCAAGGGAAACCCTCGGACAAGCCGTATTCACATAGGCATCGATGGATGGGAATTCCAAAAGTGTTTCTGGAGTTATTTCTCTGGCTGATAATAAGAATGCTGTTTTGCCTGTTTTCTCCGCCAAGGCTTTGATTTGCAGTGCAATATCCAGATGTTTCTGCCCTGGCTTTAACCCAACAAAAACCCCAAATTTCTTGGCGTTCTTGGCCTCTTGGATGCATGCGAAGCGTTGCTTAAGAATCCTTTGCGCTTCCGAATTGATTTGGTAGGCTCTGTTATCGTAGGGGTCAGCTATTATGGTTGGTTTAGAAGTACTCAACGCTATGCCTAACGCGTGAAACATGCCGCCGCCAATAAAAAGGTAAGCTTCAACTTCGTCTTCGATGGATTTTGCATTGCTGTAGTTGCAGCCGCTGACTTGTCCGGGATACGCTATTTGTCCTGTGTCACCTACTACCACGGTTTTTCCTGCACGGGTTAGGATTTCTCTTGCTTGGTTTAGGGTTTGCAGATGTTGAACAGAAGTTGCTAAACCAATAGTGGTAAAATTATTCAAGAGAGGGAGAGCTTTTTCCACCGCCTCGTCGACAGTTACTGTTGCTCTAGCTTCCACATAAATCGTTGGAATCGCCGCATGCTTCAGCATCTTTGCATGACCAAAATGCACAATCAAATCCACGCCTAAACTCTCTGCTTCACTAAATGCAATATCACAGCCACCATAGCAGGGGTCAGCAGATATTATTACGACTACGCCAAATTTCTCGATGATTTTAGCTAATTTTGGAGCTTGGGGTTTTAATCCTTCAGGCATCTGCAGCAGAACTCGTTTGGCACATAGTTTTGTGATTTCATGTCTTATCCGTTCTTCTTCAAAATCAAACCCTAACATATTCTACACTCACGTTTGAGATTAATGGAGGAAAAGAAATAGAAAAAACTGAGGGTTACACAGTTGCGACAGAGTTAGACTAGAGTTGCCATTCCCAATCTTGTTTTGGCTTCTTGAGAGGTTGTCCGCGGGCTAATGCTGCTTGTTCAGCGAGACGTTCGAGGATGATTTTTTGTTCTACACTTGCAACGTGTTTTCGGGTTGCGACTACGGCATCATTATTAACTGATATGCTGTCGATGCCTACTCGAACGAGGAATTCTGCGAAGTCAGGCAAGTTCGATGGTCCTTCACCGCATATGCTAACGGTACATCCGTTTTCGTGAGCAGCCTTGATGAGGTGGGCAATGATGCGTTTGACTGCTGGGTCACGTTCGTCAAAGTAACCCATTTGTCCCAAACGTTCAGAGTCGCGGTCAATCATCAGTACCCCTTGGGTCATGTCGTTTGAGCCGATGCTGAAGCCGTCGACGAGTTTGCTGAATTCGTCTGCCATAATTCCTATGGAGGGTGTTTCAGCCATAAACCAGATTTTGAAGTCTTTGTTGCGTTCTAAGCCTTCTTCCTTCATGAGTTGGAGAACTGCTTTTGCTTCCCAAAGCGTGCGAACCATGGGCAACATGACGTAGACGTTTTTGAGTCCCCATTCAGTTCGACATTTCTTGATGGCTTGGCATTCCAGACGGAAGGCTTTGTCGTACCATTTGCTTATGTAGCGGCTACAACCTCTCCAACCCAACATGGGATTTTCTTCTACGATTTCGTATTTTTCGCCGCCTTTTAAGCCTCGGTACTCGTTAGTTTTGAAGTCACTTAAACGTACCACAACTGGTTTAGGCTGTATTGCGCGGGCAACGGTTGATATGCCGTCAGCTAGTTTGTCCACGAATTGCTGACTTTGTCCTGCATCGACAAACGCCATAGGATGTGTTCCAATGGCGCTCGCCAAGATGAATTCTGTACGCATTAAGCCGATGCCTTCGAAGGGCAAGTTCTTGTATTGTTCAATCATCTCGGGAGTTCCGAGGTTCATGTAAATCTTTGTAGCTGTAACAGGAGCGGCTTCTGCAACTTGCATGACTCCGCCGTTGTTTGCTGCGGTTGGCTGAACTGCCTGCGCCAATATCCCTTCGTAGATAACGCCGTTTCTTGAATCCACTGTGTACTCTTTACCTGTCTTCATTACTTGAGTCGCGGTTTCAGTTCCTACAACACATGGAATGTTGAGTTCTCGGCTTACGATGGCTGCATGTGATGTGATTCCACCTTTATCGGTAACAATGGCGCTTGCCATTTTCATGAAAGGCACAAAGTCAGGATCCGTCATGCCCGTGACAAGGATATCGCCCTTTTTCATGTCTCTGTTTGCATCGTCAGGGTTTAGGACGACTGTTGCTTTTCCTATGCCGTAGCCTCTTCGTCCAGCGGAGATGCCTCTTACTACGACTTTTAGTTGTTCTTGGGCTCTTGTATCTTCCATTTTAGGTGCTTCCATTTCTTTTGTACCAAAAACTGTTTCAGGTCGAGCTTGAACGATGAACATGTTCTGTGGATAAGATAGGTCTTGGTCAATTGCCCATTCAATATCCATAGGTTTGCCGTAATGCTTCTCGATTCGTTTTGCAAGTTCTGCAAGCGTCAAAAGTTCGCGATCTTCTATGCAGGTTATTGTCTGCTTTTCCGCTGGGATTTCTAAGTGCACTGTTTTACCTGTCTTAGGGTCACGGATGTACTCGACTGTCTTGCGAGAAATCCTTCGTTCCTTAATCGTGGTTGTAGCTTTATCAATAACAAAGTCGTCAGGGTTAACGGCGCCTGAAACAACAGTTTCTCCTAACCCATAGTTGCCCTCAATAACAATTTCATCGCGGTTCCCAGTAACAGGGTTTATTGTGAACATAACTCCTGCGCATCCAGAGTTGACCATTTTTTGGACGCCGACGCTTATGAAGACTTTTTCGTGGGGGAACCCTTTTTCGTTGCGGTAGAAGATTGCTCGGGGAGTAAAGAGGCTTGACCAGCATTTCCTCACCTTGTCTATGAGATCGTCTGCACCTTTAACGTTAAGGTAAGTTTCCTGTTGACCTGCAAACGAGGCGTCAGGTAAATCTTCAGCTGTCGCGCTTGACCGTACTGCAACAAAAGTGTTCTTGAGTTCGAGCCGCTTATTCAGGTCCCTATACGCTGATCTAATAGCATCTTCTATGTCCTTTGGCATGGGTGTGTTTTCGATAAGCTCACGAATTTTTTTGGATGCTACATCATACTGTTTAGGGTCGTTGGGATTTGTTACAGTTTCTTTAATAATTTTGTAAATTTGCTCAGCAATTTTTTTCTCTTGAATATAACGTTCATATGAAAAAGCAGTCACCGCAAAACCAGGAGGAACAGGAAGTCCCGAATTAATCATTTCGCCAAGGCTGGCGTTTTTGCCGCCAACAATGGAAACATCAACATTTCTTACATCTTCAAACCATAAAACGATCTCTTTCTCTTTTACGGTCAAGCTATCTCCGTCTCCGCTTCAGGCGATTCGGATTCGGCTTTTTCAGTTATTTTGGAGATATCAATTTTTGAGATAACTATTTTACATGGTATTGGAAGTTTTGCGCTGCCTCTTTTGAGGGATTCTTTGGCAACTGCTTCTTGACCTGCTTTAACCTTGACTGTTATGATTGTTTGGTCTACTTCTACTTTTGCTGCAGTACCGATTGCTGTTCCGAAGGAACGTCTCATTCCCTGTTGAAGTCGGTCAGCGTGAGCGCCGAAGATCATTTTGTTTTCTCTTAGAATAATGTGAGGATACAGGTTAACAACCATTAGATAATCGTTTATGAGTTTATCCATCAGGATACGGTTTGTAGCAACACGTGCTGCTTCTAATGCGCTATGGCGTATTTGAGCTCGTTCTAAAGCGATAAGTCTGCCTTCGATTACAAAGCTTCCCTTGGTATCGCCCATAGTGAACTTCACTATTTTTGGTGGTGGAAAACCTCTAGCGTATTTCTTTCGTGTGTAGGCGCGATTCTTTACGTGCCGATAGTTTCGTGCTTGCATACAACGTCCCTTTTTAACCTACACATTCCAGCCGTATTTAAACGATTTGTAAATCTGCTGCTATACTTCCGTGCATTTTCTAACTTCCAGGCAATTGATTAAACCAGCTATATTCGAGTGTTTGAAAGTCATTTACTTAAATACTTAGTTTACTTTTGATTTTCAGAATGCCAACTAAACTGTTTATTTCAGGAAAAAACTGGATGCTCTCATTAGCGGAGCTCACCTCCTACTTTAAAGCCAGAGAAATCGATTTCGAAATCCAATTTTTTTCTGGAGAATTCTTCGTCCTATCCTTTAAAGGAGACTTTGAAGCCACAATTATAAATGGTTTGGGGGGCACCATAAAAATTGCTGAAGTCAAAACAAAGTTTTCAACCGAAACAGTCAAGGAAGCGTTCCTTAAAAAAAACAAGCAAGCCAAAACGCAAATAATCGAATTTTTAGCTTCGAACGGTTTAGTCGATGGAATGGCCAAATCACCCGAGAAGGTGCTGTTTGGGGTTAGCGTATATTGTACTGAAAGTACTCTTCGGTCGTCGTCTGGTGTTATTCAACGGTCTATCGGAAGCGCCGTTAAAGATGACCTTGCAGATTTGGGTAAAAAAGCGAATTTCATGGGATTCAGTAGCGATAGAAAACTTGCCCAGCTTAGCCATGTTGAAGTGTTAAAAAAGAACTTGGTTGAAAACAAAGCGGAAATTCTATTCTGCATTGGCAGAACTGAAACTTGGGTTGCAGCCACAGTTGCAGTGCATAACCCGTTTGAATTCCAGAAAAGAGACATTTACAAACCTAACCAACGAAAAATCTTTGGCATGCCACCAAGATTGGCAAGGATAATGGTTAATTTGTCCGCGTGTAAGAATGGAAAGGTCTTGCTTGACCCATTCTGCGGAGTCGGCACCATTCTCCAAGAAGCTCTACTGGAGAAGGCAATGGTAGTGGGCATGGATGTTAACCCATGGTGCGTTAAAGCTGCAACCGAGAACCTCGAGTGGTTAGTACGCGAGTATGGGCTTGAGGGCGCGGATTTTCGTGTTCTGCAAGGAGACGTCAACAAGTTATTGGAGAAGGTTGGACAGGAATCGATGGATTGCATTGTTTGCGAGCCCGATTTGGGTCCAGCTCTACGACAAGTTCCAACAGGTCCGTACGCTATTAAAATCATTCAGAAGCTTGAACCGCTTTACATTGGTTTTGTTGAACAAGCGTATATGGCACTAAAGCCGGGCGGTCGCTTGGTGTTGGTGACTCCTTACATTAAAACTCGTGCGAAGCATTCCATAACCATGCCAATTGAGGTAAAGCTTGAGGAACTTGGGTTCAAACGGATTTATGCTTTCTCAAAAGACATGTTCTCGCAGAACGCAGGTGGACTCGACAACCTCATTTATGCATCCTCTTTAGTGGAAACAGATGAACGCCACTTGATTGGAAGAGAAATCCACATTATCCAAAAATAAAGCTGCGTCTGCAGATACAATTTATTAATTTGATTAGTGAACTATGTTTCTAAAACCATAGAGGAAAAGAAATGAGCACTAACACCAGACCTAATTGGGACAGATACTTTTTAGATATGTGTGAAGCCGTCGCTAGACGCGCGACGTGTGACCGCGGAAGAAGCGGCTGCGTCATTGTCAAGGATAAACGAATCATGACTACTGGGTATGTTGGTGCTCCAGCAGGCTTGCCCCACTGTGACGAAGCGGGACATGACATGCGCAAAGTTTTCAACTCCAACGGAGAAGTCACCCAGCATTGCGTACGCACACTACATGCGGAGCAGAATGCAATTATTCAGGCTGCAAGGTTTGGAATCCCGCTTGAGGGCGCCACACTTTTCTGTAAAATGACTCCTTGCCGAACATGTGCAATGATAATAATCAACGCTGGAATCAAACGCGTAGTTTGCGAGAAACGGTACCATGCTGATGCTGATACTATTGAGATGTTTAAACAAGCAGGAATAGAACTATCCGTCATGAATGATGTGGTCGAAAAATACGATAAACAATAATTTTCTTTGCCACTTTGCGGCTCATACGTAATCAAAAGTAATTATGGCCATCATATTTTGATCCTAATATCCAACTTATGCTCTGATCTATAGAGGTGGGGTAATTAGCAATAACCTATTTGAAACCTGATAGCGATTTATTGCAGAAACTTATAGGGTGTTGGTCGTATTGACATTTTTTGAATTCAACTGCAAGTCAGGGTTTTAAATAAAAAGAAAAGTGATAAACCTTTCTGGTATAAGTTTGCAGGCTTATTTTTTGGTTGGAAGAACAAACCACTTGACATTATCGAACCCGTACTTTGTTACTAATGGGTCGATGAAGTTTGGTGATAAGTCATCGTCGATTTCAGAAAAAACTACGGTATTACCGATTCTGTAGACGATGCAGATGATTGTCATGTCTTTTAGGGCTGCGTATTTGCCTTTGATTTCCCAGTAACCCGGTTCACCTCGTCCAGGCTCAATAATCCAAGAGTATTTATCTTCAGGATGCTGTCCCTGCATGAAGTTGAAGGCGCAAACCACTTCGCCGACAGCCTTTGGGTCTTCATTTGTTTTAACATAAAACCAGATTGTCACAACTACCACCAGATAGTATTGAGTTGGGTTCTGCCTTTAAATTGTTTCTTCTACACACCAGCGTTGGCCTGGATGAGGGTTAATGTTTCAAAGAAAGGCAGTTTACATTCCGCTTTCACGCATACTTTAAGACCACAAGCTCTGAATGCTCGGAGGGTTTCTTCGACACCTGTAAGCGTGGACTGCATCAGCAGAACTCTGCCATTTGGGCTCAGATGCCTCGGGACTATACAGATAAAGCGGTCAACAACTTCGCGCCCGTTAGCTCCTCCTGCCCATGAACGCCCAATCCAAGATTCTGTCTCATTTTCTTCAGACGGCAGGTAAGGTGCATTAAACAAAATTAAGTCAAAAGTAAAATTTTGGTTTAGTGCTGTGAAGAGGCTGGCTTGAACAAAATCCATTTTGCGCCGGACACCGTTGAGGTCTGAATTCTCCTTCGCGCAGCGAATGGCGAATGGGTTCACGTCCACCGCAACCACGTTGCAAGCATTTTTCGCGGCCAAAATCCCAAGCAAGCCGCAGCCAGTTCCAACATCCAAAACGCGTTCACCTTCTTTGATATCGAGATTTTCTGCGAATAGAAAAGTGTCTTCTGCGGGTTCGTAAACCTCCTCATAGACGTTAAAAACGAAGCCGCCAAAGTGGACTCTTTTACTGGGACAATTCATTAGCTATGACTCCAAAATCTTTGGGGGATAACTCTCTAGGGCGTCTGTCATGGAAAGTCAGGCTAAGCGCCAATTTATTTGCGTCCTGCTTACTTAATTTGAAATTATCTCGTATGAAAGGTGCAATAGCTTTTTCTAGTTTTTTGTTGCGTTGGGTAAAAAGCCATTTCATCATTCGCACAAAAAACCATTGATCTTTCACGTCGAAGTGTTTTTTACTCCAGGGTTTTAAACTAACAATAGCAGAATCAACTTCAGGTTGAGGAAAAAAAGAGGTTTTAGGCACGAAGTCTAAAAGCTGCAACCTCAGCATTTTGATTAGTAACAACAGTTAACCAACCATACTCCTCACTACCCACTGATGCAACAAGACGGTCAACGAACTCTTTCTGCAAAATCAAAACTGCGCACTCAACTTTTCGCTCCAAAAGCCACATGATTAACTGGGATGACAAATAGTAGGGTGGAATGGCTATGATTTTGTTGAAGGTGGGTAGTGATGGTTCTCAAAACGTCGCCTTCAACTACTATCACATTGTCTAATCCTTTGACCTGTTCACGAAGTATAATAGCAACTTGCGGGTCTTTCTCAACAGCAACTACCCCTTTGGACTTATCTGCTAAAAAACGGGTTAGCCAACCGAAGCCTGCGCCAACATCCAACACTACATCCGCTTTACTAAGAGCTGCATAAGTGCACAGTTTCGGGTAGAGCATCGGCTCAATCATGAAGTTTTGCCCTAAAAGCTTGTTCGGGAAAATTCGGTGGGTTCGAAGCAGCTGCTTCGTTTCCTCAAGACTCATTTGTTAGGCCTTACAGCGCCCGTGTGAACAAACGGTACTTGCTATCGCCCTCAAGCTCTTCCATAATCCTTTTCGTAATCAACTTTACAGGGTTAGGTAGCTCGGTGCGTTTCTGCAAGTCGTCAAAACTTTCGAACGGTTTGCGTTCACGTTGATTGATTACTTGCCACATGTACTTTTTGCCTATGCCTGGAACGAGCTCAAGTGCATGCATTCGAGGAGTGATTGCTCGAGTTGTATTGAAAAAGTTGACAAACCATTTTTCTCGGTTTGCCACTATTTTGCTTATCACGCTGGGAAGCTCCGCCTTCGCTGAAGCAGTTAACTCTTCATAGCCAATACGTCCAATTATGTAGGTAACTTCTTCACGTGAATCTTTTCCCACATACACGCAATCACCCGGCTTTAGAATCAACTCTTCCTTCACTAAAGCTTCTAGTAGAGTAAAAAATTCTTCGCCGACGCATTGAATTAAAGCTCCCGCCCGGTAACCTGCCCGTCCTGTCGGGCGAAATCCTGGCTTGCCGTGCTGCAAGAAATCCAACACGTAAGCATGCTCTTCATACCGCTTTTCCATAACACTCAGAGTCCGTCATCTAGTCTATTCTCTCTTACTGCTTAAAAATACTTAGTCAGTTCCCGCTACTTTAACGTTCGATTTTCATTTAAAAGCTCAACAATTGTATGTAATTTTGAAGTTTCAATGATTTTTCGACCACCAGCTAAGAAGATCCGCAATTCATCCACGGTCTCAGGCATGCAATTGATGATTTGAACGGCCTCTGCCTCGTCGAGTTCGTATTCTTTAAGAAGAGTCTGTAAGAGTTCTTCGGCTTTATCTGGGTCACATTTAGAGAATTTGTTTACGTAATCAAGTGTTCGGCGTTGAAACTGATCTAAATTTTCTTCGCCGATGGTTTCCAGAACTTTCTTAACTTGCGGTAGGGTTAAGCGGCTTTCGCTTACTTCTCTTTTGCTCATTATTATGTCACTTACCCGTGTATGGTTCTAGATGCTCGGGGCGAGTTATTATTTCTTTTATAGAATTGCCTTGTGGAACACTAACGACGTATCCGCGACCCCGTTTTTCCACAATGACACCGATTTTGCCATGGAAACGTTTGTGGGGCATACTTTTCTGAGTACTAGAATCCATCTTTATGATTACTTGAGAACCAGGAGTATAATCTTCAAGGATTTTTCCAATATGTGGTTTACCTTTTGCACGAGTTGGTTTACGCAATAGACTGCGAGTTCCTGTGTAATAGCCTTTTGAACCTCTCATTCAAGTTTCACCTTTAATTATCATCCATTATTACATTGAGAACGTCAAGCTTAAGCGTCTTCGCTCGGTTGTTGAGCAAATCCGATACATTCGGAACTGTTCTTCCTTCATCTCCAGACACCAATTCTTTAACGTAGAGCCCACCTTGACAACGAATTTCGAGCAGGGCCCTCTTAAGCGACACCTTCTTAACTTTAACCTGATATATGTACTTTTCTCGGATTAAATCTGCCCTTCGATGCAAAACACGTTGAGGCGTCTGCTGTTTAATACACGCACCTGATAGCTGTTCTTCAATTTTGTGCAAATCTTGAATCGATAATTCATTTTCAAACTCAGCCAACAAACTGTATTCTTTCTGTGCTCCTTCACCCTTCTTGAGATGTCTAACAACATCCTTAGTCGTAAAATGTAAACCTGAAACCTCAACTTTTCCAACTGCATCAAAATTAACTTGGTCTTCAATCAGTTTCAAATCAATGAATCTTTTCTTGGGCTTTGAAACCTCAATTACAAAAGGCCTACCCCTTCCAAGCATTCTTGCATCTATATCTTCTCGTCCAGACGCGTGCAAAAAAGCCTCTTCACCCTGAGCTGCCTGAAGCAATTGTTTAGAAGACAACTCCTCCACTGATTCAGGATATAATTTGCCAGTTCCACCACATTTCTCGCAACCTCTACCACGGCAGTCCGAACAGAACCACTTCGATTGTGGAATAGTTCTCAAAAGCTTTCGGTATCTGCCTGCGACGAAAAGAGGGTTAACTTGAAGTCTTACTTTGTCAATGAAGGGGTTGAAAACGACGACGAGATCAGGTTTTAAGTAATCTGCTTCTTTTCCTGTTCGTTTCGCGAGTGCTTTGCCCAGTAACCGTCCGAATTCATGCTTAATGCTTTCGCCATAGCCCGATGTTTACTGAAGCCTTAAACTCGTCTTCTCGCTCCTCAACCTTCGTGGGCAACTCAATGCCTACAAGAAAGGTTGTAAACTCGTAACCTTCAATTATTCCAAGGGCTTTCTGGGTTAAACTGTCAACGATCTCAAATTTGTTTTCGCAAAGAACACATTTATTTTCTGTTTCACTTTTCGACATTCGTTTGTTGAGATGTTTAAGGGTTTCTTGGGCTTCTCTCGAAAAACCGTTGGTCGACAAAATCTTTAATCGTTTTATTCCTTCTGGATTTTTTTCTGAGGAAAGATCGTTTGCTTGCAAGGTTAAACTAACTTTTAAGGCTTGACCACGTACGTTGTTTTCCATGCTGTAACCAAGCAAAGCAAATTGTCTACCTAAACAGTGGTCGCAAAGCGGGTATTTGCTGAGTAACTCTAAGGCTTTTTCTAAAACATCCATCACGCGCAGCCTACTTCATACCCGGCAGCATTCCCATTCCTTTGCCGCCTAACCCAAAAGGCAGCTTCTTTTTATGCTTAAACATCTTGAGCATCTTACGCATCATAACATACTGCTTGAGAAGCTCTTTAACTTCTTTTTCTGTAGTTCCTGAACCACGCGCGATACGTCTCGCACGTGAAGAATTAAGCAGTTTAGGATTCTCTTTTTCAGCAGGCGTCATTGATTGGATAATTATACCCCATTTGTCCAAGCGACCTTCAGCGGAATTCAGCATCTCATCGGGCACATTGGTGGAAGAAAGTCCAGGAATCATCTTGAGTACTTTACCGAAGGGTCCCATTTTCTTGACTGCTTGGAATTGCTCGTACATGTCAGTTAGCGTGAAATTACCGCTCATGATGTCCTTAGCTTTCTTTTGGGGAACATCGATTTCTGCATCTTTGACTTTTTCTAGCAGAGTTTCCAAGTCGCCCATACCTAAGAGGCGGCCGACGAACCGTGAGGGGATGAAGGCTTCAAGGTCCTCTATTTTTTCGCCTGTGCCGATGAATTTTATGGGTGCGCCAGTTGCAGCAACTGCGGACAATGCGCCTCCGCCACGTGAGGAACCGTCGAGTTTAGTTACGATAATGGCGCCGATGGGAGTCGCTTCATGGAAAGTTTTGGCTTGTGCAAGTGCTTGCTGACCAATTGTTCCGTCGATGACCATGATGACTTCGTCGGGATGAACGTTCTTTTCAAGATCCTTCATTTCCTTGATTAAATCTTTCTCTTCTTTATGCCGACCAGCTGTGTCAACTATTAACAAATCTTTGTCGGCGAATTGCTTTAGACCTTCCCTGACGACTTTAACGGGATCCTTGGCTTTAAGGTCACCAAAAAAAGGAGTGTTTATTCGGGTTGCTAATTGCTGAAGCTGATTATATGCACCTGGACGATAAGTATCAGCGCAAATCAAACCAACCTTTAAGCCTCTTTTCTGGAAGTACCGCGCCAGTTTGGCGGCGTGCGTTGTTTTTCCTGATCCTTGAATACCTACTAGCATGATGATTTTCTTTTTTCCTGGCTCCACCTTTAGCGGAACAGGTTTGTCGCCCACGAAACGGGTTAATTCCTCATAGACCACTTTAATGACGTGTTCGCGTCTTGAAACCCCTGGAGGCACTTTCTCCTTTAATGCTCTCTCCTCAATACGCTTAGAGATTTCTAAGACAAGTTGTACGTTAACATCTGCTTGGAGGAGGGCACGCTGAATGTCACGGACCAGTTCTTTCACTGCCGCTTCGTCCACTGCGCCAGCTTTGAAAAGCTTCTTTATGGCGTCAGTTAGAGATGAACCTAACTTGTCTAGTGCCATCAGAGTCTCCAGCCTAACATTCTATTTTCCTTTTAAATAAAGATTACAGCCCAAAATTCTGACAAACCAGATTAATTTCTGATTTTATACTTTGAAGCCTCAGTTCCCCATTAAATTATTCTTCACAATTCAGACGGCTCTTCATGCATCATTGGCTTCAATGCAGAAGGCTTCAAGCTAGAACATAAACTTTAACACAAAAGATTAAGAAAATAGAGTAATGATTATTTTACTCTGACGATTTTTACTTTTCCAAGTATTGCCCAATATTCAATTTCTGCGCCAGCAACAAGCTTGGCTTTGAGTTCAGGCTCATCTGGGAAGGGTGCATCTAAGTACTCATAGGTTTCAAGGTCCATTATTTGTACGCCTGTGGGATTAATGGCGAAGACTTGACCAGCTCTTTTGTCGATTATGGGTACTTCTGCTCCGAGATCAACTGGTTTCACGAATTGTCGTTTTTGACCGTCAAAGACACCGATTGCGACGATTCTTGCTTTGGCTGACCCGTGTTTTCCAGGTTTAGATTTAGCGATGTCTACTATGCGGCATGGTTCGCCCTCAATCATCATGTAGCCGCCAACGCGTAATTCTCCAACATCTACTGGTTTACTCATACGCTCACCACAGTATAGCTCTGTTAATGCAATTCTGAACAACACCCATATATAGATTAAGGTTTACGCTAGTTACCTGAGCGGTGGAACAAGTGTTCAAAAGCGTGGGTTTAGTTGCCCGCTATGATCAAAAAGCAGCTTTGAAGCTTGCAGAAAAGCTTGCGGGCTACCTCACTAAGAAGGGCTTGAAGGTTTACGTAGAAGATAGCCTCACCGACAAAGGTAGCACCTGATCATGAGTTTGTTCCACTTTCAGAGATGAAAACTGACTTCATAATCACTATCGGCGGCGACGGAACCATACTTCGAACAGCCATAACGATTCCTAAACCTGAACCACCTATCTTGGCAGTCAACATGGGTGTTAGAGGCTTTCTAACAGAAGTAGAACCTGAGAACGCCATCGAATCCATAGACCGAATTCTAAATGGCGATTACAAAATTGAAAAATGCACCAAGCTTTGTGTGACGACTGGTGAGGAAACCATGCCTGACGCCCTTAACGATATAGTAATTTCTGCGGGTGAACCGTCAAAAATTCTTTATGCAGAGATACGTAAGGGAGATAAGCCAATTTTGAAGTGCCAGGCTGACGGATTGATAGTTGCAACTCCGACAGGCTCAACAGGTTACAATCTTTCTGCAGGTGGACCAGTCTTGGATAGTGAAGTAAATGCTTTTGTTATCACGCCAATCTGTTCGCTAACGGTGTTCCATTCGCTTGTGCTTCCTGCAGACTGCGACATAACCCTCAACGCGCTTAGGCCAAATAACATGTTTGTTATGATTGATGGAAACTATCGAAAACTCATAACTGAGGATGAGCCCTCAGTAAATATTTCAAAATCAAAGAATGTAACCTCGTTTATACGGTTTGAAACCGGCTTCTACGATAGGTTGCGCAACAGGTTACTTTTCAAGGGAACGGAATGAGTATTCAACCAGACAAAGCCTGCAAGCGCGTGGTTGTTTTAGATACTTCTGCGTTTGTGGCTGGGTTTGACTCTTTCTCCTTGGGAGCTGAACAATTCACTGTGCCCAAGGTTGAGGAAGAAATCCGTCGAAATTCGATGGTTAAGATGCGCTTAGAAATAGCCATTGAAAGCGGCAAACTCAAAGTTAAAACGCCCACCAAAGAATTCGCAACTAAAGCTGAGGTATCCGCCAACAAGGTAGGCGACTCGTTCAAGTTATCAGAAACCGACAAGCAACTTCTGGCTTTAGCTCTGGAACTTAAAGACGCGGGGTATGCGCCCCAAATCGTCACCGACGACTACTCTATCCAAAATGTAGCCATCAAAATGGGTATCGAATTTCTGTCTCTTGCAACTTTGGGCATCAAACGACTTTTGGAGTGGGTACGTTACTGCCCAGCTTGCTTCAAAGAGTACGCGGCTGACTCTAAATTCAAAGAATGCCTAGTCTGCGGCACCGAACTGAAAAGAAAGCCTAAAAGACCAAGAAAAAAAGTTCAGATCTAAAAAAGCAAAAGCAGCAGTATAAGTAGTAAACCTTCTGCTCCAAAGATGGGAAACACCACTTGTTTTGCTTTTAATATTGCCTTGTCCACAAGAGTGGTCACTGACTTTAAGCGTTCCTCGCCGATAACTCTGACTTGTGGCACGATAAAGTGTACGTACCCTGCATTTGGTTACTTCAAGGTTTTCTTCTGCCTTTTTCGCTACCTCACTGATGTAGTCGATTAGCAGTTTGTGGTCCATGACTTCGCCGACCGGGTGGTAGCCACGTCGCCCAGTGACCGACGCAGTCACCGAATGAGTATCTGTTGTGAAGACTTCGCTTGAGTCAAAGCCTAAGCCAACCAATATGTCAAGAATGGTTTCTCGAAGTCCAGGAATCATGTTGTTTCCGTCGATGATTACATAGGCGGTTTTCTGGTTTTCCACTTCAACCACTATGGAGGTTATTCCGCCTGCGCCCATCCCAGCTTTGAGGTTAAACTCAGTTGGAAATAAGGTGGCTGAACCGACTCTGAAAGGTTTAGTGGGCAAGGCAACGGCTTTTTGAAGACATTTCGACGCCGCCACTATCAACTCGTCGAGATGTTCAGCAGTGTCGAATACAGCGGTTAAGCAGTTATGAGTGTTCACGACAAGCGCATTCTTAAGTCCAAGAGTTTTTGCTTTCTCGCTGACGATACGACCTAACTCTTGGGGTAAATCCTCCGTCGTGTTAGGAGCCAATGAGAAGGAAAGGAAGGCGGTGTCGCCAAAAATCTGGCAGGAAGCCGTGGCTGTACCTTCTTTGACTCGGACGAGAGGGGACGCAAGTGTATCTTGGGCTTTAAACTTGGCAGAATCTACCGTTTGATTAATTATTTTGTTATTCTGCGCTTGCGAAGCTAAGTCAAGTTCATGCCCCAATATGCCTAAGGGAACACAGGCGTCACCGCCGAATTCATCCTCGTAGCCTTTCTTCATAAGCGATGGGAGAAGGCTACTTCCGATGTTCTTGAATGGACCGGGATGTACCTGTGGAACGATGATTGCTGCTTTGGGTTTGGAGGCGTCAAACTTTAGCACCGTAACTTCAATGTCTGAATTCGTACCCATGGCTTCGAGATGTTTTTCGAGGGGTTCGTTTAAGTCGGTGACCCAATTAAGCAGAAATGCTCTAAACAGAGGCAATGCCGGCAGAGAGTAGGCTGTTCTGCCTAAACGGTCGATTGAGGAAAGCAGCAAATACACGGCGACGTAACCGATTATAGGCGAAAGTACAACGAATGGTAACTCTTGCAGGACAACCGCGCTTGAGATACTCATCCAAAAAACGGCGAACGCCACGATAGATAGAGTAGGCCCAATCAAGATGGAAAGTACCTGTCGCCATTTAGACGCCGAAGAAGTCGCATTGAAAGCGAGAAATCGAAGGGTTACAACTGCAGCAAACCCCAAAAGCGTAAGTTTAACCCAGAGTAGCCAACCAAAGGCGAAGGTTAAACCAACACCTAAAACGATGAAGACCAGCCAAATTACCCAGCAGACTAACGACAAGGCGAGTGTTCGCCGCATTGAAAAGATGAGGTCACTTTTGAGGAGGGATTTGCTTACGATTTTGTCGGTTATGTAGGTGATGGCAAAGAGTGAAATGCCCAGTGCCAAATTGCCCAGTGAAGGAAAGAGCAGGAGGGTGGTGAGGTTTACTACGATGATGCAGGTTACGGCGACCGCTAGGAGTGCTGTTTTGTATGATGGAAGGGAGAACATGGAGGAATAGTGTTTGGTTGCTCTGTCCATGGAATGATTCAAGGAACTCTCTTTCGCCATAAGCCATCAAACTATGAAATTGGTTAGCCTTATTAAAATTTAGCTAACTTGATGCTTGTCGTGAGAGAACAGAAAAGACATTTATTTGATTAACATAAAAGTGTCAAAGGTTGATTTTTGCATAAAGAAGGCTAAGGGCAAAGCAAACTGTGGAGGCTTTGAGACTTTGAACCTAATAAAGCAACATGTGGTTGCAGGGGAACTGTTTTATCTTTAGAGCTACAATCATATTAATTTGCGAATCTTATGCCAGATCAAGACTTGCCGCCGTCAATATTCCACATGCTCGAGAGAAATGTGGGTAAAAAAATCAGAGTAATTCTTGACCCCGCTTATGGTTTCGAAGGAACCTTAACAGCGGTAACTCATGAGCCGTCAGGAATCTGGCTCTCTGACGCGGAAGCAATTGTTTTAAGGTCAACTATTGCTCAACCTATTCCACAGGTTGCCAGCAGAGAAGAAAGGAGCGAACTATTCCTGCACCTTAACTCAGTTCAACGAATAGAAGTCTTGCACGCAACTGCGCCAAGACGATAAAGCGATCTAAGTGGGGAAGAAGACCTTCGTTAAAACAGAAATAATTATTAGTGTAACGGCAAAGACCACGAGTAGTTCAGGTCGTATTTTTACGCCTTCAGTCTCTTCCTCAAAGAACCTTAGCAAACCAGCACTTGCTGCAGGCATTGGACCTGTATCTTTCTTTTTCCGTCTTCCACTCATCAAATATCCCGACCGAAGTAAATGTGATACATGCCTAATATTTGCTTGCACTAATTAATCTTACGCCAAAGTATTTGATTTGGACAGTATTCCAAAAGCAGAAAGGCAAGTTTCGAATATTAATATTCAAGATCATCAGAAAAATTGCTCCTTGGAATGCAGAAACTCTATTTGGAACTTACTGGAGGTTAATTGGAATAACCTTTAGGGGTAAGTTAGAATTTGTTGAAGCTCAAACCAGCAAAATTTTGAAATTCAGACTTGAATGAAAAAAGGAAGCACTTAGTAAAACACATATTTTTCTGTATACAAAAGCATCAACAAAACCTACAAAAATCGGTGGCGTCAAGTTTAATCTTTATTACCGCCAAAAATTTAATCCTCTGCCGTGAACATTAATGCAAATCCATGAGTTTCAGGAAATGATGAAGCGTCTTTACTTCGAAAGAGATTCCGCACGTGGAACACAGGGCACTTTTAATTGGTTGGTTGATGAGATTGCTGAATTAGGCGAAGAGCTAAAGGGAACCGACAGGGAAGCCACCGAAAAAGAGTTTGCCGACGTAATTGCTTGGCTTGCATCGCTCGCCAACATAAAGGGAATCGACCTTGAAAAAGCAGCCCTCAACAAATACCACAACAAATGTCCAAAATGCCTATGTTCACCATGTCAATGCACTTTTTAACCTAAACGTTTCTGTCCTAAACCCGTCGCCAACCAAACAAAGCGCTTAAGGCCTTTTCGCCCCACTGTGCCTTCGTTTTTCAGCAACCTAAGATGATACACAACTACACCATAGGACAAAGCCGTCTGTTTAGCAATCTTGGATGCACTACTACTCTGCTTCTCAATCAGAACCAAGATTTTTGTTCTAGCCACAAGACCGCAACTTACGTTTCGGGTGTTTTTTAGGTAAGCATTAGGATGCATTGTTTCTTTGATGCTCTTCTCCCCGTTAAAATTGATATGTGGATTATATTGAAAAGGTTTAGGCTACTAAAAATCAAAAAGCTTGGCTTGCTTTGGCTTTTTGTTATCAAACATTGTAGCTATCTCTTCTTTGATTAAATTCATTCGCTGCGTATAATATTTTGGCAAACCATACTTATCAACCAACTCTTGCGCAGCAACAAGGTACTTTTCTATACCACCGCGGTAAACAGTAAGCGTAAGTTTTCCTCCGCAAAAAGGGCATTTGCCTTTAAGGGGTAATCGACGGAATTTTTTATTGCAAGACTTGCATCTAAACCCTTGTGTTGAAAAAGCGCGCATGTTACCAGCTATGTCCCGCATGAAGTGTGTGTTTAAAACCTTCAGCGCCACTCGTCTAGCATCAACGGCATCTATCTTTTCGCCTAACTCCAATTGCATATGCAGTTTATCTATCATAGATTTGAATTCCTTGTAGGAACTGTTTGCGTTGCCAAGGTTGATGTTTGTGCAGGGAGTGGTGAATTGGAAGCCTTCAAACTGCGCTTCTGTGCCCAACCGATGACTTATAACATCCATCATAGCGCTGGCGGGTCTAGCATCAAACTTCTCGAGAGTCTTCTTGTAGAATTCGATTGGGTATGTTGCGCTGACGTCGAAGTCGTGTGCCTGCCGCTGTACCTCTTTAGTGTTGACAAAGGGAATGAGCAAGATGGGGGCATCCATGATTCCGCCTATCTGCGCAGGCAAAAACACTCTTGAAAAGTTAAGAAGCGTATCCAACCCCAACATGATGGCGTCTTCGTCGCCGTCACAATCCCGACGCTTAGCCGAATGCCAAACAGGATGAGCATAAATCACGTTGCGGTCGGTAAAACCAACCACTCTGCCCAAAATACAAGCACATGTGTGAGGCGCCAACCCAAAGAGCAAATGGCCAACCATATCTTCCGCTTTTTTGACGTTATAGTAAGCCGGTTGCTTGTAGACGCGCACTAAAAGGTCATCGATGAAGGCGGCAATTTGGACAAAGTATTCACCCGCGTGCCAAGGAATTACAACATCTTGGATTTTTAGTTCGCATACTTGATTTGGGTCCTTTAGTGGTAAGCCATGGGTGTCGGACAGATAACCCATTTGATGCATCTTTTCGACGGAGATACCAACTTCGGCAGGCGTGATATGAGTTAAGGGAGCGTTTGTGGCGTCAAAACGGATCGTGCCATCCTTGTAGACCGATAGACCATGCTTTACCCGCAAGATACCTTTCTCAATTGCTTCGGGGGTCTTATCGAGGTTCGTTAACCCCTTAACACCGCGCAGCATTTTGGGCACAGGATACCCAAGGCTTGCGCTTGCGATATCGATTAATTCTTTAAAGTTGACAGGTTGGCGCTGATACATGACGCCATCCGTCTTGCAGGTTGAGCAACCTGTGTCTTTTACTGTTTTGCCACATCTTGGACATAGCCTCTCGGAGATAGTTTCACAGTCGCACACAGGACACTTCACTTTTAGCATGTAACTTTTACAGTTGGGGCATTTCCGCTTAGCCAACTCAACAAAAACGGGTCCCTGCCGTGAAGCTTCCATAAGATCCCTATGTGAACCTCCCTTCAGACCGACTGGAAAAAGGACGTGAACGAGGGGTTTCATTTCTCGGTGTTTGGCTTTTTCAGGTCTACCCATGCGTCCGCCCACATATGTTGGCGCTTTATCTTTGATTTGCACACCTGATAGCATGCTCAACAGTTCCAGGGGGGAACTCGCTTGAACGGTCCTTGTTTTACCATATCCTAGAGAGAACGCTAAAGCACTGGCCTCTTCTCCCACAAGAAATATTTTTTCAGCTACTATCCTGTGTTGGACAAAGATTTTCCGAAGACACCCAATGACGGTGCTACTGGCTTCACCCACAATCTTGCATGCAAAACCATCTTCCATTGATACTTCGCAAGTTGTTAACCACCGTCTCAGCAGTTCAACCTCTTCCATGTTGGAGATGTTACCCCAAAACAAAGTACAGTTGGGAGCAAGAGGAATGTCCAGGCAGGAACTCAATGCGGCAGCGTCTTTAACAGTTGGCTTATTCACAAATGGGTCCAATACAAACCCCTCAATCTTCTCAACTTGAAGATTTGTCGCTTTTGCAACCTTCTGGTAATCTGAACCGAACTTTTCTTGAATAGCGTTTTGCAGATCTTTTTCCCACCATTCCTCCACGTACCCAGATGGCGGAAGGGTTTTGTTGCAGTAGAGGAAATCACCGAAATCTATGAGCATGTCGCCTAAGAACAGGATTTTTTGAATCTTGCCTTTAACGTCTGCATAGTTTTCAAGCGACACTCGCACCACAGAGTTATCTTTAAGCAAAACCACGGGTTGCTCGATGCTATCTACAGGCATCGTGACACCGCCTTTACCAGGCAACTCAAGACGCATCTGTGTGCCCGCTGCAAGGAACCGTTCAACCACCAACATTGTGGCGGGATGGATACCGACAGCTGAAAGCCCCGTGTTCCGTGATCTCCCGTACCTGAGGCGAAAACCGCCTCGTGTGGATGGAAAGGCGAAGATCGGTCGACCCGCAATCACATCGTCCATGAAGCCACCGGATTTCTTTTCAGACTTCTTCTTGAAATTCTTGAGCCATTCCCAACCTTGAAAACCCAATTTGTCGATTATTACATAGACTTTCTGTGCACGTCCGACAATGCCGTCGTTTACAACTCGGAGGGCTCCCCCTCTAACGCGGTTTGTTTCTACCCTTTCTAAATTACGATATGACGAGACCTCAACAGGGTCGGATTCAGTTCCTGTGCATTCAACGGGAAGTAGGTTGAGAGCTTTTCGCAGTTCCTCGTCAGGTATGTGATATTGGAAACGACCCACAGAACGCTCGTACAATCGCAGTTCTTCGATGAAGCGAGAAACTTCTTCCTCCGTAGGCTTGTACTTATCTAGGTTCAGCTGCCGCCTCACAAAGTCGCCTACAACAAGGGTTAATGCTTGGTCTGTTCCTCCTGCTGAACGGATTGGTCCAGCAAAGTAGACAGCTAAGTACCGTGTTCTGTCGGCGTTAGTTTTAATTTTAACTTGGGCGATGCCCTGAATTGGTGCTGCAGTTAAGCCTTCAGTGAAAATCGCAAGAGCGGTACGGATAGCCTGCTCAGCCGATCTTTCAGGGTCCAAAACGCCGAATTTGCCCTGAGTGATTTCTTCAGCGACTTTGAACGCTATTTCTTCCCTGGGCATCTTAGCGCTCCACTCCCTGATGCTAAGGGCAACTCTCTTAGGACCAACCAAGCCTTCTACTAAATCAGCAATGTCCTGAGCAATGATGCATTCTGTTTTTAGGGCTGGATCTAAACCTTTGGATCGGGCACTGTCGCTGATGGCGTACAGCCGTTTAAGTTCATTTTCCATTGTTTGTACATAGTTTTGATAGCCCTTGCTGATATTCAAGTCGACAGCTCACCCGCAAGATATGAGGGGATGGGTTATTTTGGCTTTCTAAAAAATACGGGAAACCATAAGGAAAATTAAGCCTTGATACTTTTTATGGCTTTGATAATTTCTGAAACCCTATATGCTGCGTCGCTTGTTTCAGTGACATTTCCCGTAACGATTACATCTGCACCAGCTGAGGCTGCGGTTAATGCCTGCTCCTTATTCCGTATTCCACCGCCAACAATCAGAGGAATATCGATAAGATGTTTGACTGCCCGAATCATTTCTGGAGGCACAGGGTTTGCTGCTCCTGATCCGCCTTCAAGGTATATGAAGCGCATCCCGAGGTATTGACCTGCGAGAGCGTGTGCGGCAGCAAGTTCAGGTTTATTGTATGGTACGGTGATTGCTTTTCCAACTATGCCAGCAGTGCCGCCGTCGCCAACGATTATGTAACCCATAGAAATGGGTTCTAAACCATATTTTTTTACCAATGGCGCACCCAATATCTGAGCACCTATCAGGAAGTAGGGGTCGACAGAGTTTAGCAGGGACATGAACCATATCGCATCTGCATGGCAACTTATTCCAGTGACATTGTTTGGAAAAAGAATTGTGGGAATGTCCACTTTGGATTTGATGGCTTTAACCACATCGTTTAGTTGGTTCTCAGAAACAAAAGTTGAGCCCCCGATCATTATCGCTGCGGTACCGCTGTTCTTAGAACTTTCCGCAATCCGTGAAGCATCCGAAGCTGAAACTTTTTCGGGGTCTATGAGGGTTATGTGGATTGAGCCATCGGTTTTTATTTTTTCAAGCAAGTACCTTTCAATAGGCCCAAGCATGGTATCTTTCAACTACTCTTTTTTAACGTTTGTTGCGGTTGTTCTTTTTTGTGTGCCGTAAACTCGATCTGTTAGCATACAGTAAACGTCAACTTCGCCTTGCGCAGATTTAATTGGAAATTCTTCCTTAAGGCCACAACTGCTGCATTGTGCAACGGAGTGCCCACCGTCTTCTCGTGTAATTTCTACTCGCACGGTTTCTTTTCCGCATCTAGGGCAAGAGAAGAATTTTGGTAACCGTTTCTTTGGAATATGTACGACTTTTTTCCTTCTTCGCCCCATACAATAACCTTCTACATCGTCTGGTAATGTTTCATTAATAGTTATGCTTGTCCTTAAATAGTTGCCTAGTAACCATCAATATTGAGGCTGCTTTGGCAAGTGAAGTTGATATCCTCTTTGTTGGAGATGGACTTTTCTGAAACTCAAAAAAGAATCTGCCGTTTCATAAAAGAATACGTGGAGAATGCTGGCGCCAAAGGAATTGTGCTTGGGCTCTCTGGAGGAATCGACAGTGGAACAATTGCAGCGCTATCAAGCCTTGCCATTGGTGGCAAAAACGTTTTGGGGCTTATGTTGCCGGAGAGAGAAAATTTTAACCAAAAAGACATTGATGATGCGAAGGTTGTGGCGGTCGCAGTTTCATTTGGAAACGCAGGTCTGTGACATGTCAGATGCCCTTTGCGGTCTTTATGGGGCTATTCCGGTGTTTGACCAATCCGACAGGCTCTGCAAGGGAAATGTTAAAGCAAGAACAAGGATGATTTACCTTTACTATTACGCTAACAAACAAAACCGAATAGTCTGCGGCAGCTCCGATAAGTCAGAAACAATGATGGGTTACTTTACCAAGTGGGGAGACGCAGCAGCAGACATAGCGCCAATCATGGATTTGTACAAGACACAAGTGCGCAAACTCGCGCTCCACTTAGGAATACCAAAAGAGCTCGCATTGAAGCCCTCCACGCCAGCACTTTGGCCAAATCAAACGGCGGAGTCTGAACTTGGAATCAATTATGAGACTTTGGACCTTATTCTTTATGGACTCGAACGATTCATGGCGCCCGAAGAAATTGTTAACCAACTAGCCGTCGAGAAGACCCTCGTCGATAGAGTGAAAAGCAGATGGCTCGCCAATGAACATAAGAGAAGAATGCCCCTAGCCCCTAAAATTGGGTACCGATCCGTGGGAAACGATTTTAGGCTTCCAAGACACACATATTGAAAGTGGAACTTGTATGAAAAATAAGATTAAGCTTGCACTTGCCCAGATAAGTAGCAAAAGAGAAAGCAAAAGCGAGAATTTACGCAAAATAGAAAAGTTAACGTTAAAAGCGAAAGAGCAGGGCGCAGATCTTATCATTTTTCCAGAGATGTCGCTAACTGGTTATGTGGTTTTGGATCAAGTCTACGAATTAGCTGAAACAATACCCGGACCGTCTACTGAGAAAATTGAGGCTTTGGCAAAACGGACAGGGATGTACATCATCTTTGGGATGCCTGAGCTAAGTGAGAAAACCCAAGCAACAGTTTTCAATACCGCCGTCTTTGTTGGACCCCGAGGTTTAATTGGTAAATACCGCAAAATGTACCTGCCAACCCACAGCGTGTTCGAGGAGAAAAGGTACTTCCGACCAGGCTATGATGTAACAGCGTTCCAAACTGACATTGGAAACATTGGATTATCTATTTGCTACGACATTTTCTTCCCAGAAGTATATAGGTTGACACGGTTGAAAGGTGCCCAACTTATGGTTTGTATTTCCGCGTCCCCAGCGGTCCGCAGGGGTTACTTTGAAATCTTGACTTCTGCCAGAGCACTGGAAAACACGGCTTTTCTTGCATACGTTAATCTCGCAGGTGTTGAGGATGGATTACAATTTTGGGGAGGAAGCCGTCTAGTTTGTCCAACTGGTGATGTTGTGACCAAGGCAAAGTACGATGAAGAGGATTTTGTGGTCTGCGACATTGACTTTAGTGATTTAAGGACGGCTGAAACGTTCATTCCAACTCTTCGTGACCTGCGTCCTGAACTCTTCGATAAACTAAAAGAGTGTTCAGAGAAATTCTAGCGTGTCACATTAATTGTTTAGTCTTGGAGTTTGAAATCACACGTGCATCACAGTAGTGTGATATCAAGTTTTTTAATGAAAAAATCACGTTTATTGGTGATATCACGAGGATTTTTCACTTTAAATCACGTGTGAGATAAGTCAAAGAGCTATTGTTTGTTTATTTGGTAGTTGACAGAAAAACTGTGTTTTGTTCGACAAAAGATGGCTATACTTAGTCTGGAGTATATTGTGTAGTGTTTGTAAAAATGACTTTTTTATGTAAAGTTCAGTCTAAAACGGCGATTAGAATATCGATGATTTTAGCCTTTTAAATGTTAATTAGCCAGAATTAATCATAAATGAGCCGAAAGCCCCTTGTTTTAGCTTTAATTTACCAATAGAGCACTTCTTTAACCGTTAAATTATGTTATATGTCGGTTTGGGCGCTCACATAAAGGTTAAAAGTCAGAGACAGGTATACAAAATTGTATCCATTTAAAGTATGGAGAGAAACACCAGATTGAAGCTAAAAGACGGAGTACAAGCATGGCTAAATGGGGCATTAAACGACCCTATTGTCGAAATATTGGCAAAAAATAGCCAATTAACAAAAACACAACTCGAAACATACTTAATAGACGTTTTAGCCGAAAATTTATCGGGAAAACAGCTAAAGTACGATGAAAAAGCCGCCTTAAGACTAACTAAGGCAAAAATAAGCCGCGGATCCTTTAATAGGACATTAAAACAGTCCAAAGAAAACGTAATAAAATCCATATACACAGTACTACTTTTAGGGTATTTGGGTGTGTTTGAGAGCACAACTCTTGACCCGTACCTCGAAATAGCCAATAAACTGCACGAATATGTGGAGGCCCACCAGGATATGCCCGGCAAGGAAGAGGAACTAAAAGACCATCTAAAAGTCATAGAAATCATCCGAAACGAGCTCGAAATGAGCCTAAAACGGCTTTCTAGCCCATCAAAAGAGCATCTGTGACGTCACAAATCACAGAATTTATCACAGTTTTCATCATTCTTTCGAGTAACAATTGACATAGAAGATAACACTATTATTCAAGGTTTAATTGCAAAAAGAAGGTTAATTCTTAGTTTATTTATGTTATAGCCAAGCATTGGGTTAAATCATTATAGTTAGCTGTGATGTGTGATGTCATATAATGATGTAAAAAAATCACCAGTAAACCTTAATAGCACATGGAAATATTGTGATGTGTGATGTAACTGTTAAAATCACGGTTAAGTCACGTCTAAATCACAGAGGAAAAAATCACGGTAGATCTCACAACTGTAATCTTTGGTGTCTTACTAGCTGTCACAGCAGCAACTGCCTTTGAGTATTACAGGCAAATACGCAAAGCGCACAAAGAATACGAGAAAGCCAGAGATTTTGTAGAGGATATCGTGTTAAGCTTCGACCGTGAACTTAAGCGTGAATCTAACAGATTTGAGTCGATGTCATCTAAAGTCGAAGGAAGCTATGTCAAAGCAGATGCGAGTTTTCGAAAAATGGAGATTCTCGAGAAAAAAATCGCGCCTTTCGAAGAGAAACTTGGCGCCCTCAACCAATCAAATCAAGCGATGTCACAATCAATTTTACAAACCCTCACAGAAAACACCCAAAACAAAACAACACTACATTCTGGTTTGTCAGGTTTAGAAGCGAAATTAAAAGACATTGAAGCAACCCAAGAGACTTTGAGAAATAGAATCACAGGATTCGAAGAACAAATACAAAAGCTACCTACCACGCAATCACAAGAAGCTAAAAATGAAATCGTGCTGCCACCTATTCCAATCAAACGAGACAAAGCCTTAGCTGCACTTACAGACACCGAAATTACGGTTCTAGAAATGTTGTCTAAAGAGGGGGCAAAAACTGCTCCCGAAATAAAGGAAAGAGTAAGTCTTAGCAGAGAGCACACGGCTAGGTTGATGAAGAAGCTGTATGAAGAAGGGTACTTGGAAAGGGAAGTGGGTAAAATTCCTTTCAAGTACAGCATTAAGAAAGAAATGGAGAACCTCATGCAGAAAGTTGAAAGAAACCAATCGTAGCTTTCGCATTAATTTGTTAATTGATTTCTGACGAGATTATTTTATACGTTGTTTTATGGTTGCTTGAGGAAGATTTGGCGCTGTCTTGTATTTTAGGCTGTTTGGTCCACCGGTCCTAAGCAGCATACCCTTTGTAGCCATCCTGGAAAGATATGTTGAAACTGTACTGAGGCCAACAGGTTCTTTGAGTTCTTGCTCATAGATCGATTGGATCTCTTTTGATGAGAACCAAATTAAGGGGAAATTTTTCTGGATAACCAGCTGAACTTTCTCAAAACGAGACAAAACCTTATTCGGTAAAGCGTTTCCTGCACCTGCAGAGGGGCTTTCACCAGGTGCACCGCCAAGCAATTCTACCAGATCCAGAAGGCGCAAAGCTTTATCACGAGTCACTTGACCCTCAAAAGCAATGGTATATCGATTACCATCGCTATCGAACAGCTCAACGCGCATTTTACGAGCCGGCATCTACTTTACACCTTAAGGTTGTTCACAGCTTTACACTTCACACCTTATAGCTGTTATGGTGAAAGAGAGGAGTAAAAAAAAGAAATATTGAGCTTATAATTGATAAATGGATGATTTTTAGAGGTGTTTTATTATTACCAGCTTCACAGTAATGTGAAATGACTGGAAAAATTTAGTTATAGCTTGAATTTGCTTTTCCAGTAGAAGTATAGGGGTGCCTTGTTCACTTGTAATACGCAGAGATATGGTAATTTATCAAGAAAGAGACTCATTAAAGCGACAATTACAATGCCAATTCACATGTATTCACAATTTTGTGAACTAAAACTTGTAGAAAATCAGGTTACAAAAATCTTTGACCAGATTTTAGTCAGAAGATAATTCGGCCAGGATTAAAACAAAATACTTACCACTTTTGTCATGGCAATTTACCATAAAAAACTTTGATGTCCCACACCCCTATGTTTCCCCTCGAAGTATCTAAGACAAAAAGAAGTCAGGAAAGGCTAAAAAAATAATTGCAGAATGTTTGTCTAAATTCTTGGATAGCAATTATTAATATACTAAAAACTATTTTACCTATCAGAGTATATTATCATATATATTTAATTTAGTGTTTTATTTTATAGTCCATTTTTCTCCAGTAGAAACTTTGGGGTGTGTGTGCTCTCGCTTTGTTTGGCTGTTATCCGCTATTTTCCTTGTTTTTTAGGATTGTTGTGTTCTAAAACCAGTTTTTTGTAGTGCACCCTTTATCTGTTCCACACGAAATAACGGTGTTGCTTCTGAACAATGAGGGATTAGCAAATGGGAAATTCAAGCGTACTGGATGATGTATTCGAAAACTTCGTAAACGGAGTTAAATTGTTCAAAGACCGAGAGGTCCTAAGACACGATTATCTTCCAGACAAACTACCCCATCGTGAAGAACAGATTCGTCTTCTAGGGTCAACTGTTGCCCCTGTCTTGAGAGATTCAAGATGCTCCAACATTTTCATATATGGAAACACGGGGACAGGAAAAACAGCCGTAACAAAACATGTGTTAAGCCATTTAGAATCCAAAGCAAAAGAGTATGGAGCACAAGTAAAATTCTGCTACATCAACTGTCGCATGACAGGCTCAGAATACAGGGTATTTGCAAGCCTAAGCCAAAGCGTAGGTTTGTCCATTCCTTTTACCGGTTTATCAGTGGGAGAAGTTTTTGATAGGTTCCGTTCAGGGTTAGATTCTTCGCGAGTAATTTTCATTATAGTCCTAGATGAAGTTGATGCGTTGATTAAAGCGCATGGCGACGGTTTCATGTATGAGCTAACAAGAATAAATGAAACCTTAACTAAAAGCAAAGTCGCTATAATCGGAATATCCAACGACCTACGCTTAAAAGAGTTCTTAGATCCAAGAGTGTTCAGTTCACTCAGCGAAGAAGAATTAGTCTTTAGGCCGTACGATGCAGGAGAACTTCGCAACATCTTGCTAGAGCGTTCGAAGCTGTCCTTCCAAGATGGTGTTCTATCAGACTCAGCTTTGAGCATTTGTTCAGCTTTGGCTGCTGCAGAACATGGAGACGCCAGGCGCGCTTTAGATTTACTTCGTGTAGCTGGAGAAGTGGCTGAGCGTCTGGGTGCGAAAACGATTACTGAAGAGCATGTGCGCCAAGCCGAGAAACATATCGAGCATAACCGAGTTGTTGATGCCCTCAACAACTTAACGTTGCATTCAAAGTTGGTGTTGTTGAGTGTTTACCACCTAAACAAGTCAAGCGCTACTACAGGCGAAATATACGATATCTACAATGAACTTTGTGGAGAAATGGGTGCAGGTCTCCTCACTCAACGCCGTTTGGGTACGTTGGTCAATGAGCTTGATTCAATGGGTCTTGTAAACGCGAAAGTTGTAAGTATGGGGCGATATGGACGAACCAAAAAAATTAGACTAGAAATCTCCCGTAGCTTGATTAGGGATGTCTTTGGGGGCGATAACCGTTTCAGTCGGTTAATGGATTATTTACCCCAAGCTATACGCAAAAACCCAAGTGGTAGCGCTTAACTTAAATTAAAATCTAGAATGGTCGTGTGCAGGGTCTGCAGATTCACCACTGGCACTTTTCCCGGTGTAGGAACCAACCCTAATTTTTCCATGTACTCAGTTTGGTCTTGCCATCCGCCTGAATTCACAACTAGCACTCCACGATAATTGCAAAGGCCATTAACATGTACGTGTCCTGCATGAAAAATGTCTGGAACTCTATCAATTACGAGGTAGTCGCGGTTTTCTGGGGAAAGCATGGTTTTTCCGCCGTACACGGGTGCTAGGTGTCGTCCTTGTAAGAGCAAACGCATGGATTTTTCTGGGTGTTGATGGTCCATGCCTGGAATAACTGAGACTATGTCGTCGAGGCTTCTACCATGGTACATGAGTACTTCTACGCCGTGAATGCTTAGGTAGCATGGGCTGCCGACTGAGTGGATGTTCTTTTTCCCTTTGATACCAGTTAAGTACCCTTCAGGTATGGCTGGCTGAGGTAAGGATTTGCGTGCGGCATCATGGTTGCCTGGGGACAATAACGATTTCAATGTAATCTGGGATTTTTTCGAAGTATTTGATTGCAAAATTATACTGTTTGTGTACATCTCGTATGGTTAGCTCGTTTTGTTGACCTGGATAAATGCCTATACCATCGACGATATCGCCTGCAATGAGGAGATATTTTACTCGGCCAGCTATTTGTCGCATTTCTGGGGTTCCGTATTTGCCCCTTAGCCAGAGGATGAAGCGTTTGAATGCTTCTTTAGTAAATTTCGTACTGCCAATGTGGATGTCGGATGTGAGGACAGCGTAAACAGGTTCTTGTGCTCGCAGTGGCGTCTTTTTGCCTACGTCAGGAAAAATTATGTCTTCAGCCATCAATAGGTCGCCTCTTGTTTTAACGACTGCTACGCAGAAAACTTGATCTGGCAGAAGGGTGAGCGCTTTTTTCTTTATTTCTTCAGGCGCTTTTTGAGAAACAAGAATGGTTGCACTTCCATTCAAGTCCTCGACGGAGAGTAGAGTGTTGTTTTTTGAGTCTCTCTTCTCGGTTAGCATGCAGATGATTTTGAGCTTGGTTTTTGGAGGCGACTTAAGGGCTTCTGTGATTGAAGTTGCCGCTTTAACATCCATCCTTTGCCTTAACAGTTTCTCGATGCGTTTGAAGCGGTCCTGAAAATAGAGTACGTACTCGTCCAATGTACCGTTTGAAGTGAGTTTCCCTGTAGAATCATCAAGGATCTTGAGTTCGGATGGTATATACCTAGCGTACGGGTAGAACTCGGTTTCATTAATGTCTGTTTGTCCTGTTATCGGCTCTTCGATATTATTTGGAGCTTCAGGGGAGATTTCAGGCTCTTGCATCGATATCTCCTGCACGGTAGATGTTGTCTGAGAGGGTTGCTGTATCAATGCCTCCAAAAATTCTCTCTCGATAAACATCGGTTTATCCTCAAGTGCATCTATTCTCTGGAGCGCCAGATTCATCATGGTGACGGGATCGCTGGTTTCGGCGTTCTGGATCAAAAACTCAAAGGCTTCGCTATTCAACTGGTAGCCTGCAGCAATTATCTCTTGGATTGCCATTTGAAGTCTTTCTTGCGCGCTCATTGAGTTCTACTTCCTTGATCCATGGACAGTTAGCGTTTTTTGATGTTAGGCATTTATGCTTTTGAGTTATTTACTGTTTATTGTTTTCCGACTACTTTTGTGAAATGAATATTTTTGGGAAAATTTTGGTTGCCCAGGCTGATAGATTATATTTTTTGTTTAAAGTTATGGATTTTCAACTCAATTTATATAAGCAGATTATAGTTTAGATATGTTATATCTTCGGGGAAAGGAAAATTGGGTGAATCACGGAAAATTCAACAGACACCAACGGGTACTTTCTTTGTTTGTTTACCAAGAGATTGGGCAAACGCGTCTGGTTTAAAGAAGGGTATTGAAGTAAGCTTGGAAGTTACTAGTGACGGTAAACTTCTTGTTGATCCTAAAAATGCAGCTGAACCCGAGCCCAAAGTCGCCACTTTAGGCATTGGTCCTTTCCTAGGGCGTGAAATCGTTGGCAGATACCTTCTGGGCTACGACACAATCAACATTGAGGCAAAAGACCGCATCGATGCAAACACACGCAAGATAGTCAAATCAACAGCTAGTTCTTTGGCAGGTTTAGAGATTGTTGAAGAGACAATCTGCAAGATTTCATTGCAGAGCATTTCGCAGCAACCGTTCGGGTTTTTGCCTGAGAAAATACTACAACGCAACCATGGTCTTGTGGCGGGGATGATTAGGGATGTTTCCAACTCTTTCATTAATAGCGATTCAGAGTTAGCTAAAAGTGTGGTTTCGCGTGATAACGAAAGCAACCGACTTTATTTCCTGCTAGTCCGAACGCTTCGAACGATTATTCAAAATCCCCGATTGAGTGACAAGCTTGGAATTACTCCAATCGAATGCCTAGACTTTCGTTTAGCTGCAAGCTTAATTGAAGGCATCGGTGACGCCTGTGTTCAATTTGCCTCAAACACCTTAACGCTCAATGGAATCAAACTATCTGAAGAACTGCGAAAATTGCTCTTAGAACTGCAGGCTGCATGCTCAGAGGCAAACGAACAAGCCCTCAAATCCTTTTTGAATAAGGACATTTCTCTTGCAGAAAACGTTCGGAATCTGCGTGAGAAAATCGAGTCAACCTACTCAAACATTGAACGCGTCGCGAAGGAGTCGTCGGTAGATTTGATGCCGCAAACTTTAGCCGCAGTCGCTTTTCTAAGGCAGATTTATGAACGAAGCGTTGACATGGCCGACTTAGTTGTATAATCTCTATTTTACTCATTTTCTGTGGGCAATTAGTTGCCGAAAACACCCTTTCCCAATAGGTTTTCGCAATGAGTTCTTAAAGGATCCCAAATAGATTGGTAAAGGGTTAAATTTGCAAGTTCACATTTACATTAAGGAAATCTCACATGTCAACTGTTACTGACAGAGTGGCTGATGCTCTTTACCTGTCCGGATGCTTAAAATTTGGTGCCTTCAAAATCAAATCCGGAGCAACAAGCCCATACTATATCGACTTAGCGCGAGTCCTATCCGAACCGCAACAACTCTGTACCATAGTTGAAGCCGCGTCAGAAAAAATCAGACAAATAATGGCAACTAACAAAATAGACAAGTTAGCTTCAATTGAGCTAAAAGGAGCGTTAATTGTGCCAAGCATCGCCTGCAACCTAAACCTGCCCTGTGTCATTGTCCGAAAAGAAGAAAAAGCCTACGGCGTCACCGGAAGAATCGCCGGTTCAGACGTAAATAAAGGCGATAACATCCTGTTCTTCGACGATGTCATAAGCGAAGGTATATCCAAAGTCGAAGGCATAAAACCCCTCCAAGAACTAGGCGCCAGCGTTAAGCACCTGCTTGTCGTGGTAAACAGGGAGCATGGCGGCAAAGAAAAACTGGAAAAACTCGGTTATCAAGTTCATGCCTTAGCAAAAATCTCAGACATCGTAGACTCACTCTACATAGGAAACCATATTTCTAAGGAACAGAAAGACAAAGTCTTGGATTACGTTAAACACTTTCAGGTTATTTAGTGTAGTGAGCACGATTTTTTCCGCGGCACTGTTGGTAAATTCCACTGTTTAGGAGTGCCTTCTTTAGGAGCTTCTGGCTTATCTGTCTGCACTTTTTATCCCAAAAACTCTTCGATAGGCAGGATATAAAGTTAGCCAGGACTAAAACTCCTCGGGAACAGTTACCCCCTATATTTATTGGCTGCTAGTTCACAAGAATATAGCCAAAGGAGAAAACTGCATGCAAACCCAAAAAGAAATAGTAGCTGCCCTTCTTACACCAGACGCTTACCCCCAAGATGCAGGCAAAATAGAACTCATACAAACCCACATATCCTTTGTCTTCTTAACCAAAAATTACGTTTACAAAGTAAAAAAAGCCGTAAACTTCGGATTCTTAGATTTCTCCACACTCGACAAAAGGTACGCTTACTGCAAAAAAGAGCTGGAACTCAACAGGCGTCTCTGCCCAGAAATATATCTCGAAGTCGTTCCCATCACAAAATCCAACGGAATAATGGTAAACGGCAACGGCGTAACTATCGAATACGCCTTAAAAATGAAGCGGTTGCCCCAAGAAAGAATAATGACCCTGCTTCTTAAGGAAAAGAAGGTTGACAAGAAAACAATTGACAAAATTGCAAGGATAGTTGCGGAGTTCCACTCGAAAGCACAAACGAGCCCTGAAATAAGCGGGTTCGGTTCCTTGAAAATAGTGAAGACTAATTGGGACGAAAACTTCGCTCAAACCAAAAAATACATCAACCAAACGGTTCCAAAGTCAGAATTCCAATTCATCCAAACTAAAATCAACACCTTAATGGAGAAAAACAAGCCCCTCTTTGAAAGTAGAATAGCCGACAAACGCATCCGAGACTGCCACGGCGACCTTCACTCAGGTAACATTTTCATTACTGATAAAATCTGTATCTTCGATGCGATAGAATTCAATGATCGTTTCCGTTATTCCGATGTTGCCGCAGACGTCGCTTTTTTAGCTATGGATTTGGATTTCCAGCATAGATCTGACCTTGCAGATTACTTCATAGAACGTTACATTGGGTATTCTAAAGACCAACAGTTGATTCAAATGCTCCCTTTTTATAAGTGCTACCGAGCGTTTGTGCGCGGCAAAGTAATCAGCTTCAGACTCGATGATCCAAACATAAAAAGCGAAGAAAAGGTGTCTGCAACTAACGAAGCCCAAGCCTACTTCAAACTAGCTGTTGAATATGCAAAAAAACTCTAGCAGCCTTTCTTTTATTTGAATTGGTTGGGTACCCAATCGGGAATCTGGACAGTGCCCATCAAAATTGGTTTTTGATGGCAGTCACTGCCTCCAGTCATCATTAACCCGTTCTCTTTGGTGAAAGCTACGTAGTGATTAGTTGTTTCGGGGGTGCTTCTTGAGTGCCAGCATTCAACTCCGTCAATATATGGAAGCATTTTATCCTTCACAATTTCGATCTGTTCAGGAAGCACTTTCGTCAATGTCGTCATCGAGGTTCCATGAGGGTCGTTGGGGTGCGCCAAAACTAGTTTTCCTCCTGCGTCTCGAATGAGTTTCGATGCTTCTTCTAAATAGAGTGGAAACTTCGGAACATCGCATTTCACTAGATATTTGTCGAAGGCTTCTTGGCGTGTTTTAACGATTCCTTTCTTGACCAGATAATCTGCTATGTGGGGTCTGCCGAGCACGCCATCCACTGACTCTTCAATCTGATGCAAATCATCATTTGTTAACATTGCAACCTTTTCTTTTTTGAATTCTGCGTTGAGGTTGTCAAGGATTTTAGCGGCTCTCTCCTCTCGATACTTCCTCATGATCTCCAGCTTACTTTCTAATGCGCTGTTGCTAGGATCAAATTGGTAGCCCAAAAAATCCAGCGAAACCGCTTTTCCCTCATGGTACTCTGGGTGCGAAAAAGTCACGTTTAACTCTACACCCGTGACATATCGGATGCCTGCTTTTTCTGTTTGGTCAATAGCTTGGATTTGGCAACCGATGGAATCATGGTCAGTAATAGCAAGGAAGTTGATGTTTCTGGCTTTGGCTCCCTCTACAATTTCTGCTACTGTAAATTTTCCATCTGAACTCTTCGAGTGAACGTGTAAATCGATCTTCATTGCAGATACTCGTTACTTTTTCTCCATTCCGATTACGAACCATTGGTCGGTTTCGTCGTGGCAAGTATCAACAGTTAGGTGGGTTACTTTGAGGGTTGGATATTTCTTCTTTAGGTCTCCTGTGTCTACTGGTTCGAATTTGTTCTTGTTTGCGAGGTAAGCTTCTTCTGTTAGGGCGTTTGACTCATATTTTTCTTTAGTTCGCCTCTTAATTCTAGAGAGAGATACTTCTTGTGGACAACTGGTTTGCAGTATGACAAAAGTCATGTTGTTCTTAGCTGCTATTTCAGCTGCACGCCGACGAAGTTCCTGTGTAACAAAGGTTGCGTCTAAAATTAAGCCTCCTTTACTTTTTGCTGATTGTTCGTCAGCACGTCGAAAAACTTCATCGTAGACTGATAGTCGTTTGTTCATGTTTCCTGCGACTTTCGTGTCGAAAATGTCCTCGTTCTTGAGCACTTCTAACCTGATTAAATCGCTGCGCAAGATGGGATATCCTTTGATTTTGGAGATTTCCTCTGCAGTTTCTGTTTTGTAACTTGCAGGTAACCCACATGTTATCAGTAATGTTCTTTGGGGCAATTCTTTTTTGACATATGCAGCAAAAGGTTCCTTCATTTTGAATCCTCTAACATGTAGGTCTGAACATTAAATAATTAAACTTTTTCGAGCAAACGACGGCAATATTTCCGTTTGCGAAGCAAATTCTAAATAGGTAGAAAGCACAATGTTCCTAAAAAGAAGGAATGTTCATGGAAGAATTCCAAGTTAAAGACAAAAGTTTAGCGCCACAAGGTCACTTACAGATCGAATGGGCATCAAAACACATGCCCGTACTGAATATCATTAAAACACGATTTGAAAAAGAAAAGCCACTAAAAGGCCAAACAATAGGCGCCTGTCTTCACGTAACCAAAGAAACTGCAGTACTTATCAAAGTACTAATTGCAGGAGGCGCCAAAGTCGCATTATGTGGCTCAAATCCTCTCTCAACTCAAGATGACGTTGCCGCCGCATTAGCAGATAGCTGGTGTGCATGTTTTCGCTTGGAGAGGACAAAATACAGAGGACTACTACAAGTGCATAGACAAAGTCCTAGACTTCAAACCGACCATAACCATGGATGACGGTGCAGACGTTGTCGGTATGCTTCACAGCAAACGTCAAAACCAAATTAAAGACATCAAAGGTGGAACCGAAGAAACATCTACAGGTGTAGTCCGCCTAAAAGCCATGGAACAGGATGGCAGCCTCAAATACCCCATCGTAGCCGTCAACGACGCATACACAAAGTATCTTTTTGACAACCGCTACGGAACAGGTCAAAGCACTATCGACGGTATTATGCGGGCAACCTCAATTCTGCTTGCTGGCAAAAACTTTGTTGTCGGCGGATACGGCTGGTGTAGTAGAGGTATAGCTATGCGTGCGAAAGGCTTGGGCGCTAATGTTATAGTAACGGAAGTTCAACCAACCCGTGCTCTAGAAGCAGTCATGGACGGTTACCGTGTCATGCCCATGGCTGAAGCAGCGCCCATCGGCGACATATTCGTCACAGCTACAGGCGACATAAGTGTCATACGCAAAGAACACATGCAAAAGATGAAGAACGGAGCCATCATGTGCAACAGTGGGCACTTCAACGTGGAAATTAACATCCCAGACTTGGAATCCCTAACTAAAGCCAAACGGACAATGCGACCCAACATGGAAGAATACAGCTTAAACGACGGTAGAAAACTATACCTTCTTGCCGAAGGTAGACTAGTCAACCTAGCTGCAGCGGAAGGACACCCATCAGAAGTCATGGACATGTCTTTTGCAAACCAAGCTTTATGTTCAGAATACATCGCCAAATCTGGGAAACTACAAACCAAAGTCTATACTGTACCAAGAGAGATCGATGAAAAAGTCGCAGAACTTAAACTCAAATCAATGGGTGTTACCATCGATGAACTTACAACTGAACAGAAAAAGTACCTTTCGACATGGGAAATGGGCACTACCTAAACAATCTAGCAATGGAAAAACATGACAAACTTTAAATTGTTTAAACGAATACATGGCTATAAAGTGGTGAATCACTAAATGGTTAGCAAAGATCAAGCAATAGGTGGAGCAATACTACTTGTCTGCGTAGTTGTCGCTGTAGTTTACTTAGTTGCATTATTCGGTTATAACGACTTAATCAAACCTTGGCTTAACATAGGCTCAGCAGCTGATGTTAGATTCTGGCTCATTGCTGTTCCAGTATTTGTTGCGTTCGTAGCTATCTTGTTCATAGGCGCATGGATAGGCTGGACAATGGCAACAACACCCCCGCCAAAACCAATAGAAGAAATCACAACCGAAATCGAAGAGAAGAAAGAAGAGCCGAAAGTTGAAGAAACCGAAGCAGTAAAAACACCTGACGCTCCTGCCGAAGAAAAACCAGCAGCAAAGAAAAAGAAGTAATCACTCACTCTTTTCTTATAATTTCCTTTTCAGTTTTTTTTAACTTTTCCATAAAGAATGCCTATTATCCCAAAAAGTAATTTATTATTCACGCATTTTTCTTAGCATGCATTCAAGGATATCCTTGCATACAAGGCATTCATCTGGGATATTATCTTTCGATGTTCTTTCACTGAGGTAGCCAGGATGAAAATGGCATCTTGTTGGGTTATCGTTATTTTTATCAGATTTTTCTTTAGGTTCCCTTTGTTTTTCTTCTGATTTTAGGTTTTCAAGTTGAATTTCTACCTGTTTTTCGGGTATTTTTAATTCTGTTAAACAGAAAGGACAGGCGTTATAGATTTCTGTGTGGGAACGCTGAAGATTCAAGGTTTTGAGGGGTGCATTAAAGCTTTTTTTACAAGAAGCGTTTTGACATGTGACCATTTTTTCCCCTCATATCAACTATTACATTAGATTTGACTTTAGGAACAATATTGTTGACCACCTTATAGTGTTAATGAATTAGAACTAAAGATTATCAATTATTCGATATTGCATGTTTGGGCTGGAGAGGCAAGTAGCTTTAAAGCATCAGCACCCTCAGCGTACCCCGAAGCAATCAATACGTCACCTAACGATATCCTTGAATCCCCAGCGGGGACGCAAACACCTATCATTCCTTTTTATGACTAAAATCCACATGCCCGTTTCCTCATGTACTCGCGCTTCCTTCAAAGATTTGCCCGCCAATTGAGAATCTCCAGTAACGCAAGCTTGAGTAACTGTCTCTTCTGCCTCTTTAATAGTCAGCTGTAAAATTGGGTGCGGTTCAATTCGTCTTAATACGACTTCAGCCATGTCTGCCGCTGGATCGGCAATTTTTTCCGTTGCAATACCCAACCTTATTAATCCCAGAAAACCCGATGCCTCTTTAACTGCCTGTTGAAGTTTTTGAAAGACACCTATGACTTAAAGGGTTTTTGGTTGATACACACACCAAGGGTCCTCAGTTAAGTAATCGTTTTTGAGTTCTGCTGGTTCATGAAGGTCTCCGCAGTAATCGATGAAATCGCTTGAAAGGCCATAAGCTCGGGCACGGCAACCCCCGCACGATAAGCCGAATTCGCATGCACCGCATTTTCCTTTGAGTGCAGTTGGGTCCCGCAGTGATTTGAAGATTGGCGAGTTAAACCAGATGTCTTTGAATGCTTTTTCTCTTACGTTGCCAAGTTTAACTGGTAGGTAGGGGCAGGGGGTTACATCTCCGTTGGGGTAGATACGGCAGTAGTATAGGCCTGCCAGGCAGCCGCGAACCCACTGTCTCATGTCTAAGCCCATTCCTTTAGCGATGCGCATAAACTGTGGGGCACAAGAGGGTCGGACGTTTAACTTGTGTTTTGCAACTTTTGCGAAGGTATTGGTTATCATATCTTCATATTTTTGGGGGGAAATATCCGTTAGTTTAGCACCACGTCCTGTAGGGACAAGGAAGAACAAGTGGAAGTTTTCCACTCCTATTTCCTCTGCCAAACTCATTATGTCGTCGATTTGGTCATAATTCTGCTGGGTTAAGGTGGTATTTACTTGGACGAGGACGTTATTCTTTCTTAGAACTTTGCATGCATTGACTGCCTTTTCCCATGAACCAGTGACTCCTCGGAACTCGTCGTGTTGCGCTGGAATATGGGAGTCTAAACTGATGGAAACCGTTGCTATGCCTGCAGCTTTAAGTTTAGCAGCCACAGTGTCGTCGATAAGGCTTCCGTTACTGCCCAGTCCCATCTTCAAGCCTTTAGATGTGCCATACCGAATTAGTTCGTAAATGTCTGGGCGAAGCATAGGTTCGCCACCGCTAAGTATGAGCAGTGGCTTGCTTACTTGGCATATTTGGTCTATGAGGTTTTTGCCTTCTGTCGTAGTCAATTCATGGGCAAGTTTCTTTTCAGTTGCATTGATGTAGCAATGGCTGCATTTCATGTTGCATTCGCGGGTAACGTTCCAAGACATAACCAACGGAACGAAACGCTCAGATTTTTCTGCTTCTGGTGAATGTGCAAGTTTTAGGTAGAATTCACAGTTGCCATGGGTTGCTATCAGTTTAGGCTGCCATAACGTAAACGGGAAAGGCAAGACTGTGTCTAGCATGGCTTTGGCGTGGGCAAAACAGAAATGCTTACAGAAAAGCCTCGAAACTTGGTCGTTAACGCCGTATTTTTCTGTGGCGTACTTGTGGCCTCCGTAAATCGGGCAATTCAAGAAATTCATGTGACCATCGAGGGTTTCGTTGCTCATGGTCATGTTGATGAAGTGGTCGCTTAACATTACCGATTGCAGTTTTTCTCGTCGCATGCCAACCTTTAATGTGACGTCAAGTGCGATGCTTACGGTTTCTTGACCGAACTTTTCCTGCACCGACGCCATGGCTTTTTCGAGCGCTGGTAAACCGATGGTTTTTGCCAACTCAGCTGTAACCAGCAATCCTTTGATTGTTTCGTACTCTTGCATAAGCCTCATCCGAATGACGTGCTCTGCCCAGTGGCTGAACAATTTCTCCAGGGCTTCACCAGCTTTGGGGTTCTTGCTGTTTAAGAGATCTTCGACTTTTTTGTTTTCTTGCTTTAGTTTAGTGAATAGTTTGATTTTTTCCTCGCTTCCCATTCTTGGGGTTGTCGCCATTTCTTGTAGACCTAAGGGAAGAGGGGCTATTGTTTGGAGAAGTTCATTAGCGTCAGATTCGAAATCGAAATAAATCTTGCTTAACTGCTCAGATACATCAGGCAAGTCAACTTTCAATGTGTCAAGCAGCACTTGGGTTTCTGACTCCATCTTCGAAACCATCGCCATGTGGTATAATAGTGACCCAGCCATGCCTGGGTCAGCCTGTTTGCCACCCATGAATCCGTTGAAAATTTGGGAAAACATTTTTTTTGCCAAATCAAAATCCTGATTTGAAATTGCAGTTAAGGCTTGACCAAGTTTTTGTTTTCGCTCACGCAGAAGCTGTGCCCATTTATGGCATTGTTTGACGTCAAAGTTTGTTACTGTGTCCACACCCTTGAGGTCTAAAGATTCGCGGTCGATGGTAAAAAAGGTTAACGGTATCTGAATTGCTTAACAGTGATGCATCTCTAATGCAGAAGTCAATTCGATAAACTAATAAGCTCCCACTGAAACATAGCCAAGTTAAACGGTGATTGGTTTGAGTTACGATTGGGTTTATGCTTTAGTCGGTTTTTTGATTATGCTAGGCATACTTGGCGGAATCGGAATTAACAAGCCCAGAGGCATGAGCGTTAAAATGTGGTGTGTTGGATACCTTGCAGTTGCATTAGGTTTTGATGCATTGGTTGTTCTGGGTTTAGTTGGCCAATTCTCTTGGTTGACCAACTTACTTGTTGGTCTCTCTGCAGGTGCCGCAACAGGCTTAGCTATCCATGTAATGCATCACATCAACGAAGAGGGTGAAAACCCAACAATTATGGGCTAACAAGCCAGAACAGAAACTGTTCAAGTAATTGCGTTAATCCCAAAAAAGCCCTTGGTTTTAAAAAATGTTGTTCCATGTAATTACTGTTTCCATTGTGGCGGCGATATTTTTGTTCTGTTTTACGATTTTTGCACCTTTTTTTGTCCAAATTTCCAAAATCTACTAAAATTTTTTTAAGTAAATGCGGGAATGTATTCGTCCTCTAAATTGACAACGTTTATATGCTAATTAGCAAAAGAAATCCTTTCCAAGGATGAGATATTTATGGGTAAGTCCCTTACACGCAAGATATTGGAAAACCATTTGGTAGTGGGCGAATATGTACCAGGCAAAGAGATAGGAATAAAGATTGATCAAACCCTAACTCAGGACGCGACAGGAACAATGGCCTACCTGCAGTTCGAAGCAATGGGCCTTAAACAAGTGAAGACCGAGCTTTCTGTTAGCTACGTTGACCACAACACAATCCAAGTGGGCTTCGAGAACGCTGACGACCATAAGTATCTTCAAAGTGTAGCCGCCAAGTACGGCATCATTTACTCAAAAGCAGGAAACGGAATCTGCCATCAAGTCCATCTGGAACGGTTTGGCAAGCCGGGCAAGACACTTCTCGGCTCTGATAGCCACACAACCACTGGAGGCGGAATCGGCATGATAGCCATCGGAGCTGGTGGACTAGACGTCGCTGTTGCCATGGGTGGAGGCGAGTTCTACATAACCTGCCCAAAAGTCTACAAGATAAACTTGACAGGCGCCCTTCAGCCCTGGGTTAGCGCAAAAGACGTGGTTCTGAAGATGCTAGAGTTATTCACGGTAAAAGGCAACGTCGGAGTCATTATGGAGTATACTGGACCAGGCGTAAAAGGTCTGACAGTTCCAGAGAGAGCCACAATCACCAACATGGGAGCGGAGATGGGTGTAACAACCTCCATATTTCCCTCAGATGAGGAAACCAGAAAGTTCCTCAATGCTCAAGGCAGAGAGGCAGATTGGGTCGAGCTAAAAGCTGATGATGACGCGGAATATGACAAGGTTGTTGACCTGGACCTTGGCGAACTGGAGCCTCTTGCAGCTGCACCGCACAGCCCCGGAAATATAGTTAAAGTCAGCGATTTGAAAGACTTAAAAGTAGACCAAGTTATGCTTGGCTCATGCACTAACTCGTCATACAAAGAAATAGCCACCGCTGCCAAAATCATGAAGGACAAAAAAGTTCACCCAGACGTATCATTTGGGGTTGCGCCGGGCTCAAGACAGGTCCTTCAGATGGCGACAAAAGATGGTTACATCGGTGACTTGCTTGATAGCGGTGCTCGACTGCTTGAAGCAACCTGTGGTTTCTGCATCGGCAATAGCCAAAGTCCCAAATCAATGGGTGTTTCTCTTAGGACAAGCAACAGGAATTTTGAGGGAAGAAGCGGAACCGTGGACGCGCAGGTTTATCTTGTGAGTCCCGAAGTTGCTGCAGTGTCAGCAATCACTGGTAAGATGACTGACCCTCGAACAGCAGGCATAATGTACCCCCAAGTGGATATGCCAAACAAGTTTCTTGTGGACGATTCCATGTTCATTTTCCCTAAGGACGCTGACAAAAACGTTGAGATTGTAAGGGGACCCAACATCGGCGCGCCGCCAGTTAACGATAAAATGCCAGAAGAAATCAAAGGCGTTGTCGGCATTAAAGTGGGCGATAAAATCACAACCGACCACATCATGCCCGCTGGATCCAGACTTAAATACCGCTCAAACGTGCCCGAATATTCCAAGTATGTGTTCGAACCACTTGACAAAGACTTCCCAAAAAGAGCAATGGACGCCAAAAAGAAAGGATTGGCTACGGTTATTGTTGCAGGAGAATCCTATGGACAGGGAAGTTCCAGAGAGCACGCTGCGCTATGCCCAATGTATCTAGGTGTTAAGGCAATTATAGCAAAGTCTGTTGAGCGAATCCACGCAGCTAACCTAGTTAACTTCGGCATTATCTCGCTGTCTTTCAAGAACATGGCTGACTACGACAAAATAGAGCAAGGCGACGAGATTGAAATACCTGACCTTAAAAAGAAACTTCAGAACAACGACCCCGTCATCTTGGTGAACAAGACTAAGAACCTCAAAATAGAGCTTGGATACAACCTTTCCCAAAGACAAAAAGATATTCTCTATGAGGGCGGTCTACTTCCGTACACGGTCAAGGGAAAATAGGAGGAGTTTGATTGAACAAAATTAAAGTGAAGAACACAATTGTCGAGATAGACGGAGACGAAATGACACGAGTAATGTGGCAGATGGTTAAAGAAAAGCTCCTTTTGCCCTATTTGGACATGAACATCGCATACTACGATCTCCAACTCAAAAAAAGAGACGAGACTGACGACAAAATAACCCTTGAGGCGGCAGAAGCTATCAAGAAATATGGCGTCGGCGTAAAATGCGCAACCATTACTCCAAACAAGGATCGAGTAAAAGAATACAACTTGAAGCAAGAATGGGCAAGCCCCAACGGCACCATCAGAGCAGCACTAGACGGCACAGTCTTCAGAGCACCCATCTTAGTCAAGAATATTCCGCCCGCAGTTAGTCTCCTGGAAGAAACCCATCCACATCGGAAGACACGCCTATGGTGATGTCTATAAGAACTGCGAGTACAGAGTTCCAGAAGCTGGAAAAGCCGAGATAGTCTTCACAAGTAGCACAGGCAAGGAGCTTTGGCGAGGAACCATCCAAGACTTTAAAGGTCCAGGCATCATCCAAGGCATTCATAACACTGACAAATCTATATCGAGCTTCGCCAAAGCTTGCTTCACCTATGCATACGACATGAAACTTCACTTGTGGTTTGGTGCCAAGGACACGATTTCCAAAACTTATGATGCACAGTTCCGCAAGATATTCGAAGAAGAATACCAGAAAAACTGGAAGGCAAAATTCGAGGAAGCTGGACTCAAATATTTCTTCACACTTATCGATGACGCAGTCGCCAGAATAATGAAGACTGAGGGCGGTATGCTGTGGGCGTGTAAGAACTACGATGGGGACGTTATGAGTGACATGTTGGGTTCAGCTTATGGCAGTCTTGCGATGATGACCTCCGTCCTTGTCAGTCCACAAGGATACTACGAGTTTGAAGCCTCCCATGGCACAGTTCAGAAGCACTATTACAAGTACATGAAGGGTGAAAAGACCTCAAGCAACTCTATGGCTCTCATATTTGCGTGGACTGGCTGCCTCAAAAAGAGGGGGGAGTTGGATCAGACACCAAGAGTCGTGGAATTTGCCACGAAGCTAGAAGAAGCTGCTCTTGAAACTGTCGAGGCTGGCATCATGACTGGTGATTTGATGGCAGTTGCTACACCGGACCCAAAGAACAAGAACGTATCTACCGAGGAATTCATTGCCGAAGTGGCAGAAAAACTCAAGAAAAAGTTTGATTAGAGGATAAAAAAATGGCGCACAAAGCGATTAGAGAAGCTGACGGCAAACGTATGCTTGCCCGTCTATTCAAAGACTACTCTGACGGAAAATACGAAATTTCTGATAAAATTGTCACTGTCGGACCAAACACCAACATGACGAATCTGCCAATTCAACACAAGTGGCTAACCACAGAAAAATTGGTTGTTAAACCCGACCAATTGATTAAACGCAGGGGAAAGAACAAACTTATCCTAGTCGACGCAACCTTTGACCAAGCTGAAGAATGGATAAAAGAAAAGTCAAGCCAACCGATAATCATCCATGGCAAGTTCGACGAGAATGGAAAACCCGTCGACAAAGGAACAATAGGGCAACTGACACACTTCATCATTGAACCAATGATACCCCACAAGGACTCAGATGAATACTACCTTGCAATCATATCCACCAAAGACGGAGACACCATCTTATTCTACCAAGAAGGCGGAGTGAATGTCGGAGACGTAGACGCCAAAGCGAACACGGTTAGACGTGCCCATCGGTACGTTCCCAACTTCGAAGGAAATTGAGAAGAAGCTTCTGGGAAAAGTCACTGCTGACCGCAAGAATCGCCTTGGGGGTTTTATTGAGGCTTTATTCAAATTCTATGCAGACCTAAACTTCACTTATCTCGAGATAAATCCGGTTGCAGTGACGAAAGATTTGATTATCCCACTGGACCTTGCAGCCAAACTGGATAGCACCGCAGAGTTCGAGAGCGGCAGCAAGTGGGGCAACATCGAGTTTCCGGCACCATTCGGTCGGGAACTCACTAAAGAAGAAGCTTACATTGAGGAATTGGACTCCCAGACGGGTGCTTCTCTTAAACTCACCATACTTAACCCTGAAGGAAGAGTTTGGACAATGGTGGCAGGTGGCGGAGCATCAGTCATATACGCAGACACCATCACCGACCTCGGCTTCATGCATGAATTGGCTAATTACGGAGAATACTCCGGAGACCCGAGCGAGGAATTTACATATCTTTATGCCAAAACAATACTTGACGTCATGACTCGGAAGGCTCATCCGAAGGGCAAGTTTTTACTCATTGGCGGTGGAATAGCAAATTTCACTGATGTAGCTAACACCTTCAAAGGCATAATCAAAGCTCTGCAGGAGTTCCAGAACAAGCTTCAGGAAAACAAAGTCAAAATATTCGTTCGCAGAGGCGGACCAAATTATCGAGAAGGCCTAAGTCAGATGCGGGCACTTGGCGAAAAGTTAGGTGTGCCGATTGAAGTGTATGGACCAGAAACTCACATGACCACTATTGTTTCCCTGGCTTTGAAAGGAGGAAAATAAAATGGCAAAGAAACAGCCAGCTAAGATGACTTCCCAAAGTGAACTGTTCAATTGCAACACCCAGTCATTCATTTACAATAACCAAGTTAATGCAACCCAAAGGATGCTCGACTTCGACTACGCGGCGGGTCGCAAGACGCCGTCAGTTGCAGCAATAATCAACCCTACTGGCGCCGATAGCTTCTCAAAATTCTTCTTTGGAAAGCGTGAGATTCTGATACCCATGTACAAGACCATTGAGAAAGCGGCAAATATGCATCCCAACGTTGATGTGATGATAAACTTCGCATCATTTAGGTCAGCCGCTCCCTCCACAGAGGAAGCACTAACCATACCCCAGATACACACCATCGTGATAATAGCGGAGGGCGTGCCTGAGAGACGGATGAAATTGGTTACCGCCAAAGCTAAAGCCCTTGGAAAAGTCATCATTGGTCCCGCAACAGTAGGAGGAATAAAAGCTGGCTGCTTCAAAATAGGAAACGCGGGAGGTACAATTGAAAACATCATAGACTCCAAGCTTCATAGGCCTGGCTCCGTGGGATTTGTTTCTAAATCCGGCGGCTTAAGCAACGAAGCATACAACATCATCGCTCGTAACTCGGACGGCTTGTACGAGGGAATAGCCATCGGCGGAGACACATATCCCGGTTCCACACTGCTTGACCACCTTCTAAGGTTCGAAAAAATTCCTGAGATCAAGATGCTTGTGTGTTTGGGGGAAGTAGGAGGAAGTGCCGAATATGAGATTGCTGAGGCGCTTAAGAACAAAAAGATAACCAAGCCGCTGGTAATTTGGGTCACTGGAACATGCTCCAAAGCATTCAAGACGGAAGTTCAGTTTGGGCACGCAGGTGCAAAAGCTGGCTGCGAAGTGGAAACCGCTGATGCAAAAAACGCGGCTCTAAGAGCTGCAGGTGCCATAGTTCCCAACTCATATGACGACTACGACCAAAAGATAAAGGAAACATATGAAGACTTGGTCGAGAAAGGCATCATCAAACCAAAACCAGAACCCCCAGTGCCGAAAATTCCGATGGATTACGCCAAAGCACTCAAAGAAGGACTCATCCGAAAACCCTCTAACTTCATCTGCACAATATCAGACGACCGAGGAGAAGAACTGCTCTACGGCAAGATGCCTATTTCCGAAGTCTTCAAGCAAGACATAGGAATCGGCGGAGTACTCAGCATTCTATGGTTCAAGCGCCAGTTTCCACCATATGCGACAAAGTTCATAGAGATGGCAATCATGGTGACTGCTGACCATGGACCTGCAGTGTCAGGCGCCCATAACGCTATAGTTGCGGCTAGAGCAGGAAAAGACCTGATTTCCTCGGTTGCAAGCGGAATGTTGACTATCGGTCCCAGGTTCGGAGGCGCTATAGATGGTGCAGCCCAAATGTTCTCTGACGGCTACGACAGGGGATTAACCCCCGCCCAATTCGTTGAGGAGATGAAACAGAAGGGTGAGAACATTCAGGGAATTGGGCACTTAATAAAAAGCGTAAATAACCCTGACAAGCGAGTAACCATTATGAAAGAGTACGCTAAAAAACACTTCAAAGCCACACCGCTCTTAAACTACGCCCTCGAAGTGGAGAAGCTTACTACAGCCAAGAAAGACAACCTCATCCTGAACGTGGACGGCTGCATCGGAATCTGCTTTGTTGACATGCTTCGAAACGAGATGCCAAAGAGCGAAGCGGATGACTACGTTAAGATGGGCGCCCTAAACGGATTGTTTGTGGTAGGTAGAACCATTGGCATGACGGGGCATTTCCTAGATCAGAAACGTCTCAAGCAGGGTCTATACAGACATCCATGGGACGACATTACCTACATGACAGAATAGGTACCTCTATGAACTATCAAGCGGTTTTTTGTCGACCGCTAATTTTTATTTTTCCAAGTGAGCATTGAGACTTTGAGTGTTCAATTTTGCGCTTATGTACCCAGACGTCTAAGCCACTCTAAATGGTCATGCCCGGAAAGCCACTCAATGTGAGGTTTTTCTGAACTTTCGAAAGGCACAATCTGCACAAAATGACGACCATCAGATGTCCTAAATAAAATAGCCTTAAAATCACCAAAGTCACTAATGCCTTCAGCAATCTTTTCCATTCTGTTATATCCAGCTCATCAGCCAAAATATTCTTTGAATTACATATAAAATTAACCTGACATGCACCTTCCTATCAGTGAACTATTGAAAAATTGGAAGTTGTTGCTGTTGTAACTGCTGCAGTTGCACGCTAGGTTGCAACAATCACACACAAAGAACCAAACCAAAAAAATAAAGACTGATCATAGTTGGCTTGCTCTTAATGCTAAAAGAATAGAGGGAAGCTTTCAATAGGCATGACATGCGTCAAAACAAGAATCTTTCCAAAACTCAAATAACCTCCAACCAGAGTTACCAAAAGTTGTTGATGGCGCCGGGGAAGGGATTCGAACCCCTGCGAGCACGAAGCCCACTAGCTGTCTTGCCTTTTCGGCTTAGCCCTCTTTTGTTACGATTCTCGAGGCTGGCGCGATAACCACTCCGCCACCCCGGCTCCAGCCTAAACATTTGCAGTTGTAGCTAAAAGAGTTTTCACTGGAGACAGATAACTTAGTTCAGGTTTTTTGAAGGCTTAGAGAAAGCAGCTAATCTCCGAAACTTGATTCGTTTTCAACACCCAACTTTTAAAATAGCCACGTTTACAACCAGCCCAAACCAACACATGCCTCTCCAGAGAATTAGAAACCAAGCCTTTTCCTCTCCCATAAGCAAGGGTACTTTGATTTTAAATCAGATCCAACACTCTCAACCACCCTCAAATTGATGAAAGGCGAGATTAACGAACGTGGTCAGAGAAGATGATGATGATAATGATGATACGGCTACTGGAAATTGCGATTGGGTGTTATCAATCAGAGATAAACACAAATTAAACAATTTAGCTTTCAAACCAGCAGCCAGGACATTATCGCACTAAGAACGCTAACAAGAGCAAGAGCAAAAACGGAAGCTGGAGAAGAAGCAACTGATGCTGCTGATGCAACAGCATTTTGCACAACAGTGTTATCTTTCAGAAGTAAACACAAATTATGCATGGAAGTTTAAATCCCTATCATTGAAATCCCAAAATAAACTCAAAAAAGATCAAAGCAAGTAACCTATTCAAACAAAAAACAATATTTTTAGGAGCAGAAATCTTTATCCATTTCAAAGGATAGGTAACAATTGAAATACTCTTACAACTCAAGCAACCAAGAGTTGTATAAATTTCTTTTTCAGAGGTTGCGCTTACTTTTGCGTTTTTGATGGTAACGTTTATAACTTAACCTACTATTTTGTAAAGGCGCGAAGCGGAAGTACTATGGGACATCGAAAAACTCATGCTCCAAAACATGGTTCATTAGCCTATTTGCCAAGGCACCGTGCGAAGAAACCAACAGCACGCATCAGATACTGGCCAGAAATTAAGTCAGAATCTCCTAAATTACTTGGTTATTCAGCAGCCTACAAGGCAGGCATGACTTATGTATTCACTATCGAGGATCGTAAGCGTTCTCCTCATTTTGGAAAAGAAGTTGCTCGAGCAGCAACCATACTAGAAACGCCACCTATACTTGTGTGTGGCATTAGAACTTATACTAAAACACCATACGGGCTCCAAAATATATCAGAAGCTTGGATGAAAGACCCACCAGCCATACTAGACCGAAAACTGGTTTTGCCGGACAACTTCAACACTGAAGCAATGCTTGAGAAACTCTCGCAAAACCTCGAACAAACAAACATAGTTCGAGTCATTGCTGCCTCACAACCATCACAAACTAGCCTTTCAAAGAAGAAACCTGAAACAAGCGAAATCCAAATCGGCGGTGGAACAATCGCCCAACAATTCGAATATGCGAAACAACTTTTAGGAAAAACCGTAACACCTGAAGAAGTCTTCAAAGATGGACAATACATCGACGTCGGCGGAATTACCGTCGGTAAAGGTTTCCAAGGTCCAGTTAAACGTTGGGGAGTAACTTGCCTGCAGCATAAAGGCAGAAAAACCAAACGAGGCATCGCCACTTTAGGTCCCTGGAATCCCCATCACTTAATGTACTCTATTCCAAGAGCAGGACAGATGGGTTATCATCAACGCATCGAATTCAATAAACGTATACTAAAAATCGGCAAAAACGGCAAAGAAGTCACCGTTAAAGGCGGTTTCATCCGTTACGGCGAAGTAAACGGACCCTACATCCTAATGGAAGGCAGCATACCTGGAACAGAAAAACGCCAAATCCGACTAAGAGTTCCTGCACGTCCACCCACCGAAACACCCGAAGCAGCACCACAAGTAACATATATCTCACTGGAGTCCCCACAAGGAAAATAAGGTGAAATAAGCCATGGCACAAAAAACAGCAGAAATCTTTGACTTACAAGGCAAAGCAACAGGCAAAATTGCGCTTCCAAGCGTTTTCTCTACACCCCTAAGACCAGATGTGATTAAACGCGCCGTCTTAGCTATTCAATCAAACAGAAGACAAAAGCAGGGCAGAGACCCAATGGCTGGAAAGAAAACAACCGCAGAATCACGCGGAACCGGCAGCGCAACCGCAAGAGTTCCACGCATGAAAAGCGGCGCAGGTCGAGCAGCCTTTGCTCCAAGCACTGTTAAAGGTAGACAACCCCATCCGCCAAGAGCCGAAAAAAGGATATTGCGTGCAATTCCAAAGAAGGAAGCAAAATTAGCTTTAACTTCCGCTATCGCAGCCACTGCACAAAAAGAAACCGTAACTTCTAGAGGACACAAAATCGGTAGTGTTCCACAGTTTCCGTTAGTTGTTGAAGATGTTTTTGAAGGGTTAACGAAGTCAAAAGAAGTCGAAGAAGCATTAACAAGCCTCGGCGTAGCTGAGGACTTAACCCGCGTACGTGATAGCCGCAGCATAAGAGCAGGAAAAGGCAAGCGTAGAGGCAGAAAAATGAAGCAAGCCGTTGGGCCACTCATCGTAGTTGTCAACGGAAAAAACTTAGTTAACGCAGCCAGCAACCTTCCAGGTGTAGAAGTCACAACCGTGGCTAACCTTAACACTGAAATGCTTGCACCAGGAACCCACCCAGGACGATTAACTGTTTGGACTAATGGCGCTATCGAAAAATTAAACGCACTTTATGGAGAATAATTCTAATGGACATTAATGATATAATCTCTTTTCCGTTAATGACAGAATCCGCAAGCGTAATGGTTGAGCGAGACAACAAACTAATCTTCATAGTTAATCTCAAAGCAGGCAAAACCGACGTTAAACGCGCTGTTGAGACTCTCTACGAAGTTAAAGTCAGCAAAATAAACATGCTCATTACTCCTCAAGGCGTAAAAAAAGCTTTCGTGAAGCTAAAACCAGAATTCAAAGCTTCAGACGTTGCAATTAAACTTGGAATACTCTAAACATATAGAAGGCATGACTTATGGGAAAACGAATTCGCGTTCAAAGAAGGGGTCGCGGTGGAAGAAACTTCCGCGCCAATACTCACAAACGGGTTGCTCCAGCAAAGTATCCTGCAATAGCCCCAAAACAATCTTTTGAAGCTTCAATAATGGGCACCATTACGGAACTCGTACACGATCCAGGACGCGGCGCACCACTATCAATAGTCAAATTCGAGAACGGATTATCCATTTACACAGTTGTTCCTGAAGGCGTTTTCACTGGACAACAAATTTGCTATGGCGGAAAAGCTCCAGCTGAAATAGGCAACATTATTCCACTGGGAAAAGTTCCAGAAGGAACTATCGTTTGCGATCTTGAGCTTCGTCCAGGTGACGGAGGAAAAATGGCAAAGTCTTCAGGTGCATACGCAACTGTCGTTGGTCACACTCCACAAGGCACTATGATTCGGTTGCCTTCAGGACGCACACGATACGTTGACGATTACTGTTTATCGACTGTTGGTGTAATCTCTGCTTCTGGACGCATTGAGAAGCCATTCCTGAAAGCAGGCGCAAAATTCCACTTAATGAAAGCAAAAGGTCACACATACCCAAGAACTAGCGGCCGCAAAATGGTTCCAGCTTGTCACCCATTCGGAAGCAGCAAACGTAGCGCTCGCAGATGCACAACAACTTCACACGGCGCACCGCCAGGACAGAAAGTCGGATTGATCGCTGCCAGAGGTCCAGGACAAAAGAAGAAACGAGCGATACGCTAAGGAAACTATAATAGAGGATAAGAACAAGTTTAGGAAAGATGAAAAATGCCGAAAGAATTTAGCTACCGTGGACACAGCCTCAACAGCTTAACAAGCATGTCTATGGATGAATTCATCAATTTACTTCCCTCACGCCAACGCAGAAGCCTACAACGCGGACTAACACCAGAACAACGCATACTACTCGAAAAACTACGCGAAGCCAAAGAAGCCCAAAAAGAGGGTAAAGATGGCAGTCTAAAAACACATGTCCGAGACCTAATCATCTTACCAGAGATGGTTGGCGCAAAAATTGCTGTTCACAACGGTAAAGAATTCGTCGCCATGGAAATCAGGCCAGAAATGATCGGTCACTACCTTGGAGAATTCGCAATAACCAACAAACCAGTTAGGCATGGAACTCCAGGTATCGGTGCGTCGCGTTCATCAATGTATGTGCCACTCAAATAGATCATTTTCTTTATTTATTTTCTTTTTCAATCAATTGAGATTTCACTAAACCTATTTTTTCGTTTATCTGATTTAGTGAAGGTCAGTTACGAATCTGCGGCGTTGGGCGCCTTCTTTTGAGCCTTATGTTTCTTGAATGAGCGGTTTTCCGGGAGAAACAGACAAGGATTTGGCTGAAACTTTTAATTTGATGGACGAATTAAAAAAAGTTAACCCTGAGACGCAGCATTTCAGGCATATTGGTCTACACGCCTTTTCTGAGTCCCGTCATGAAATATTTGCCCTCAGAATATACGCCGCCGCAGTCATCTTGCACGCATGTTGGGATGGCATTGAAGTTTTTCAATTCAGTCCTCCTTGGCACAGCAAAAAGCAAATAGAAAAACTGCATGCAATTTCCGCAGTTGCACGCTGTGCATTCTACCCGAAATCAAGGATTAAAGATCGGGCTTTAGCTTTCAGATTTGCTTACGGATTATTGAATAGGGTTGCAAGATACCGATGGCAACAACGTTACTTTGGTTTTTCGGTTGAATTAAAAATTGCTGATGCGGTAGCACGGAAGTTTAAGGGGTTCCTTTAAGCACTATAATCTCTTCCCTCAGGCTTTGTGCTGATAGGTTTTCCTCCCTCAGGGATTTGCGGCAACGGAATAGGCGGTGGAATATTCAAAGTTCTCGAAATCAAGACTGACTCGATAAAGACAACATTTGAAATTGATTGAATTATTATTTGGGCTGGAGGCTTTTTCTGTTCATAGTCTTTGAGTACTTTGTCAACTTCGCCTTTTTCACCGTTCACATAAGCAATTCCCTTAAGGCTCATCTGAGCTATTGAAGGGTTGTAAACAATTGATAGAACAAAAGGTACTTCCAAAGATTCGTCCTGTTTCTTTTCCATACCCACAACATTAATGTTAGTACTAATTTGAATGGGCGGGATCGGTTTTCGAATATCCCAGAAACGTTCTGCCGAAACACTTGTTATAACTACGTTTACTCTAAGCATGTTAGGTCAAAAAAGAATAATTGCTGTGGGGAGATTTAAAACTGCTTACAGTTTACTTCGGCTTGTAGCGTGTAAAGCCACAGTGTCCACAAGTATACCTGTCATGGTGATCTCCCATGAAGTATCCCGGTCCACACCGTTCGCATGTTGGCCGTGCTCTAGAAACTTTTTCGCCTTCGGCTTTGTACATTGCATGGACGCCTTTCTCTTCTTTGTGTTTTTTCTCACGTTTCTTCTCTGGCTTTGCTGATTTTGCTACATTTGCTGCTTCTGTGGCGGCTGTTGGTTTTGCCTCTTCTTTCTTTGCTGGTTCTTCTTTCTTGGGTGCTGATTTAGCTGGTGGCATTATGCGGTCGCCTCTTTGGGTTTTTCAGGTGGACTGTTACGTTTTCTGATGTATTCTGGTTCAACGATTTTTGCTTGATTAACGGATTGGTAAACGTTTGCAACTCCAACGGTTATGCTTGTTCCTGTTTTTGTGTGCATTCTTTTAATAAAAACTACGTCGTCGCCTAATTGCATTTCAACGGCTACGGCTTTCTTTACATCTAACCTTTTTGGAGTTTTCTCTTTTGGACCCGAAACAATTGTGAAACCTACTTCTTTCCGTTTTAGAAGCGCATTATTCTTGGTTGAATCTATTTTGACTTGCATTAATGTTCACTTAAGGCGTAAATTCATACAATATTCTTCTTATTTAGCTTTTCGAAGATTTCATGGCTTTTAGGTACTCCTTCACTTGGGCTTTTTTCTCAGATGTAGCTTTGATGACCACAATCCCCGAATGTGGCTGCCCATAAACGATAAAAGCTTTTTCTGGAGCATATAAAACCGCTATGAGAGTTAACAAATCTTCCTCGCCCCTCACAACTATGTGAGTGTGTTCGCCGCTTTCCAAGGCATCTTCGATGGCAATGATTGCTTCCTTTGTTATCGTGCCCTGAGGATTCTCAACATAGACCGTTTTTTCTACCGCCTCTTCTTGGGGCATTGGTTGGTCTCTTTGAGAAATATTATCGATGATTGAGACTTGAGGATGAAAATTGTATAAATGCAGGTTACGGGATACAACATCTCCCACTGAAATTATCCTGGATGGCTTTTCTGATTCTACCAACCCTTTCATCTTGACCATCGTTTGGTCAGGTGACCCTTGAATTAGATTTCCAAAGGGGTCTTTGAGTTTTTTTCGCAGCTCAGGCGTCAGAATGTACGCTAAAGTCATCTTTCGAACCTGTAAAATAGGAAATGCTGGGTAGGTTATGAAGCTACCGCGATGCAAAAAAGATTAGCGTACTTTTAGTGCGTATCGGCCTTTCTCTTTAATATTCATGGCTTTTGCGATAGCCGATGTCTCAGGATCAAACATAACCACTAAACCACTGAAATCTTCACTAAAGTTGGTTGATTTGCACCTTGAGCAAACATTATCTTTAGTTATGAAATGACAGTTTGTACATGATTTTTCGCTCATTCAAATCAATCCTCTTTACGCTGCTTTCTCAGGACTCTCAGTAGACTTCTTCTCGATTCCTTTGGCTTGATCCATCTTTAACCAATCTAACTTACCAAGGAATGGCTGTCTTGCGGTGACACCGATTTTGCCTGAACTTCCAATTCTGCCCAAAGACACTGCTGTTATTCTGACACGGACTTGGTCACCTGTGGTTAGTCTACGTTTACTTTCTTTTCCTAAAAGGACGCCTTGCTTCTCATCATAAGAAATATAGTCGTCCATAAGTTGGGAAACATGAAGCAACGCGTCGACTGGTCCGATTCGAACGAACGCGCCGAAATCAGCGATTTCAACCACATCTCCCTCAACGATTTCCTGAATAATCGGGTAGAATGCTAACAGGGAAAAGGTTACTTTATGGAAAGTTGCACCGTCTCCAGGTATAATTTTTCCAATGGGGCTAACTTCTATACCTGTAACTGCAATAACGTATCCTAATTCTTCATCCACGATTCCCTCGTACTTTTGCTTAACTTGTTCACGGCCAACTTTTTCAAGTGGCTTGCCGAAGGTTTCAGGCGGAATGCGAATAGTATCCTGAAGAGTAATCAATTTAAACATCTAAGATATCATCCCGTCAATGTCCAGACGCGATTTTTGTCTCACATAAATCACTGGGACACTTATATCTCTTAGCTTCTTTTTTAGTTGTCTATCATTCGTAAACACAGGCGAATTCCAGTTCTTAGCTATCTTAACGATGGCATCGTCAGTAGCTAATTTTTCGTCGTTTTCAAGGGGCACCAACTTGCATTTTTCAGTAAGTTTCAACGCGAAAAAAGCTTCACGTCTAATCTTAGGCGAATCCTTAGCTGCGAGCAATTCAAGCTCACGTTTAACGGTTGAGAGCAAAACAAACTCTACATTCCTATTCAACAACTGCTTTAACTCTTCAAAAATGTCAATCTTAAACTCAAGAGGAACGAACAAGGCGTTGGAATCTAAAATTACCTTTATAGGTTGTTTTTTTTTAGGCGTTGAATCCGACACTTGGCAAGGCTCCTTGTTTCGATAAGGTTAAATTTACTGGCTTAAAAAATTTTGTTTTATTGCTCTTAGTGAAAGTTGCTATTACTTTAAATAACTGAATAAATGATTTGAACACAGTCAGGTGAATGTAGTGATTCGCGAGAAATCATGCGGCGCTGTCGTATTCCTAAACAAGGAGGAACAAACAAAGTATCTTCTCCTCAACTATGCAGGCGGCCACTGGGATTTCGTCAAGGGCAACGTTGAACCCAAAGAAAACGAAAAAGAAACCGTTCTGCGCGAACTCAAAGAAGAAACAGCCATAACTGACGCCCAATTCATCGATGATTTCAAAGAAACTATAGCTTATTTCTATCGAAGACAAGGTTTAACAGTTCATAAGGAAGTCGTGTTTTTTGTGATGAAATCGCCTACGGAAAAGGTCGAGTTGTCCTTCGAGCACATAGGCTACATTTGGCTGGATTATACTCGTGCCATGGAAAAATTAACCTTCAAAAACGCTAGAGATGTATTGCAGAAGGCGCATGATTTCTTAAAGAAACAAAAAATAATAAAAGATTGAGCGTTTACTTTACGAGCCCGTATCCGATGAGTCTCCATCGGGCAGTGATCTTTCTGCTGATGGCAACTCTTGACCCTGGTAACGCACAAATTGGTCTTGTCAACTTTACTTTAATTATATTCTGCTTGATTGAAATTACTTTACCAACGTTCACAGCGGAACCGACGTGGAGCAGTAGAGCTTCGTCGGGGTTGATTTTTTCAACCTTCAAAAGTTCTTTGGTTCCGACGGCGCGTTCCAGAACATGAGTTTCAAGCGTGAGTTCTGTTAGGGTTGGTGGAAGTTGTCCTGTTTTTCCTGCAATGCTGCCTGTTAAACCATCTGCTTTGGAGTATGATGGGTCAAGGCATGTTCCTACACCGACTAAGCCGCCGCATGTGGCTTCCTTTACGCTTTCATTACCTGCTTGGAGGCTGACTATTTCGCTGATTAAGGGGTCGTAGATTGTTTTGCCTTCCCGCTCAGCCATAACGCCTGGGCGGATTTCTATTTCTTCGCCGACCGCAAACTTCCCCTGGGCTATGGTTCCTCCGATGATGCCGCCTTCTAACCCTTCGAGGGTTGTTCCTGGCTTGTTAATGTCGAATGAGCGTATAATGAACATCATGGGTGACTTAGTTTCGTCTCTTATAGGTGTGGGGATGATTGTTTGTATTGCTGTTAGTAGTACGTCGATGTTTATTCCCCGTTGGGCGGAGATTGGAATAATCGGAGCTTTTTCTGCTACTGTGCCTTTGATGAAGACTTTGATTTCTTTGTAGCTTTCAATTGCTCTTTTCTCATCCACAATGTCGATTTTGTTCTGAACAATGATTAGGTTCTTTATACCGCTGACTTCTGCGGCCGCAAGGTGTTCTCGGGTTTGTGGTTGGGGACATGGTTCATCCGCTGCGATGACTAATATGGCACCATCCATGATTGCTGCGCCGGATAACATCGTAGCCATCAAAGCTTCGTGTCCTGGTGCGTCGACAAAGCTTATGGCGCGGACAAATTCTGCTTCAGAATGGCAGCCTTCACAATAAGGTTTGATTGTGAAGTTTTTTGGCGGTTCACATTTGGGGCATTTGTAGATGGGCATATCGGCGTAGCCGAGTTTTATTGTGATGCCCCGTTTGAGTTCTTCACTGTGACGTGACGCCCAGGTTCCAGTTAACGATTGAACCAAAGTGGTTTTTCCATGGTCTACATGTCCAATTGTGCCAATGTTGACTTCTGGTTGCTTAGGCAAGGCTTTAGTATTGTCACTCATACGATTCTTCTTCTTTCCAATAAATACTAATGAATAAAGGATGAATTAATTATGGAAGTTTATAAGGTTTAAGCATTCACTAAAGAAAATTGCGATTATTTCGCAGTTTGTTCCGTCTTAGCTTCAGCAGGCTTGGCTGGTCTTTCAACAATTTTCATGTTGATCTGAACAATTTCGTCGGTAATTACGTTTCCACGGACAGTTTTGCGTTTTCTTTCCCCGCTATTCTTTGGGATGAAACCTGCTCCGCCACTAAGTACCACTCTCCTTCGTACACCGCCATGAACGTTTCCCCTCATGGGAACGCCATCTTTGTCGGATCCGCCTAGAATTTGTACTGTGTGTGCAGGTAAATCTACTGCTGAACCGTCTAATGTTTCTCCAAGTCTTCTGCCTATGAATGGAGCTGCGCGTGCTTCTTCGAGCTCTACCACTTTGGATGTTCCAGCTTGGGGATCGGAAACTATTACCTTAAACTTCGCCATGATTTTGTCTCCAGCGGAGTATGAAATTGGGTGCTCTCTCTATTAAGGATTTATGAATTTTTTTATAGCAGAAGCCTGCTTTTAAGCGAGTTTAAATTTTTTGGGTAAAAGTTTTAATTTAGCAGTAGAGTGCTGTGTGGACTATGTGGCGTCTAGGTTTCTTCTTTCACGAAATAGCGTTCGGATTGCTGAGCGTTTTCATACCGCTCTACCTAGTTGCCTTCAAAAACACCAGTATTTTGGGAGGGCCACTCGTAGCTTTGGGGTTAATGACTTCCATTGCTATTTTCTGCTCAATCCCAGCTTCGTTCCTTTGGGGTTACCTTTGCGACGCCACCCGCCATTACAAAGTGTTTATTCTTCTCTCATTCCTTTCCTCAGCTATACTTCTATTCTTAATGGCGCTTCCATTCGCCCAGAACATCGTCGTTTTTGTTATCTTATACGTAATTATGCAGGTGCTTCATGTCTCGCACGAAGCTCCCAAAAATGTTCTCATAGCTGAACATTACAGCCGCGACGACTGGGAGCGATCTTATGGCTTCTATGAGGGGCTCACTGAAATCGGCTTCATTATTGGTTTAGCAGTTGGGTTAGTGTTGAGCGTTGGGTTGTTTGCACTTACGGCTTCGATAAGTTCGACTGTTTTGGCAACTTACACTTTGTACCTATGTAGTCTTTTGAGCGTTGTTGCTTTCATTTTATCTATTGCTTTAATTGCTGATCCACTGATGATTTTTGAGCGTCGCTTAGTCGGCATCGGAGAAAACGATTGATTTCGCCACTCGAGGTGTTGAATCTTATAAGTCTGTGGTGGATTACGGAAATGGTTCACTAAAACGAGAAAGCTTCCTTGGCTTCGCTTTTGCGATAGTAATTTTTTCTCTGGCAACAAGCCTCTTTTTTACTCCCCTGCCAATTTATCTCAAAACAATCTTTAATGGACAATCAAGTATGGTTTACGTCGCTTACATCCTGAATTCAATTGGAGCAACAGTAGGTTACTTCCTAATTCGTAATCGCGCAAGGTCAATAGACTTAAGAAAACAAATGCCAAGGTTCGTACTTTTCCGAAGCCTACTCATTTTCTTGCTCGTAGGAGTTATCCAACTTGCTATTTCACCAACTATAACAACTGGAATCATTCTTGTTTTTCTTGGCTTCGCTTACGCAATGTATTATATCATGATGATTTCTCTCTCAATGGAACTTATCCCTGAGGGAAAAACAGGTTTCTTTGATGGACTTAGTTGGTTTAGGTGCAGCAGTAGGTTCTTTTCTTGGACCGTACTTAGCCTGAAAACTTGAGTTATGTGCCAACATTTTTGATTGCGGCTCTCGCTTTCTTCTGTGCCTTCTTGATTCTGAAAATTTTTGCAATTAAAAAATAAAATAAAAAAGAAAGTGGTTGAGCGAGTTTTCGCTCGGGGTTTTTGGTCTATTCTGTGTGAACTCTGTATAAGTCTACGTCTTCGCGCATGCTTGGTGTCAATTCGAGGAAGTCTCGCACTGACCGTTCGATGTCTTTGGACTGTGTTACGTATCTGCCTACTATGAGTATGTCTGCACCTTGCTCTAGTGCTTCTTTTGCTGTTTCTGGGACGATTCCGCCTGCAACAGCTATTAGGAATTTCTTGTTAGGAAATGCTTGCCGTATGATTTTTATGCGTTCCAGTCCGCTGCTTCTGCCTGTCTCTTGGTCGATACCTCGGTGAAGGATGACGATGTCCGGAAATTCTTTTATTGATTTCAATTTGGCGAGGACGTCTTCTACGTTTAGCATGTCGATGACTGCGTAGATTCCTAGGCGTTTGGCTTCCTGTATTGTTGCGTCTAATGTTTCTGGTGGTGCTAGGCCTGCTGCAACAACTGCGTCTGCGGTGTCTTCGTATGCGATGTCCACTTCAACTTTGCCAACGTCAAGGGTTTTTAGGTCTGCTATAATGAATTTGTCTTTGGCTATTTGGCGTAGTTCGTTAATGCCTCTTGTACCATAACGTTTGATGAGTGGTGTGCCAACTTCAAGGATGATTCTGTCGCTTCCTGGTAGTTGTTCAATAACCTTCTTTGCCCCTTCGAGTGAGGGTGCGTCAAGTGCAATTTGGAGGTATGGTGGTCTCCATAGACGTGGAACTTTGAAGCCCATGATTGGGTGCTTTGATCGGTCTTTCTCGTAGATTATCTTTTCCAGGGTTGGATACTGCTTTAGTGCGCGTTTTAGAGCCATTTTTGTTGCGCCATAGTTGTACTGGTATATTTTGCGGTAATCGGTTGCTTTTGGATGAATGAATACGCTGCAAATGATTACCCACTCGTCAAGTTTGTTTGCTGGGATGATTCCTTCTTCGGCTGAGTCTGCGATGGCTTTTGCGACTGCAGCTTGGGCGGGACCAAAGATTTTGCCTGTGTCTTCCATGTTTTTGATGGTGACTTTAGGCACTATTAGTGTGTGTGGTTTTGGTGGCAAGTTAGGTCTAATTACTGCTAAGACTGGTGTGTGGCCGGCTGATAGTTGTGTCATTCCGTTTGCAAATGCTTGTCCGATGGGTCCGTTTTTGTCGCCTATCATGAGGTCGATGTGTGCAACTTCGTTTCCCTCTCCTAATAGGGATTCACCGATTAGGTAGGTGGGGCTTGAATCTTCGAGGCTATAGTCAGCTGTTGTCGGCGTGTGGTCTACGATTTCTTTGAAATCGACATTGAATTCCTTTAGCCATGAATATAATGTATCTCTGTGGATGTCCATTTCTTTTGCAGTTCCGACGACTGTCGGTTTTGTTGGCTTTCCTTTTGAATCAATTTCTTTTCTTGCGGCTTCAGTTAGCATTTTTATAAATACTTCACGTGTTTCTGGCTTTTTTATGTCTACTCCCGACATTTAATTTTCCTCAGTCGCTCTGTGAGCTTTATGTTATATATAAAAATGTCGGAGGATGAACAAACGATTAAGGGAGCTTGAGAGGTTTTTAGAGGAAAATTGTCGTTTAGGGCTGGTTTTCTATTGTAGCTAAATTTTTCCTAAAGCGTTTGGTTTCTTTCGGTAAATCTTTATATCGACTGGCTTGTATTGAATGCCTAATTCGACGAGGAAAATCGATGTCTTGGACTGACTGGACATTATTGTCTTTATTCATACTCGGCTTTTTATTATTCATGTATGGCGCCAACACGTATGATACAATTGTCGGTTACAGTGGCGTCTACCTTTTTATCGGTTCAATCGGAGCCTACTTTGTCATCTACATCTACAAGGAATTAACCAAAAAACCTAAGTGTCAAAACCCGTAGAGTTCGCCGTATTTCTTGTTCAGGTATTGCAGGTATGGTTGTGAATTCAAGGTTGTTCCAGTTGCCAACTTGATAAGTTCTTCCGGGTCATATAGGTCACTTTTGCTGTGAACATTAGTTTTTTGCCAAGCGTTAACTTTTTCGAGTTTTCCTTCGGCAAGCTCCTCGCGCCATTTTGGCAAGTCTTTGTTTAATGAAGCAGTTATTTGACCGCTGTAGATGTTCCCTAACGCATAGCTTGGGAAGTAACCGTAGAGTCCGCTTGCCCAATGCGTATCCTGCATCACACCCTCAGAATCGTTTTCGATTTTAACGTCGAGGTAGTCAGTGTATTTCTGGTTCCACGCTTCTGGCAACTCTTTGACCGTGATTTTGTCAGCGAAGAGATCTCTTTCAAGTTCAAATCGGATTATGATGTGGATGCCGTAGGTTACTTCATCTGCTTCGATTCTGATTTTAGAGCGTTTAACCTTGTTTATAGCATGGATAAGTGGGTCTAACTGGAGATTGCTGAGGCGCGGGGCGACTCGCTTGATTTTTGGCAGAAATCCTATCCAGAACTCTCTTGAGCGTCCAATCATGTTTTCGTAGAATCGCGATTGGGATTCGTGTATGCCGTAGGAGCTTGTGGAGCCGACGGGTTGATATTGCCATTTTGGGTTGAGATTTTGCTCGTAGAGCGCGTGTCCGCTCTCATGGAGTACGGAGAAGATTGAGCTTGCAAAGTTGTTGGGGTAATAATGGGTGGTTATACGTACGTCATCATAGTAGCCTGTAGTAAATGGGTGTTCCGTCTCGTCGACTCTTCCGCCTGCCGTCGATGAAGCAGTGTCGTAACCAAGTGTTTGTGTTATGAGTTGTGTGATTTTGCGTTGGTCCTCAACTGGTACGGGTTGATTGAGAATTTGTGTATTCGGTTTGGTTTGGCAGGCTTCAATCTTTGCGATCAACGGTTTTAAACCTGCTAATAGCTGGTTGAAGGTGGCTGTGATGGTCTCCGCAGGCATTTTGGGCTCAAAATTATCAATCAAAGCTTCGTAGGGTGTCTTTGTTCGTTTAACTTTCATGAGAATTTCCGCAGTTTGTTTATTGAGATCTAGCAGTTTTTGTAGATCCTGCTTATAGAGGTTGAAGTCTTTTTTTGCCTTGGCTTTCTTCCAAGTGTTGACTGTCAACGCTTCTTGCATAGCCAGTTCTGCGACGAGTTTTTCAGGCAGAGCGGTTTGTTCTTGGTAACTTTTGCTAACAAGATATAGGTTGCGTTTTTCCACTTGTCCCAACTTTTCATATTCGGGGCTTGTTTGTGTGTCTTTGAGGAGTTTTCCTATTTCGGGTTCCGTCGCCATTTTGTGGCGGACGCGTCTTAGCAAAGCCAGTTGTTGACTACGTTGTTCCACTGCCTTGGGAGGCATATAGATTTCCATATCCCAGTGTACGATGCCTTCTGCTGTGGAAAGTACCACTATGTCTTTTGTTTTTGACAAAAGTTCTTTGTAAGCAGATTCTATCTTATTCTTCAAGGCGATTCCAAACCTTAATGTTTTATGAGTAGCGCATCCTTATTTATTGTTAGGTTCAAGTCTTACTTAGTACTTTACGAGCGCCAAACTGCTCTGAAAGTATACGATAAATAACTTTTAACTTCAGTCAACGAAAGCTTAGATTTCCCACGTTTCCGATTCACAAACATTATAGGTGTCTCTTTAACGTTAAATTTTCTTAAAACCGCCTGCCTCACCGTTTCTATCTGGATTTCGTAAGTATAGCTATGCAAGTCGTTGACGGTTTCTTTGAGGAATTTTGTAGAGTAACAGCGGAAACCGCTGGTGCAATCATGCAGTTTTAATCCCAAGGAAACTTTGGCAATGAAGTTGGCCGTTTTGCTAATTATTTTTCGTGTGAATGGCCACCCAGCAATTTTGCCTCCTTTGACGTATCTGCTGCCGATGACGATTCCGCAGTCGCATTCCTTCATGGTTGCTAAGATTTGGGGGATATCTTGTGGATTATGGGAGTAGTCAGCGTCCATAGTGAAAATGTATTTTGGAGGGTTTTGAGCTGACAAAAAAATTTTGAAGCCATCAGTTATGGCTGTGCCCAACCCTTTTTTTTGGGGTCTAACATACAGCGATATATTGGGGTATTTACATTGTTCTTCCTGCACGATTTTGGCGGTTCCATCGGGACTTGAATCATCGATAACCAATATTGACGCATTCAACTTCAGGTCTTCGATTTCCGCGATTAGTTTTGAGATGTTGCCTGCTTCTCCATATGTAGGAAGAATGATGCCGACTTCCGAATTCGCCGTTGAGTTACCGATTAATTCGTAGCCCATAAAAATTTGGCACACCTTTTAAGCAGATAAATAGACTAATAAATCTTAACATCCATTCAACCTGAAGTCTTTGAACGTTGTTTCTTCTTGTAGTAGCCAAGCGGATGGTAGATACTTCGGCACAATTCATCTCGGTTCTTGCAGACTCCATGAGTTTGTAGAACTGAGCATTGAGGGCACGTGTATTTTGTTCCTGACCCGCGTTCCCCGGCTATGTGTTCGATTTGGTATCGGGTTAAGCGTTCGTTGTAGTCTGAGAATGTTTTGAACATTTCATTGAGTCCTTCGGGAGTCATCCCGATGTTGACTAGAAAAGAAGTTAGGGTGAAGCGTCCAATGTGGCTGAGATGGTGGCTCTGGGCTGCGTCAGCGAAGAGAACGTTGATGCATGGGGGGAAAGCAGCTTGGATGATAACTTTGGGCATTTCCTCAATTTCCTGCCCCATTATCTCCTGAGCCAATTTCATTAAGTCTTCAGCAATGGTTGTTATTTCTTCGGGAAGGTTTTTGATATCAGAAATATCTATCCTTTTCTCCACCCGGTGTTTGACTTCTTCCTGAAGCAGACGAACCACTTTGTCTTTGTTTAAGTAAACCATACCTTTATCCAAGATTTGGTTAACCAGCTTCCATTCAGAACCATGCATGTGAGCGGAGTTTTTCAAGTAGAAACTAAATCCCACACGAAAGTCCTTACCAAAGGCTCCTTCCTCAATATCCCACTCAAAGTCTTTGGCAATGGCAAAAACTTTTCCTTTATTCTCTCCAAGCATTTGTACATGTGCCGTTTTTGCAACCGCCAAGGCATACCTTTTTTTTATCCACGAATTCTTGGTGGCTAGAACCAAAATGAGTGCTGCAGCAAAAGAAGAAATTTCCGCCCTCTTATCCCTCACTGCCTCTCCAGTGTTTACTTCCAAGATTGCTTTTTCTACTCTGTTTTTGGCGCGATCAAAAACAGGTTTTTCAGATGATAAGGTTCCAATTGTAAACTGGAGTTCTTCTATTTGTTTGGAGGCTTTTTTTAAAAATGGGTATTTGGCAAAATCTTCAGAAGATAGTGCCGATTCCATCTGCAACTGGCGTCTTACTCTGTTTCAATTCTTGGTGCCAGGAAGAAGGTTAACTTTCCCTCTTTTGTTTGCTGGAAATCAATTCGCACGGGCATGTCACTTGAGAATTCAAGAGTTGCAATCTCCGAGGTTGCTGAAGCAGCTTTTATAATTTCAGAGAGGTAGCTCAGGCTGAACGTTGCTTTGGCGTTTTCTTTAACTTCTAAGTCGAGGAGTGCATCATTGCCTTTTTGAAGGGTGATTGTTGCTCCCATTAAGTCGCCTGAGGCACTTAGGGTCATCTTTTCTGGTTCGGCTTCAATTTTTACGTGGTCGCTGACGAGTTGAGCGTCTTCGATGGCTTGACTCAAACCTTGGGTTGTGGTTTTGGCTTTTACATTAAAGCTGATTTTTGGTGTTGGGACTTCTTCCTCTGAGGCTTCAAGTGTAGGCATAGTAAAGTTTCTGCTGTACTTGCCGGTTATCGTAACCAGTAACCGACCAGTTTTATCATCCAAGGACACTTCAACTGCTTCTTCTTTTCCGGCGCGTTTGAGAAGTTTTAGAAGTTCACTTATGTTTAAGCAGATTTTTGTTGGTTCAGTGCACACATACTCTTGGAAAAGTGATCTGGGCCATTCAAAATCAATCATAGCAACACGGGATGGATCCATGGCACGAAGTTTTAAGCCTTCAGCGTCAATTTTAAATGTCGCTTCATCAACAAGAATAGAGATGGCCGTAGCCATATCCCTTAAGAGTTTAGCATCAGAAACTTTAAGCTTGAACATGTTACCCTCTTCCTCGAATATTCATGTATTGTAAATTTATATAGCTATTGATTACGCTTTTGGTTAATAAATTTGTTCTACTGAAACCCAAAAATATACGTTTGAAGGTTTCAAACCCTTTGTCCGTTTGCTTTATACAAAGAACTACTTTTTTTCTAAACGTTATTGTTGGTAGCCTTTGGTTTTTGCTTGATAGGTGAAAAAGTATAAGAATGGGTATGTTTCTTTTATGCAAAGCTGGTCGATACCGTGAACGTTCCTAAAGAAGTAAAGACTTACTGTCCAAAATGTAAAGCTCACCAAATTCACAGTGTAAGCCTCTACAAGCCTGGAAAGCGCAGAGCATTGGCAAGAGGCGAACGCCACCACGCGCGAGAAAAGGAGGGTTACGGTGGACAAAAATATCCACTTCAAAGAGAATTCGCTAAAACAACCAAAAAACAAACTTTGCGCTTAAAATGCAAAGTCTGCAATTATATGCGTCATAAAGACGGCATTCGACTGCGAAAATTAGTTATACAATAGAATTAACGGAGTAGAAAACTTATGTCTGAATGGAACAAACTTATCCCCAAGCCGAGAAGTGTCTTCCTACGGGTTAAATGCCAAAAATGTGGCAACGAACAACTCCTCTACAGCAACGCAGTCAACAAAATAACCTGCAATGTTTGCGGAGAATTGTTGGCTGAGCCCTCTGGCGGAAGAGCAAAAATCAACGGTGACGTTCAAGCAGTTCTCGAGTAAGAGATGAGCCCCCACATGGCTGAGCGTAAGCTAAATGGCTGGCAGCTTACCTTTTCTAGAAGGGACCTTTAATTGGTTTGGCAACTGCGCAAATGCGTAAAATGTGAAAAATACACCCTAAACAAAACTAGTTGCCCCTACTGCGGCGGCGCAGTTAGAATTCCACATCCACCCAAATTCTCCCCAGACGATAAATACCTAAAGTACCGAATGGCTATGAAAAGGAGTGCTGCAACAGAATGAAAGAAACATATATCAAAGAATTCATTGAAATCCACCCAAACAACCCCATCCTAATCGAAGGTCTTCCAGGCTTAGGCTTAGTGGGCAAAATCGCGCTCCGATACCTTATTAAACAACTAAAAGCCAAAAAAGTCGCCTACCTGTATTCCCCGCACTTCCCATACTTCGTACTAGTTAACAAAAAGGGAAATGTACGACTCCTAAGAGGCTCATTCTACTACTATCAAAACCCCAAGGGAAACGACATAATCCTCTTCACTGGCGACAGCCAATCACAGACTATCGAGGGTCAATACGAAATCGCCGACCGAATGCTTGATTTCTCCGAAAAACATGGAGTAAAAACAATAGCGACTATAGGCGGCTACCGAATGGAACCCAAAGAAAAACCCAAAGTCTTTATTGCTGCCACCTCACGCGACGTCCTTAACAAGGCATTGGAATCAGGTGCGACACTAAGCACCTCGGGAAGCCCAATCGTTGGCACAGCTGGATTAATACTCGGGTTGGCGAAATTCAAGAAAATAGATGCACTTTGCCTGTTGGGCGAGACCCGTGGTTATTTACCTGATCCGCTTGCAGCCAAAAGCGTTCTGGAAGTTCTAAGGTCAACCTTCAACTTTGATCTTGACCTCACTGGCTTAAACGATGAGATTACGAAAGCAGAAACGATGGTTACCCGCCTACAACAGATTGAAGAAAAACGTGCGATGCAAGCTGAAGAGTCAAAAAAACAAGACGACAAGAAAACCACGTATATTTCTTAAGCAAAATCCTTCCTTAATACATCAACAGTCTTTTCAGCTGCTGTACCATCCCCAAAAGGTGACACGGCTGGTAATTTTTCTTCACTTGCAAGTTCTTTATGAATGGCGGCTAAAATGTTGTCCTTGTCAGTTCCCACTATTTTTGCAAAACCCGCTTCGACTGCTTCCTGTCTCTCAGTAGATAGGCGAATTACCAGCACCCGTTTCCTTATGCCCGGCGCGGTTGCTTCCTCCTGAATGCCGCCTGAATCAGTGATGATTAAACTGCTGTGCTTCATCAAAACCAGAAAATCCAAGTACCCCAGAGGCTCAAGAATCAGCAATTTCTTTAATTTTTCCATTTGCGAAAGCATGTGGTTTTCTTGCAGTCGTTTTCTTGTTCGCGGATGCATTGGGTAAACAATTGGCAGTGGCGATTTCGAGAAAACCTCCCTGAGCGACTCAAGAAACGACTTGTTATCGACGTTTTCGGCTCGGTGTGCCGTTGCTAAAACGAAGGTTTTGAACGGAATTCTTTCCATTATCTTTGATTTCTTTTCTGCGAGTGGCAGATGCTGAATAACGGCGTCGATGGCTGTGTTTCCTGTGAGGTAGATTTTACCCCAAACATTCTCTTTTATGAGGTTAGCTCTCGCTCTCTCCGTTGGCGAAAACAAGTAATTAGAAATATGGTCGGTTAAACGTCGATTGTGCTCTTCGGGCATACGCAGGTCAAAACTTCGAAGGCCAGCTTCCACGTGCCCAATGGAAAATGCCCGTTTATTTGCCGCTAGCGCCGCTGACAAAACTGTGTTGGTATCGCCTTCAACTAACAAAATAGATGGCTCAATCTTCTCCAGCAGTTGATCCATCTTCATCAGTATCTCCGCGGTCTGCGCTCCGGGTGAAGATGACTCGATTTCCAAAAAATAATCGGGCGCTGTCAATTCGAGGTTTTCGATAAACTGCTGGGCCATGTTATAGTCGTAGTGTTGACCACAGTGAACAAACACCAAGGGCAGTTTAGCTTTGTTTAGAGCTCGAATTACCGGAGCCATCTTTATTATTTCAGGCCTCGTTCCTACGACAACCACAACTGGCTTCATAACTTCAATTTCCGCCTATGTCTTCTTTAGGCATCCTTCTCGTGGCTCATAAATAGTTCCTTCTCGAAGCAGTTGACCAAGCATCCTTTCTATTTCGCCCCTTGGAATCTTGTTCTTGGTTTCCAGCTCATTAACTAATGCATCTTTTTCCACAATTCCTGTTATTTTCTCCATATCCATCAGCGTTGATAACACCACAGATAATTTATCGCGGATGCTCTTGGATCTGCCAGTCATAATTAAATCAATGTCAACTTTGTATGATGACAGGTCGATTCCGACTTCTTCTAGGGACCGTTTCATAATTGCTATAGCGGCATCTGCATCTGTAGCAGTAACTTCCTTGCGCAGGGCGACGCGTGCTCTAGCTTCGGCAATCCGAACAAGCGATTCTAGTTGACGCGCTGTTATTGCTACGGGTGAGCCTTCGGTTTCGCTTGCTGAACGCATGGCTAAGTAAAAATCGCTGAGACGATTTAATGCATCCATACTGAGTTCCGGCTTTATGCTCTTGGCGAAACTAACATACTTCCGTAAGAGTTCTGCATCAACTGGGGCTTCGACTGGGCTTATTCCTCTTCGGTGAATCTCCAAAATGTGCCGTGACATTTTGCTATCCGATTCTTTATTTGGTACATCTCTGAGAACGAAGATTAAATCAAAACGAGAAAGGATAGTTACTGGCAGGGAAATGTTTTCTGCAACGGTTCGGTTGGGTTCATATCTGCCCAATGATGGGTTGGCGGCTGCAAGGACCGCGGTTCGAGCGTTTAATGTGGCGACAATACCGCCTTTTGCGACTGAAACCGTATGCTGTTCCATAGCTTCGTGGATTGCAACGCGGTCTTCGGGACGCATTTTGTCCATTTCGTCGATGCAGGCTATTCCTTTGTCAGCGAGGACCAATGCGCCTGCTTCAAGACTCATGCTTCCGCCTTTCTCACGGACTACGGCGGCTGTTAAGCCTGCGGCGGTTGTTCCTCTGCCTGAAGTGTATAGCCCACGCGGAGCTATTCTTGCGACGTATTGGAGTAACTGTGATTTGGCGGTTCCTGGGTCACCAATTAGAAGCGCGTTCATTTCACCCCTTACGTTCACATCTGGCAGGCTTTTCGAAACTCCGCCAAAGAGCAGGTACATGATGGCTTCTTTGATGTGTTCTAAGCCGAAGATTGAGGGTGCGATGGAGGTCATGACTTTGCGGTGTACCAACGGATCCTTGGATAACTCTACCATTTTAGCTTCTTCTTCAGGCGTTGGCGGCGAAGTTTCTGGTTCTTTGCCTAAAACCTCTATCGAGTTAGCGTCAAGTTGAAGAATGAATGTGCGCAGTTTTCCCATTCCCATCAGTGATGGTGCAAAAGCACGCACGGTTCCGACGATGGAAACGTGGTCTCCTGGTCTTGCTACATCGACTATTTCGTCTCCAACGAGTTTCACAGCTAATACGCGTGGTAGTTGTCCTGGTGGTAGATCTTCAGGTTTTTCTTGTAACCTTAGGTCCTGTGAATCTATGAATGTTGATTCTTCTTGACTAAACTCAAATGGTCCATCTCGACCGCAATCTGGAGCAACACAGATAGATGGTGCCTTCAGAAATTGTCCTGTTTGCTCAACTTGGTTCACGGTTCCGCAGCGTTTGCATTTGAAAGCTCCAAGCTGAACCATCGGTCTCACGGGCGTGGCTCGCACCACGATTCCTTCAATCATGACTAGCTTGCTCATTTGTCGTGAGCCAAGCTTTCGAAGAACTTCTTTGCCCAGAAGTTTTATGATTCTAACAATGACTTTCTCTATTTTTTCAGCGTATTCTGCGTCTTCAATACGAAGTTGTTCATAAGCTCCTTTACCGGCATGTTGCAGGTACTCTTCAGGCTTATTGAGCAGTAGTTCTGCTAGTGCCTGATCAAAACCATAAAGCTCTTCAAAATCGATTGTTAATGAGCCTTTACCCGAGATGGCTAACTGGGCGATTCGTTGGCGGTACTTTTCTTTCTTAAAGAAATCTTGAAAATGCTGCTGGGGATCTATGGTTTCAAGTTTAGCCATCTTACTTTTCTCCGGCATTTTCTAAGATTTTGGTTTTCCACTCAGAAATTATTTTGACAAGTTGTTCATAGACAAGTCTTTCTTCGCTTGTGAATTTCTTTAGCACCTGGTCGCTTTGGGCTGGAGCGGCTGATATCGCAACTATTTTTTTCAGTCGTGAGTTTACAATGTCGCGTGCCAATTGTTTTGCGCGGTCGTATTCTTGGTATTTTTCGGATTGTTTTTGGGCTTGGTCTTTTAGGTCAGCGATGAACCTGCGTAGTTTAGGGTAGAAATCACCCGCCAACTCGGATATTTGCCCTGGAATCTGCACGCCTTCCTTCCATTGAACCTTGAAGAGTTTGGTAGCATCCAAGATGTCGTCTTCCCTAAAATGCACCATACCCGCGGCGGCGAGTTCCTTTGCAACCCAGAAATAGACTTCATATTCGTTTCCTTCGTCGAAGGGACCGACAGTTAAGCCTGCAAGCTTAATTTCTGGGCAATTGCGGTTCGCTACGATTTTAACTAGCGAGTTTTCATAGCAAAAGTCCAAAGTGCATATTTTCGCTGCCAATCCCTGTTCCCTCTCAACTCAGTTTGCTCTTTGCGGGATTCAACAGATACGCTTAGATTGCCTTTAAGCGTTTGCACTAGAAATTTAGAGTTGTAAAATGTTTAGAAATGCAGTTTACTGCGTTTTTTCGCCTTTGAGCGTTTGTTTTATTTTGTTAGTTGTTGTTGAAGGGTTCCTATAAAAACCATTTACAACAGGTTGCATTGCTTATTGCTTTTTGTTATCTGCGTCTGGTTTGGGTGCATTCTGTTTATAGTTATTGACCCAGCTGGTTGTACACAGTTATGGCCAAAGTCCTAGCACTTTGATTGCATTTGTTACTCGCCCTACGCCTAACATTAATGCTCCTGTGCGCATGTCACTCTCTTCCTTTGCCACAATCGCCTCAACATCGTTGAAGGCTTTAGTCATCTTCTCTTCAAGCTTCCGATTGACTTCTTCCAGTGACCACTGCTCGCGGGTTAGGTTTTGCACCCATTCAAAGTAGCTGACGGTTACGCCGCCGCTGTTGGCGAGGATGTCGGGGATTAGGCAGATTCCTTTTTCATAGAGTATCTTGTCAGCTTCTGGCGTTGTCGGTCCGTTTGCTGCTTCGGCAACCATCTTAGTTTTAATTTTGTCAGCGTTTTCGCGTGTGATTTGGTTTTCGAGCGCTGCGGGAATAAGCACATCACATTTGAGCTCCAGGAGTTCTTGGTTGGATATGTTCTTGCATCCTTTGTATTTTTGGACGGAGCCTGTTTTTCCTTTATGGGCTAAAACATCTGGGGGGTTTAAGCCGTCAGGGCAAAGGATTCCGCCTGTGGAGTCGCTTACCGCTATGACTTTGCAGCCGATTTCCTGTGCAGTCACCGCAGCGTGGTAGCCGACGTTTCCAAAGCCCTGAATGACTATTTGCGCGCCTTTGAGTTTTAAGCCGTTATTTTTTGAAGCCTGCTTTACACAGTGAATTACGCCTCTTCCTGTGGCTTCGGTTCTGCCCCATGAACCTCCAATCTCGACGGGTTTGCCCGTGGCGCTTTCTGGTATTCGGTAGCCTTTAAGTTGACTGTAAGTGTCCATTATCCACGCCATTGTTTGCGAATCAGTGTACATGTCTGGCGCTGGAATATCCATGTGTGGACCGAGGTACTCGGAGATTAAGCTGACGTACCTTCGGGTTAACCGTTCCAGCTCGTGCTGGCTGAGTCTTTTGGTGTCAACGCAAATTCCTCCTTTGGCTCCCCCAAAGGGTATGTTGGCGATGGCACATTTCCAAGTCATAAGCATCGCAAGAGCCGTGACTTCATCGAGCGTAATTTTTGGATAGTAGCGGATTCCACCCTTGAATGGACCTCGAGCATCCCAATGCTGAACACGCATACCATTGAAAACGTTAACAACCCCGTTATCCATACGAACATCGATGCTCACAGCGATTGAGCGTTTAGGTTGACTAAGCATCTTGTGCATTCCAGAATCAAGCCCCAACTTTTTCGATGCTAAATTAAGTTGAGAAAGTGCAACGCTTAATGGTGTGTGTTCTTCAGCCATAACTAAGCCTTCTGCTATATTTGTTAAACCGAAATGGTTAGATAAGACTTACCTTTTGCATGTTTTTGGGGGTTTTGTTGATGCTTTTGTATACGGATATCTGAGTTTGTGGTGGGCTTTTCTCATAACAGAATTAGGTTGAGTAATTGAATTAAATACTCAAGATAGACGAAAGAACTTAGCGTTAAAGTGCTTAAGACACTAAAATTTTGCTATTTAAAGCTCTTTCAAGATACTGCTCAAAATGTTTCTTATCCCTCAAACACTGAGAACAAACACAGCCAAACGGCAAGTTCTTAGTAGTGCACAACTCATAATATTTGCAATCACCACAAGCAAAATCCTTGCCGCAACGAGTGCAGCTTTGAAGAAAAACAACTTCAGTACCAAGAATGCCGCTGATTGTGTCCAAGAGTTTCTCGATGTTGTTGTAACTTTTAATCGAAAAAACACCTTGCTCACGGTTATACTCACAGCCCAAATGTATCAAAAGAACGAACTTATCTTTTTCAACCCTTGGAAGCTTGAAGGCTTTCTTATTCAAAACCACCATGTTCCTCAGAACCTGTTCATTTTGATGAGGAAATCAACTTCTTCAGGAGTAAACTTGAACCAAGTCTATCAGGGGGCTGGCTTTTTGTTTCTGCAGATATCATTTTCACGAAGGGAACAAAATCATGTTTAGCTATGCTGTGTGAAACGTGGCATTGGGCACCGATTTTGCCGCATATACCGTCAAGCATAGTTCTTTTACCCTTGGTCCAAAACAATGTTATAATGCGAATCGGTGGCGAGATGAACTCGAAGGGCTTGTAGGATTGTGGGTTTACTGCGGCTGCCTGTGATAAGGAATTGAAGAAGTACTTGAGAAGATGCCAGTACTCGGTTCCAATCCTGCCCCTAAACATGTCTGCTTGGGAAACGAAGTTGTATGCGGCGGCAAGCTCGGCGGGGTCTCTGTAGCGTCTTGGTAGGTTGTCACTTATTGAGAGCAGAAAATCGTCGTAGTCAACGTTTGAATAACTCAGTAAAGAGGATACTTCGGCGATTGATTTGGCAGTAAAGAACCCTCTGAGGGTGTCGTCCATGCTTATGTCTTTGTTTCTTGAACTTAACATCACAGTGTCTTGAAGGGTTAGCATATGTTTTTCTTTGCTGAGGCTCTGCAGGTCGTTTATAGCTGAGCGCACGTCGCCCCGACTGTTCTGGGCAATTCTCTCAAGAGCCTCAAACTCTGAATTAACATGTTCAAGTAGGCAGATTTTCTGTAATAACGCAATTACTAGAGGAATTCTGATTTGCTGAAAACGCACAAGCAAGCAAACTTTTTTTAGAGGTCGCAGTTTTTCTACATCGGGGTCGTTGGCCGCCATTATTACTGGTGTGCGTGCTTCTTCAACTATCTTTATAATTGCACCTACGCCACCTCGGTCTTCGTTGCCTGCAATTCCGTCGACTTCGTCTAGGAAAAGAAGGTTCCCTTTGCCTTGGGTTTGACTTGTCGTAAAATTATCTAAGGCGACGTAGGATGTGGCTGGTTTAGCAACCGCGTTAATTGCTTTTTCTGAGCGTGTATCACTAGCGTTCATCTCGATAATTGTGAAGCCAAACTCTCTTGAGGCGGCGTTAACCAGCGCAGTTTTTCCCACGCCTGGGGGACCATAGAGCAAAACTGCCTTCTTGCTTCGGCGTTTAGTCTTGAGCCATTCAACAAAGGTAGCTTTTGCTTCTTCGTTGCCGATAATATCTTCTATCTTTTTTGGGCGGTACTTTTCAACCCATAGAAGGTCATTTCGCAGCATAAGTTTCCTCTACATTCTTCCCAAACTTTCCAAACTGCGCCAAAAGCGCGCTGAGTTGAATGTCGCTGTTTGCACCTTGCGTTAAACGGTAATCATAGTCGCCGATTATATTTGATATGTCAGCTTTTTGTTCTGGCGTTAAATCTGACATTTTAAAGATTTCACGTTGAATCTGGCGGATGATTTCTGAGCCTGAAAACCCAAACGACCCCATTATTTCATACATTGTTTTTCTAGCTTCAATAAAGTCGCCATAGAGCGCTTTCCTTATCATTTTTTGAACTTGGCTAGGACTGGCTTCGCCGATAACCAACGAAACGGTTTTTTCGTCTACGCACCCTTCTTTGTAGGCTGAAGCAGTTTGCAATGCGTTTATGGCATGTCGTAGGTCACCTTCTGAGTAATCTACAATTCGGTCTGCTGCTTCAGGCTGCAGAGTAAAGTTTTCTTTTTTGGCGATCCATTGTAGGTGTTCTTTCATGGCTTGTTTATCTAGTCGTGAGAAGCGGAATATGGCGCAGCGGCTTTGGATTGGCTCGATGATTTTGCTGGATTGGTTACAGATTAGGATGAATCTGGATGTGCGGGAGCTGGTTTCCATTATGCGTCTGAGAGCTGTTTGGGCGGGACCTGTCATCTGATCGCATTCATCAAGAATAATAAGCGCAAACGGTATGTCGCCAAAACCCGAGCGGCTGTAGCGTGAGAAATCTTTGATTCGATCGCGTACAGTGTCGATGCCTCTCTCATCCGAGGCGTTGAGTTCAAGCGTGAAGTTTCTCCAGTTTACCCCATACAATTCGTGGGCTATGGCGAGGGCTATGGTTGTTTTCCCCGTACCCGGAATGCCTGCCAGCATCAAATGAGGCATAGTCTTTGGTTTTTTCATAAAGGCTTTTAGGCTCTCAATAATGTCTTTTAAGCCTACGACGTCGTCGAGGGTTTTGGGGCGGTACTTCTCGACCCACATAAGTGCTTCTTCATTAATGGCCATAAGTAAACCTTCCAAATGATTATAGAATAGTTGTTCTAATTACTCTTTTATCTTTCCCCAACAATAAAAATGGAATCTGGCGAGATTAACCGATTTTACTTCCTTCAACCATGTCCTTCTCAGGCTGCAAAACCACAACGTTGCCTGCTTCATCTTCCGCAGCTAAAACCATACACTGAGATTCTATCCCTGCCAACACGCGCCTTTGAAGGTTCAGGAGGAAAACACATTTTTTGCCCACCATCTCTTCGGGTTTATAGTACTTGAGTAAGCCAGCAACCGCCTGACGCTTTTCCGAGCCAAAATCAACCAGGATCTTTAGTAATTTCTTGGATTCAGGAACTTGGGTTGCTTCAATGATTTTTCCTATTCGTAGATCTAATTTTTGGAATTCAGCAAATGTTATTTCTTCAGCGGTCATACAATTCACACTCAAGTAAGTTACGCTCCGTTTAGTTATTTACTTTGCTTTCGCTTTTTTGTGACTAAGTTGTGGGCTTGCAATAGCGGCTTGTTTCGAAGGATACCATGTGACCGATACTGACGCAAATTGTTTTGGTATATGGTTTTGTAATTATGACTTTCCCAATGACTTCATCCTTGTTAACCAGCAAAGTCCACCCATCCTTCTCAACTTGCATGCCAATCAGCTTGCTCTTTGCAGCTCCAATAGTTCCCCAGTGTTAAATCAAGGTGACTGGCGAACCTACACCTAGAAGGGTGCGCCAACCCCTAAACATCTATAAGGAAAACGTCGGGCTGAATCTTCAATTTCTGTATTACTGCATGGCAGGCGGGATTTCCCTAAACGACAATAGCGTTGGGACGTAGGGCATTTTTACTTCGCAAGTAGCAACGTGGGTTTCCAAAAGTTCCAAAGACTCGTAATCCAGAACGGTTACTGAGTCGACACCCATGATGCCAACATATGAAACATCCACGCCGCCGATCGTTCTGAATTTCTGGCGGTAACCTGTCCTCTAAAATTAGTTTTCTTGATAAGCAAACTTGTGTTTTGTGGGCTTTTTTAACGAAAAATTTATGGCAAGTTTAGGCAATTTTTAGGGTTTGACTTTTCGAGGCTTACGTTTGGCTGTACTTTTTACCGGGTGGAACTGTTTTAGCTGGTCCTCTAATGATTTTCTGCGGACTTCGAGTGTGATGTCGCCACGTGTGGATTCGATTATTCTTCTGGCTATGTCTGATTTGTGCCTGAGTCCTGGAACAAGCATGTATGCCTCGTCGAGTGTTAATAGCTGAATGAAGATGTCATCCATGATTTCGAGGCATCTTTCGCCTTTCTTAACTTCACCTTCACGCAAATTGTCCAGTGCCAAACGCCTGTATTCTCCTATAACATCGGCTAAACCCAACACATAATCGACTGATGGAACGTTAATCTCGACCGGAGTCACGAAACGATCTTCTTTAACTAGAACTGAGAAAATGTTTGCTTCCGAGTACTCTTGAAATGCCGCGCTGAGCATGCCGCCATAAATAATCTCTGGGTATTGTTTAGCTTGTTCTTGGAGAATTGCGATTTTTTCTTTTGCGCTCGCAACCATTTCTGTTGCGTCAGCGAACCTTTTTTGGTGAATAAGAAGTATCGCCTGTTTGGAGAGGCTTGTGGCTTTGCGCATGCTCTCATGTGTATCCTCGCGGATCTGGTTTTTCTGCATAAGCTCATTTTTTACGGTTTGAATAACTGTTTCTAGAGAGGACAAAACTGCACCCGCTAGGAGTGATTGTTCTGGTTGTTTATTTCAATTTCTTTAAAATGAAACTTAGGGTTGTGGTGTGTCTTCCCATTTCTCAACTATCAACTTATTGTCACCCAAAGCGAAACTTACCTTAACAAAAATTGTGTCTCCACCCTTAAACGGGAACATGCTGTCCTCTGCTAAGTCTTTGGGCAAGTAGACGAGGTATTTGCCATCTTTTCGCCGAAATAGTCGTCCTTTTCCTTCGTTTACCATAGCATGCAACCGCTTGATTGAACAGTTAAAGCATAAGTGGAAAAATTGAATATTTAAGTTTATCCAACCCCAAAACTGACTCAAAAACGACTTAGTTAGCTGAAACCTGAAGCGCTTTCTTCAATCGACTCAGCAAAACCACACGGCTCTCGGGCGCTTCATTGATAAGTTTGTACCCTGTTTTCTCGGCTAATTGGGCAGCGAAATCTTTGACTTCATTGTGCATAGGCATTTGGTCAAAACCCAATCGCAAATTTGAGAAGCCGATGTGCATGTAAGCTTTGGCTTCAATGTAGGTAGGATTTGCTTTCTCAATGAGTTTTGCGTATTCATCTACCAAACTCATGTTGTGGTCTTTCACCAAAGTCATTCGAATTACTGTTGGGCAACGGAAACTCTTCAGTAAACCCAACGTTTCATTCACATTAGCCCAAGCACCTGGGAATAAGGGTCGACATGTTCGCTTGTAGACTTCTTCGTTTGGGGCACATAGGGAAATGTAGAGTTGGGTGGGTTCTTGACTTAGGTTCGAAAGTTTCGATGGCAAGGTGCCGTTTGAGACAAGAAAAGTGGTTAGCCCTTTCTGGTGAAATGTTTGTATGAGCTCGCCTAGTGGTTCGTAGAGGGTTGGTTCACCCGTTAAGCTTATGGCAACTTGTTTGGGTCTTTGTGCCTCTTGTAGTTTGCGCCAATCCGATTTTTCGTTGCCTTTGTACCCAGTTAAAATCTTTTCCTGCGCCTTAAAACAGCCTTCAACAATTTCTTCAGGTGTATCTTTGCTGGGATTTTTCATTTCATCCCACGTAACCTCCAAATCCCCACTTTGTGCCCTCCAGCAAAACAAGCACTGTTGCGTGCAAGAGTAGAGGGATGGCGTCATCTGGATGCAGCGGTGGGATTGGATACCGTAAAACTTCTGTTTGTAACATACTCTGCCGTTGACTATTGATTCGTAAAGCCACTTGCATCTTTTGACCGCCGAGTGACTTCCGATTAAATGGTACTTTTGTTTCTTGAGAGCACCTAAAAGTGGCGAGGCAGACTTTATTCTCCAAAGGTTACACCGAGTTTCTGTAACATTAGAAAAAGCGTCTTTTAAAAATCCCTATGTCCCCAAGTGGTTTTCAGCATGGAATCTCTGTTCAAGCTGTTTTTAGTCTGGTTAGTCTTTATGGTTTTTGTTTGAAAGGTAAAGTTTAAAATCATCCCTAGGTTAAATCATGAGCATCAAGCAAAGTTGGCTACCTATTTAGGAGACCGAGTGGTTTGAACAAGAAAATTATCACAGTAACCATCTTATTCATCATGGCGTTTGCTGTAGTCGTTTCGCCCATTGAAGTTTATGCACAGAACACAAACCTCGGCGTAAATCTTCTTCAAATTACACCCAGTGAAGCAACCGGTCCGGTAGGGTCAAGTGTTAACGTTATAGGTACTCTCTATACTTCTAACGGCTCCTACCAGCTTTTTGTGGGCAGAACACTTGTCGCGAGCGGGAAATCTCAAGGTTACTATGTTGAAACGAACTTCATTGTTCCCCAACTTCTAAGTGGACCTTACGCACTTATTCTTCGAGATGTTGCCATTAACATCAACTCAACTAAACAGTTCACTGTTACAACAAACTATGCAATAAATGCGGTTCCTTCATCAGTACAGGAAGGCAGCAATGTAGTGTTGAACGTCACTGTCTCAGGCGGTAAATTAGGCACTTCTTATAGCGCAAATGTCGGTGTTGCTCTTCCAACTCCGCTTAGCACAGTTTACACAAAGTCGGTTACTTTAGGAAACCCCAACGAAGTGGGAACCACGAGTGCACAAATAACTTTTCCAGACACTAGTTTCTTACCCACCGGTTCACTCACCGATTATACAGGAACCTACACAGTCTACTTTAACCAATCGCAGGCCTTAGCTCAGAATACGTTTGCAGTAAACTTTATTGATTCAACAACCCCGCATAGAGGTCAAACAGTAAACGTTCGAGCAACAGCTTACCAAGCTAACGAGCCCGCAACCCTTACCATAACTAACGTTAAATCAGGGACGGCTATCTACACCGCTCCCGTATCGGCTACAGCAGACGGAGTAATCAGCACAAACTGGGCCGTTTCAGCCAACGCCGACGTCGGCGACTACACTATCAAAATAACGCCTCAAAACACCCAAAAATCAATATCTGATACACAAACCTTCACGGTTCCTGGGTACTCCATTAAGGTTCAAACCAATAATTTGGCTGGTCAAGCAGTCGGGGGAATAGCAATTTCGGCTATAGATGAATCCACCAAAACTGCTTACAATGCTACAAGCGATTCGAACGGGGTTGCAAACTTTAAGCTTGAATCAGGTGCAACTGTCCTTACAGCTTTCTGGAATGCAGTTAACGTTGGAGAAGAAAGCATCACTGTCAGTGGAGATGCAACCTTTACCTTAAGCTGCCAGCTAACTAACATAAAGATAACCGTAAAAAACACCAATGGAATCGCCATGCCCTTTGTTAACCTAAACATAGCTTATCATTACCAAAGCAGCGCAGGAACAAAGACTGGGAGCGCTACAGGACAAACAGATTCTTCAGGAAGCTACACATTAACCTCAGGTTTTGCTGGAGCAACTTACACCATAGATGCCTCGATTTACAATAAAATTTTTAATTCAGGCAACAACACGGTTAGCAACTTACCAACTCAAGCAACTGCCCAAGTATTCATAATTTGCCCAATCGAAACCCTGTCCATTAGTATTCTGGGTTCTAACCAAGAACCAATTCCCGATGCACGTATCGAACTAGTGGAGTTATCAAATGGTCTTTTCTATTCGGCTTCAACCGACAGTAACGGTGCTGCGACAATCCAAGCTACCTTTGGAATGTACCGTTCAAGAGTTTACAAGGATACAACTCTTATCAACGAAACAAACGTGAATCTCTTTAGCAGTAGTCAGCAGCAAATCCACGCCACATTGTATGGTATTCAACTTTCAGTGGATGTTGTTGATTTCTTTGGGACTCCAATCTCGAATGCTGATGTAACGTTAAATGGACCAGTTACATACCTCATCAGTTACTCAAAGCAATGGAAAAGCTACTTTCAACAATGTCATAGGTGGCAACATGCAAATAATCGCTCAAGTTTCAGGAACACAAGACGCTTCCCAAGCAATAACAGTAACAGTTAATCAACCAACCACCGTTCAAATAAAAATCGAAAAATACGTCACTCTTGGGTCGATTCTGATACAGACAAGCGCACTCTTCACAATTCTAGTAATTCTAATAATTATAATCCTGTTTGCCATCGTCGAGGTTTTCAGACGAAGAAGAGTTAAACATGCATCTGCAATCTAAATTTCGTCCTTTTATAGAAAAAAGTTTATATGGCTTCCAAATCAATAATGGAAAACTAAGGGTCATTACAAAACACAATATTTTGATTTGACAATTGAGGTATATCTGTTGGCTCAATCAAAAGCTTGTTCTCCCGCATGTCCATCTTTTAAATGCGCAAAAAACTCTGTTTTCTACAGACGGGATACTGTTTGGTGTAGGGAAACCGAAGAACAATGCAACGTTGCAAAATGTACATATTCAATGTGCATGAAAAGAAGGATGTTGCCTGGCGGAATTTGCGGTGAAACCATCAAACGTAAGACCGTTGAGAAAGATGTCGACGACTTCTTCGATGAGTCAGTGAAACTTAAAGGAAAAGCGTTGCGCAAACTTGGAGACCAAGATTTCTACTAAAATGAAGACTAAAACAAAATTTGCTCGTGTAGAGACACGAGTTTTCATTTTCTATTTTGATTTAACCCGTTTTACTACAGGTGGTTTAACCTTCTTTAGAATCCTGTATCCACAGATGATGCATTTGGTTTCTCCGCCGCGTAGCTCTAGCTCTTCAGAAGGTACTCTTGAACCACATCTCATGCATTCATAAACAATTCCTGATTTTTCCATAAAGAACGCCTGTCTACAAAGAAAAGCATTTTACTTTTAAACATTTCCAATACTTGCTGATAATGAGGATGAATAGTTGAGGAAACGGCTTCGAGACAAGCTTTCAGAGAATCTTTCTGCAGAAACTTTGAGTAAAGTTAGCAATTCTTTTGACATAATAGGTGACATTGCAATAATCAAAATAACGTGTAGCAACATTGCCGACGCAGAGAGGGTAGCAAAAAAAATAATGGATGTTCACCGAAACATAAAAACCGTCCTCACACCCGTAACCTGCATCACTGGAGATTTTAGAGTTAGAGAATTAAGTCTGTTGGCGGGTGAAGATAAAACAAGCACATTGCATAAGGAATCTGGGTGCATTTTTATGGTCGATGTAGAAAAGACATATTTTTCGCCCAGACTTTCATTTGAACATCAGCGAATAGCCAGCCTTGTTAAGAGTAACGAAACTGTGGTTAACATGTTTGCGGGCGTGGGCTGCTTTAGCATAATTATCGCAAAAACTGTAAGTCCTGTCAGAGTTTATTCAATCGATGTTAACCCAACCGCGTTGAAATGTATGGAGAAAAATGTTAACATCAACAAAGTTCAAGGTAGTGTCTTTCCAATATTGGGTGACTCAAAAGACATAATTTCAGCTCAATTAGGTGGCATAGCTGATCGCGTCTTGATGCCCCTCCCTGAGAAAGCCCTCGAATATCTGCCATATGCGCTTTCGGCACTAAAACCATCAGGCGGCATGATTCACTACTATGATTTTCAGCATGCTCCTGGAAAAGAAAATCCTATAGAGAAGACAAAGTTGATGGTTGCCAAAAAACTCGACAATTTAGGTGTAAGTTACGTGTTTGTTAATTCGCGTGTGATGCGTCCAACCGGTCCAAACTGGTACCAAACCGTATTAGACATACAGGTCGATGCGTTGCCAAGCAAGTTTTAATAACTCAACTCTCACCTATTCTAATTCGTGGAATCCGATGAAACGTAAACTAATGGACATCCTCGCTTGCCCAATCGACAAGTATCATCCGCTAGAACTTCATGTCTTCGACGAAAAAGACGAAATAGTAGAAGGCCTAATTGTCTGCCCTAAATGCCTACGTTGGTACCCAATCCGTGATGAAATCCCTGAAATGCTTCCCGACGAACTACGCAAAGCGGACGATGATTTGCCGTTTCTAAAGAAATGGAAGGAAAAAGCTCCCCCACAAATAGTTTCTGAAGGTAAACCGTTCAACCTAAAATAATATTTTGCTTTTTTAGTTCTATTGCTTTGTTTTTTGCTGAAGATTCTGATGCTGCTGTAGCAACTGTTAGGGCTCTTACTCCATCTTCCCCCGTTACGATAGGTTTCTTTTTTTCCACAATACAATCAATGAAGTGCTGTAGCTCTGCTTTAAGGGGTTCTTGGAATGGATAGCGTGGCTGCACGGATTGAGTTTGCTGTTCAATCCACATGTCCTGGGTAATATAATCTAAACGCATAATGGCGTCGCTTCCAGTAACAGTTAAAGTGCGGGTCTTGTAGGGTGTTAGCCAGTTGGATTCAATGAAAGCGCTCTTGCCATCAGCATAAGTAAGCATGATATGAGCGTAATCTTCAAATTTCTTAATTCTCATGCTTCCCATCTTCGCATAAACAGAAATCGGGTCTTCACCGGAAATGAATCGCATAACATCAATATCGTGAATAGCAGTATCCTTAACTACGCCAACATCGCCGATTCGTTCCGGCCACTGAGAAACCCGCTTGGCAGTTACACAGACTAATTCTCCGATTTTTTTGTTCTCAACTGATTCACGAATCACCTGCAAACCAGGGATAAACCGCATTAGAAAGCCCACTGTTAAATGCAATCCATTGTCTTTTGCAGTTTGCACCAACTCCTCTGCTTGCTGGGGAGTAGTTGCCATAGGCTTCTCCACTAAAACATGTTTTCCAGCATTTAATGCGTTCATTGCTTCTTGTGCCAGAATCGTTGACCAGGTGCAGACGTTCACGGCTTCAATAGACTTATCTTTTAACATTTGGGTGCTATCAGAGTAGGCTTTTACGCCGTACTGGGCTGCCATAGTTTTTGCTCTTTCAGCGTTAACATCACATACCGCTACAAGTTCAGCGGAGGGAAGTTCTTTGTAGACTCTTGCGTGGTTTTTTCCCCACTGCCCAGTTCCAATTACTGCAACGCCAAGTTTCTTCAATTCTTATCAGTTCCTCTACCTAACCCACAGTATATGAAACCTTCTGCTTCAACCTTTTTTGGTTCAAAAATACCAATCAAATCCACGATTACTGAAGGATTCTTCATGAGGGCTTTTAGTTTTTTGATGTTCAAGTTTTTGAATTGTTCCTGCCCAGTCAAAATTACAATACAATCTGTGCCTTCGACTGCCTCATTTAGATTAGTTTTCACTATTCGCCATTCCTGAGGACCCATCTTTGATACAGGATCGTAGAGGCTGGCTTTGGCACCCTTCAACTCAATCATCTCAACAAAAATGCCCGTAGCCGTCGTTGGGTTAGCCGTACCCAAAACGGCAACTCTGGCTCTTCTCAAAGGTTTACCGCATTTTCGCAGAGCTTCCTGCGTTAAATTGACTGCGTGTTTAACCATGTCCTCATTTATCTGTCTAGCCAACGTGGGAAGCCTAAGTTTGGCATTAAAGTTTTCAGCGCTATCAAGCAACAAATATGCTTCATGTTTGCTTTCTTTATCGACGATAGTGGGGTAAAAGTTTGGGTCGTTGAGTTCAAGTAGTTCTAGGACTTTGAAGTAGTCGATGTTCGCATTTTCGCAGAAAATCGCCAATTCATTAGCCAAAGCCCTGTTGGAGTCTTGTTTTGCCAAGGTGAAAAGTGTGGCGATTTCCGTAGTTTTTAGGTCGGCTACCTCTTTAATCTCTTTTGTTATCGTCTTGAGGATTGTTGAGGCTGCTTTTAGGCTTGTTGGGTCGGTAGCCGCAACTTTTAACTCCAAATTAGCAATCAAAGCGTCTGCGGTAAGAATTGGGTTGTAAGCTAAACCGAAATCCGTTCCTGCCTTGAAACCCGAGGTATTTTCCAAGGTTTCTTTCATTAGTCCTTCGATAAAGCCGAAACCCGCAATGCCACCGTAGATAACTAATGTGCCCTGGCGAAGGGCAGCTCCAACTTGCTTGATGGCGCTAACTATTTGTGAGTAATCGGTTTTTTTCTGTTCGTCAATTTTTGCTCCCACAGCTATAACAATGACATCGCTTTTGGAAACCGCGTCTTTGCGTTCGGAGCTGACGCTTATTTGTCCTTTGTTAATGTAGTTTTTTAGTTTAGCTTCCACCTGCGATTGAGCACTGGCTGTTTTTCCCTTCGCCACCTTTTTTACAACACTCGCATCAGCATCAGTGCAGATTACCTTAAACCCTGCTTCTGCAAAAGCGTTAGCGTAGAGAATTCCTTTTTGTCCGCATCCAACTACGCTCACAGTATATTTTGAGCGTTTCTCGTTGGTATCAACTTCATCGGGTTTTAGGTTTAAGACTGCAGGCATCGGGAGTTCACTTCCCAACAAATTTGGGGGTTGTTATGTGGTTTCGAGGATTTTCTTAAGCCTTGCGCTGTAGTCTTCGATTAATTGTAATGCTTTCTGTTGGTTTTTTGCCTCAGCGTATAATCGGAAGACTGGTTCGGTTCCGCTTGGTCGAATCAAGATGGCGCTGGCGTCGCTAAACCAGATTTTGACGCCGTCTATAGTACTGACGTTTTCGCCCTTAACCTGCTCGTAGATTTTCTGCTGCAGAATAGCTTTTTTGTCGTCTGGGCACTCGATTTTTCCTTTCTCAATGAAGTATTGTGGTTGCTCAGCAATAAGTTGAGCAAGTGACTTACCCGTATCAGCCATGATGCTGAGCAGCAAAACAGTTGTCATTGCACCGTCACGGACAGCTTGGTGTGGACCATAGAATACTCCACCGTTCTCTTCCCCGCCCAAATTGGCGTTTTCTTCCTTCATTTTTTGAGAAACAGTTACACTACCAACTTTGGTCCATACTAATTGACCTTTGAAAGCTTCAACAGTGTCCTTGATTAGGGTGGATGAACTAACTGGCGTGATTATTTTTGCGCCAGGATTCTTTTGTAGATACTGTTTTATGATAACGGCGAAGGTTTTGTCTCCCATGTAAATCTGGCCGTTTGCGTCAACGAATATAGAGCGGTCAGCATCACCGTCGAAGGCTACTCCCATATCGGCTTTAATTGCCTTCACCGTTGAAGCCAAATCACCTAAGCTTTCAGGACGGGGTTCGGGCATTCTACCGGGGAAGGTTCCGTCGATGTTAGCGTTTATGCTTGTGATTTTGCAGCCAAGTTCCCTGAGCAGTGGCGGTGCAGTTAATCCTCCAACGCTGTTTGCCGCATCGACGACGACGTGGAAGTGCGCGTTGGCAATTCTTGTTTTGTTAACATGTTTCTTTATGGCTTGAATATATTCATCGTTGATTCCAGCCAACTCACGCTTCACCCCGAGTTTGTCCCATGGGGCAAAGACGATTTTGTTGTCAAAGTAAATGTTCTCAATCTCGACTTCTTGTTCATGTGAGGTTTCGATGCCGTCACTCCAAATGACTTTAATTCCATTGTATTCTGGCGGGTTGTGAGAAGCAGTAATTATTACTCCACCATCAAGCTTATGATTTTTTACGGCAAATTGCAGGGATGGCGTAGGCGCCATTCCAGCAACGAACACGTTACATCCAGTAGCGGTTAAGCCAGAAACTACAGCTTTAGCGAACATAGGACCGCTGGTTCTAGCATCGTATCCCAAGAGTAAGTTTTTTTCTTTTCCAAAAAAAGTTCCAATCGAAGCTCCAACTTTTATGGCCATTTCAGGCGTCAACTCTACGTTGACAAGGCCTCGTATTCCGTTTGTTCCAAAAAGTTTCCTTGAACTCATGTTAATTCAACTCTGTAGCTAATTAACAGTCAAGTTTAGGTTTTAAAACGTTTCAGTAACTTCCTTTGCGGGGCAGACTACTTGACCATCATGCATGTGAACGCTGTCTTTAACTTTGGCGTGGTCACCTACAACACAGCCCTTTGGAAGCCTAACACCTTTGCCTATTCTTGCGCCTTCGCCAACGATTGCTCCGTCTAGGAATGCGCCGTCGGCTACGTGTGCTTCTGCTAAGATGACTGAATTGGCAATTTGCACGTTATTGCCAACTTTGACGTTTTTACCCAGGACCGTGTACGGGCCGATGACTGAGTTTTCGCCTACCAGGACTCCAGTATCCATGGCAACGGGGTTTTTCACGAATGGTTCAGGCTTTTCTTGTTTGGTTTTTCTTGCGAGAGATTCGAGGACTATCTTGTTTGCCTCTAGGTATTCTTGGGGTTTGCCGATATCTATCCATAACCCGCTGATGCATTGTCCACTTAGTTTGCCTTCTTCAGCTAGCTTGGGAAAGACTTCTCGCTCGATAGAAACTGCTCTTCCCTTAGGAATGTACGCGAACACTTCTGGGTTGAGTACGTAGACACCCGCATTTATGAGATTGCTTGGTGCTTGACCTTTGGGTGGTTTTTCAACAAACTTTTTAATGGCATTACCTTTTAGGTCTGCCACGCCAAAACTGCAGGGGTCGTCGACTTTGCAGAGTGCAATCGTGGCCAATGCACCCGATTTTTTGTGTGCTTCAAGCAGTTCGCGATAGTTTATATCAGCGTATATGTCACCGTTCAACATGATAAACGGTTCATCGTGCCCAATTAGCTTCTCTGCTTTCTTTAGTGGTCCCCCTGTTCCAAGAGGCATCTTGGGCGGGTCAACAGAAAATCGAATTTTTAAGCCACATTTTGATGGTTTATGTTGCGTGATGTAGAATTTTGTAATTGCATTGACTGCAAGTATGGCTTCGTCTACTCCACCTTCGGCTAATCGTTCAAAAATCCATTGCAGTAGTGGTTTGTTGACTATTGGGAAAAGGGTTTTGGGTCTGGAGCAACTTAGGGGTCGTAGCCTTGTGGCGAAGCCACCCGCTAAAATCAATGCTTTCAGAGTAGTCACCTTGGGTATGCAGTAGACTATTAACTAGTTTTTATATAAACAATTATGAACCTGAAATCTGAATTTTCGTCTATTTTGATCCAATAATGGTTCAATGCAGCAGCCCTGTAGGAGGCAAGCTTTCGCTAATGGGTAGGTCGTATTGACATTTTCTAATGTCATTAGCATGTTGAAAATCAGTAGTTATTCCCACTCGATGGTTGCAGGCGGCTTATGAGTAATATCATATACGACACGGGTGACCTGAGGTATCTCATTTGTTATACGGGTGGAAATCTTTTCCAGAAACTGATATGGAATCTTTGCGAAAATGGCGGTCATGGCTTCACGGCTCTCCATCGCCCGAACAGCCACAACGTAACCGTACGCTCGCGCATCACCCTTAACACCAGTTGCTTTAGTATCCGTTAACACCGCAAAGTACTGCCAAAGGTTATCAGCTAAATTGTTCCTCTCGATTTCCTCTCGAACGATTTTGTCAGCTTTCTTGGCGATTAAAACTTTTTCATAATTCAAGTCGCCCATTATCCTAACTGCTAAACCTGGTCCCGGAAAAGGCTGGCGATTAACGATTTCTTTTGGTAAATCAAGCATTCTTGCGACTTTACGCACTTCATCCTTGTATAGGTCTCGGAGAGGTTCGAGGATTTTTTTGAATTTAATCTTCTCAGGCAACCCAGCTACGTTGTGATGTGATTTGATTTTATCAGAGTTTTTCCTGAAACCAGACTCAATCCTGTCTGGGTAGATGGTTCCTTGAATTAAGTATTCCGCACCTGATTCATTTGCAATTTCCTCAAAAACCCTGATGAACTCTTCTCCGATTACTTTACGTTTAGTTTCAGGTTCAACAACGCCTTTAAGTTTCGCCATGAAGCGGTCTTGTACGTTTGCAACCATGAATTTAATTGGGTATTTTTGGAATGTTTCACGTATTTGTTCAGGTTCGCCTTCCCGCATGAATCCATGATCAACGAAGACGGCTGTTAACTTTTCTCCTAGACGCTTGAGCAGCGAGAGCGGTGGCGACGCTTGAATCTATACCTCCGCTTAACCCAATTATTGCAGTGCCTCCTCCTGTTTCCATCTGCAATTCTTTGACCATTTTAGGTATGAGGTCTTCCATCTGCCAGTTGGCTTGGCACTTGCAAACTTGGAATATGAAGTTTTGGAGCATCCGCATGCCGTTCTCGGTGTGGATGACTTCGGGGTGCCATTGGAGTCCGTAGATTGGTTTTGTCTTGTGCCTAAATGCGGCGACGGGGCAATTGTCTGTGTGAGCTAAAGCTTCGAACTCTGGCGGGAGGAGCAAAAACGGTGTCGCCATGACTCATCCAAACCTTCTCATTCTCACTTAACCCTTCCAGTACGCCTACTGGCTTGTCTATTGCGACTTGTGCAATGCCGTATTCTTTGCAGGTTGCAGGTTCAACTTTACTTCCTGTTATTTGTGCTAAAAGCTGGTGCCCATAACATAAACCCAAAATCGGTAAGTTTACTTCTAAGATGCGTGGGTGGAGTTTCGGAGCGTTTGGCTCATAGACGCTTGAAGGTCCACCAGAAAATATTAGACCTTTAACGTTGAATTTTTCATTTAGAGCCGCCACTTCTTCGGGTGAGATATCGTGAGGGACGATTTCTGAATATACGCCATGTTCTCTGATTCTTCTGCCAATTAGATGGCAGTATTGTCCGCCAAAGTCAAGAACAAGTATGGTGTCGTATTTTGTTTGCATTGTAGTGGCTCAGAACTATTGGAGTTTAGGGTATAATTTAAGATTACTATCTATTTCCAGCTAAAACACGCCTATTTATGGGGTTGTACTAAATTTAACGTTCTATCGTTTAATTTGAAATACTAAACTTTTATTAACTTAATCATACGATTATCAAAAGGATGTTTCAAAAAACAGAGTTTAATTGGAAGAACGTGCAGGATAGGTTGTTATGGAATTGAATGAAACTGACGTAAAAATACTCAAAGGTCTCTTAGAGGATGCAAGGTTCTCAAGTAGACAAATTGCCAAGAACGTCGGCGTTTCAGTTGGCACAGTCTTATCCAGAATCAAAAAGATGGAAGATGATGGCTTAATCAAAGGGTACTCTGTTATTTTAGACCATGAAAAACTCGGCTACCAACTAACTGTCGTAACCGAAATCACAGTTTCCAAAGGAAGACTTGTAGAAACAGAGAATGAAATAGCTAAAATCCAAAACGTCTGCGGCGTATATGACGTCACAGGCTTAACTGACGCCATAATAATTGCAAAGTTCAAGAGTCGCGAAGACCTTGGAGCTTTCACCAAAAAACTGCTCTCTCTACCATACATCGAAAGAACAAACACTCATGTAGTCTTAACTACAGTGAAAGAAAACTTCCGTCTGCTCTAAAAGAAAAAGCGCCAAATTAGGGCTTAGCTTTTGGAGAATGGTTTTCCATTTTGTATTTTAGTTCTGGCGTCGCGATGGTTATTTTTGTTCCTGAAGGCACAGCTGATGTTATCCACACGTTTCCGCCTATGACAACGTTATCACCTATGACTGTCTCAGCGCCTAGCAAGGTTGCTCCTGAGTAAATGACGACGTTGTTTCCTATAGTTGGGTGGCGTTTGCGTCCTTTGATGATGTTTCCTTTCTTATCTTTGGGGAAGCTCAATGCGCCAAGGGTTACGCCTTGGTAGAGTTTGACGTTGTCGCCGATTTCTGCGGTTTCGCCAATGACGACGCCTGTACCGTGGTCTATGAAGAAGTTTTTGCCGATTTTTGCGCCCGGATGGATGTCTATGCCTGTTTGGGAGTGGATGTGTTCGCTCATTATTCTTGGAATTAAGGGTACGCCACTTAGGTAGAGTTCATGCGCAATTCGGTAAGTTGTTATCGCCAGTACGCATGGGTAGCTTAGGATTACTTCTTCTTGGCTCACCGCTGCGGGGTCTCCGCAATAGGCTGCTTGGATGTCGCCGCTGAGCATCGCGCGGATTTCAGGCAGCTTTTCCAAAAGCTCCTTGACTACTACGTGGGCTCGTTTTTGGCACACATCTTGTGGGCACTCGCTGATTTTTCTGCAGATGTACTTGAGGCTCCGTTCTACTTCACTTGTGAGTCGCGTATAGACCGACGTTAGAGTGCTGCCCAGATGATATTTTATGTTGGCTTTAGTGATTTCTGAGTCGCCCAAATACCCTGGAAAAAGAACTGTGACTAAATCTTCTAAGACTTCGATGACTACTTTTTTTGAGGGAAGATCTCGTCCTTCAAGGTGGTCCATGCCGCCGTATTTTTGGTAGCTGGTCATGATTTCGTCTACTAGTTGAGGTAAGCCTTTCTCAACCCAGTCTTGTTCTACTGTCCACGTTGTCATGGTTGCGCATAAGCTTGGCTAGCATTCTATCTGGGTTCCAGCAGTCGGCGTCCAAGTTTTTGTCTTTGCATTCTTGGCATTCTTTTGGGATGGACTGGTTTGGGTTTGTAGACATTTTGTTTCCCTTTCTTTAGACTATGTGAAAAGGGGGAATATAAGAAAAGCGTCTTTTAAACGGCAATTAGATGTTCGTAGATGCTGTGTGCTGGTTCTTGGAAGAGGACAGTGCTTAGGTAGCGTTCACCCGTGTCTGGCAGGATAACGACTATTAGTTTGCCTTTGTTTTCGGGTCGTTTCGCGATTTCTATAGCTGCATAAGCTGCGGCTCCAGACGAGATGCCGACAAGCACACCTTCTTTTTGCGCAAGCTGCCTTGCCGTTTGAAGCGCCTGATCATCAGTGACCTTGAATATCTCATCAACCAAATCCAGCTTTAACACGTCGGGTTTGAAGCCTGCACCTATTCCCTGGATTTTGTGGGGTCCTTTTTGTCCACCGCTCAACACCGGAGATGCTGCTGGTTCCACTGCTACTGCTTTAAACTCCGGTTTCTGTGGTTTTATGAATTGGGATATGCCTGTTATTGTTCCACCCGTGCCCACACCAGCGACGACTATGTCTACTTTGCCGTCTGTATCTTCCCAAATTTCTGGACCAGTGGTTTCCCTATGGACTTTGGGATTGGCTAAATTTTTGAATTGCTGAGGCATGAAGCTGTTCGGGGTGTTTGCGGTAAGTTCTTCGGCTTTTTTGATCGCTCCACCCATGCCTTCTGGTCCTGGGGTGAGAACGAGTTGTGCACCGTAGGCTTTTAGGAGGTTGCGGCGTTCTATACTCATAGTTTCGGGCATAGTGAGGATTAGTTTGTAGCCTTTTACGGCTGCTACCATTGCTAAGCCGATACCGGTGTTGCCGCTTGTGGGTTCAATAAGGGTTGCGCCGGGGTTAATTATGCCTTGTTTTTCTGCTTCCTCTATCATGCTTAGGCAGATGCGGTCTTTGACGCTGCCGCCTGGATTTCTGGCTTCCAATTTAGCCACTACGGTGGCACTTGCTCCTTGGGTTAGTTTGTTAATTTGGATTAGGGGTGTTTTTCCTATTGATTCCAAAACGTTTTTGTATGTTTTCATCGTTAACACCTAAATCTATAACGGTGTTATAATTGGTGTGATATAAACCTTTACCACATCCAACCTAACACAGTTGCATAAAAACAGTAACACAACTAAACCTAAAACAATTGCGTTCAAACGCAAAGTAAAGCCTTTAAATGTGCCCTGTTTCTATATTTCCGCAACACAATGCGGAGGTCGCCCAGCATGGCCAAAGGCGTAGGACTGAGGCTCCTATCCCGCAGGGGTTCGTGGGTTCAAATCCCACCCTCCGCACCAACAATATCAATTAATTCTACATAAAATTCGCTTTTTACACGTTTCCCGAATAATAAACCCCTCAACAACCCTTTTTGCTTAACAAATTTTCCATCAAAAAACCATTTTAGATAAGTAATGGTTAAAAGCTAATGATGCACAGTGATAATTTAACACCAAAAAGGTTTGGTAACAATGTCTGCTAAAACTCAACAGAGAAAATTCGTTTCAGTTGACCCAGGCAAATGTATTGGATGCGGAATCTGCGAGTACGCTTGCACAGTTGAGAAGGGTGAGGGAGTCTGGAATCCTCTTCGCTCTAGAATTCAGAGTAGTCCGCATGGCACCTGTTTTTAATTTTGCTTTAACTTGTCGTGGATGCGACGACGCTAAATGTGTTAAAGCATGTCCTGAGCGCGCTCTAAGCCAATCAGAAAGCACAGGCTTACTAATCATCGATCAAACCAAATGCAAAGGTTGCGATTGGTGTGTCCAAGCCTGCGACCATGGAGGAATTACCATTCACTCAGACACAGGAAAAGCCATAGCATGTGATCTTTGTGAAGGCGAACCAAAATGTGTCGAATCATGCCCTGAGGAAGCCTTAGAAATTGTGGAATCCGACGAAGCAGCTGAAAAATGCTTCAACGATGCTTTTGCAAATTTACCCATGCAAACAGAAAAATTAACCGTAGCTGTCAAGAACAAAGATTGGAAACCACTTCTTGCAATCGCAGAGAAACGCTCTGAAAAAATAACTGAAAAACTACAAGCTCTCAACAAAAAAGCAGCTACTAAAAAACAAAAATAGTTTTTTCCTTCTACATGTTTTCTTCATAACCCTTCAGAAAGCTGTCTATATCTAGTCCAACTTTTTCCCCCACATAACCGCCTTCCAAAACAAAGAATGCAGGTTTTTTTAGTTTGGCCACTCTTTTGCCTATGTCAAAATAGTCTTGTTCAACTAATCCTAAAGTTGCAAGGTCTCCTTGGTGTGTGTCAAAGCCTGCGGAGACTGCAACAGCCTCAAACTTGGTTAAATCAACCATGCCTAAGGCTTTGTCGAGTGTTTCTAAGTAGTGTTTTCCGCCTAAATTGATTGGCAATGCATAGTTTATGCAGTTGCCCTCGGTGAAGTTGCCTGTTCCCGGATAATTAGATGATTGGTGAAGCGACAAATAAACAACCTTGTCGTCTCCTTGAAAAATCTCTTGTGTACCATTACCATGATGGCCATCTATGTCCAGAATTAATGTGCGTTTCTTTGATTCTTTGACAGCAATTGCAATGTTGTTTAGGTAGCAGAATCCACGCGTATACGCTCCAAGTGCTGCGCCGTATCTTCCAACGTGGTGGCCAGGTGGTCGCATGAGTGAAAAACCATTAATTTTGCTGGCTAAGAGAGCTCCGCCGACGGATAGTTGGGCGAACTCGAAGATGTCTTTGTAGGCAGGGGTGTCTGAGTCTTCAGCCAAACCCTTCTTTACATTGAACAAGTAGTCGGCGTCATGGACACTTAAGATTTCGTAATCGTTTGCGGGTGTTGGCTCCACAAATTCGTAGCCTTTGGCCCTCAAGATTTCATGCGCACCCTTTACTCTTTGTGGGCCTTCAATGTGCCATGTGCCATAGCCTAAACATTTCTCTGAATAGACTATTTTTGTTTTCATCACTTGCTGCATCCATTAGACACATAAGTGCGCTTTCACATTTAAAAAACATAACTGATCACATTACAATTAATGTGTATGTAATCGGAGAAAGAGTTCATGGTCTCACAGAATCCGTTCGACCTGTTTCGCCAAGAATGCCAAATTGCACTAGCACTTGCCCTAAAGAAGATCTTGCCAGAAATCAAACAAACCGTCCCCACCCTAAACAAAACACCAAATATTGAATACGGCCAATTAGCTTCGTCGCTCTGCTTTGAGTTAGCAAAGAAACTCAACCAGAAACCACTTGCTTTAGCTCAGCAACTTGTGGGGGGCATAGACAAATCTAGCTTTGTCCTAATCGAGAAGGTTGTGACGGCAGGTGCGGGTTACATAAACTTCCATGTTAACTTTGATAAATTCTCCGCATTGACTTTAGAGTCGGTTAAAAAGTTCGGGTTTGAATATGGCTTTGTCAAAACATCGGAGCCCAAAAAAATCATCGTTGAACATACCAGCGTCAATCCACTACATCCAATTCACATTGGTCAGGCTAGGAACCCCATGTTGGGTGATGCTTTAGCACGCATTCTCCAGTATAGGGGACATAAGGTTTTGCGTCATTACTACATTGATGATGTTGGGCGCCAATCGTCTGTGTTGGCATACGGTTACGTCAAATTGGGAAGACCCAAACCGACCGAGAAAGCTGACCTTTTCGTTGGAAAAATCTACACCGTAACCAGCTGCATAGTCGAGATTAATCGCCTAAAAAGAGTCCGAGAAACCGCAATAGCTGCTCAGTCAACTGATGACTTAGTTAAAGCGAACAAGGAAATCGACGAATGGATGTCTATCGCCGCTGAACTCAAAGAAAAATACCCCGTGCTCTTTGAAGCTTTAACCTCACAAATTAGCCAAGACGAAAACCCCGAAGAAGAAATTAGCCGCCTAAACTGCGCTTACGAGAACGGGGAACCCAACGCAAAGCAACTCATCCGTGAAGTTAGCGATCTGTGCCTTGAGGGCTTCGGGGAAACTATGAAACGAGTCGGCATTATCTATGATTCGTGGGATTGGGAGAGCGATTTTGTTTGGAGTACACAAGTTAATGATGTTATGTCTAAGCTTAAGGCTACACCGTTTGTTTACAGTGAAAAGGGCGTTTTGGAGTTTGACGCAGAAAAGGTTGTTCAAAATCTTGACTTGAAAGTGAAGTTGGGTTTAAGTCAGAACAATGAAGTTCCACCTTTAACCCTTGGGCGAGCTGATGGCACAACATTATACACCACCCGCGATATCGCCTACACACTTTGGAAGTTCAAGCACGCCCAAAAAGTCATTAATGTAATCGGTATGGAACAATCGCTAGCGCAGTTGCAGCTAAAAATTGCACTCTTTGCAATGGGCTATAGCGAATCCGCGGAGAATTTGGTTCATTTCGCCTATAACTTGGTTACATTGCCTGGTTACAAAATGAGCAGCAGAAGAGGACACTACATCACATTCGATGAAGTTTTAACCGAAGCGGTCCAACGAGCTTACGAAGAGGTTTCGAAACGCTCCCCCTTACTTTCGGAGGGGGAGAAACGTAAAATCGCTGACTTCGTGGGTTTAGGCGCTGTGCGGTATGCACTCATTGATGTTGACCCGTCAAAGCCAGTAGTATTCACTTGGGAGAGAGTGCTCAACTTCGAAACTAATAGCGCACCCTACGTTCAATATACCCATGCAAGAGCATGCAGCATACTGCGAAAAGCTGCACGTGAACCAGAAAAACCAGCCTATGAATTGCTAACTGAAAAACTCGAACGCGAACTCGTCTTAAATCTCGCAGGGTTCCCAGATATGTTTGTCGAAGCCACTGAATACTATAAACCAAACATGATTGCAGACTATGCAAATGTGTTAGCGGATAAGTTCAACACCTTCTACAATGCGTTACCAGTCATTAAAGCAGATTCTCAGGAGCTCAGCGATGCACGTATTACTCTGACGCAGTCAATAAAAACTGTATTGCACAACGCCCTCAACTTGATCGGGGTGGTTGCTCCAGAAAAAATGTAATCAATTGATGCCAAATTTAGATCTTTTTTTGGCTTTTAGTATTTTCTAGGGTTACGCTGTTACTAACACTTTATCCGCTTCAAAACTAAAGCGTTCAGGATAACATATTGTTAAGAATAGCTATCTGTTAAAAAAGAAAAATATTTATGGATTTACCCCTTCAGGCTGGGCTTGGGGTAGTGATTCTTTTTCAAGGCTTTCATTTTCAGCGTTTCCCGCTATGAATGCAATTACCAGCGAAAGCGCTGCTATGAACAGATACGGGACAATATTTGACAAGATAACAAATACAACGTATTCAATGGGAGCACCGGGGCTAGCGATTTGGATGAGGAAGAATGTGACGATGGCTGAAAAAACCACGAATACAAATGATACGATAGCGAAGAAACGGGCAACTTTGCCTATGATTTTAGAGTTTTTCAAGAGGTGACACCAAGCCTCTTTTAAATCAGTGAGATGCTCATTAAGCTATGCTTTCATATTTTTTTGAGAATCTCATTAATACCTATGTTTTACACTATGAGAAAACTGAGCTATAATAAACCTATCTAACTAATTAATTGCCCCTCTTTTGCCGTAACCTTCAAAAACAACTTGCTTTCATTAAATAATAATTTCTTCAATTACAAAGGAACAGTCTCGATGGCGAGTCCAAAAGTTGCACACTGCTGGGTAATATGTAAAAAAATATTCAGTGTCTCACTAGTCTTCAACGCACTCGTATCGATTGGCTGCGCTGCAGGAATCCTATCAGGGTTCTACTGGCGTTACCAAAATTGGCATCCGTTTGCTCCCTACCTTATCAGCGCCCTTTTTTTTTGGGTACTAATAATAGCAGCAATAATTAACATTTTTCCAAGCGCTGGACTCGGACGCTCCCTTCATACTGGCAGGCTGTTCTTTCACCATTACTTTTACGGTTTCCTAGTCTTGATTTTCTCATCAATCTACATTATTTACTTTACACCTGTCTCTTTGCTTAACATATTTTTCGTAAATAGCACACGTCTGGATATTAACACTGGTAGAGTTTTCTTGCTAGGTGGCTTGGCTCTGATTTTAGATGACTTGCCTGATGTTCATGGAAGAATTGAATCTTTCTTGAATTGGCTAAAAGCAAAAGCAGGGGAAGGCGGCAAACTTGTCTCTTTTGTGCACATAATCACTGGTGCAATTACATTCTATATTTTTGTCGCAATGACTATTGCTATGGTTTACGACCCGACAGCTGTTACGGTAGCAAATCTGATTGTCCTCATCTCCGCGTTTATCACTGGAGTTACCTCATTTATTTTTGTTAAAAGAAGTTTTTGGCTAAAACTAAGTGCCAATACCTAATTATTAGATTCTCTTGCAATAACAAATTTCATATACAAGCCCAATAATCTAAAAGCGAGGCGTGCATCCTAATGAGTAATGATTCATATTTCAGCAAGAAACTTGAACCAATCAAAGTTACGAAACAAAAACCAATCTCACAACTTCTAAAAGAAATGAGCAAGACAGCCTATCAAGGGCGCAAACTCGGCGAAGCCGTTGACGTTTGGGAAAACATGATTAATTCAAAAGACACCGTAATCGCTATGGGGTTTGCGGGCTCCATGAGCACTGCGGGGCAATGGACTATAATTAATTGGCTTATAGAAAACCGCTTCATCGACGTGCTGGTTTCCACCGGCGCAAACGTTTCTGAAGATATCGTTGACGCCATGGGTTTAGGATACTATCAAGGCAACCACATGGTAAACGACGAACAGTTGCTCCATGATGATGTCAACCGTTACTACGATGTTTACGGCAAAGAAACCGACTACCGTAAAATGGAAGAAGTCGTCACCGACTTTGTTATGACCTGCAAGCAAGATTACTATTATACTTCAGCCGAATTCCTCTACCTACTTGGCAAATACTTGGGAAAGAAAAAGATTCCGGCAATCTCTGCAGTTGCAGCAGCCAACGGTGTTCCAATTTTCAGCCCAGCAATGGTTGATAGTGCGTACGGCGAAACCTTCCTGCTGGCAAAGAACCAAGGACATAACGTCCATATAGACAGCGTCAAAGAGTTTGACCAGTTTGTTAGCATCGGCACAAAAACTAAAGAAGTCGGAGTTGTCTACATCGGCGGCGGCGTCCCCAAAGATCTAACCCAACTCATCGCAATCTCCGTTTCACCCATGACCTGCGACCAAGGCGTCAAAGGCAGAAAAGGCGGCTTACGCAAAAGCCTACAAGAATACTACTACCCCCACAAATACGCCATCCAAATCACCACCGACTCTCCACAGTGGGGTGGCTTATCAGGTTGCACACTCGAAGAAGCGATTAGCTGGGGTAAAATCAATAGCCAAACTGGAACACGCGCAGTCTGTTACTGCGACGCAACCATCGCATTGCCACTCATCTGCCACGCATTAAGCGAGCGTGTTCCGGAGAAACGGAAAGGGCCAGATATGAGTTGGATATTCAAAGGCGTTCAATAAACGCTCAATTTTTTAATTTTTATTTTTTGTTTTTGCCTAACCTTTCGAAAAGTGAGCTAGCCATTATTGGCATTATTACAGTGGCGTCACCTTCGATCATTATGCGTTTGGCTTTTTCGTTGATTTTTCCCCATGAAACCGCTTCTCTGGGGCGTGCTCCACTGAGGCTTCCATCCCATTCGTCTGCAGTGGTGATGTAGACTACGAAGTCTAAGCCGTCTTTGAATTGATTCCACCAAATCGTGTGGTGCTTGCTGATGCCGCCGCCGACAATAAGTGCACCTGATTTTTTGGCGTCGAAAACGATGTTGTTGAGGTCTCCTTCGTCTTTAAGCAGGTTAATCCTGAAATCTTTGTGGTCTTGACTAAAGAACCAAAGTTGATAGCCTACTGAACCGTCAGTTATGCCTGGAACGAAGACGGGGATGTTGTTTTTAGATGCCCAATAAAGAATTGAGGATTCATTGCAGCATCGCAAACCGATTTCCCGGCTGAGTTCGCTTGTGGAGAGTTCCCTTTTGCCTTCCTTGTATAACTCTTCAAGTAGCCCTATGATTTTCTTTTCTATAATTATGCCGTAGCTATCGTTTGGGACCAAGACGTTACCAAGGCGGTTTAGTCCTTTCTGATGAAGTTTAGAGTCGTTCATGATGAAGCTGCCTTTGTAGTAGTCTTTCCAGCAGCGTGCTACGTCATGGTCAAGTGTGCCGCAGGTTGTGATTAGGACGTCGACAAGTTTGCGTTTAACTAACTCCTTGATTACGCCTCGTGTACCGGTCGCGCATATATCGGCGGGGAAAGAAAGGAACTTTACGCAACCCTTAGAGTTAATCATGGATTCCATTATGTTGACGCCTGTGGCAAGCTTACCCGCGGTGAAGCCCCACGCCGCCTCCATCTGCAAAACAAGCTCGTTAACAGACAGTTCTTTCTGTAAAATCGTAATCTTTCACTGCAACTTTGTGTGCTGCTTCTTTGCGCATGACCATTTTCTCCTACAGCACCTGTCTAGGCAGAGATGAAAATAAAAGGGTGTCGAAAACGTTGCGGTTATTCTGAAAGATAGTTGATGATGCGTTGGTAGATGTCTTTGTCGCTGGAGTCCTCGTAGCCTGCGTAGATGCTTGGGTTATCGTTGACTTCCACGACCACGTAGTCGCCGTTGACTTCTTTGATGTCCACGCCATAGAGCCCCTTGCCGACAACGCTGCATGCTTTAAGTGCCACTTCCCGGAGCCTCGTAGGCATATCACGTTTTTGTGAACTTACAGTTCTGCCCCAAATCACCGTTGGTTTGCCGCGGAGTTTGGCGCCATGCTTCCATTTGCCCTTAGGAATCATGTATTTGCAGACATAAAGTACATCGTTGTTTAGGACGCCGACTCTCCAGTCAAACGCTGTTGGCGTAAACTTTTGGATGGCTAAAACATCAGATTTCTTAAAGAACCGTTTTGCAACCTCACGAAAACTGGTTTCGCAAGCAGCTTTTTCCACATAACGAGAGAAGCTCGTGTATGGAGCCTTTATGACAACGGGTTTTCCGAGTTCTTCAAAGATATCGTTGATTTTTTTGCGGTGCAACTCATCCTTGTTTAGGAACACAGTGGGAATGTGAGGAACATTAAACTTTTCAAAGAGTGCATATTGATGGATTTTGTTGCCGCATACCGTGATGGATTCTGGGTCGTCGATGACTTTCATGCCTAGTTCCCATGCGGTTTTGGAAACCACATAAGCCGTGTTTAGGGGATCTGTTGTTGCTCTGATGAAGACGGAGTCGTATTTTGGCACATCAGAAATGTTTTCGCGGAATAGGAAGTTGAATTGGTTGCCTGATTTTTCAGCGGCTAACTTGAAGTTGGAGAGCGCGCCTTCCTCACGGGGATCAGTAAAATTATATTTCTCAACAAAACAAGCGATCTTAGACACCGAAGGGTTCACCCTGCTCAGAAATGAGCAAAACCTCTTTGGATATTATTTGCAAATCCTGTTCGGAAAGCTCCTCTTTCTCTACGGGTTGCAGTCCACACAAATAAGCTTTATCTACAGTTTTTTGTATGTGAAGTTTGCAAACCGGGATTTTGAAAGTCTCATACACCTTTTTGGCGATTGTTTTTGTCTCTGTCTCAGCCCTGGTGACCTTGCCGAAAAAGCTTTTGACTGTTAGCAATTCGCCCTTGAGCGGTTGGGCGCAAACAGCAAATTTGTAATTCATACCCAAGCTTTTCATACCGCGGTAGAGTGCGCTTTTGTTTTGGGCAATTTTGAAGCCATCGTAAATGAATGGGTTGACTGCGAATAAAATTACTGGAAAACCAAGCTCCGTCATGATTTTTTTGACAGAATCGGTGACGAGGCTGGGTAATGTTGGAACTCCAGCTTTCGCTGCACGGAGCAGAAGTAATGGGGTTCGGCTGGAATCGATGATGTCTTCGCAAGATGGGATAACGCGGTTGCCTAAAATCTCTGCGTGCATAGACACATAATAGCCAGCCTTCATGTAGCGGTATTCATTGCTAATGTTCAGTGTTGGTTCTTTGATTGTGGATCCTAAAAACGACGCCGGCTTCATTATTTGAAGATTAGCTGTTAGGTCGATGTTTGAGACGACCAACACGGTCATGAGACACCAGGTAATTGGAAGGCGTTATTCGTGCAGTTATATTTAAAATTAACTATACGTATAACAGCAATCCAAGTTGAAACTAAACAAAAAAAAGGCAAAAACAATGTATAAACCGCTAGAAGTCTTCGGACCAGAACACGAATACTCCTTAGTTGACAAAGACCTAAAGCCTCTGCCAATTAGCGACAAAATTATAAAAGATTACTGCGGCAAAATCATAAACTTCATTGAATTGCCAAAATTTACGTTTGGCAAAGAACTGCAACTGCATGTAATGGAGATTAAGGCCAATGAACCCTTCAAAACACCCTTTGAATTCGAGGAAACAATGCATAATGCTGTTACAACACTAAACCAAATCGTCCAAAAACACGGCGCTATGTTACTTGGCACAGGTATGCATCCCCTTCTTAAACTGCAAGACACCGCCATCTGGCCACACTACCATAAAAGAATCTACCAAGAGTACGGCAAAATATTCAATCTTAAACAACACGGATGGCTAAACATCCAAAGCTTCCATCTAAATTTGCCCTATCAAAAAGAAGCCGACGCCATCCAAACCCACAACCAACTCACAAACCTGTCCGCTTATCTGCCCGCAATCACTGCTTCCTCACCAATTTATGAAGGCAAAAGCGGCCAAGACAAAGACAACCGCCTGCAATTCTATAAGGCAAATCAGAGCGAGGTCCCGTCTATAACGGGCGATGTCATTCCAGAATATGTTTCTTCATTCAGCCAGTACAAACGAGACGTTATTGACCGCTACTCAAATGATTTAGAAAAAGCAGGCGCGGACAAAACGTTGCTGAACCGGGAATGGGTTAATTCACGAGGTGTGATTTTCCGGTTTGACCGTTGTGCCCTTGAAGTCAGGGTGATGGATGAGCAGGAATGCGTCAAATCGGATGTGGCGTTGGCATGTTTTGTGCGGGCTACCCTCAGAGGTTTGATTGCGTCAAACGCTGAGCTTTTGCCGCATGACGTTTTGGTTAAGGACCTTAATACGGTCATAAAGGATGGTTTAAATGCTAACGTCTCGAGTCCGCATGGAAAAACGGGGCGGCAGGTGTGCCGATACTACCTCAAATTAGCCTTTGAGCATGCAGAGGAAGATGAGAAAAAGTACTTGTGGCTCGTTGAGAAGCGGATAAAGGAAGGCAGTCTCTCAGATCTCGTGCGGGCAAGGGTTTTGAGGCGCGCCCAGAAAACAGATTTCCAAGATGCTGTCGTTGATGTTTATTCAACGCTTATTAAGTGCCTTTCCGATAATCAACCCTACTTCTAGGTGCTCTGATGCCAGAAGACAATAACGGATTAACTTACGCATTTGACGTTTGCAGCCAATGCAAAAGCATCTGTTGCCAAGACGCCAAACCGCCACTAAGTGAAAATCGAAAAAAAATTCTCCGAAAATACCTAAAAAAACAAAAAATAAACATCGCTGAGCCATTTGCCAAAAACGATTACTCTTTCCCAGCCGTCGATGAAGAGATTTACTGCAAATTATTCAGCAGGCAAACGGGCAAATGCATGGTGCACCCTGTGAAGCCTGAAACATGTGTAAGCGGACCAATAACATTCGATATTAACTTTAAAACAAAAAAGGTTGAATGGTTCTTGAAGACCTCTGAACTCTGCGCTTACGCAGGGTCTCTCTACAAAAATAAAGCCGCTTTTAAGGAGCATTTTGAAGTGGCGAAAAAACAAATCACCACACTAATCAAACAGTTGAGTGCCGACGAGTTGAGAGCAATTGTTAAAATCGATGAGCCCCAAACCTTCAAAGTAGGCGAAGACGACTTGTCCTCTGAAATGATTAAAAAACTCGATTTATAGAAAGCCTGCGTCTCTTAGTTTGAGAGCCACGCTGATGTTGCCTTTGAACTGGACTCTTCCAGTGAAGAAGGCTTTTTCAGCACTAATTTTTCCATTCACTAGGTCCATGAAGTCGTTCTCATTCATCTTCAAAGTTAGGGAAGGCGATGGATGGGTTCCTTCGGTTACCTGAAGTTTCTGGTCTTTAATAGTGACTGTCCAGTTACCTCCCTCGAGCCCCGTTACGTTTATTTGAGTTACAACGTCGATGCCTGCTGCTTTTTCTGGTTTAAACCTCGCGGGTAAGGCTCTTTCGAAGAAATCTTTGGGTGTTTGTGTATCCATCATTTCAACCCGTTGATTTTTAGCTATTTTATGCAGTTGGGTTATTGAACGTTTGGTTAACTCTATCTGAAGAGGTCTCTTTCTTTAGCTCTAGTTAGCGATGTTGCTGACGCTTTTTCGTCTGGTTGGTAGTTGTATCCCCTGATGATGGCGGCTGGGATGCCCTCGTTTGCTTGACCAATAACAAGTTCTGCGGCTGATGCGAGTTCGTCTGCGATGGCGGTTTGCTTGATTTTGAGAACATAGCCAAAGAGGTCTTTTTCGCCTCGCCTATCCCTTATGGGTTTGAATCCTGCTACTCCAACTGCTACGTTAATCTCGCCTAACCTAAATGGTCTGCCATGCGTGTCCGAAACAATGACAGCCACATCAGCGCCAGTCAAACGTTTAATTTCTTTTCTAATATTCTCTGCCGAAGCGCTAGGGTTTTTGGGTAGAGGCACAACATTTCTGTCGCCTGAAACGTTAGATTTGTCCACTCCAGCGTTGGCGCAGATTATGCCGCTGACGGTTTCTGTTATGATGCTGTTTTGTCCAATTCTCACGATGTCTTTGGTTTCTTGAAGAACAACTTCAACTAAAGCGGGGTCTTTGTTGGTTTTTTGCGCGATTTCCTTTGCCCTTTCTGAAGGTGTGACTTGGTCAAGGTTGATTATGTTTCCTTCCGCCTTCGAAACCACGACGTGCGTAACAACAATGACGTCTTTTTGCTGGATTGGATTGTTCTGTTTTTTTGCGGCTTCAACTATCAGCTTGCCTAAGTTGTTTCCTTTCTTTATTAGCGGTAAATTCTCAACTGCGAACACTTGAATAGGATTCAATCATTTCGCCTCTTTTCTTAGGTTGCTAATCAAGCGATAGAACTTAAGTTTATCTTTGCCAAAAACTTAGAAAATGAAAACTGAAAAAAGGATAATTGGAAAAATTGAGAGAGACCAAAAAGGTCTGTTGATTTCGCTGTTTAGCTTCGGAACTTCTGCAGTTTCTGCAGCATCAGTTTGTCGCCTTCAGCGTCACCTGCACATGTTGCAATGATGCCGTCGACTAATCCGACAAGTTGTGATGCTTTCTCTTCAACTGTTTCCATGGTTGCAGCAGTTGGCCATCCAATCATTTTGACGGTTTCAACGTTTTTGTCTGTTCCGACTAGGAAGTATGCGAAGAGTGGCTTGTTGAGTTTTTTGCATTCTGCTGATACTGCTTTGAGTGTTTCAAATGATGAGTCTTGTAAGCGCATAAAGTATACGAAGTCCCATGGTTCACGTACACGTTCAAGAGTCTCTTCAATTGAGCGTCTTGCAGTTAAGAGGCAGCCGAGTTTTAGGTTTTTGGTCTTCAAATTGGTGCGTATAAAGTCTCTTGCTGCTTCGGATGATGGAAGCATTTTTATGGGTTCACCGAACTTGGGTTTGTCACCCATCGTGACTGCTAAGCCGTCTAGCCCGATGATGTCGGATGCTAAAGCTAAGCCTCCTACTTCAACTGGACCTTTGTAGTGTAGAATGAATATGGGTACGACATATTTTTCTGGGTACTTGTATTTGAGTAAGCAGCTTACTACTACGCCGCTTGGCGCTGGGAAACCTGCTGCGCTGTCAGTTACGTTCCATCCGTCGACTAAGTCTTTGAGTTCTTCGGCAAGCTTTAAGAATTTTCGTGTTGGCACAAACTCGTTTAGTATTTTCATGGAGATTTCATCTCAGGTTAAAGAGGTGAGGGGTTTGGGTTAAAAAGGCTTTTGCATACACAAGGTTTACCTCAGCAGTTTGATATATTTTCGAGAGTAACGACAAAATCAAGTTTTAATTGTGTTTTTTTAGTGCAGAGAAGCTTTTTTAGCGCGTTTCCGTTTAGACTTTGATAATCTGGCAACTTCTTGCTTATCAACCATTTCTTTGGAGACATCGAGGTTTTCTACGAGTCTTTCACCCACCTTAGACCTAACGATGACCGTCGAGTAACCCTGTTTGCTTCCCGCAGAACCCACCGAAACATCCGCGAACCGAGACGTAAAATCATCACAAAAACCGCAAGCCTTCTCAGCAGCAAAATCAAGGTCCTTTACCCTGCAACCATACTCTTTCCCATTAACCTCCAAAAGGAACTTTCCAAGCCGCACCTGAGTTTTGGTAGCTTTATCTAAATCAACGCCCAATCGTGCCTTTACTTCTTCAGCTAATTTTGCTTTGTTGAAGGCTTCAAAACAAAACAATCCCAAAACAATGATTTGGCATTCTTTCTTTAGGGTCTTCTGTATTCTTCTTGCTGCCTTAGCCTCGCAGGGCGTACAGACGATAGCTATACGTTTCTTGCCTTGGGTTATTAATTCTCGCAGTTTTTTTGTAACGTTAACTCTTGAGGTATTTTGTTCCCTTAGCCGCCAAAACATCACTGGAATTCAACGCGACGACGGCTTCTGCGGTATATCCTTTCATACAACGGACAACTATTGCTGAATCAAACAAGCCTTCATTGAAGCCATTAACCAAAAGCGTCGAGACAACTCCGCCATCCTGCCCCTCGATGCTGGTTTTTGCAGAAAACATGTCACAGTAAACGCCAACGTCTGGGTCTTTAGCGCCCTTCAAAAATTCCTCCTCGATTTTTGCTTCATCCTCAGCCTTGAAATTACTGCGTTTTTCTGCTTGATTTTCTTTCATTAAAACTTTCAACCGATTTTTGCTTAGATTTAGCTATATTTTCAGGCAAATAAAGCTTTAAACCCTTAAGCGATGATTAAAAGTCAACTGGTTGGCTGAACGTTTGGCAAATAAACATAAAATCAACTACGTCGAAGGCGACGAAGCTCTACTTGACCAAATTAAGCCGTTATGGGAAACCCTAAACCGCCATCATTTGGGTTTATCAGAGAACTTTAAGCAGTATTACCTCGACATGACTTTTCAGAAAAGAAAAGCCGACTTGCTAAAGAAAGCAGGGCTCGGCGAAATGCACGTTGAGATAGCAGTTGACAAGATAAGCGGGCAAAACGTGGGCTACTGCGTAAGTAGCGTCACCCTCGAAAAGACCGGTGAAATCAAATCCATCTTCGTTGCTGAGACTTTCAGGGGCATGGGCATAGGTGATGCTTTGATGCAGAAAGCGTTGATTTGGCTGGAGCAAAACGGTGCAGCAGAAAAAATCGTTGAAGTCGCTGCTGGTAATGAACGCGCTTGGGGTTTCTACGCTCGTTACGGATTTTTGCCTCGAAAAACCATGCTTAAACAGGTAAAAAAGCCCAAATCACCGAATTCACCATAGCTTATTACGCTTTGGCACGGCTATTTTGTGATTATTTTAAGGAAACGTAAATTAATTTGACAAATACTACTTTTTGTTAGTTTGTGGTTATTATGAAAATTGCTGTTTCTGGTAAAGGCGGCGTTGGCAAAACCCTAATCGCTGGCGGTTTAGCTCGTGGTTTTGTTGAACGCGGATTAAAAACCATAGCGATTGACGCAGATTCCTCGCCAAACCTTGGTTTAACGTTGGGTTTATCGGTTGAGGAAACCCGCAAAATAGTGCCCATTACAGAGAATAAGCCACTGGTAGAGTCTAAAACCAGCACAGGCTACAATAGCATTTATAATTTGAATTTCACAGTAGACGACATTGTCAGGGACTACTCCATTTCCACTCCGTTGGGTGCAAACTTGATTGTTATGGGTACGGTGCAGGCGATGGAGGCCGGTTGCATGTGCGCACCAAACGCCGTCATCCGCGCCCTGCTAAGGCACCTGGTTGTTGAGCGAAATGAAGCTGTGGTTTTAGACCTTGAAGCAGGAGTAGAGCACATCGGTAGGGGCACAGCACGACAAGTCGACGCATTACTAATCGTAGCCGACTCAAACCTAAAATCGCTGGAAATTGCCAAACACATCCATGACTTAGCATCAAAAGCAGGAATGAAACAACTCTACCTCATTGGAAACAGAGTAATGAATGAAACTCAAAAGCAGGCTATTCAAAGGTTCGCTGATAAAAACGGGCTTTCTCTGCTTGCTTTTGTGCCTTTCGACCAGAAGGTTATCGAGGCAGACATGCTTGGGGAAACCCCGCTTAAAAACAAGGAAATCGATGCAGTTAAGACCATAGACAATATATGTGAGCTTTTGCTAAAGAAAACAACTTAATCCGTTTTAATTCATCAAATAACTATTTTTAACGTTTTTTTGTCTTTGCGTGTGGACTTGATTTCATGTCGGGTAGTTGTTTATACAATTTGTTTATACGTTATCGAGGTGCAACGTGGTAGGTTCATGCGGTTTTTTAATGGTTCGATTAGTTTTTGTGTGTCCTCGATGTAAGCAAGGGTGAGTTTTAGGGTGTTTTTATCGGTTTTGCAGATTGTAAAATTGAATTTTGCGGTTGCTGTAAGTATTGCGATTTCGTCTTCGATTCCTTCGAATATGCGTTGGACTTCTCTTTCTTTGAAGATGGCTTTTTCAGGTGGTCGAGGCTTTATCAAGTCGTCTATTCTAAGAATTTTCTTTCGCAAAAACTTGTCTGCCTCTGATTTCAAGGCGCCCTACACCTACTTTTTTTATTTTCCAATCAAAAAGCAGTGGTCTCAACTCGCTTAGCACCGACGACTACTACCTAAGCCTGCCAAACTCGCCGTGCAAACACTCACCTTTCGGGGCTCTCCTTATGAATGCACTTCTAAAATCTCAGTTCCTTACCCGCAGGACAAACATAAATCCTCTTGATCGAGTCATACATGAAATTATCAGTGCAGAATTCGAGCCGTACGAAACTACGGATTAGTTGGGTTGGTCACATGAAATCAGATCAATAATGAAAAACCTCTTGGAATTTAGTTAGCTTTAAAAGTATTAAGAATCCGTTCTTAAAGGTTGACCGTTCATGCCTCTTGAAAATCCCAATAATCCATATGATAAACTCGAACATTGGCCTCCAATGACGTACAGAAACCACTCAACCATCAGTTCTGAGACTAATAAGACCTTTAGGGGCCTCCTTGAGACAGAAAACACATCCAAACATAACATGGAATTGCAGCCGTGGATTCCATTCTGCGACGGCAAATGCACTTTCTGCTATTTCCCTGTAAACTGCGATAAGCAAAATGTCGACTTATACCTTGAAGCTTTAAAGAAAGCATTGAGCTTCTACGCTGAAAGTCCATATGTTAAATCAAGCACCTTTAGCGAATTTTACATAGGCGGAGGAAGCCCATCTGTTCTCGCTAAAAACCAAATAGAGGAAATTCTCCGCTTTTGCAGACAAACATTCAGCTTCACCCCCAACTCCACAACAAAGTTTACCGCATGCACAAATAATCTTACAGAAGAGAAAATCCAGCTTTTTTCTTCAAATGCAGTTGACCAATTAGATATAGGAATCCAAACATTTGACGAAGGTCTTCGCAAGATTCTCATGCTACGTGATAGCACCACTAAGGCAAAGCAAAAACTCAGAGAAGTCAAAAAACACGGATTGCATGTTAGTATAGACTTGCTCTATAACCTGCCAGGGCAGTCCATCGAGCAATGGAAAGAAGACCTAAAACAATCGGTTGAACTAGATCTGGAAAGCGTTGATTGCTATCCTTTGGAGTTGTACCCAGACACGCCACTTTCAAATATGATTGCCAAAGGAGAACTGCCTCCAGCGAATGGCGATGCTAAAGAACTTGAAATGTACCTTGAAGCTTACCGATTTTTCAAGGAAAACGGTTACGCACCAACTTGTCATAACAGGTTTTCAAGACTTAAAGAAGACTTCGACAAACCCTCCTCGGAAGTAATTGGGACAGGCGCAGGGCTTTTTCATGGGACGTTTAGGAAGCTATCTTTACTCAGATATAGAAAACGTTGAAGAATACATTGCCAAGGTTCAAAATGGAGAGTTGCCCATTTCAAAGCTTGCTAAGCTCTCTTTGGAAGATGAAATGAGAACGGCTATGATGTTGATTTATGTTCGTGTTCCAGTGGATCGAGAGGAATTCAAAGCTCAGTTCGGAAAGTTTCCTGAAGAAGCATTTCCAGATGCGATTGATAAACTTCAACGCAATGGGCTAATCAAAGTGGAAGACGGGAAAATAAGCCTAACTGAGAAAGGCGACCCGTGGAGATTCAACATAGCATGGGAGTTCTTCAAGTAGAATCCCGGCGGTTAAAAGTGCTAAATTGAAAACAAAACTTTCTTGCAGCTTAACCGGAAATGTGTGTTAAAAACCGTTAACCTTAAATCGATAATTCATATCTATGTCGATATGTCGGTGTCGTATATGCTCAAAGGTTTACTCAAAATGTCAATGCTCAAAATAATCTCCGAAAACAAAACCACAGGCTACGAAATAATAAAAAAAGTCACCGATCTAACAGGCGAGAAACCAAGCACAGGCTCCATCTACCCGCTGCTGAAATCCATGGAAACCAAAGGCTGGATAACAGGAACAACACGCAAACGGCAAAACCACCTACGAAATCACCACCTCCGGCAAAGCAGTTGTGCAGGCAGCATGGTTCAATGAAAAGTTATTACGAACAAAAACTCAGCGGAACCATTTCTCTAGCACACGGAACTTTCAACGACCTGCACGTGGCATTAATTGATAACTCAACTCTTGTCAACCCCGTCGTTAACGAAGTCTCAAGCCTTCTAGCCCATGGAGTAGCGCCAGAAAGAATCAACACAGTCCTATCCAAGACACTAGACGCTCTCCAAAAACTCATGGAGGACTAAACATGGAAGAAACCGTTTTATCTGTTCAGGGGCTTAGCCACAGTTACGGAAAACTACGCGCCGTCGACAACATAAGCTTTGACATCCAGAAAGGCCAAATTTTCTCATTTCTGGGTCCAAACGGCGCAGGAAAAACAACCACCATAAATCTGCTAATAACACTAATGCCGATTCAACAGCGGCAAAGTAACCATCGCTGGATATGACGTAGCTGCCCAGAAAGACAGCGTTCGCCGATCCATAGGCGTCGTGTTCCAAGACCAAAGACTCGACAGAGACCTTACGGTTTGGGAAACGCTGGATTTTCACGGCAGAATTTATTCGATTCCTAAAGAGATCCGAAGACAGCGCATTGACGAACTTTTACGGTTGGTAGAATTAACTGACAAGAAAGCAGAGTTTACTAAAAACTTGAGCGGCGGCATGAAACGTCGACTTGAAATTGCCCGAGGCCTTTTAGTGCAGCCAAAGTGCTTTTCCTTGACGAACCCACCATCGGCTTAGACACACAAACTCGCAAACGCATCTGGTCCTACATAAAAAAGGTACGCGAACAAGGCGTAACCGTGCTTTTAACAACCCATTACATGGATGAAGCAGACCAAAACAGTGACGTAGTTTGCATTATTGATAAGGGGAAAATTATTGCCAACGGAACCCCCGAGCAGCTGAAGCAATCGCTTAGGAAAGGATTGCATTCAAGTGCAAACCGACAACGACCACAAAGCATACCAGTTAATCGAGAGCCTGCCTGAAGTCAGCAAAGTTGGCGGCTCAATAAACGGGCTAACGGTTTACGTTAAAGAAAACGCTAACATTATCACCAAACTGATGGATGTCTTGCGGCTTGAGGGCGTTCAGATTGTTAGTATTAGCTTGGTTAAGCCGACTTTGGATGATGTTTTTATTCATTACACGGGACGCGGTTTTGGCGAGGTAAGCCAAGAAAACAACAGCAGTGGACATGGTCACTAGGGAGGCATGATTATGGAAAAGGGATTTATTGCAATCTATTGGCGTGACATGATAAAATTCTTCCGTTCCAAGGCGTTGTTGTTTGCTACGTTGATTCAGCCGGTTTTGTGGCTGGTGCTTTACGGCGTCTCCATGACCAGCAACATCAACATTTTCTTTGCCAGCGGCCAGAACCCAGCGGGCGCTGTTTCGGTGAGTTATATGACGTTTATGGGTGCGGGTGTTGTGGGCATGACGATTCTCTTCACTTGCCTGTATGCGGGGCAGAATATCCAGTTTGACAAGCAGTATGGGTTGATGAAGGAGATTGTGGTTTCGCCTATGCCGCGGTCGCAGATACTTTTAGGTGTCACTTTAGGCGGAATCACCAAAGCGCTGATTCAAACCGCGATTGTTATCCTGTTTGGGTACGTGTTGGGGATTCAGTTCTTTTTGGGTTTAACTGCAGTGGGCACTTTGGTTGCGATTGGTGGGTTTTTGCTGTTTGCTGCATTGTTCTCCATGAGCCTAATGTTTCTTTCCAGCGCCATAGCCATGAAAGTCAAAGATCACAACGTTAGCCAAGCCATAATCACGCTTCTTACATTGCCACTATTTTTTGCAAGCAACGCGCTTTATCCCTTGGATTCCTTGCCGACAGTTTTGAAGGTTGCAGCGTATCTCAATCCCTTAACACATTTTATTAACGGGATGCGTTGTTTTGGGATAGGTTCAGATTTCTATTCGTTCGGAATTCACTACGTTACTCCGCTTAATCAGATTCTATTATCATTGGGTTTTCTTGCCGGTTTCTGCTTGATTATGTTCTTGGTGGCACTGAGGTCATTTAATACAACGATAGAATTCTGATGTTTTGGCATTATTTGTTTATGGCTGATGTATTGGTGCCCTCTTTATGCTTTATTTGGCGCTTTGAAATTAAAAAATAGGTGTTTCCTGACTGTCTACCGCTTAGGGTTAGCAACAATCCATTTTACGTTATCAAATCCATATTTTGCCAGCAGCGGCGCTAAAAAATTTGGCAGAACCTCATCCGCTACCTCGCCCAAAACCACGGTGTCGCCTTCCTGATAGACCAGCGCTACACAGGAGACATCTTTTTGGTGTTCGTATTTAGATAGGATTTGCCAGTATTCTTCAATGCCTTTGCCTTTCTCGATGAACCAGACGCATTTGCCATTGGACGTTTCTTCTTCAAATGTGTTGAATGCGCAGACGACTTCAGCTACAGTGTTTGGGGTTTGGGTTGTTTTGACGCAGAACCAGATTGTCATGTAATCCCTACCGCAAATAAAGTTGGCCTGCTTATTTGTTTTCCTATCAAACATTTTTCGGTTTGGATGAGCGCATTTTTTGCGGGAAAAGCCTGCTTTTCAGCGCTATTTACCCAAATCTCGGTTAACAGTTGCCCTTTTTTGCCTTTGAGCAACATCTCTTGCAAGTTTGCTAGGTGGGTTCGAGTGTTTGACAGCTTACACTCTTAATTTTTGGAACCGCAACTAGCCTGGGATTTCTTTAAGTGAGTGAGCTTGCGACTTGCGTCGCATTTTCTTTAATTTTCTGCAATTCTATAGCTGTTGGTTTTCCTCTGATATCGCCCATTCTGCCTTGTGTGCTGTTTTCCACTGAGCCATGGAATTCGCTCAAGATGTACCATTCTTCGATAATTGTAAAGCCTATGTGCTCGAAGTATTGGCCTATATCTTTGCCGACGGGAGTTGCTTCATCAATGCCTGTGTGAGGTCCAGAGTAGGTGACGAAAATCAATGCGTTTTTGCTTGGAACTTTTGGAGCTGATGGTTTGATTTTGCCCTGTTGGCGATAAGTAGCGAACTTTTTCTTTAGGAAATTAGTCATCTGTTCAGGAGGGTGCCAGGAGTGGGAAGGAGCTCCAACGCAGACTAGGTCGAAGTCGAAATAGTCGCTGTCTTCAGCTTCCTCAGTTTTCTTCATAGTGACATGTACGCCTGTCTCTTCTAGACCTTGCTTGATGGCGTAGGCTACTTTCTCGGTGTTTCCCGTTTTTGACCAGTAGATCAATAGGGCTGTTTTCATTTTTTACCAACTTTTCTGAAAGCTGTTTTTTCGGGGAACAATTAAGCTAAAAAAAGAATGAGTTGGGCGGCTCGCTCAACTGTGCATCTTATTCGGTTTTGCTTTCGAACTCGACTTTCACTGGTGTGGGATCTTTGAAGATTATCAGTACGGGGCAGTTTGCTTCTGTGCGTCTCCAGGCGGCTTCTACGAGTTCTTTTCTGGCGTTTGAGACAACGTTGACTTTCATGGTTATGCCTGTTACTGCTGGCGAGTCCGCTGCTTTGTCGGCTTCAACAGTTACTTCGACTTTGCTGGGTTGGATGTTGCTTTTCTTGCAGACGTCAGCGAATATCGTTACGCCGCAGTTTGCAAGCGACATCATACTGAGCTCTAGAGCTGTTGGGCCGAAGTCGGTTCCTCCCGCGGGTGTGGATAGGTCGCAGACAATGCTGTGGGTTCTTTGGTTGTCGACTATCGAGCGGACGTTTTCCACCCATGTTGCTTTAGCCTTAATTTTTGGCATTCTGTTTCACCACATAGTCTTTTTCTTAAGGTTTGGCTTCAAGGTTATCGGCTAGTGCTCATGGTGGTGGGCGTGTTCACATGCGCCCGTTAATGCGTTTAGTTTTCCTTCTTTGAAGCTTTCAACTATTTCCTTTACCGTTGTTCCAGTGGCTTTAAGTACATTTATGCCGGCATCTTGAAGGCTACTTAAGCATCCAGGTCCCATGCCTTTCACAACAAAAATGTTCGGCTTTAAGGCTAAGAGATGTTCATGTGGATGTCCGGTGCCGCCAACATGTTCACCCTTGTTAACTTCTGTTCTTAATCCTATATTTTGGTTGTTCTCGTCTAAATCTACGATTGTGTAGTATGGTGCTCTTCCGAAATGTTCAGCCAAATGAGCCTCTAAACCCGATTTATCTTCTGTTGGAATTACGATTCTTTTAGTCATTGTTTTTTTACCTCATTTTTCCTTTTAGAAATTTGCTCAAGTAACAGTTTAAGTACTAAACTCTATTAATAGTTTATGTTGAGAAAACAAACAAAAGGAGGTTGAACAGACGAATTGTGAACAGACCTCTTAGGACATTGTAGATCCATCGGAAGTTATTAAGGGTTGCCGGGTTTATAGTTGGAAGCTTTTTCGATCCCCGTTCTCTTCTTAACTGAGAAATCGAGTGTCTATCAAAAAGGTTGGCTTATCTTTCAATTCTCTCCTCTTCTTTATGTGTCTCAGTTGGCGAAACCATTTTTTCTAACAAGTTTTGATTCAGGAGGCGAACTGCCTCTCGGATTTCCACAGACTTTTGGAAGAGAATAAATCTGTATGAGATTGTTGCCCAATACGTGGAAAGGTCCCTCTCCAAGGCTCCCAGCTAGTACAACATCAACCTTTTCTTCAACCAAAAGATTGGCAGCTTGTATCCCCTTCTTATGTGATAGTGTTGCTCCTTCGTTTTCTCTAACATTGAGACTCACAATTTGTCCTTCTTCAACCTCTATGAAGGCAAAATAAGGGGCACTTCCAAAATGCAGAACAGTTGGCGAGTCCATGCCTTTGTCTTCTTTTATTGGAATAGCAATTCTTGTTTTTTTCCTATGTGCAATCCCCACATGAACAGTCAATAATTCCAAGTCTTTGAAACGTTCCTTGATTCTGGTTTCTATCTCCTCCGATATAACGTGCGCTTTTTCCAAAGAAAGCCCTTCCTGCAACTCTATATGCATCTCACCAAAGAACACAGGACCAGATTTCCGCAACCTAACTTCATGAGACCCTTCAACTCCATGAACACTCTCCGCAATTTTCTTCATTTCCTTGACTCTCTGCGGACTCGCAGAAACATCCATCAAAACCAGAACAGCATCTTTTCCAAACCATAATCCCCTTGCCAGCACATACGCACCCATCATAAAGCCAATCAGAGCCTCACCAACTTGAAAACCAAGCACACCTAGAAAAACGCCGACGAAAACCAACACAGAAGTGTAAACATCTATCATAGAATGCAAACCTTCACTGATTAACGCCTGTGAACCAATTTGGCGTCCCACTCGCCCCTTATATTTAGCAAGCAGAAAATAGATAATCGCGGATAAAGCAGCCACAACTAACGCTATGTCCGAAAATGAGATAACGTAGATCTCAAAAAACTTCTGAAAAGACTCCAACATGATCAAAATACTCGATGCCACAAGTATCGTAGACACTGTCAGTAACGCAAATGTTTCTGCTTTATAGTATCCATAAGGAAATCTCTCGGTAGGTTTTTTCTTTGCGATTCTGAGTCCCATCCAAACTGCAATCGAAGAAAAAACATCTGCGAATGAGTCGATAGTACCTGCCAAAAGAGCTACGCTACCACTAACAACTGCTACAATCCCTTTTATGATGCCGAGTACTAGAAGAACAATTGTGGAAAGCTTTGCTGCTTTTTCTCCCTTTCTAAACGATATTCTATTTTCACTCATTTCCGATTCATCTATTTTTCGAAGTTGCTACCTTATTTCTTACTTAAACATCCTAATTTTATTCTGAAAACCGATAACTTTTCGGTCTGGAGTCTAATTGCTACCCAAAAAAGGGGAAAAATTGCACTCGGACAAGTCACGCTCATGTGCACTCTTGAAATGTTGAAAGGCTTTTTGCGAATCACACTTGACATTGTCACTGACCTGTTGGCTGCTTTTTCTCAGATTCAAACTTTGATTTCAATTCTTTTAAATGCGTTTCTATGTCGTTGATTTCTTGCTCTATGCTGGCTTTCTCTTCGCCAAGTTCCTTTTTGGAGACTTCTAATGCGACTAGTTCATCTTGTGTAGTTGGCGTTGGAGGCTGATACGCGTATGTTGGGTCTGCCCACCACCATCTTGGAAGCCCCGGAAATCTTGCACATGCCTGCGGATTAGCGCCCCCTCCTCTTCCATAACCTCTGCCGCCGTTTGTACGCCCTGGTCTTTGCCATGGTGGTAAGTGACTGAATGGTCCTCTGCCGGGCCACTGATCGAAACACGCTCTTCTTCTATATCCCATTTTTGTTTCACCTCTTTCAATTTATTTTTGTGTTTATGCACACAATTAATTATGTGATAATGCACAGAAATATATAAGAGTTCTGCACAACATAAGCTTCATTCAAGGAACCGAAACGGACAAGGTATCGAAGTGTGAAGAACATGAGAACAGAGCAAGAAATCAGAAAAAGCCTAAAGAATCTTGAAAATGAGACGCTAACCAATGGACCATTCACCGAGTTTGAAATCATCGCTAGAAAAGCAGCAAAGCAAGCGTTAGAATGGGTTCTCGAAGAAACAGAGAATCTATTAACGTACTGAGCGAAAGTCAAACAGTCTTGAGAGGGAAAAATCTGTTATGTGGCGAGGAAGACATCGTTGTGGTGGAAGAGGGCGATTTCCAAAACCCGTTACCTTAGGGGTTTTTCCGTCTATAACCAGCTTTACGCCTAATCCATCAAGGAACCTGGAACCAGTATTCATTGAATTTGCGGAAATTGAAGCCTTCAGACTGGTGGATAAGGAGGGCTTGTCACAGGAGGAGGCTGGGCAAAGAATGAGTATCTCAAGAGGAACCATCTGGAGACTTGTTCAAAGCGCAAGAAGAAAAACGGCGCAAGCCCTCAGTGAAGGAAGACCAATCTATATAGTCACATCTACGCCAAGTAAAAACGTTCAAAACGATAACGAAACAAAATAGCTTATTGTTGCTCTCTAACAAAAGTGAAGTAGCAGAGTTTTTTAAGAGAACCGAGGCAGAGAAATTCAACAGGCTGGATCTCAACTAAAAACAACCGTGGCGGTTTGCCGAGATTAAATAGGCAGCACGACTGTTCGCGGTTAATCAAATCCGGTGTTCTGGAATCCAACACTCTGTTTGCCCAGATAAAGAACAACCGTGGCGGTTTACCGAGATCAAATAGACAGCGCGACTTTCACGGTTATTCTAATCCGGGTTTTGGAATCTAAAACTCTGTTTGCCCATCTCAAAAGAGTACGAGGAAGAATCTTAATAAGAGTGCGAGGAAGTAGTTTAGAAAATAAACAATCTGACAAAAATCTTTTTATTAAACATACAAATATACTTATAGTGTTCATTTTTGTAAAACAAAGGTGAAAATAAAATGGCAGAAATTCAAAAAGAACAGATTGGGTTTCCAATATTGGGTCAAAAAGCCCCTGATTTTGAAGCATTAACGACACAGGGAACTCTGAGGCTGTCAGACTACAAGGGAACATGGCTCATTCTGTTTTCTCACCCAGCCGACTTTACACCTGTCTGCACAACAGAATTCATGGCGTTCTCCGAGATCTACGACGAACTAAAGAAAAGAAATGTCGAACTCTTAGGTTTAAGTGTTGACAGTGTTTCTTCCCACATAGCTTGGATAAGAAACTGCGAGGAGAAAATGGGTGTCAAGATACCCTTCCCCATCATTGCAGACTTAAACAAGGAAGTTGCCAAGAAGTATGGAATGATACATCCAGAACAAAGCAAAACAGAGACGGTCCGATGTGTCTTCATTATTGATCCTGAAAGCAAGATAAGGGCTATGCTTTACTATCCGCTGACCACGGGCAGAAACATGGATGAAATCCTGAGGCTGGTAGATGCTCTGCAGACAGCTGACAAGTACAAAGTTGCTACTCCTGCAAATTGGAGACCAGGCGAACCAGTTGTTGTTCCAGCGCCAGCCACGATTGAGCAAGCGGAGGAGCGGCTCAAAGAAGGATACGAGTGCAAAGACTGGTATCTCTGCAAGAAAAAACTCCCCGAGAGTTGAGAGCATGCCCTGCGTGTCTCCAGATGGAAAACCGACATCAAGCGGAATTGCAGTACTGAAATCGCTGAAGGATGGAACATTATCTCCTGAAGAAATCGCGAACAAAACTGGTCAACCTTTATTCCGAGTGAGAAGCGGACTGAGGGAACTTAAGAACGCTGGGTTCGTGGAGGAAACAGAGGACAAATATGTGCTCTCGAAGACTGGGAACACCGCAGCTGAGTAATATTCCAACAAAGCACCATCCAATATTCTCCTTTGGTTTCGCATGAAGCAACAAGCACGCGGTATTCAGAACTGTTAATGATTTGAGCAAGAAGTGAAAAAACCTACGGTAGAGATGTTCAAGAAACAAGATTCTAACCTAAGGAACAAGCCTGCTACAGTCTACTGGCTTGATAACAAACTCTACCTAAACATAACTAACAAATGCTCGAACCACTGCCTTTTCTGCATTAGAAACTTCCAGGAAGGTGTAGGCAGCTTTATCTTGAAACTTCCAGAAGAGCCATCGATCGATAGGGTAATAACCGATCTTGAAGCAGTGTCAAACACAAAGAATTGGACTGAAGCAGTTTTTTGCGGTTTTGGAGAACCCACAGAAAGGTTAGATTGCCTCTTGGAGATTACACGGTGGCTAAGGCGACGCTACGGTAAGTCTCTTCATATCCGAGTGAATACAAACGGCCAGGGTCAGTTACTTAATCCAGGAAGACAAGTCGCAAAAGAACTAAAAGCAGCTGGCGTGAACAAATTAAGCATCAGCATAAACGCTCACAACGAGAGTTTGTATGACAAGGTCTGCCAACCCAAATTGAAAAACGCCTACAAAGCAGTGTTAGAATTCATCGAATTAGCCAAGCAAGAACTTAAAACTGAAATCACCGCAGTAATCATTCCCGAAGTTGACATTCAAAAAGTCGAGCAGCTTGCACAAGAAAAGAGCCTCAACTTTCGAAAAAGACCATTCAATCAATCTTAAAATTCAATCTGAAGATATCGCGCTAGTGGAACGCAAACCAACTTTCTCCTTTTCAGTTTCGTATAAAAACAAAAGAACAGAGTCTGGGTATTGCCCAGAACTATTCAATCTTCTCAATTATTATTGCCTTGACCGGACAAGCTTCTGCAAGCTTTTTGACGCGTTCGTAGATGTCCTTCAGAGAAAACTTCTACAGACATATCTTTTCGGTTCTGGCTTAGCAGTTGTGATAGAGTCTTTGCGTGAGTGGGACATTGCCCAGTTGATATGCCACAGTCAATGCATCGATCTCTATTGATGATAACTCTATATTTCATCATACAAATACCATTTATTACAACTGAAATTTAAGCACATGCCCAACTTCCTCTATTTGGAAAAACGTAATAATGTCCTTCATCTTCGGGCGCACGCTTGCGAAATAGTTTAATTGAATTCTCACAGAAAAACTTTAACCCTCATTATAGCTTTCGACGTCTTTATTTTTTCGGGGATACAAAAACAGCAGTTGCCACAGTTGTTGTCCACAAACCATTCTTGTCTCCAGTAGCTGACTGCGTTGTATTGGCTGTTTTTATGATGAGCCCTGTGGTTTTGAAGAGTTGTTTACGTTCATCCCAGGCGGTTTCGGGCTCGAATTGTATGCCCATGGTTGTTGCGAGCATAGTTGCAGCTAGATCTTCAGCGTAGTTGCCTGCGGTCTCGTCAGTTTGCCCAAAGGAATGGTGTTCAGACAAGTAGCCGTACTGATTTTTGCCTGATGGAATGGCAACACCTATTGATGATGCAAGCAATCTGTGGGGTTCCTTAGTGGAGTTTCTGGCTTGAACCACGTACGTAATTTCTCCCGGCTGCAACATCTTTAAGCCCTGCTCTCGTGAAATCAATTTGCATCCTGCAGGGACTATGCTTGAAACATTCACAAGGTTGCAATACTGGATGCCCGCATCTCTTAAAGCAAGCTCAAAAGACTGCAATTGGTCTCTGTGTTTGCCGACACCCTTAGTCAGAAAAAATAATTCAGGTATTATGATTTCCTGCTCCTAAAAATTCACTCATCTTGTTCCACATGTTCTTTATTTCTTCCGATACCCCACTCTTGGGAGAGTATTCAACAACTGTTTTTCCATTAACCATCGCCTGAGTAACTTCAGAGCTAAAGGGAATGATGCCCACAACTTCAATTCTTTTATCTCTGCAAAAACTCAAAATCTTGTTAGTATTGCCCGTGTTTACATCGTACATGTTTATGCAAACAAAGGGAGCAACATTAAAGTGGTCTAGCAGTTGCAGGACCCTTTCAAGATCATGAATACCCGACAAAGTCGGCTCCGTAACCACCAACGCAGCATCTACCCCTGTAATCGAAGCTATAACAGGACAGCCTATTCCAGGTGAACCGTCGATAATGATTAGATCTAAGTTTTCTTTTTTAGCCAGTATTTTGGCGTTCTGTCGAACCAGAGTGACGAGTTTTCCGGAATTAGACTCACCTGGATAAAGCAGGGCATGAGACATGAAGCCATATTTGGTCTTTGAAATGTATGCGCTTCCAGAAACTCTTTCAGCTAAAGTTATAGCATTTGCTGGGCAAACGACTTTGCAGACGCTACAGCCCTCGCAGGCAATAGTCATCGACCTTCAAATCGTCGGTTATGGCACCGAAAACGCATTTTTCTCTACACAATCCGCATCGGATACATTTTGTTTCGTTGATAACGGCGACCTTTGAGCCCTTAAACTGTTGGATCTCGATTACTTCGGGATGTAAGAGCATGTGGAGGTCAGGCGCGTCCACGTCACAATCTGCCACAACCGCATTTTTCGCCAAGACAGCAAAAGAAGCGGTTATCGATGTTTTGCCAGTACCACCCTTGCCACTTAAAATCGTCAACTGCTTCATCGACTGACAGACCTCCTTATCTCACCAAAGAGCGTTTGAAATTTCTCTGTCCATTCAGGCATTTCCAAGCTGAACGGAACACCTTTGGAATAGAACTCTGCTATTCTTCTTTGATATGGAATTTCCATTAGTATGGCGATATTCTCTTCTCTACAGTAATCATAAACTTTATTGTCTCCTATGCCTGCACGGTTAACGATGACACCAAGAGGAACAGCAATTTTTTTCAAAACTTCAACGGCTATCTTTAGATCATGTAGACCAAAAGGCGTAGGCTCCGTCACGAGAACACAAAAATCGCTGCCCCTAACAGTCTCCACAAAAGGACACGAGGTTCCAGGAGGAGAATCAAGAATCACATCCTTACCCTCTCTAATTTGGCTCTTAACAGCTTTTATGACTGGAACCGCCATAGGTTTGCCTATTTCAAGTTCCCCATAAACAAGATCCAAGTCTCCAACCGAACCAAACTTCAGAGCTGCCAATTCTATGCTTTTCCCAACTGATTGCTTTATTGGGGCAGACCACAGGCACATCCACCGCAACTGTGACATAGCTCAGGGAAGACAAGGATTTTCTCTGAGGTTGAGAATATGGCGTTGTACTGACAGAATTTAGAGCATTCCCCGCAGTGACTACACAATTCTCTGTTTACAAGTGGAACCAATGTATAAACTGGTTCTGTCTTTTTAAGGTCTGGATGCAAGAGTAAATGGGCATTCGGCTCTTCAACGTCACAATCTAGAAATTGAACGTAACCTATTGAAAGAGCCAAATTCACTGCTATTGATGTTTTCCAGTTCCACCCTTCCCACTAGCAATAGACACTATCATTCTGATTTTTCCTTCATTAAAGATACATGAAAAACGGTGAAAACTTTTGCTAACAATTTTTCTCTAAACGACCCTTGAGCTCTCATGTTTTCGCTAATGTTGATAGTATGGTGATCGGTGTGGTCATCGGCATGATGCTGTGCATGCTCGCAGCCTTCTGTAAGCTCTTGGAGCTTGTCTTCTCTATAGGCGGCAACCACTTCGCTGACCGTATTTGCATTGGCTTTTAACACTGCAACTCCCGCATCTTGGAAAGCGCTCAGTCCTCTTGGTCCCATTCCATGAACTATGATTACGTTTGGCTTCAGCTCCTCCATTATCTTGTCATGTGCGTATCCAGTTCCACCAGCATGCTCACTTACGTTTGGAACAGTCTTAACGTTCGCGACTTCGCCTTTCTCGTCAAAGTCAACAACGGTATAGTATGGCAAGCTCTTCCAAAATGCTCTGCTAACTTAACGTTCAAGCCATTTTGATCTTCTGTAGGGATTACTATTCTATCTGTCAATTATTTCACCTCCATTTTTGTTAATTCAAAAGATGTTAGTTTGCTTGTTCGAACCATGTTCAATTTGTTTTTGGGGATCATCTTCCTCCACCTTGCCCTCTACCCATTCCGGAATGTTCGCCCACGGTAGGCGCATCTAGTTTTTCCTAACTCGCCTTTCTTTAACTTTTCAACAACCTCTTTGACAGTTCCAGATGCTCCAGTTACGATTTCTATGCCAGCCGCTGACAATGCCCTGAAGGCGTTAGGTCCAACATTTCCGGTTATGACCACCTTGACACCCTTGTCAGCTATTGTTTGAGCCGCTTCCGAATCCCTGCACCGCCTGTGACGCCTGCTGCCATGTTCGGAATCGCTTTAAACTGCATTGTTTCAGAGTCCACAACTATAAGGTAGAGACATCTACCGAAGCGAGGGTATAAGCTCACTTCCAAATTGTCTGCTGTTGCACTTACACATATTTTCATTTTTTTATCTCCTTGTGATGATGAGTTCGGTATTTTCTAAGAATAGGTCAATTTTCTGGACAATCTCCATGAATGCCTTCACTGCAGGAGAGGTTTTGTTTTCAGTTATGAAAGCCAATCCGT
>CAWFTD010000020.1:0-28698 GCA_963818655.1 Candidatus Bathyarchaeota archaeon
AGGTGCATTTCCTGTTCTTTTGTCAGTCACATTGGGGGTAGAAAAAGAGCCTACAGGAAACATGATACTGGAAGGAATCAGACGTGAAGCCAGAAGTATAGGTCTTGACCCAAATCAGGTACTGATGGAAAACACCGAGGACAATTTTGAAACCTCCCAGACAGGCGCTGGTTTAACTGTAGTTGGTTTTGCAAATGAAGAAGATTTGCGGCTTGGAAAAACTTGCCCCGGCGATTTAATTGTCGCAATTGGCAAGCCCAAAGTTGGAGACGAAGTAATTGCGGCTGAAGCACGCGGCGAAATTGCAGACCTCAAAAACGTGACCCAGCTTTCACAAAGAAAGTATGTTCATGATATTTGGCCTGTTGGAGGATTTGGGATTGCTAGCGAAGCAAGAATGATGGCATATGGAGTTGGGAGGCAACTGAAAATATGTGAGGTGCTGGGGTTGGATTTGAATAAGTCAGCTGGTCCAGCCACAGTTGTTCTTGCAACAATCGATAAGGAGAAACTTGAAGATTTATCTTCGTTGATTCCTAAACCTATTAGTGTACTTGGAGAAATTCTTTAACAAAAATTTTATTGTTGAATATTCTTCAGCATGTGCCCGTTGCGGTCGATTTCTCCGCTGCGAATACGCGTAGTAGATATTGGAGTATTATTTTCAGCTGGAACCATGTTCACCACGATAATTTCAAGCGGTGATAGCCCTGTTTTTTGGCGTTTTTCGTTGATTTTTTCTGCTGTTTTCTGGGTTTCTTTGCTTACAACCAATGCTTCTAAACCTTCACTTGCCATTGTCCGCCCAAATGGATCATCCAAAGTTACGATTTCAGCTCTTTCAGCCAAACCTGAATCTGCCAAAAAAGTCAAAAGCTCCTTAAGCCGTTCATTGTAGGGGGCTGTTTTGTGGGGTTTACCCATTATTAAAACAAACATATCAGATGATAAGCCAATGAGTACTTTGTCGCCAACCTCAAAAGCCATGTCAAGCAGCGTTTTATGACCTCTATGGAGTTCATCAAAAGTTCCTCCGACTGCAACTTTCGTGTATTTTTTCATTTTACCAGCCTAGCGCCCTGAAAATCAATCTTACTAACTATCACTTGTTGTTGGGGTAAGGTTTGCTTAAAAGCTTCTGATACCGAGTTAACGTTCTCTTCATCGACTACGGCGTGAACGACTTCGCCAATCATATTCTGGGCGGCACCAACCGCACCAGCCTTCTTCGCTGATGCAACTAATTTACGGATGTTTTCAGTTGCGAACCCAGCTTTCTGAGAGAACTCCCAGCAGCAATCTAGAAAATTCTCCAAACTGGGCTCATCAAGAATTGCTTCCAAAGTTCTTTTGCCGTAATGGTTTATTTCAGCCCTTTTTTGAGGCGATGAAAACACCGATTCTTTTGGGAGATTGGATTTGAAAAAACCCGCTACCAACATATACTCGGAGCTTATGGGAATTCGGTCTATTTGACATATGCCCGGAGCACCTGGTTCAACCACAAGTACACAACCACCGCTAAAAGTCAACGCACTCACCGTGCCCAAACCAGTTAAGCACTCTATCTCGGCAACATGTGCGATTTTCCCAATCTGATTAAACGTTAATGACAATCCTAAAACTTTGCAAAGCGCCAACCCTGAAGTTATTGCTCCTCCTGCGCTTGTACCAAACCCTTTTCCAATTGGAACCTCAATTTGGTGTTTAACTGTAATGGAATATTTTGTGTTTGTTTTGGCAAGCAGTGTTTCTACTACATGCTTTGTGGTTTTTGCGTCGTTAGCGGGTTTGGAATTGATAAAGACTCTAACACTGTTCTTTTGTGCTTCTTCAGCGGTCACTGTTGTTGTGACACCTTTTTCAAGCCCAAACCCTCCACCTATAGCGCCAACTTTCTCCAAATCAACAATCGGATTACCATTTAGGGTGTCACAGATTTCAAAGAAGCTGGAAATGGCAGCTGGTGCGAAGGCTTTGGTGGTTTTCTTCACTAATATTCACTTTTCTGGTTTTTCCGCATTAAAGCGGGAAATGCTCGATTGATTGCAGCAATTATTGGCGGTCCAAGGACTAGGATAAAGGGGATTTCGGTGAAGAATGTAAAGAAAAAGGTTGAAAGGGCTAATGGGACACTCAAAGGTGCGCCATTAAGAAAATATGCTATAAAGGGCGGTACAGTTGCTGCGATTATACCTGCACCCAGAAGCATACCCAATACTGAACCTACTTCAAAACTTCGCCATCTTGAGTTTCTCAGAACAACGACTGGCACAAGGAAAATAACGTATGATGCGACCACAACTCCAATGAAAGCAATTTTAGTCCAGAAATCCAGACCAGTGTAGGCATAACCTATCCATATGAAAACGGTTGTCGCAACTCCATAAGCTACTAAGGGTGTTATCCAGCTTATTTTCTTCTTTGCGATATAGCCTATTAAGAAAAACGCAACGAAATTACTGGTTACACCTGCAATTAAGCTCAATAACAGGTTATTTCCGAAGATGGCATCACTTAAAAATATGCCAACTGCTGCACCAATTCCGCCGACAAGTGGACCAAACACGACAGCGAATACCGCTGGAACAATGACTGGAGGCCAGAATCTGACGCCCCCATATGAAATGGGAATTAAACTGTAGAAGATATAGCCGACTACAACATACAATGCAATGTTTAATGCTAACCCAGCAACATCAATTGCTTTCAGTTTCAGCATCTTAACTTTTGCTTCCTTATTATTTACCGATTAACGCTGTTGAGAGTTCTCTTTTATAGATAAAACTTCCCTATGAACTGTTTAAACATGTTTAAACTTTAGCCGTAGTTGAAAACCGTATTTAAAAAAATGAATAAAACAGAGGGAAAAATTAGGAAATAAAGAATTAAGCTAATTTGGTTACTTCTTGTGCCTTTTGATTCTTTCTTGGCGCTGTGTCTTCTTGCGCCAATCTTTCTTGCGCTGCGTCTGCATAGAGAACCTTTCTTGGCGTGGCACATCCAGTTTCCTGAAAGGCGTCATATTTCTGTAGAACGTTTCAAGGTCCATTTTGTTTTCTTTTAGGTCTTGAATGTTCCGGTTTAACTCGTTTTTAGTTTGAACCTCATTTGCCTTGTCAAAAGCTTCCTCATAGACAAGGAATGCGGCGTGGAACGGAAAGTTCATGGGATCATCGATTAAAAGTTTCATTATTTGGGGTGAGTTGTTTTGTTCGTTGGGTTGTTCAGTCATGTTTATTCCGCTTGTGATGTAGGCAATGATTGTTTTTCACCCTTTTATACGTGTGCCTATTTTTTTAGCAAAAAAACTCCCTTATTCTAACACGTGAAGCAACAATTGCCCTTTTGATTTAAAACGATGAAATTCAATAATGTTAATTGATAAAAAATCCCAATATAGCCTCCCCTTATGAAACTTACCGTACTGATGCATCGACCCACTGATAGGGTTAAAAAGGGAACTTAACGACCACGTCCCACTTTTTGACCATTGTCGCCAGCTAAATATACTTCTTTATTTTTTCTGCATCTTGCTCCAACGCTTCGGCGTTGCGCGGATTTGTATGGTCATGGAAAGCTTTGCCATGAATAAAACCTTCGGTTGGCAACAAAGGAATAACGTGTAAATGTAAATGAAAAATTACTTGTCCTGCCGCCCACCCGTTATTCTGTGCAATTCTAATTCCCTCGGAATTCATTGCATTTTTAACAGCATGAGCAACTCTCTTAGTTACCTTAAAGAGGTAAGCTGCTTCCTCTTCAGGAATCTCATAGATGTTTTCGTAGTGTTTTTTGGGAACCACCAGTGTGTGCCCCTCGTTAACTGGGCGATTGCTCAAAAAAACCACCACTTGTTCATCCTCGTAAACGATGCTTGCAGATGCTTCCTTGCGGATAATCTGGCAGAAAATACAGTTTTCGGACAATGATTCATACCTTTCATGGTTTATTGGTAGGATATAGCTTTAATAGAATTTCTCCAATCAATAATACTTTATGGACACTTTAGTTGATGATATTGGCAGTTTTCCCTTGCCCACGAACATTACGAGAGAAACCTATGCCTAGGGCTTATGAGCTTGCAAGGGAAGCAATCCTCAAAAGTGCAGACTTGACCAAAGATGATTTTCTTTATGAAAACTTTTACAAAGTCGTGCTGGACTCATTTAGAAAGAAACTAGCTACCGGTTTAGATGTAGTAAATTTTCCTCAGCATTACAGCGGCATCAAACAAGTCGGCGACGCAATCCATGTGGCAATGGAGAAAGGTTCTTTTGTCGTCGACAAAGAAAGGGCGTTTCTCCCAGAAATATACGTCCTCAACCAAGAAGCCAAACGCCTAAGCGAAGAGTTTGGCAAAAAAATCCAGTTGCGTGTTTCGATTTTTGGTCCAATCGAACAGTACTTGGCTGAGGTTGGAGCAACAGCATTCCCCGATGTAGTGGATGGGTTTGCACAAACGATAAATCGCTTTGCAAAAAACAGCATTCTCAATAACAAGTACATCGAAACTAAAGTGATATCCATCGATGAACCTAGCCTTGGCCATAGCAGTTTCTCAGGCACCCCAAGTTTAATCCGTGAAACGTTGGAGAAAGCTTACGATTTTCAAGGCCCAATCAAACAGATTCACCTGCATTTCTCTTCAGGAATACATGATTTACTCACCGTGAAAGGACTTGATGTATTATCTTTTGAATATGCGGCTTCCCCAAAAAACATCGAAGATGTTTCAAAAAGCATACTGGAAAAAGCTGATAAACAAATCCGGGTTGGCGTAACTAGAACAGACATCGATACTATTTGGGCTGAACTCTATGAGAAAGGCTTCAACAAACCTTCCAGTGAACAGTTAGCAGATTCTGTGGAAGTAATAATAAAAAGATACCTAATAGCCAAAGAGAAATACGGAGATAGCATGACATTTACAGGTCCTGACTGTGGACTAGGCGGTTGGCCAAGCCAGGAAGCAGCCCAATTATTGTTGAAACGTACAGTTGAGGCAGTAAAAATGTCTTAGCAATTATTCTTGCGGTTCCTCAGGCGGCGGCTGGTCGGAGATAGGTGTTGTTTTTTTGGCTTGTTTCTCGCCAAGAGGATTTTTAGGCAGTTCTTTGAAACCAAAAGTGCCAACGGGTGGCCATCCAGCTTCAGGCATAGATGAAGGAATTAGCATTATGGTGTTTGTGCCCGCTTGTTGACCGAGCTCGTAGATGATGTTCATCCATCTTAACCGCAGACCTTGCTCACTTGATTCATACATTTTTGCAGCTTCAATCATTTTGGCTGATGCTTCGAACTCAGCGGTGGCTAAAGTTACTCGGGCAATCCGTTCCCGTTCCGCCTGTGCTTGGCGACTCATAGCATCTTGCAGGTTACTTGGAATTATTACATCTCGGACTTCAACGGCTGTGGCTTTAATACCCCATGCCTCTGTTTTTTCATCTATTATTTCACGTAAGTGAGCGCCTACTTTTTCGCGTTCAGCGAGCAATTCGTTAAGACTAACTTTGCCAATTACTTCCCGCAAAGTTGTCTGCGAAGCCAACTGCGTTGCTTGATAATAGTTTTCAACTTGCAACACTGCCTTCTCTAAATCTACAGGTTTCATGTATAGGACTGAGTCAACGTTTACGGGTACGTTGTCTTTGGTTAAAGTAGATTCGGTGCGGAATTGTATGGTGTCTAGTCTCGTAGAGATTTTCATAGGTGCTCTATCGATTAATGGCACAAGATAGATCAATCCTGGACCTCTCATGCCCACGTAACGTCCAAGCCTTAAAATTGGCATGCGCTCCCATTCTCTAAGGACCCGGATACCGCTTAACAGAAAAAGAGCAACAACAATCACAATAAAACCAATAATTGGAGCTAAAATATCAGCCATTTTTCTTCCCTTAGCTATTGGTATCTATGGCTTAGGAATTAAGCTTTTTGCTCGACTGGTTTCACGATAAGAAGCATACCTTCCATGCCCACGACTTCTACAGTTTGACCCGTTGCTATTTCGCCGTTTTTGGAGGTTGCTTCCCAGAACTCGCCCATCACTCGGACTTCACCCTTGGGTTTAAGGTCGGATGTTGCTATGCCTCTGGCGCCGATTAATGCTTCTTTGCCTGTTTTTACTCGTTTGAATTGAGCTTTAACTCCAACATAAAATATGACCGATACAATCAAAGCGACAACAATGAGAGTTACTCCAAGGGTCAATTCAACTGAAACTGCTAACCCATAGTAGGTTGTTCCAGAGACCGCTGCGAAAAACAGGAATGCTGCAGTTGTTACTAAAATGCCTATAATGAAAGCTAATCCAGCATGCATTCAAATCCCTGAATTAGTGTTAGGTGGAATTCGCTTATAAGGTATTTCAGAAATAAAAAGAAAAAAATTCTTGTTTAATTCCAGCGTTCGTCTAAGAATAATCGTAGCGATGAGTCTTCGCGTGGGACGATTCTGAGCTGAGGCATGGGGGATGGTCGTCTTCGTAGCGGCGGTGTGGGCATTGGGGATGGAGGTTCAATCTCTAAAGGTATCTTGTTTATCAGTCTTCTTCGCCTCCGTGAACGGTTGGAACAATTGTTGTTTCGATTAGGCTTTCTCTGCGAATAATTGCCAGGGTTGTTTCTTTGTCGATGACATCTTCGGCGAGTAATCTTGGAAGGTCATAGAATTCGGTGACTGGTTTGCCGTTGAATTTGACCAGCACATCCCCCATGGCTAAACCTGCTTTGCGTGCGGGTGAGCCTGCTTCTACACTAAAGATCATGACACCTGTTTCTTGTTCGAGTCCAGCCTGTTCAGCGATTTCTTCTGGAATGGCTACTGTATTGGCGATGATGCCTAGGTATCCTCTTTGCACAATTTTCCCTGTCATTAAGCGGTCTGTGATGGCTTTTACCTTGTTAACAGGTATGGCAATACCTCTTTGCCAAACGTAAGCAGTGTTTATGCCGATCAATCTACCTTGGACGTCGATTAATGGTCCGCCGCTAAATCCGGGGTTTAGTTGTGCATCGGTAGCGATAACATTCTCCATCGCAGTTGATCCTCGCCAACCTCTGATAGTGCTCTTTACGCTGGTCACCATGCCGCTGGTTGCGGTTGGCTGATTTCTGTTGAATGGGTTAGCAAGAGCCAGAACAAATTGTCCAACGTTTAGTTTTTCTGAATCTGCCATTTCGATTGGTGTGAATTTGCCTTTTTCGGCTTTGAGTAAGGCTACGTCGTTGAATGGGTCTGCGCCTACGATTATTGCGTTATAGGTTTTTTCTCCTTGGCCAATTTTGATGGTGTTGCAGCCTTGAAGAACGTGATTGCATGTGACGATGTAGCCGTCTTTGGTTAAGATGACGCCTGTGCCTCTTGACATCTGCGCTTTTACGCTAACGACTGATTCTGAGGTTTTCTTTATGAGCGCGCTTGTTGCGTCTGAGAGTGATTTTAAGACTTCTGATGGGTTAACTAGTTGAGTCATTTTTGTTTCACTGCAACAACTAATAGGGAAAAAGGTATTTGTTGACTAAGGAACCATGAAAGTCAGTCACAAAAACTATGTAGGCATCATGTAGCCGCCAAAGTAACCCACGTTTCTAGCCATGACTTGCCTTGAGGAATGCGAAGGTATGCATAGTTTGCCGATGTGCGACATCAATTGGTAGGAGGCTTTGAGCGCCAAGTTTAGGTCGTTGTTGGTTAGGAATTTGGCTTCTATGTTTAAGGCGGTTCCTTGGATGTTTGCGGCTATTTGGATGGCGCCGTCTTCTGTTATCCATTTGAGGGTTACGCCTTGGATGTTTTCAGATATGCCAAGCCAGCGGAGCATCCCGAACCATTTGCCCTTGAGTGATAAAATGAGTTGTGGGGTCATGAGGTCTGAGGGTAGAAAAGTTTGGATTAGGGGTGTAGTGGGGGTTTCTTTGGTTGGTTTGTGAAGGTTTAGTTGGGTTATTTTTGTGGTTACGCGGTAGCCTTCGTGTTCTTTTTTGACTATTCCTTCTTCTTCTAGTCGGTTTAGGATGCGTGAGAGGGTTTCGGAGTGCAGTCCGGTTCTTCTTTTGAGTCCGTCGAATGTGAAGTTGGCTAAGTCCTCGGTTTCTATTAACGCCAACACGTCAGCATCGCGTTCGCTGAGGCTATAGTCGTCTGGGAGGCTTTGCCAATTAACATTCAGAACGGGATTCATTATGATATGGATTGTTAAAATGTTGCTTTTGAAGGTTGCTCTGATGAGGGGTTTAATGGAGATGTTATTCTCTTGAAGGTGACTTTAATAATTACTTTTGTTATCTGAAATTGACTAAGAGGTTTTTTGGACGTTTGCGATTGGTCATTTTGCCCTGGGATACCTATTTGGGAAAGGTTCGTCAAAGTTTGCCCATGTGAAAGTGAATTTGCCTCTTCTGCTTATGGCGTCAGTTCTTCCAGACGCGGATTTGCTATTGCGTTTTCTTATGCATCGGGGACCAACTCATTCCTTAGTAACCATAACCGTTTTGATGATTCCTTTTTTTGTTGTTTACCGAAAACAAGCCATCCCATATTATGCAGCAATGCTTTCCCACATTCTCATCGGTGACTATTTCACTGGAGGAATTGAGCTATTCTGGCCTTTATCTCAGGGTTGGTTTGGAGCTCTGAACTTTGACGTAGCAAGTATGCCTGTCGCGGTAACTGAGCTTGGGCTTTTCGTTTTAACCATACCTATTATGTATAAACTTGGTGATCTGAAAACTCTTCTAAATCCCCACAACAAGAACTGGGCTCTGATAATCCCGCTGGGGGCAGCACTTGGACCTTTGCTTTCGGCTGGACGAGGCCAAGAAAATTCTCTGCCAACCCTACTTGCAATTCCCAGCCTTTTCTTCATAATATTGTTTGCTTACTCCATAGCTCTTTGGCTTAGAAATAGACAAACTCAGGTTAGAAACAAGTTGCAGCCTAACATTATCTGAAAGGGCTTCGAATAATGTCCTGTGGCTTTCTTGTATGTTTCTTTTAAAAAAAGGAAAGCTTTTAAAAAATAATAATTAGGCTTTATTTTGGTTATGGTGCTGATGCTGGTTTGTCTTCGTTGGTGGCAGGTTCGGTTGTGATTTCTTCTATTGGTTTTGGCGGGGGTGTTGTTGCCATTGTCCAGCCTATCCATGCGCCTATAAACAAGATAGCTACGAACGCAACAAATACTGGAACAGCAATGAGCCAGAATCTAACATCAGCAGCTGAGCCTATGTTAAGCCACGGCTTGATTAAGTCGTTATAACCAAATAATGCAACTAAGTAAACTACAGCCACAACTACGCAGACAAGAAGTATTGCTCCACCTATTGCTTGATCTTTGCTCAAACTTTTTCACCACCTGAACTTGGAGAATTAACTTTAACGATCAATATCTAACCTATTAACTATACTCTTGTTTCTGCAGTATTTTTTGATTTCGTTGTTCGTGATCTTTCTGTCGTTGTTCTAAACGCATCAATCGCTCGTCAAGTCTTCTTTTCCGTTCCTTTGTTTCCAGATTGGAAAATGGAACTAACGCAAGGGCAGTGAGACCTCGCTCAATTTTCCTGAAATAATTCATAAGCCTTCCCCTTTTTCTTCTCAAAACACTCAGAGAGTACATGTTTTTAAGGAGTCTTTCACAATGCGAAATATATCTGAATTCGGAAGGTTTCCCCTATTTGGGTAATCAGTAATCTCCACCGCAGCTACCGCAGATAACACAGATAAATTTTAGTTTTTTGAAAAATCTTAGCTCCATTAGTGGTAAAGTTTTCGAGTTCAAGAATCAGCGGTATCTGAGGGGGTTGGGGTGGCAAATATTATTTGTGTGTGTGATAGAAGAAGAAGGGTTGCATTTGCATTTTGATATTTGTGGTTTGGGTTGCTTTTGTTGTTTGGGGGTTGGATTGTTTGTGGATTGAAGAAAAAAAGGGTTCGAAAAAGGCATATCTTCTTCTTTCATTCTTGGTTAGTATTTTTGATATGCTTGTTTTGGGTTGCTTTTGGCTTTTAGGGCTTTAAATGTTTGCAGATTAAAGACGCCAAATGGGTTGGTAATGGGCAAATCTTCTTCTTCCATTAACAAGGTGATTAAGCTATGTGGAAAAGTTGCAGAGAGGATAATTGCAGTTATGGTTAAAGAAAATCCAATGTCGCCTTGCTTTTGAGACATAGATATCTGAATGTCAGATAGGAATATTTTAGACTTTAATTTCTTCAATTAAGCCTGCTTCTGGAGACGGAAACAGATGCGCTTTATCTAAAGGGTAATTAATTGTGACTTCTTCACCAATCTTAACCCACTCCTCCGTAAGCGACGGCCTATTAGTAACAAAGCGGTCACCATTATCAAGCCTAATCTCATAACGAACCACAATCCCCTCAAAAGTGGTTTTCTCAACCTTCCCAAACAAACTATTCTCCGCCACAATATGTCCTTTTTTCATTTCGCATGTTTCAGGCCTAATAGCTAAAACCACACGTTCGCCTTGCTTGATATTTAACTCATTTATTGCCTTAACCTTCAAGCCCTGTCGCAACTCAATTTCTACCTGACCGTTCCCCTCAGTGATGTATCCTTCCAAAAAGTTTGATTCCCCAATAAAATGAGCCACAAACAAACTGTTAGGATGCATATAGAGTTCTTGCGGAGTCCCAACCTGCACTATTTTGCCTTTCTTCATGACAGCAATACGATCTGAAATAGACATAGCTTCAGCTTGATCATGTGTTACATGAATAGCTGTTAATTTAAGGTCTTTTGCCATCCTGCGTATTTCATATCTAATCTCGTTGCGTACTTTCGCGTCAAGTTGCCCTAAGGGTTCATCTAAAAGCAAGGTTTTTGCGCCAGCTGCCAATGCTCGGGCAACTGCAATTCGCTGCATCATGCCACCGCTAAGTTCACTGGGATAAGCAGTCAATCGTTCATTGAGCTTAACTAGTTCGAGGACTTCGTGTCCAATGGTTTCTGCCTGTTTGGCATCAAAGTTTTTAACTTTTGGACCATAAATAACGTTACTCCAAGCAGTCATATGAGGAAACAACGCAAAGGTTTGGAATACAAAGCCGATATCTCGATCTTCAGGCGGCACTTTGTCGACCCGTCTGTCGCCGATGTAGATTTCGCCGCCGTCAGACTCGATAAGCCCTGCAATTAGCCTTAGCAAGGTGGTTTTTCCGCAGCCACTTGGTCCAAGCAAAGAAAAGTATTCTTGGTCATGTATTGTGAGGCTAACGTTATCTAATGCATACATTTTTCCGTACTTCTTTGTTAAATTCACGACTCGTATTTCTGGCATGTTTTAGTTTTCTCCTTTTATTGAGTTTTTGGCGGATTTGTGGGTTATCATGTTAGACTTTTCCTTTTCTGGTTAAAAGCCTTAAGACTAGCAGTATGATGAAGCTTAACAGGATTAGCAAGCCACAGGCTAAGCCAACTGTTAATTCGTTGACTCCGGCAATTGGTTCGATGGTACCTCTGACTGAGTTGACCCAGTTTACTATCAAGACAGGAGCTGTCTGCAATTTTGATGCGACAGCTAGAGTTGCGCCTGTTTCGCTTATACTACGGGTGAAAACGATGATTGCGCCTGAGAGGATGGAGTATTTTGTTATGGGCCAAACGATTGTACGGAAGAGTGCAAAGGGTTTAGCCCCCAAAGTCTTGGCTGCTTCTTCCATGTCGATGGTTATTCGCTCCATAGCCGCTGACATAGATCGTACAAAGTATGGATATGTTATTGCTAAGTGAGCAAAAACCAATAGCAGAAACTCTGGGAGACCTTGTACATTTGACCAGAAGAACTTTAACGAAACACCCAGTGCAATTGAGGGCACAATTATTGGAACATTAATCAGGGTATCAAGAATAACTGAAAGTCCTCTACCAAAAGTCTTGCGAGCAATAAGTATAGCCATTGGTAAACCCAAAGCAATGCCTAAAACGGTGACCGCTGCCGCTAAGCTGTATGAAAGAGTCAGGCTCTGCCAGAAACTTGCCCAAACCCCTGAACCAGAAAACACATCCGTTAAGGTTGTACCGGTTGCGATGGCTTGGAATGCAGGCAACGCCACAAACATCGAAGGAATAAGCACAATTATCAAGAACACCCCTAAAGCTATGCCGTTACGTGTCCATGCTCCTTTTTTGTAGCTCAATTTTGCTTCAAAATGGGGTAAGCCGTGACCAAAAGGAAGCTTCATTCTTTGACCTATAGACACGAATCAAAACGAAAATGGTTAAGGATACAACAATCAGAATGAGGCTTGCAAAAACTGTTGCACCCTCATAGGTTCCTTGCGATATTGCGCCACTCTTGAATTGGTTACTTACTGTCTGAATAAAAACTGGACCGTTAAGGAAAAGTCCTGCAGCAACAATAAAGGTGGCGCCTGTTTCAGAAAGTGACCTCGCGAACGCAAGTGTATAAGCTGCAATTAGAGAAGGTTTGATTATTGGGAAGGTTACGGTTCTTGAAGCCGTCAATGGTGGAGCACCAAGAGTTCTGGAAGCCCGTTCATACTCCATCTTGTAATCAAGCAAAGCACCGACGATAACGCGAACAACTACTGGAAAAGAAAAAGTAAAATGCAAAAGCATTACAAGAAGCCACCCGGGAGAAACAAAGGGGTGACCAAACAAATCAGAAATTCCGCCGTTTGAACTCCAGAATAACAGAAGAGAATAGCCCAAAGCGGCGGTTGGAACAACAAAAGGCAAGTCAGCCAATGTGTCTAGAACCGTTAGCCACCTTGATTTTCCACGGGTGATAAACCAAGCCAGCGGAACCCCCGCCAACAAGTCCAGACCAGCAACGACAAGACCGATGATGAATGAGGTTGCAATCGCACCTAAAGCGGTATTCATCAATGCTGGATTATCAAAGACGTTCTGCAATGAACCAGCTTTTGTTAGGATGCCAATAATGGGTGGAATAAGGATCAATGCGAAAAATATGATGATTGCAGAAAGATAGAGAGTGTACTTTAAGGGTTTTTTTGAGGATAGTCTGTTTAGTGTGTTCCAGAGTTTGCTAAACACGGCACCGCTCCTTTCCTTGATAGTACTTGAGAGGAAAAAATAATTCCTTCAAGTATATTAGTTGTTACAACAAACAGACATTTTTCTTCATATTCTAATATCAAATTATATAACCAGCATTAATACCAGTAGACTATAGAGAACTCAGAAGCCCTGAAATTATTAGATAGAAAGCAACTTTTTTATTCACCTAAAAAATATTTCGCAGGATTAGAGGTTTCAACCTCATCATTTTAAGAATTAGGTTAATACGTTGGGTGCAGACAAATGTGTTGAAACTAGATTTTAAAGAACTGAAACTTTTCATAATTTTCCTAGCGTTGACCCATGCAGTTTAGTCCAAAGCTGAACTTGCTGTTCAGAACGCGTTAAGCAGAATGCGAATAATCGCGTCTTCAATGCATAATGAAGCTATAGCATCACTAAAAAACTCGATTATCCCAGTGCCAAAGCCGTCATAGAAACTGATCGCGAAGTAAATCGCTTCAGCCTATACATAGTGCGACTCATGAAGTTGGCTGTTTCAAACCAAAGAATTGTCAAAGAAATTGTTTTGACAAGCCAAAAAGACTGCTTAGGCTACAGACTCATTGCAAAATCAGTGGAAAGAACCGCTGATCATGCCAACTAAAATGGCTGAAAACACCCTTTTGTTGAAAGACCAGGTGAACGAAGACCTTTTGGAGAAAATAAGTGAGCTAAGTATCCTGGCTATTTTGATGTTTGAGAGTTCCATGGAAGCGTTGTTTAGACATGATTTTAACTTAGCTGAAAGTGTAATCGAAAAAATAGGTCAAGTGCATAAGGTTGAAAAGGAAGCTGTTTTGTGCTCTCAGAATGCCAAGGTTGAAGAAATCGTTAACTTAAGATTGTTAATTGAAAGTGTTAGGCGAACCGCTGAGTATGCCAGTGACATTTCTGAAGTTTTGCTAAACTTGAACGTTGAATCGGTTCCAAGTTTAATCTTCATTATGTTTTTTCCTAAAGAAGCTGAAGTTTTGTGTGTAAGGGATAATGATACAAAAAAGCACCAAAAATTAACGTGCTCCTTATCCTTTTTCAATGAATTTCCAAAAAAAATACTGGAATTTAAAAACGTTAAGCGAAAACTACCTCCATAAAATCGAAGAGCAATAGACTCTATAGCTATAATTCAATTGTAAGAAACAAACATTAAAAAAAGACAAATCTTGTTAAGGATTCAAACAGTTTTAGGGCGGTCGAATCATTTAAACGCTTAAATGAAGCAGGCGATTTCGGGGCTTTGATTTATACTGGAACTATCAATCAAGTGGGCTGTGCCGTCAGGGCAGTAGACTTTGTCACCCTTTAAGGTTTTTTGATACCGTTTGCTGCATTCCTTAAGATTAGAGCAGCCATCACAATCTCGTGATAACATTCGTTTATTCACCTCTATGCATATTCAATATCAAAATGGCTTTAGGCACCTATAGAGGTAACGACCATAATCTATATAGAAAAAATAGATTGTTAGTAAAAAACCGCTGAAATACACGGGAACCTTTAAGAAACCAGAAAAACACTCAACAAAAGACAACAATGAATCAGAAAAGATGGAAAGCAAAAGGCATTTTCTTAGACTTGGACGGTACCTTAGTAGACTCTTCAGGAGCATACATGGAAGCAGGTCGAATTGCTTTCCAAGCGATGAAGAAAAAACCGCCTGAAACCAAAGTTCTCCTTGAAATTCCAAGGAGAATAGAGCAGCGACTAACGATTGACGACCTAACACATAGCGATTCAAAACAATTCATGCAAATCTACTTGAAAGCATACTATTCTGCAACTGAAGCAAAAAATAAACTAATGCCCAACATTGTTGAGACGCTTCAAACGCTCTCGGAAAAAGCTAAACTGGCGTTAATAACCATGCGCCATTGCCCAAATCAAGTCATCCAAAAAGAACTTGACTATTTCGGCATCGCTAAGTACTTCACCTACATTGTGACTGCCATGGACACCACTGAACCTAAGCCTTCACCTGAAGCCTTAATTCAATGCGGAGAAGCCTTGAATCTTGAAATGTGCGACTGCCTCATCGTAGGAGACTCAGTTAATGATGTGCGGGCAGGAAAAGCTGCTGGAGCAAGAACAGTTGCAGTACTCTCAGGATTGTATACACATAAAGAACTCATCAGAGAATTCCCCGATTTGATTCTTCCTGATGTAACTACGCTTCCAGAATTTGTGAAATAAACGATTTTTGTCTATGTCAGAACCCGATATATTGCCATAACCAGCCTAAAGCAGTTATATGCCGCAGGAAAAATAAGGTTTAATTAAAACCTCAATCTTAAGTGAATGTGGAGAGGGCTTCAGCGGGAATCGTAATGAACTTTGTAGAGATTATGTTAGGGGAGAAATTGAAGGATTCGGATCCAGCACTCGATATCATGGGCTCGGACCGCAAGGTTTTGCAGGTAGCCTGTCAAGATTTCACTAATTACCTTAAATTCCATTGGAACCTGATTGGAAAAGAAGCAAACCAATGCGACCTCGTAGAGCGATTAGAAACGCTTTTCAAAGAAGATTCACAAGAACTCAACGCTTTTCTAACGGTATGGACAGGAATTTGGTTTAAAAAATGGAAGGAACGCGTGAAGCTACTCATCGGTACTCAGAATGCAAATAAATGGAATAAAATGTCCAAAACACTGGCCAACGTTGAACCAATGTGGCGTAAAATCGAACATAAACAGGAACTCCAAGAAATCGTTATATCCACCCTCATAAAGAACGGCGAAGTCTGCGGCACAGAAATCTTAGCCGAGAACCTACTGAAAATGGAGCTCGGGGAAAAAGACATTGAGAACCTTAACGAAAAAGAAAGAATCTTTACGACATTGAACAATGCTTTACGGAAAGCCCGAGAAATGTCACAGAGCCGTGGTCCTTTGATCTTTGTCAAAATCGACAAGGGCTACTATAACGCATTAAACGATTAATTCTCAATTTTTCCTTTTCTATAAAAAATTTTTCCATTTGTTTTGCTTATTAGAATTATAATTAAAAAATTAAAAATAAAATTATAAACGGATTAACAGATTCTCTGTCTTTGCAGAGTCTTGGTTCGCCATTTGTACCGTCTAATGGTAGCTTGTTCTCCAAAGCCACATGCTGCACAACGTTTATGCCGTACATGATACGCACGTCTTCCACAGCGCCTACACATAATGTGGACAGTCTTGCCTTGGCGCTTACCCATTGAAGGAGTGCCTTTTCCCATTCAACTCACCTGGGTGGAGGCGAAATAAGGACTACGTTGTCTCCGCGAACGATAATTAGTCCCAGTTTCTTTTGGCTTTCAACGACTGTAGTGTCTTCTGTCTCTTCTAAAACTAAGTTTAAGTGTTGGTCGAAACCCTTCAGTCTGCCTCTGAGGCTTTTTCCACCTTTTAGGCGTACAAGTACGATTTTGCTGAGGTTTTGTTCAAGGATTTCGGTTGTCATTTCGCTCATATTGGAATCCCCATGTATTATTATCTCTCTATACTTGAACTCTCCCCATTTAAACCTATCTAAGCATGCTGATGTGATTGCGAGTATCAATTGCACGTGGAGGTGTTTGGTATTTATGCGGTTTTTTAGGCTTGTGCTTATAAGGTTGAGAGGGAGTAACTTTTGGAGTAAAGATTGCGGGCAGCTTGAAATGGCGTCACTAATTGAATTCGTAATTGTTCTTCTTGTTTCACTGGGGGTGAATTTAATCCCGTTTGCTGGCCCTTCAAACCTGCTTATTCCAACGTGGTTTGCACCCATCTTGACAGATGCCGATGTCACTACTAAAGTGACTGTAGGTCTTCTAGTTGCATTAGGCGCTGCCCTAGCCAAGGGCAGTCATTATATGATAACATTCTTCATCAGTGGACGCCTAAGCCAGAAAAGAAGACAACGTTTAGATGCCGATGCACAGAAGGCCAAACGCTGGGCTTTTCCGTTACTTTTCATTGCGGCAGCGTCGCCGATACCCGATGAACCCATAGTCATCCCTTTGGGACTAATGAAGTATAGTCCAGCAAAGTTTTTTACAGCATATTTCTTAGGAAAACTAACGATTGCCGTAGCAGGTGCGTTCTTAGGAGGGTTTGCATTAGATATATTTTCTACTTGGCTAAGCCCAGAGCTTATGATTGTCATCTCCATCGTATTAACCATCGCCATCACAATTATCTTGTTAAAAGTTGATTTGGGTAAGCTTGCAGAAAATATTCTCAAGAAAAAAATCAAAAGAAAAAATCCGACAATCTAAGAAAAAACTAAATAGCCCCGCAGGAACGCAATAGTGAAGATTACATATGCCGACCAAACAGCGCAGATACCCATTAAAAACAAAAGAAGCAAAGCAAATCGTTGAAGAAGCCTCAAAAAAACTACAACTCGACATGGAAGCACTTTTTGGCGCCAAAGCTAACGTCGAAGTCGTCGAGTCAGATGTTGGCGAAATCTACCTTATCGAAGGAAAACCTGTATTATACAAAGTTGGAGATGAAGTTTTACCTACATTACTCTTCTCCGAGTTCACTGGCAAAGCGCCAAAAATCGTTGTTGACATGGGCGCTATACCTTACGTTTGTAAGGGCGCTACTGTTATGGCACCCGGCATTGTACGAGTTGAAGGCAAATTCGGCAAGGGCGACCTCGTTCTAATCGTGGACATGAAACATGGAAAAGCCTTAGCGCTTGGCGAAAGCCTTCTAGATGCTGAAACCGCTAAACAAACCAAAAAAGGACCTGTTGTCAAAACGCTGCATTATGTTAGCGATAAAATCTGGGAATACATTAAGACAATAGCTGAATAGCAACCTGTTTATTCTCAGTTTTTTGGCTTATTTGATTCTGCTAGAAAGAAGAAAAAGTACGCTGGAGTTTTTAGATTGCTATTTTTCCATAACTTTTCTAGTAGCGATTTCTATGTCTTCTGCTTTAATGGTTTTTCTACGAGCATGCACCGCATAATCAAGTGCTTCTTTGGCAATCTTAACGCCAATCGTCTCTAGAACTTTTGCAAGTTCCTTTGTGGCTTCTTCACTAACCCTGTCTGCTCCAGCCTTTTTGCATAATCTGTGCATTGGAGCCACGGATATTTCTAATTCAATCATACAAACTTTCTCCGCAGTCTCTTTTTATTTTTAAGTCAGTATTAAGCTTTGTTATTCTTTTCCTCTCTGTTTAGCAAATTATAAATACAAATAGGTGCCATATATTAAATCCCGAGGTCATTTTAATGGCAAAAAAACCAGTTAAGAAAGAAGCAAAGAAAGCCCCAGCAAAGAAAAAATAAACCCTCGGCAAAGGCATAGTCACCTCTCTATTTTTTTCTTTTTTATCTTTCACAGCCAAATTGCTCTCATATGTGAGATGTTTGGTTTCTACAGGAAAAAAATCAGAGTTCACAATATTCTGGACCTTTGTTTCTAAACTGAAAGTCATAGGTTCAAATCTCAGCGGCTCCACTTTTGCCTATTGGCGTCGGCAAAGGTTAGGAAATGATATAAACGCTCTGGACTGAGATGACTCTGGAGATTACTTTGGAGAAATGGCAGAATCTGCTAAGACGCGACCCGTTGCCGAATCTACTCTCATCAAAGAATCAGGCAATCCTGTTCTTCACACAACACGACCTCCAAAACGAAAAAGCCAATCAAGTAGAAACTCTCTGGGAACTGCCGGTTGCCAAAAAGATTGCCAGAAACCAGAAGCCTGTAAAGATAAGGATCTAAGTCTCTGGATAGCCTTAGCAATTTGCCGCGTTGTTAAAAGGTTCTCCAGCCTTAAATAATTAATAGATTTGCTCAAGAGCATCAAGAAGGTTTTAGTTTAACGTTTCCAACTTAAGAGTTATGGAAACTGAAGCTCACCAACAAAAATTAAACACGCTTGTTCAAGGCGGAAAAGTCGCCAAAAAATCTTTCGCCATACAATTAATGGTGGGCATAGCCGAAGTCTTCATAGGAATGTTCACGTTAAGTGTAGCGTTGATTGCTGACGGCATCCAATCCTTTGCCGACGCAGGAGTATCACTCATCGTCTGGATTGGTCTGCGCATATCAAGAAAAGCGCCCGACGGCAAATTCCACTTTGGATACTACCGAGTTGAAACATTCAGCAGCATAATCGCAGCGCTTTTTATGGCAGCTCTAGGAGTGGTGGTGTTATACGAATCTTATCAGGAATTCCTTAAGCCCACAGCAATAGCCAATCCCGAACTAGCCCTCGTAGTTGCATTTTTAGCAGCTGCAGTATCTTCGGCTCTTCTAATATACAAGAGGCGAGCCGCTAAGAGATACAATTCCTTAGCTCTGAAAACTGATGCTAACAACTCAATCAAAGACGTGCTCACATCCGTAACGGCGTTTGTAGGCATCGCTATAGCAAGATACTTCAACATCATCCAGACTGACGCCATTGCGGGAATAATTATCTCATTATTCGTCTTCACGATGGTTTACACAATAATGAAGGAAGCCTCTTTAGTGCTGATGGATGCTTGTGAATGCTCAGAAATTCTCATAGAAATTGAAAACCTCGCTATGAGTGTCAAACAAGTTAAACAAGTCCATAGCCTACGAATGAGAAAAATAGGACCCTACCTAATTGGGGATCTACACGTTGTAGTTGACGCTGACTTAACCGTTAGGGATTCAGGTAAAATAGCTTACGAAATAGAAGAACTCGTAAAAAAGGAATTTGATGAGGTAATAGAGATAAAAGTCCGAATAGATCCTGATGAACCCATAGCAGATAAAGAATAAGCTTGCAGGTACCGCTATAGTTGTAGGTTTTGCTTGGTGGAATATACTTCTCTTAGCGTGCTTTCGAAGGTCTTCTTGATGTCTCCAATATAAATGGATTGGTTTTGGATCCCTTTTTGAACCAGCCCAGCAGCTATGAAACATGCACCGATTGCTGGTGTCACAGGTGTGGGTTCTGGCAACACAATCAAGGCCATTCCAATCTGCATGAGTCGGGATTTGTTGCCCTCACGCCAAAGCTTTTTGGTGACGACAACTTCCCTTGAGGCACCTTTAATTCCGCAGTATAGGTCTTTGTAGCTTTCAGTTAGCTCTGTTAAAGTCTTGACTGTTTGTATCGCTTCTTCTCTCTTCATCAAGATTCCCTTTGTTCTTGCAGATACTGTTTTTATAAGACAAAAACTTTAGACAGCAAAAGAAGCCTTTTTCACTGTTTTGTTCTCTTTTGTGAAGCATGTTTTGTTATAAACAAGTAAATTTGCGTTCAATCTCTTAGGTGCTTTTAAATAAAGTAGTTAATTTTGCATTAGAATCCGAAGCTTGGAAAAAGTTTAGTTCATAGTGATAGAAATTTACAAGACAAATTGTTGAAGACTTCATTGTTTGGACAAGCATGTTTACGAACTAAAGAAGCCACTATAGCCAAGAAGCTTACAAGTAATCATCTGATCCAAAACGGGCGGGGAGGAATTTGAACCTTAGCGCAAGTGGAGATGTCACCCGAAGACCCACTATTTAGTTGGCTTATTCGATTTGATATACCAATTTGAAAGACTAGATTTTAGTCCCATAATTCACCTAAATTTACTTCCAGCAATATCACTCGTGAAATACAACATTTGCGTGTTCAAAATCAATAATAGAAATTCGTTGCACCCGAAAAGTATTGTTGGTCTCTGAAAATTATCCTGTCTAGTAGTTGTTTGCTGGGCAGTATCTTGTCGAAAGCATGAAAACATTTAGTAGCCAAGTTTTAGAAATTGAGACCAATTCGATAAAAACTCTTTCTTCTATTTCTTGACCAATTCTTTCAGTGTTCTTGCATTTTATATCCAACTTTGCTGGTCAGCAGTGCTAGGTTGAATACGAAAAAGTCTCCAACAGAGAGATTGAGGCGTAAGACCTGATTTAGATAGTTAATAGTTTGGAGAAAACTTCGCTATTCAATTACAGTAAAAGTTAAAGGAACTAATCTAAATTCAATAATTTCTCAGTAATGTAATAACCAGCAACTATGACAACTATGAAAACAATAACGCCTATTGTCAATGCAACAAGAAGGTCATTCATGAAGCTTCTAAATGCAATCGCGGCTAATAGAACGGCAAGAAAAATGTAACCTACAGTGATTATTAGCTTTATTATTCTTTTTAATTCCATTGTTCAATATGCTATGTGTTATGAAGTTTTAAGTTTTTGCATCATAAGATGGAGTAGTTTTCTCTGCAAATTTTTTTGAACTTAAAAGCTTAAGCCAAACTCAATTCAGAATAGATATCTTTGCAATAGCAGAAAAATAGAAAATAACAAATAATCACAGAAGCAAAATTGAATATCCTATTTCATATATAGTGAGTTATTCAGAGGTATTTCATCTAAAATAATTCACGTTGATCGCTTCCATCTTTGAAAGTACTGCTCTAATATTCATTGATCAAAACTAAGGGAGTATAGATTATGGTGTGATCAACGTTGATTTATATCGTATTAGCTAAAATGTTAAGATTTCATCAACATTCTCCCTGTGTCTTGCAGAACTCATTCCAGCCATAGGAGCCACCCATGAAATATTGCTCTAAGGAAAGAAAATACGTTGACACCTAAGAAAACTATCTATTAATCAATTCTTCAATGCTGATTTCTTTATAGAAGTGTTTTTTCATTGTTTTTGCAGGAGTAAGATGCTTTAGCGTTTATCAGACAAATAGGACATATTTAGTGCATATTCTTTTTGAAGGATTTATAGATAAAAAAAAAAAAAACTTAACCCCACCTCAATGCAAAAGTTTTAGCTCTTCTTTTTAGACTATCCCTTGGGCTTTCGAGGTGGTTGTTGACAAAACTTAGCACTTCAGCCTTTGTTTTTTCGTCAAATAAACTAAACATAAGATCAAAGCTGTTGATAGTCTGTTCAGCAATGACTCGTTTACATTCTTCAGTCAAATTAGGCGTAAGAGTAATATTCTCAACCTTGAGAAGTTCATGGGCTATTGCATTAGCTAAATAAGGCTTAGCTAACCCAATCTTGGAAGAGTAAGTTGCTAAATTGGCTACTGTAACCATATATCCATCATGCAATAGACCAAAGTACTTGTCGAAATTATCATCAAGCACTTTATTCTTGTCAACAGAAGCCAAGTTAGCTATAATTGCCATAGCATTCCATTTAATGATTCTATAGTCGCTCTTTAGAAGCTCAATAAATTGATTAATGTAATTATAGAGATTTTCAGGATAGATTCCACTTAGGTCAACAAGAACTCTTGCGCAAGTGTATCTAACAGTGGCTTTGGTTGAGGTTATACCCTCCAAAAGGATAGGAACTAAAGTGAAATCCTTTTCTACTTTCTTGAATAGAACGTCTGTTGTTAGAGTTTTGTCAGCAATTTGATTCAGCAATAGGCTCAATTCCTAACTACAACCCATTACCTATGTCATGCTATTAATGCAAATCATATTTAAGAATTAAGTCTCAAAGTTAATTCCTAAAGAACTTCTTTTTATGGTCCTTATAAGCAGAGTTGACCAGTCTGGGCTCCAAACCAAAGGATTGATCAAGAATGAAAATCAAATGTTATAGATTCCCTTGTGAAGTATGCAGAACCAACAAAGTTGTTTGTAGTACAGTGGAGATATCACCAGCATTTCTCTTTTTTTATTTAAACTTTCCGTTTTCTAGGAGATCGTCTAGAATCAGTTTAAATTCTTTTCAGAAATCCAATCAAAAAAACCTATGTTGATTTGAACTCAATAAAAGTTATATATGACCCTTCTGGATTTAATTGCGATATCGCAAGTGATATGCTGCATGAAACAAACTGAAGGAGTCCCAAGAGGTCTCTTACGCTTTATAGTTTTAAAATTCTTAGCGGAGAGACCATTTTCAGGTTCTGAAATTGTTGGGAAAATCACGCGTGAAACTGGGGGAAAATGGAAGCCCAGTCCAGGATCAATCTACCCGCTTCTAGCTGGACTTCAAGAAAAGGGTTTCACTCAAGAATCATTGTCTGTTGAAAATGGGATGAGGCATTATTCTCTTACAAATAGTGGACAAGAATTCTTCAAAGAACAGTTGCTGCTTGGACAAAAATTTATGAAAAAGATGGAGTACCTCGTGCCGATGTTCATCGAGGGGTTCTATTTTGACAAAAACGAAGACAACTTACTCAGTGCCAAAGAATCCGCGAAAAGAGTCTTACAGACGTTTATAGAATTGGACGCCAAAAAAGGGACTCTGACAAAAGAAAATGTCACTGAGATAGCAAGAATCTTGGATAATTCTAATACCCAGCTTAGAAAAATTATCGAAGAAATCAATGGAGAAAATCAAGCTAGTACATTCTAATAGGAAATGTGGTGTTTTGTATGGGTTTAAAATCTAGTTTTTTAATTGCATGGCGATCGTTATCCAGAAGAAAAAGCAAAAACCTCAGTGCAATTCTAGCTGTAACTTTAGGGGTAACCTTACTAGTAGGTATCCAAATCACGACAGCTACCCTAGATAACGCTTTTCTGGCAAGCCTTTCTCAAAGTCAAGGCGAAGTAGACGTCCAAATATCAAATGTCACCCTAGGCGGATACCTCAAAATTGAAGATCAAGCCTTGGTATCTGATCTTGCTCCTGAAGCAGCTGGAATAATGCCGGAACTTACAGCTCAAATTCCCGCGTTAGTAGAAAGCTATTTCGATCCAAAGATGAATGCGGCTGGAGTAGCCGTTGATTACTCTGGGGTTTTTGGCAGTTTCTACGATTGGAAAACAGGAAATAAACTGGACCTCAATGGCCTTCTAGATAGTAACTCAAGCATCTTATTATCAAGCAATCAAGCCGAAAAATTAGGGATCGATAAAGATACATCGTTACCTGTTAAATTAACCACTGAATTCACAAATCTAACTAAAACGCTCATACCCCCAACTGTTCCATTAACTAATTGGACAATAAACGCAAACATCACAAGTGCAAACTACATCCTAAACAGCAGCGTAACCAACCTATCCTTAGAAGTACAACCTATCAATTTTCAAGGCATCGCAATGACATACACCACTGAATGCCCGAATCTGAATCTAACCAACTATTCCTATGTTAACATAACAGCCACAGGCTCCCCAAACACGGCGGTAATACTGGGCTTTCTTTTAGAAGACGGCACCACAATGACTGTAGCAAACCTGACCGACCCATCAACCCTCAACACCCTATCCTATGACCTAGCACCCTACGCAAACAGAACCCTTAGCGGCACAAGCTTCCTAACAGCTCTGAGCCTGAATGGAACCAACGCAAAAATAGACATAACGGAAATAGCTTTTGAAACATCCAACCAAACCAACTCACAGCGCCTGTCTATCGCGAAATATTCCTCCGAGATATCAAGAGTAGACCTGCAAGTAGTAGGAGTATATGACTCTAACCGCCCTGGGATAGGTTCACAATATTCAGGAGCAATATTTAGACTAGAATACCTTCAGGACTGGCTTAGCCTAAAAGACCAAAACCAACAGACAGACATCATCAGCGCTTTCTCAATCGCCTACAAAGCAGATCATTTTGTTAAAGAAATAGATGAAAACTACCTACAAGCCAAAGTAGACCATCTAAATGCCGCATTACCCCGAGAGAGAGATCCTGTCACAGGTGAACCAATAGATATCTATCAAATAAGCTCTGCTCGACTTGACTTCTTTGATATTGGCTCATTCTTCATCACCCTATTGAGCACAATGCTAACTGCGTTGGGCTTTCTCATAATGCTAACAGGTGTGCTGCTAATCACCAACATACAGCTCATGAGTGTAGAAGACAGAGAATTCCAAACAGGAGTAATGCGAGCCGTCGGTGAAAATCGTAGAGGAATTTTCTATTCCATAATTATTGAAAACCTATTTCAAGGAGTAATAGGAGGCCTCCTAGGGCTCTTAGGCGGATTGGCTTTCGGACAAACCGTAGCAGCATATCTTGTGAGCTTATTCGGAACAGGTCAACTTAGCGTACAACCAGTCATCTCCGAAACCACAATTATCCTATCAGTCACAATCGGTGTAGTCCTCAGCATCGTAACAGGGATTTTTCCAGCCCTAAGAGCCTCACAAGTAAAAATAGTAGAAGCTCTGCGAGGAATACAAGTCAAGTTCAAGTCCAAATCAAGCAGAAACCTGGTAGCCCTGGGTATCCTGATGACGGTGCTGGGTATCTTTGTTCTGCTATACAACGGAGTACTTGACAAAGAAACACAAGTGATCTGGAGCAACCAAGGATGGGACAGCTTAGGAGAATGGAGAAACCTGCTGATAGGATTTGGCTTTCTCACTGGCGGCTTAGGCTTCATCCTATCAAGCTTCATCGACCGCGTCAAAGCCTTCAACATTACAGCGATCACGCTTTGGGTGTTCCCTTCAATCCTATTCGTCTATGCCATGGGCAACATGGTAAAAGGCATCGGAGGTTTATCCATTGACATTTTGATTTTGGGTATTATCGAAATAATAATCGGCTCTATCCTGTTTGTTGCCCTCAACCTACCGATCCTGATGCGGGGACTTCGAACAATACTAATTAAGATCCGGGGTGCAAAAGGCATCGGACAATTCTCACCCGCACTTATATCCTCACACATCACCCGCTCAACTCTAACCTTTGCCATATTCGCAATTATCCTAACAATAAACGTTTTAGTCGCAGCACTCATCCCAACCAGCTTGGGAACTGCAACGCAGATCGAAGAAGATTCCAACGGGGTTGACTTCACAGTCTTTCTAAGCAAACCAGAGGCAATCATCCAAGGAACAAACTACATCCAAGAACTCTACAAAATCGATGACCGAATAACCGATGTAATAGGCTTTAAGACTTTTAAGCCTGGTACAGATTTCACAAAGTATGTTGCCCTAGAAGACCCACAGTCTGATAAGTTTGACTATAAAACGGATTTTCTCCCGATCGGCATTAGTGAGTTTAAACCAGAACAAATTCGAGGCAACGCCTCAACCTACTTAGATAGTAATTGGCGTTATCCAGCCTACATCTCAACTTTCCCAGATGGCGTTCGAGAATCTGTGGTTTCTGATATGTCAAATACCCAAACGCAGGAACTGTCCAAAAAATCATGGGATCTACTCTTTAACCCTCAGTATGAAATGGCTGCATACAACGTCTCATCGGATTTGCTCTCAGTATTTGCTGGCGAAGGGGACCTCTCCAGCTTGGACTTAGGATCAGGAGGCGGCTTTGGTGGAAACAGCGAAGATCCTCTAGCAGACGTCCAACCGCTAACAGATAACACAACTAGAATAATTAAGCACCCCATAGTCTTCACCGACTCTTTCCTTTTGCCTGTTGGACTGCAAATTTGGATACCTATGAATTCCTCCTCAAACGTATTGCCAAACTACCAAGCATTCACAATCGGAGCCAGTCTTGATTCACAAAAAGGTGGAGGCTTCCCGTTGGGAGGAGGACTAAGCTTTGATTCAGTAGATGGAGACTTTAGTTCAATACTAGGCTCGGTATATCTCTCCGGATATTGGACAAATCAAACAGATTACCTAGGGGAAGCAAACGGTGAAACCTCAACTTCCAGAGCAACCGACCAATATGACGCATTTTTAGTCAAAACTTCTCTTCCAGTCGATGACCCACAACTAAAAAGCATTGCACAAAGGATTCAGGAATTCACAAACACAAACGAGCAAGGATATCGCCTTCTTGCTGGAGACGACTTCTATGTTGCAAGTACCACATTAACCTACTCAAACATTGAAACCACCCTAGAAATGACCGATCGAATAGCTTCTTTCCTTCAAATATATGTTACGTTCGGTCTGGTCATAGGCGCAGTAGGCATGGGTGTAATCTCAGTACGTAACGTCTCTGAGAGAAAACGCGAAATCGGAATGATGCGCGCCATAGGTTTCTCCAGAAGGGAAGTAGTGCTATCTGTTCTCTTTGAATTGGTAGTGCTGGGCATAATTGGTTTAGCCATCGGCGTGATTAACGGTTTGCTGATTAGCGTAGGGTTTGCTAACATGCAAGGCGTTACACTGGTGATTCCCTGGCAAGAAATCGGAGTATACCTCTCAATCATCGTGTTCATAGCCATCGGTTCAGGTTCAATACCTGCGCTTATGGCATCAAGAATACCACCTGCAGAAGCCTTGAGGTATGTCGGATGAAAAACAATAAAACAATAGAACCCCCAAAAGATATTCTCAACATAACTAATCTAGACAAGCGATACAACGAAGGCAAATCAAACGAAGTCCACGCCCTCCGAGGAGTAGACTTAACAGTCAAAAAAGGCGACATGATGGCAATCATGGGCGCATCAGGATGCGGAAAAACTACTCTGCTCAACATGATAGGCAACTTGGACCGCCGCTCGTCAGGACAAATAATAATCGATGGAGTAGACACCTCCAAGCTATCTGATGGTGAAAAAACCGCCTTTCGCAGAGACAAAATCGGATTCATATTCCAACTCTTCAATCTCTTCCCCTTCTTGAGCGCCGTTGAAAACGTTGAAACTCCCCTACTGCTACGAGGTTTAAACTCTGGATTAGCAAGAGAACAAGCAAAAATGATGCTACGCGAATTAGGCGTTGGTGACCGTCTCTACCACCTACCCAAAGAACTCTCAGGTGGACAACAGCAAAGAGTCGCCATAGCCCGTGCATTAATCAATCAACCAGCCATCATATTAGGCGATGAACCCACCGGCGATCTAGACTCTTCAACAAGCGCAGATGTCATGGATCTTTTCCGCCGAATCAATAGAGTCAACCAACAGACCCTAATTTTGGTCACGCACAGTCGTTGGATTGCAGAAAAATGCGACTACATCGTCCACATGACCGATGGCAAAATCTCAGGATTAGAAAACAACCAAAAAGACATGGAGACCAAAAGATGAAAGCCTACTACTCTGCTCTAATAGACAAATCTGCCTTTTCAGAAAACGCCAAATTGTACAAAAACCTAGCTGCGACCTTAAGAAGAAATCTTAAAACCCGCAAATCTAAAATACAACGTAAAGAAATCAACACCTTCATATTTCTATCAGCGGAAAAACAACTCCAGAAAACAATCGATTCAAAGACCATTGAGCAAACGCAAGAAAAACTGCAAAAACAACTCCAAAAATACTACACCAAGAACAGATCAAAGCTTGAAAAAAAGCTCAATAATAGCCGAGAGCTAAAGGAGACATCGCAGATAGTAGGGACATTCCTAAAGGAGATAGATCCCAAACTCCAAAAAGTATTCAATATTCAACTCAGAAAACAACTCTCGGAACTTCCAATAAAATTCTATGAAATCCAAAATAATAGTTTTACTGCAATTTGGAACTTGAATGAAGAGAACACAGTCCAAGTTTGTCTGACAGCTTGCCCAAATCAAACTTTCAAGCTTCAGCAAGTCCAGCAGCAAACAGATTTAGAGGAAATGGTCGATAAAGTAGAGTTCCTCAATTTCTTCATAACATTTCTTGATCCAACCTTAAAACGTCTCAAGGATATGAATGGGGTCTTAGAGAGACTGAAGTTAGGTCTTGAAGGAACACACTTTAAAAGCAGTGAAAGGGAAACTCAAAACAAGCTTGAGATGTTTCTTCGTATTTTATCAGCGAAACTCAGTGCGCTGCAAAACATGGACAAGGC
>CAWFTD010000021.1:0-46803 GCA_963818655.1 Candidatus Bathyarchaeota archaeon
CAAATTTCCATTATTATGCCTAATTATTAAGCATTAACCTTAACTTGGAATGTGCAATGTTCTATGTTGTGCAAGGTGATGTTTTGTTGAAGAAAACAAAGATTGTATGCAATTTAGGTTCAGCGAGCCCGATTCAAACAAGTTATTGAAAAAATGTCTCAAGCGGGTATGAACGGAGTAAGGATAAACACCGCTTATGGAAATCTATCTCAATACGAATCATTTATTGAAGCAGTAAGAGAAATTGCGGATATCCCAATTATAATTGATTTAAAGGGACCAAGAAATCAGAATCAGGGCAGTGAATAAAAAAATCTTTAACAGAGGAGACATTTTGGAAATAGGCTTTGACAGAGAAGAAGTAAGTTTCAATCATGATTCTCATAACGAAATCGGTGTTGAAGACGAAGTTTACATCGATAATGGAAAAATTAGAACAAGGGTAGTTGAAAAGAAAGAGCGTAAAACTTCGCCTTCTAACCTTGAACAGCGGTTCCATTGAAAATGGGGAAAAAGGTGTTAACATTCCCAATAAGCATCTTTCAGTTCCAACTTTCCTGGAGAAGGACATAGAAATCATAAAGTTTGCAAAAAAACACGACGTCGAATATGTTGCTTCTTTCTTTTACAAGAAATGTTGAAGACGTACGAAACTTGTCTGAGACCAATAATTTTGAGGGGGGAATAATCGCCAAGATTGAGAATTCGAAGGTGTGCAAAACGTCGAAGAGATTTTAGATGCTGCTACTGGATTAATGGTTGCAAGAGGCGATTTGGCGGTTGAAGTTGAACCTGAAAGAGTACCTTTGGTTCAGAAATCACTAATAAAAATTATGTAATCAGAAGGGTAAGCTTGTAGTTACGGCAACAGAGATGCTTGAATCGATGATTAATCAACCTAATCCAACAAGGGCTGAAGTAAGTGATGTTGCAAATGCAATACTTGACGGGTCAGATGCTATTATGCTTCAGGGGAAACAGCGGATTTAGACAGTACCCTGTGGAATCCGTTGAGATGATGACTCGGATTGCGAATGAAACAGAGAGAGCAGTCAAGAGCAACGTTGAAGATACCTCTTTCATAAACATCTCGGACACTGTAAGTAGGGCAATCCAGAGAATAAGCCAAACCATGCCAGTTCACAAAGTAATCCCTTTAACGAGGTCAGGATACACGGCAAGAATGATAACTCGTTTTAAAATTGCTCAACCAATAATTGCTGTCACACCTGATCTCAAAGTTAAAAGACAATTAGAACTTATATTCGGCGTATACCCAGTAATGATAAACTATCACGGGAAAAAGACAGACTATTGACAGTTGCTAATCAACTTTATAAAATGGGTTTGGTTGATGATGAAGAAACTGCCTTATTCACCGAGGGTGTGAGAACAGCTATGGAGCACGCCAGCAACTCAATAGAAATACATAACATTAAAGAGTTAAGAAAATTTGCGACCTCCTATGAGCATACGATCAGTTGAAAACCCTATGACGGCAAGTCCATAATTATTCCTTGAATGCTTTTTTTACTGCCTATTTTTGACATAAAAAAAAGCACCTCCCGTGAGCGAATTTAAATATTGAAACGTTCTTGTGCTTTTCTAAATAAAGAGGTGGAGCCAATGGCTTTAGATCCAGCGTTGAGAGCAATAGTGACGATTTGCATATTGGTTTTCTCAGCGAAGGTGCTTGGCGAAATTTTCTCTTGGAGAAAAATTCCATCAGTTTTAGGAGAGTTATCCGCTGGAATTATTCTCGGTCCTTTCGCTTTAGGCTCCATTATAGCAATAAACGGAGCACCGATAATTCAAATTAATGAGATAGTTCTGGCATTCGGAGAAATAGGTGGCATACTGATCCTATTTATCGCGGGTTTAGAGATGACTTTCAGAGATTTCCGAAAGGTCGGTACAGCTGGCTTCGTCATTGGAACGGTCGGAGTCATTGTTCCCTTCGTTATGGGTTATGGGCTTTCACTTGCTTTGGGATTAGGTATAATAACGGGTTTAGTAGTAGGAGCCGCACTTGTAGCTACAAGCATTTCTATAACGGCTTTGGTGCTTCAGGAACTTAACCGGAGTAGAAGCATTGAAGCAAGAATGATGATTAGTGCAGGTGTCATTGATGACGTGTTGGGACTAGCAATTTTAGGTGTAATTGTTTCATTCATCTCCACTTCAACTCCAATTACCCCCTTGAACGTGATTATTGTAGTTTTTACTTCGCTTGCATTGTGGCTTGCTTTGACAGTTTTCGCAGCGTTTGTTCTTCCAAAAATAATTAATTTTTTCTCTAAGGGTTCGGAGGCAACAACAGAGGCGGCGGCTACAGCATCATGTTTTGGTGCATCGGCTTTAGCGGCTGTTTTGGGTTTATCGCCTATTGTAGGTGCTTTTGCAGCGGGTATGGCTGTTGCGAGTTCCCATACCATTGAGAAGATTCGTGATTATACCAAGAAGATAAGCGTTATTTTTTCACCTGTTTTCTTTGGTTTGGCAGGCGCGCAACTTGACCTCAGAAGCTTCGTTACCTCTGACTGGTTCTTCTATCTCTTTTTCTTAGCGCTCGTAATAGTAGCCGTGGTCAGCAAAATGATTGGATGCGGTTTGCCTGCTGTTTTCTTTTTAAAAAACCGCTCAAAAGGAATCAAGGTAGGTTATGGAATGATTTCAAGGGGAGAAGTTGGTCTTATAGTGGCTGGAGTTGCAATCTCTGCAGGAGCTATTACACAAAGTACGTATGCAGCTATCTTGGGTATGATTATGATAACTACTGTTTTGGCTCCGCTCCTTCTTAGAAGAGCCTACGATAAAGAGCAACCTGAAGAAGCAACTGACATAATTGAAGATGACACAAACGCGCCCGACTACATACCCACCTATCCTCTTTAGAACGAAAACTAACCTCTTCTTGTAGAAGGGTAGGTCTTCGTTTCCGTTTTCAACCGGTAAAACAAACATAATAAATAAGCCTTAGGTAGCTTTTCAAGCCATTCATAAGTCCAAAATCAGTGTTTAAATGGGACTAAAGCCAAAAAAGACCTAAATTCCGTTTACAACAGAATACCAGCAAAGAAACCAGTCGAGCCCAAAAAAACCTGCCGAAGTTAGGGAAATGGTATAAATTGCAGTCTTGAGCATCCTTATAAAGCGTTAATAAAAATTTAATTTAGTGGTAAATTTGCATGGCTGAAAAAAGAGATTACTACGAGGTTCTTGGCGTTCAGAAAGGATCCTCCAAGGACCAAATCAAAGATGCTTACAGAAAACTAGCTATGCAATTTCACCCCGATCGAAACAAAGATGCTGGGGCTGAAGAGAGGTTCAAAGAAATCAGCGAAGCATACGCCGTCTTATCCGATGATCAGAAACGTCAAACCTACGATAATCTTGGCCACCAAGGCTTCGACCAACGCTATACATCTGAAGATATTTTCCGTGGTGCTGACTTCGACTCTGTCTTCCGCGACATGGGATTCGGTGACATTTTTCGCACTTTCTTCGGTGGAGGCGGATTCCAAGGTTATGAGGAGCGACCCCGAGGGCAAGACCTAGCCTATAATCTTGAAATAACCCTTGAAGAAGCTGCTAAAGGCACCGAAAAGGAAATTGAAATTCCACGAACTGAACGTTGCGAAGTCTGCGGAGGCTCAGGAGCAAACCCAGGGACATCCGTAAAAACCTGCCCAAGATGTGGTGGCGGAGGTAAAATTCAGAATCTTCGCAAAGTTGGCTTCGCCACATATGTCCAAGTTTCTGCTTGTCCAACATGCAAGGGAAAAGGCAAAATTATAGATTCACCCTGCAGCAACTGCCACGGCTCAGGACTTCTCCGTATGAGGCGCAAAATCACTGTTAAAGTCCCAATGGGAATCGATGAAGGCACCCAACTCCGTTTGCGGGGCGAAGGCGAAATGGTTTCCAGCGACGGTGAACCAGGAGACCTATACGTCGTCGTACACGTTAAACAGAACCTGCAGTTTATCAGGGAAGGCGATGACCTCTTGTATGTAGCCATAATCACTTATCCACAAGCAGCATTGGGCGCAGATATTTCCGTACCCACCCTCGAGGGACCCACAACTATCAAAGTGCATCCGGGAACACAGGTTGGCGAAACAATAACATTGCGAGGCAAAGGTATGCCACGGTTTAGAAGCTACGGTAGGGGTGACTTGTTTGTGCGCATCGGGATTTCGGTTCCAGAAAAGTTGACTGCACCACAGAAGATACTTTTAGAACAGTTAGCAAAAGAATTTGGTTTAGATATGACATCGAAAACCCGCAAATTCCGGCTCTAAGGGCACGGTTGCGACTTTATTGGTAACAACAAATTTTTAAATCAAAAGAAAGATAGAAGATACAGTAGTTTTAGGAAAGAAAAGAAATGATATTTGACATAGAAACCATATTCCTGCAGCTTATCATAAACATCCTGGTCAACTTGATTTTTGTAACACCGTTCCTCTGGATTGCTGGCACACTCTTGGCTGGCAAACAGAAAGCAAAATTCACCGACGCTCTCTGGATCGTGCTCATCGGCACGGTAGCGTTCTACTTATTCAACTGGATCATCTCAGACTTTATCGTTTCAGGATTAGCCGTCATTATCGCATACATCGTGATGCTTATCATTTGGCTAGGAATGGTGAAGCATTTCTTTGACTGTGGCTGGCTCAAAGCACTCGCCATAAGCATAATTGCAGTCATCATTGCCTTCATAATCCTATTCATTATAGCCCTCATATTAGTGGCAATAGGCATCGGAACAGGCATGCTACCCACCGCAAACCCACTCAACAGCTTCTAACCCCCCATTTTTCTTTGTTTATTGTGTCTATTCTGTTTCTTCTATGCTAAGAAGGAAAGTTGCTAAGAATAGCAAAGATAAATTCTCAACAAGCCCGCTGTTCTTTGCAGATTGGTGAATTAGTGTTCTCAAGAAGTGTTATTTGGAATTAAAAATAACTGATTGCTGGGATGAATGTATGAGCAACCAAAAAAATTCCCTTGAAAACAAAAGCTACTACGGCGGCATCTACATCTACTTATTGCAACAAAGACTTCTAAAGAATAACAAGAGTAAACAAACTACAGGCACCTAACGAGATACAACATTTTTTAGTGGAAAACATTCTTGACCAATTAGCGCAAGTAGCCACAGCGTAGTAATCAATTGTGGCTTACTAAACATCTTCTGATTAATTGGTTTATTTAGACGTCTAATCGTAGAAAATAGAAAAAAAGAAAAGAAGAATTTGGTTGGTTTATTTTTTCTCGAGTTGTTTTCGCAGTTCTGCGTAGGTTGCTTTGATGTCTTCGATTGAGCCTTCGTCTTCGATGGTGGATGTGTCGCCGAGTGGTGCACCGGTTAGGACTGCTTTGAGGAGTCTGCGCATGATTTTGCCGCTGCGGGTCTTTGGTAGTTTGTTGACGATGATGACTGCGTCTGGAGTTGCAATTGGACCGATGGTTGTGCGGACGTGTTTTACGAGTTCTGCTCGGAGTTCGTCTGAGGGTTGGAATCCGCCGCGTAAAACGACGAATGCTACTGGAACTTCGCCTTTAACTGCGTCTTCTTTGCCCATGACTGCTGCTTCAGAGACTGCTGGGTGAGATACAAGTGCGCTTTCGAGTTCGACAGTGCCGATTCGGTGTCCTGCTACTTTGAGGACTTCGTCTGCTCTACCTAATAGCCAATAATAACCGTCTGGGTCGCGTATGGCATAGTCGCCTGTGACGTAGATTCCTGGCCATCTGCCGAAGTATGCTGATTTGTAGCGTTCAGGGTCTTTCCAAACTGTCTGGAGCATTCCTGGCCATGGAGATTTGATTACTAGGTAGCCTTTGTTTTCTGCTGGGACTGGTTTTCCTGTCTCATCGAAGATGTCAATGTTGATTCCTGGCATTGGGAGGGTTGCGCTGCCTGGTTTGAGAGGTGTTAGTTCGATGCCTGTTGCGGGGGAAATCATGAAGCCGCCTGTTTCAGTCTGCCACCAAGTGTCGATGATTGGTAGGCGTTCTTTGCCGATGACTCGGTAATACCATTTCCATGCTTCTGGGTTTATCGCTTCGCCGACCGAACCTAGTTCACGTAGTGTGGATAGGTCGTGTTTGTTAACCCATTCTTCGCCGAATTTCATGAACATGCGGACCGCGGTCGGAGTTCCGTAGAGTATGGTGATTCCGTGGTTTTCTATCATACTCCACCAACGGTCTTGCGCTGGGTAGTCAGGTGTGCCTTCGAAGAGGAAGGCCGTTATGCCGAGGCTGAGTGGTGCATAAACGTTGTATGTGTGACCGGTAATCCAGCCTATGTCTGCAACGCACCAGTAGATGTCTTCGTCGTTGGGGTTGAATGCCCATTTAAGGGTCCAGTAAGCCCAAACGAGATAGCCGCCTGTGCCGTGTAGAACACCTTTTGGTTTGCCCGTTGTTCCTGAAGTGTAGAGTATGAACAGTGGGTCGGTTGATTTCATGCTTTCTGGTTCAACGTAAACGTTTGCGCCTGCTGCTGTCAATGCGTCATGGTACCAAACGTCTCTGCCTTCTTTCATTTGGATTGGTTGACCTGTACGTTTGACAACCACGACTTTCTCGATGTTTGACATTAGAGGTGATGCGCGGTCTGCGTTATCTTTAATTCCGACTGGTTTGCCGCGGCGGAAGCTGCCATCTGCGGTTATTAGGATTTTTGCTCCGCAATCGTTAACGCGGTCTGCTAAGGCTTCAGCGCTGAATCCTGAGAAGACAACTGTGTGAACTCCTCCGATTCTTGTGATTGCAAGCAAACTGATTGGCAACTCTGGGATAACGGGTAGGAAAACTGCGACTCGATCGCCTTTTTTGACGCCTAGGTCTTTTAGTACCTTTGCGAATTTGTTTACTTCACGGTATAATTGGTAGTAAGTGTAAGTTTTTACTTCACCCATCTCGCCTTCCCAAATGTAGGCAAGCTTGTTTTTGCGGTTGGTCTTTATGTGTCTGTCGAGTGCGTTGTATGATATGTTGAGTTCTCCGTCGGGGAACCATTTGAAGAACGGCGGGTTCGAATCATCCAATATTTTGGTTGGGGCTTTGAACCAGTCGATGGCTTTTGCTTTTTCTGCCCAGAACTCATTTGGGTTCCTTATGGATTCTTCCCATAGTTGTTTGCGTTTTTCTCCAGAAGAAACCTTTGCAATACTTGGACTGTATCTTTCATTGAAAGGTAAACTATCTGACATATGCTTCATTCCTATAGATGCTGGGAAGAAATAGACTTAGAGAATATAAGTTTTTTCAACTAGAAATGCAAACAATAGAAAATGAATTAACTAGTTTTACACTGATGGAATTAGCGGACTTTTTTAAATGCGCATGCAGTTTAAACATGTTGCATTGTGTCTTGAGGAAAAAAAGAGAAGAGTTGGAGATCAGTTTTGTTTAACTGGACATATTGGTAATACTGTTTTTGCGTTGGCTTCGTTTAAGACTTCTGCAAGGCCAAGGTAGACTGCGCTTCCGCCGCATATGACACCTTCAATTCCAGTGATTGTATTGAACCATGTCGGGTTTCCAAGTAGTTCACGTGTTGTAAGCATAAAGAATAAGATTGCTAAGCTTAGGAATACGAATTGGATTGCGCGGTTTGCCTTTAAGGTGCCGAAGAACATTGCGAAAGTAAATATACCCCACATGAAGAAGTACGCTGCCATCGACGCATCATTTGGTGCAGCGAATCCGGGCGCTATAAAGGTTAATTTTGGTAGAACAAGAAGAAGGACAAGTGACCACCAGAAGAATCCGTAAGAACTGAAAGCAACTGTGCCAAAAGTGTTGCCTTTCTTATACTCCATTATGCCAACAACTATCTGTGCTAAGCCGCCGAAAGCTATGCCCATTGCTAAAATCATCGTGTCCAAAGGAAAAACGCCAGCATTATGCAAGTTAAGCAGGACCGTTGTTAGTCCGAAACCTAAGAGTCCGAGAGGTGCAGGATTAGCTAATTTCTGTGTTATGCTCATTTATGTCTCCTCAATTTAATGTTTTAACTGAATTCATCGTTCTTTTTTATAAAGCTTTGGAAATTGATACACTTTTATTTCTTGAAGTTACGAATTTGCCAACCTCGATAGCTGCAAATACTGCTCCTGCGAATAGCCCAGCTATTGCCCAATCGATTAGTTCGGGCTGGTGGACACTGAAGAGGGATTGAAGACCTGGAATGTATAAGATAAATAGTTGCAAAGCGAATGATGAGAGGATAGCATACCAGAGGTATTTGTTCTTGAATGGTCCAACCTTGTATATTGGGTACTTCAATGAACGCATGGTGAAGTCGTTCTCGGCGACTCATTCGATCTATCGGACAAGAAAAAGTAACCATTGTTCCGACACGAAAGGTTTATAGTCGTCGCCTCAAAGATTGATGACGCACATCAGCGTCGCTATGCAACTAACTAAATAACGGTTGGTTCAATTTCTAATATCCCTCATCAAGAATCGCACACACAAACATGCATGCTCAATTTCGAATCAATACAACGTCATCTTTTAAGTACGGATTCCTCTGCGTATAGTGCTATGTTGCCTGTTACGCTTTAAAGCTCAGGAAAATCCACTTCTTACTTTGCGTCGCGGTAGTGTAGTATTCGTTTTGTCACTTCAATAGTAAACAACACGATTGCGGAGACACCTGCTATTAGGATTACTTCGTCGATTCCGACTGGGGCGAGATTGAAGCTTTCACGCAGGAACGGCACGTTGATTATCAGCAGTATCAGCGCAATTTCCCAAAGGATCGTACCCACGAGCAATTTGTGAGGTCGCGCTCTGATTATGGTGTATTTTAGTGAACGGCAGCTTAATGCCAAGACAAGCTCAAAGAAGATCAACACTAAGAACAGCCTTGTCTGGGCGACTTGTAGACCCAATGGCAGAGAGCTTATGAAGATCCATAACAATAGTGGCGTTTCTATGAGAATGGCTAGTAAGAGGAACACTTTGACGTCTTTTGTGAATATTGTCTCTTTGGGATTCCGGGGTGGCCGCTTCATCACGTCAGGTTCAGGAGGACTCAAACCTAAAGCTATGGCGGGCAGACCGTCTGTGGCGAGGTTGATATAAAGGATGTGCACCGGTAGTAGGGGGAGCGGAAAACCAGCTAGCACAGCAAAAGAGAGAACGACAATTTCCACTAAATTGGCCTGCAAGAGGTAGGTGAGGTATTTTTTGATGTTGTCGTATGTCAAGCGCCCCAATTCCACCGCCCTAACAATGGTTGCAAAGTTGTCGTCGGCAAGCACAAGGTCGGCAGATTCTTTGGTGACTTCGGTTCCAGTTATACCCATGGCAACGCCGATATCGCTTTTCTTAAGCGCCGGAGCATCGTTAACACCATCTCCTGTCATGGCTACAACTTCGCCTTTCTTCTTCCAAGCATCCACGATTTTCAGCTTATGAAGCGGGGAAACGCGAGCATAAACGGTTACTTTTCTGACTATGGCTTCGAACTCTTCCTCAGATATCCGATCTAGGTCTTCACCGGTGAGAACTTCGTCGCCTTCATGATAGATACCTAATTCCTTGGCAACCGCCAACGCAGTGAGCTTGTGATCCCCAGTAATCATTACAGTCTTGATTCCGATTTGTTGGCAAAGCTTCACCGCCTCCATGGCTTCTTTACGAGGCGGATCCATCATACCGATTAAGCCAAGGAAAACCAGCTCACTTTCAGCGGCTTCTTCTTTGCAGGTAATTAAATCGCCCGACATTTCTTTGTATGCTATTCCCAAAATGCGCAGTCCGACGCTTGCCATTTCCTCGTTTACAGCAAGCACTGTTTTGAGCCTTTGTTCAGTTAGTTGCTCTGTTTTGGTATCTGCGCAAATACGCGAGCAATATCGCAGGATAATCTCGGGGGCTCCTTTCATGAAGATGAGTTTTTTACTGTCAGCTTGCAGTTGTGCGCTATGGACTGTTGTCATGCGTTTTCGGTCTGAGGAGAAAGGGAACTCGTCTATGCGTGGGTAAACACGGCGTAATTCCTCTTTTTGGACGCCTGCTTTTAGTGCAGCTACCACAAGGGCACCTTCGGTTGGGTCACCCTTAACTACCCATCTTTCGTCTTCCTGAACAACGTTGGCGTCGTTGCATAAGACAGCACCTTTCATGAGCAGCGAGAAGCACTCGGTCTCGGTTGTCGCCTTGTTTTTCTCGTCGAACGCGCCCTGAGGCGAGTAGCCGACGCCGCTGACATCGATGGTTGTTCCTGCCGTGTAGACTTTGCGCACAGTCATTTCACCTTTCGTTAAGGTGCCTGTTTTGTCAGTGCATATCACAGTTGTTGAGCCAAGTGTTTCAACCGCAGGCATCTTCCTGACCAGAGCGTTTCGTTTCGCCATCTTATACATGCCGATAGCTAAGCTTCCGGTTACAATTGCGGGTAACGCTTCTGGGACTGCTGCAACTGATAAGGCGATGCCGAAGAGGAACATATCCAGTAGCGGCAGCCCCCGTGCAACACCTAAAACGATTACGGTTATACTGACCGCCAATGCTGCTAAACCAAGCCATTTCCCAATTTCTTTAGTTCTCTTTTCAAGAGGAGTCTCCTTCTTTTCGACAACACTAACTTGCTTGGCGATCTTTCCGAACTCTGTGTTCATAGCTGTCATGACGACGAGGGCTTTGGCTTTTCCGGAGGTAACCGCAGTTCCCGAGAAAACCATGTCTTTTTTATCCAAGATCGCAGCGTCTTTAGCTACTTTTTCCGTGCTCTTCTCAACAGGAACGGATTCACCTGTCAGAGGAGCTTCGTTAACGTGCAAATTGTAAGTCTCTATTAGTCGCGCGTCTGCGGCGATCTTGTCTCCTTCTTTGAGTACCAAGATGTCGCCGGGCACGATGTCTTTGGAGGCAACCTGTACTTCCTTGCCGTCCCGCAAAACCGAAGCAGTTGGCACAAGCATCTTTGTTAAGGCTTCCAATGCTTTTTCTGCGCGATATTCCTGGACAAACCCCAGCGATGCAGAGATGACGACAATGATAAGGATGATACTTGCGTCAAATTGGTGTCCAGTCGCAAAAGACACTATTGCTGCGGCTATTAGAATTAGTATAAGTATGCTTTTGAATTGACCGAGAAAAATCTTGAGGGGTGAGGTTTTTTCGCCTGCGGCTAACTGGTTGAGACCGTATTTCTTTAGTCTCTCGGCTGCTTCAGTTGAGCTTAACCCTGTTTTTTCACTTTTAAGTTTGTTTAACGCTTCCTGTGCTTCAATCGCATGCCAAGATTCTTCAGAACTCACAAACTTGCCCCTCTTCTAATTTATTCTTGTCTTTAAATAGATAAATCTGTCTGATAATTTTCCGATATTTGACTAATTGGGTTACTCATTTCTTTGCTGCTAATTCCGTAACTTTCATCCTTCTCAACTAGCCAGTATAAGACAGCTATTGAGGCAATCAACCAATCGGCTTTGGGGAAAAAGTCTTCTGGTCTAATTCTTCAGAACCTGACTGAGTGAACGGTCTGTAACGGGAGAGATATACCTTTTGAAAATCTAGAATCATGCGATAAAGCACAATGAAAAGCTTATAGCTAGCATATGCAAAGCGTTCTCCATGAAGCTCATGGCTAAAAGCACAAAAGAGCTGCTGCAGGTCCTTGATGAAACCAAAGAAACCCTCGTCAAAGACAAAAAATACAGGTATCCCTATACAGAGTGGGAACACAAACGAGCTCAAGTCAAAGAGCGACTCCACCGACTACCAGAATACGTACACCAAGCTGTAGAAATCATGAACAAAGAAGAACAAAAGATGGCAGGAATTCTGATCTCTTTCCCATCACACAGGACACTTTGCGGTGGGCGAGGTCATTTTTTTGAGGGCTTCCACAGCTTTTTCGCTGCGGTATTCTTGGGTGAAGCCTAAAGTGGCGCTAGCTAGGACGATGGCTAAAATGATAATGGCGTCGGTTGCTTCTCCAACTACAAGTGAGAGTCCTGTGGCGATGAGAAGAATAATCATGAGTATGTCGGTGAATTGGTCGAGTAGAAGTTTGAGCGGGGATTTGCCTTTTTACTTTTTAAGTTCGTTGGGTCCGTACTGTGTTAGGCGTTCTTGCGCTTGCTGGGTAGTTAATCCTTTGCAGGTAACGTTTAATTCGTTCTAATGCTTCTTCAGCTGTTTTACTATGCCAATGATTCGTCATCTTTCTCTTCCTCACTCATATGCTTCTTATGGTAAATCACACTGTGCTTGTATAATGAAACAACTCCAACAATCAAAACTACAAAACTCAACAGGTAAAGTATCCATGCAAAAATGGATCCGTTTAGGATTATTTGTTTTTGCCATTGCCATGGAAAATCAACAAATTTCCCAAGCGGCCAAGCACCAATTACCTGATAGGTGAACCCAAAAGCAGTTAATAAAATGGCTACATATTGTTTATCGGCTGAGGCTTCGGGAGTTATTCTGCGTAAGGCTGTAATTGCTAAGCATTATTGCCCCAACGATTAATGCTGGGAGACTTGTGACAAAGAAAATCGGATCGATGAAACTACGGGGTAAAATAGTGTTAATTGTTGACGGCGGGTAACCGGTTATGTCTTTTCCCCAATCAGCAATAGTCCAACGACTAAGCAGTACCGATGTCAGATAGAATACTCCGTAGAATGCTAAAAACAAGCCGAGCGAAACTTTGTGCATTAGTACATAATTGGAAATTCTGTATCGATAGGTTTGCTTCTGGCTGTAACTGCTCATTTTTAATGAATCCTGGATTTGTACGGTATTTTTAGTGAGTAAGAATATATAGTTTTAAAAAAGAACTCTATTTTTTCTAAGTCTTCATGTTCAAAGCTTAAATGGAACAAACCCGTTTCACTTCCAAAAGAGGCAAAACCCAGTGGTTAACGAAATAATCCAAGACGGCGACTACGTTCTAATCTACTTAGATGCTCGCAGAACATACATGATAAAGATGCAGGCAGGACAAACCTTCCACACCCATAAAGGCTACTTGAAACTGGATGAACTCATCGGCAAAGAATACGGTGAACCCATCAAGAGCAGCATGGGAATCTACTTCACTACCCTAAAACCATCCTTAACTGATTACATAATGAAGTCAAGTCGCAACACACAGATTATTTACCCGAAAGACGCCGCCTTAATTGTCATGTTCAGCGGCATAGGACCAGGAAGCCGCGTAATCGAATCAGGTACTGGAACAGGCTCCCTAACCACGGCACTTGCCCATTATGTTGGCCCAACAGGAAAAGTTTACACTTACGAATTGCGCCCAGAATTCCAGAAAAACGCCGCCAAAAACCTGCAGCGCTCAAAACTCATTGACCATGTCGAAATGAAAAGCGGCTGATGTAACATTAGGTTATGAAGAGCGCGATGTTGATGCGGTGATTTTGGATTTGGCTGTTCCATGGCTTGTGGTGCCTCACGCTTATACCGCCCTAAAACCTTCAGGGGTCCTCGTTTCGTTCAGCCCAACCATCGACCAAGTTGTCAAAACCACCGAAGCACTCCGCGAAAACGGATTCGTCTTCATCGAAACCATAGAGTGCTTGATGCGTACCATGCAAGTTGAACGTGGAAAAACCAGACCAAACACAATGATGACTGGGCACACAGGCTACATTACGCATGCAAGAAAAATCCTGAAACCACCAGTCCAAGAAACTCCACAGTCAACTCAACAAGAAGAATTATTAGGAGAAGAAGCACCTGCAGAGCAAGAAGAAAATATTGAAGAAATGGCAGAAGAAGAAACTGCCTAAACCTTATTTTTCATTTTATGGTTTGCTGATTCAGGCATGGGCATACTTAGTTGCCAAACAGCCTGTTTTAGTTGTTCGCTTTTTTCGCCGCGTGTTAAACCATAGTATGTGCCGAGGATTTTGCCGAAGTAGGGAATGATGAAGTTGTCGAAGGTTTTGTATAGCAGTGGGTTGGGTATGCGGTTTTCTAGGAAGGTTGGTTTCCAGATTTTGATGTTGTATTCCCAGCATTTGATAAAGAAGTCCCAGCGTGCTTTGGAGAGTGAATCCATTTCTGCGCCTTTCTTGTTCATTAAAACGCAGTTTTCAAGCGGCACAAAGAAGAGGGGCACGTAGAATGCGTTGTAGTCTTTGAGTTTATCCATCAACTCAAGCGTCTGAACATGTCTTCTTCTTTCTCATCTGGCAAACCTATAATCAGTGTTGCCAATGGGTACCAGTCATTATCGTTTAGGATGCCGAAAGCGTTTGTCACGACGTCTTGCCACTGTTCAGGCTTAAACGGCAACATTTTACCTGCCATGTACTTCTTCATCAGCCGTGGGCTGCCCGTTTCGACACCAGTTTCAGAGGTGATGATTGGTTTTTTGCCGAAAGAATACCAGCTTTTCTCAATAAGTAACTCAGCAAGTTGCTTAATCATAAGTGGGTCGTGCCAAACAGGAGCCAAAGACATGTGAGCTGCCTGAATACTTTTAACACCTGGATGTTTAGCGACGCTACTAACCAGTTTTACGACAGCTTCACGGTTAGGTATGAATTTCTTGTCAGTTGTGCCATATAGGAATAGGTCTTCTGTGATCAGCGTTATGTGGTCGCTGCCCTGAGCGGTGCTTAAAGCTACTTCCTTCATAATTTTTTCAAGTGGCACATCAATTTTATGCTGCATTGTTGGAGTGCAGAATTGGCAGTTTCGGCCGCACCCCTTTGAGATTTCTACGGCTCCATGAATAGCCACATTTTTAGTAAGCGGCATCTCTTCGTTGTAGTTCCAGTTATCTAGTGATTCATCCGCTTTAGCAATGCGTGGGATTGGTTCGTTGTTGATGGCTTTTTTGAAAAGCTCAACAATTGGGGTAGGTCGACCGCCCATGAGGACACAATCTACACCGTAGCTTTCAGAGACGTGTTGGCGTTCAAGTTGCCATGAACCATACCCACCGACGATGATTTTTGGCTTAAACTTTTTGATAGCGGGATGTGTAACAAGTTTTTTGAATTCTATGCGGTTCATGGGTTCGCCGCCGCCGACAATTGAGCTGTAGGTTTTGCTTACGTAACCCATGCCTGTGGGGTCCATGGATGATATTCCTACAACTTTTGTGTCTGGACCTATGAATAAGTCTAAATCTTCAGGATAAGCAACTGCGATATCGTCTGGAGAAAATCCTCCTTCAAGCAGTATAGATTCGACTTTACGTAATCCATAAGGAACATAACTTGCTTGTCCATCCGCTCTTTTTGGGCGATGCGGATAAAGCGTTTTTCTTACGTATGATAGTGGAATGGGACCCTTGCCAAAGCCGCCTACGAATGCTATGAACGGATTGTTATAAAAATCGCTCATTTCGGTGGCAGATGCCGTTAGAACTATTTTCCTGCCCAATACTGCTGATGCCAAGCCTGTCTCTTCCTCACGAATAGACAAATGATTAGTCCATAGCCCTTTTAAGAATTACTATCGCTGACATGCTGAGTTTAAGGAATTTTATGGAATTCAGTTGCTGTTACTTGAATTTCGATTTTCTTTGTTCACCTGCTCTTGGAATGGAAGCTTTTTCATTTTTGATAGAATCCTTAATTGGATAATACTTTTTCTGACTTAAGTGCGGCAATAGCCTTATTCATTAAAAGTTTTCAACAAGAGCTCATTTGCGTCTTTGCTTTCAGCAAAACTGGTTTAATAAACTCAACTTGTGATTTGTATATATACTAAATCTTTGCTGTCTTCTTGCTTCTACCCAAGAATAGATGGAACAAAAGTTCTTATCTCACAATAAATTTAGAACGAAAGTTAAAAATGAACATTTTTAGATCCCGTATTTTATCTTATGATTTCAAACAATTTTTTATATCTTCACTTCACACTGAAATCAGATTACTCTTAGGAGAAATTATTATGGTTAATCGTTTCACCGACAAATGGACAAAGAAAGAAAGCGAACCATCACTTACCTCAAAAATAATGAATGCAACAAAGCCCAAGCAAGATTTGAAGGAACAAATAAGTCAGGTTACTCAACGTTTAGACGCTCAAACTAGAGCCTTAGATGCTGCAGTACACCGTTTTGAACTTCGTGATGGAGACATTTTCCAACGCGTCGTTAAAGCTATGACTCAGAGAGATACAGCGCGGGCAAATATCCTTGCTACAGAACTAGGGGAGATACGCAAAGTTGAAAAAATGCTTTCTCATGCCTCACTTGCTCTGCAAAGCGTTTCTATGAGATTAGGTACTGTTTCAGAAATGGGTGATGTAGTTGCCTTGTTGAGTCCTGCAAAAAGTATGTTGAATAGTGTTAGATCTGAGATGTGCAGTATCCTTCCAGAAGCAAGTCAAGAACTAGGAAACATTGGATGCCTTCTCTCAGACATTGTTTCAACTACAAATCAAGGCTCTGACATACCTGAAAATACGGTAATGGCAAGTGCAGACGCATTACAAATCCTTGAAGAAGCAGAGGTAGCTGCTGAAAAGAAGCTTGGCGAAAAGTTCCCTGAAGTTGGCGATGGAGCAGTTATTAATAAACGGACAAGCATCGAAGTTTAACGGGAGACTTTGATAACATAGTAATGATGATATTTTTCACCATTTTTCTTTCTTACAATTGAGCAATATATTAGTCCTTTACTCAATTTTTTCCTTATTGTAGCAAATTAGATTATAATCGACATCGTTGGGATTCTAATTCTTAGAAAACACACATAAAATTAAGTAAAACCAACATTTCTATATTAATTTTTTGCGTAAATGTGATGGATTATTTATGGAGTTTCCTAAAAGTGTTGGTTCAAAAGTTTGCCGTTAATATAACTCTGATTTTGAGCTTCGTTTTAAAATTAGAATGTTGAAATTACTTCTCTTTGCAAAGCGTCTTTGGAAACTGCTTGTTCAAAAAGAATCAAGCCGAGAGCAATCATTTTTAAAGCAAACGATAAAGATCTTGATAGAATTAAAGAATTAATAGATGCGCAATTTCCAGAAGTTGAAATAATATACGTTACGACTGGTTCTTCTACAAGCTTTCTTCGTGTTACCAAATCAATGCCTATTGAACCGCAGAACTCCTCCTCAGATCTACTTTACACTATTTAATAACAAGGATTTTTTTACAGCCTTTTAGTGCCTTTTACAAACTCTATCTAAAAACAATTCAAATCTTAAATTGCAGACTCAACCCAAAATCGACATAGTGAACCATAAAGAGAAGTTGAAACCAGATTTACAACTACAACCAAAGCACCTTAAAACACAAACTATAGACTAAAAGCAAATCAAAACGCAATCTACTGTGAAAAAATTCTATGCAAAAACTCGCAACAACAACCAAAGAAAAACCAGTATTTTCTTTACCTCAACTGGTAGATTTGTGGATAATATCACGTAGTCATCGGTGTATTGTGAGCATTGCTGGTGTTGAGAATCGAAGTCGTTTTTTAACAATATTTTAATAAAACAAATTTCAAGTGATCTAAGGAAACGCTCGGTTTTGCAAGAGGTTTTGGGTTCTTCTGAACTGGTATGATGTAAGTTAGGAAAAAATAATAAATATTTGAACATTTTGCACCCGAACCAGTTGGGCTAATATAGTTATAATTAGTAACAGGCGCCGTCTGAGTAACTCTGATCCGTCATCCAAATTAATGTCAAGCTAATGCCTTCTCATCATTCGGCAAAGAACAATACAGTTGATGAGAGATAAAAGCATTCATATTGCAGGGAAAACTTTTATTTTCGAATACAAATAGTCCTTTGGAAGGAGTTGAAATTATGGATTTTGTTGGAAGTCAAACTGAAAAGAATCTTTTAGCTGCTTTTGCAGGTGAATCTCAAGCGCGCAACCGCTACACTTTCTTTGCTAGCGTAGCCAAAAAAGCTGGTTACGAGCAAATCTGCGCCATTTTTGAGGAGACTGCAGGCAACGAAAAAGAACATGCTGAATTATTCTTTAAACACCTTAAAGGTGGATTAGTTGAAATCAAAGCGTCTTACCCTGCAGGTATAATCGCGTCAACCGTCGACCACCTCAAAGCAGCCGCAGAAGGCGAGAAATTCGAATGGGGAACATTGTACCCAAACTTCGGCGATATTGCAGAAAACGAAGGATTCCCAGATGCTGCTCGAACGTTTAGAATGATTGCAAAAGTGGAAGCTTACCATGAACGCCGATTCAACAAACTACTTGAAAGTCTTCAGCAAGAACAAAGTCTTCAAGAAAGATGAACCCGTAAAATGGAAATGCAGGAATTGCGGTTTAGTCATCGAAGGATCAAATGCGCCCGACATGTGCCCAACATGTAATCATCCCAAAGCGTACTTTGAAGTCTGGGTCGAAAACTACTAGATTACTAATCAATACTCCTTTTTTTCATGTCATGTACCAAAGCAAACGTCATAGCAGTCCTTCTAAGGACCCAATTTTTTAATTAAAAGACCTACATTGGTGACTTAGACTTCTATCGACTATATTCAACCTCTAATTAAATCAAACAGGCTCGCCCTGATAAAATGTAATTAAAATTTGTTAGTGTTGCTTTGGGGGCTGGTTAGATGTGTTGGCTACCAATAGCCATCCGTATCGAGGAGAAAGGAGAAGGCTTCGAAAACGGAAATTTTTCTATGGCAGTTGGTATAACCTTCAACCCTAACCATTTCCTCCAATCACTAACAAGATTGAAGATACTTCAAAAATCATATAAGAGTTATGAACTGATGATAAAAATTCGGAATATGAATTTAGCCTACAGTTAATAGGCCTTCGAGGATGCTTTGCTCGGGAATATCCAGTTGCTTGGATAACCACATTTTCAATATGCCAGTCAGCTTTGGAAGCGTACCGCTGTAAGTGAAGATTTTATTGCCTTTTATGGCGTCGGCTTGAAAAATCTCTTCTTGCTCTTTGTAGGTAAAAGACAAATTTTGAGCTTTCAGGGCTAGAGTTTGGAAATCTTCCCATTGGTTACAACGCAAAATCATGGACGGCCCACTTTGGGTCAAATCTTCAGTTACAGGTTCTGCTTCGTTTGGCTGTTCTCTGAAAACTGCCGCAGATTGAGCTTTTTTTGATGTTCTGGAAAAGTAACCAATCAAATCAGTCACTTGTTTTTGAAGTATGTCTATTTTTTCCTCTACTTTCACAACTTTGCCACTTAATTCTCCAGAGTCGCCCATTTGTTCTGTGACGGTTGCTAATTCATTGATGAGTTTGTCCAAATCTTTTTCATGCTCTTTAAGAACATTAACTATGAAGTCCAACGCTTCTAGAGCATCATCTTTTGATTGCGGATTTTTATCCATGTTTCTACCCCCACTGTCTAAACATCAATTCTCGTTTACGATAAATAAAGCTAGCGAATTGCTAAATAATATCGTAGTGACAGCATTGGTATATTGATTATCAATACTTAATAATCAAGTCACGCCGACGGCTTTGACAGCTTCTCTATTGCCGAAAAGCTAATCTTAAGCCATCATTTTCCGACGGGAATAAATTATTAAGCCAACTGCAATTATTGTAGCAACTACTCCAAGAATAACTCCGAAAACTAGTTCAACTGACAAAACTGAATTTTGAAGGTTCAAAGCTTGTCTTTCAGATTGTTCTTCTACAGTATTTGTTGGCGAAGTAGTCGGATTGACGGGGTTTTATTCTCTGACGCAGTAGTTGGTGTTTGAACTTGCGTTGGATGCTGTGTTGCAGGCACTCCATTTGGACTAGTTAACCCGGGATATTGGTTGAAGATTATTGATTTAGCGTCAAGTGATTCGCCACCGCTGACTTGAGTTGAGCTCAGAGTTATTGATGCAATCATTGATATCCAAAGGTTGCCACTCGTTCCAGGTAATACTAAACGCAAATTTTCTTTGAGAGGGTTTCCATCCAATTCATAGGCGATTATTACATCAGGTCGCATTGCTGTTTCAATGGGTATTGTGACTTTGTATCCGTCCGCTGCCTGAAACTCTAATGCGCCAGCAGTGGGAGATATTGCTTCTTGGCTGAGAATGTCTGAGATTTTTACTCCACTCCAGTTTCCGTTTGAGATTGGATTGCTATAGCAGGGAGAGTTCTGCGTAAACAGTGGTTTTAGGTAACGTCAGGATATCGTCGCTTGTGAGGGAGATGTTTTGTTGGTTGGGGCTAATTATTTGTAGGCTTAATCCAGATGTGTTAGCCAAGATTTTATTGGTGTAATTAGGAGGATTGTTAGAAGTATTAGGGCTATGACGGCTTGCAAGGTCTTGTTTTTCGTTCGTTTTGTCTCCTTTAACCAATTAATTATTGTGACATGTGTCATACTCTTAAGGTTTCGCGAAAACTCACCAATTATAAAAGAGACAAAATTGTAGGAAAAAACCAAGCCACTTAGTAACCCATTATTGCTTTCCTCAACCGTCGAGCAGTACTCTTCTTCTTTGGTGGGAGTTCAGAAGGTTTCTTCATATCTTCCTCAATAGGTATTTGCATTTCTGTTTGTGCCTGTTCCTGCGGTTGAACTTCAGGCTCTAAAAGTTTAGGATTCGTCGTATCCTGTTGCTCAATTGCAGGTATTTGAGGCGAAGATTCTACTCCTAGCTCCTCGAGTCTAGTTGATTGCAGAGGTTCCTTTTGGGTTGGTGGCGGAATAGATTCTGTTTGATCAATCGGTGATGGCTCAATGGACGGCGCATTGTCTTGTGGTGTTTCAATAGTAGTAGGTTTTAAGCTTTGATCCTGCCCAGTTGCTTGAGATCTTGGTGGTGTTTGGATTTCTTGAGATGTAATTGGTTGGGATTCTGGAGGAGGTATAACGGCTTGTTCTGTTAGAGACTGACCAATTGAGAGTTCTTTGATGGGGTGGTTGATGTTTCTGAGTTGCTCTTTAAAGATTTCTCTGGTACTCTCAATAATGTTTTCACTCTCAGCATAAGGGTCTATTTTATCAAAATTTGCCTTGAAGTCTTGGTAATTAATTTTGAAATTGGTGTCTTGGGCTAGGTTTTGTAGTGTTATTTCGAGCGCTTGGCTTTCTTTTTGGTTATCTTTTTCGCCAACAATTTTACCCAAGAATAGATCATTCAACGTATAGTTTGCTAAGATTGCAGCTTTAGCATCCGCAATGTTTGGATGCACTGCCTCAAGATCTTCTTCAAGTTCCAAATTATCAAAATAACCGTAAATCGAGTTCAGTAAATTGAAGGTTTCTTTTGAAGCCTCTTCGGGTGCCTGACTTTTTATTGAATCAGAAATCTTTGAAAAGTCCAAGTTCAAAGGGGCTAATGTTTGCTGAGCGAGACACATTTTCTCTCTTAAACTGTTAGCGTAACTCTCAAGGTTTGTCCAGTTAACAGTTTTGACCTGCATAGCCATTAACATATCAAATGACAAGTCTACGATGCACACTGTTGCATCAATTAATTCTGCCAATTTGTGCTTTCTTTGGTTAGCTTTTGCCTCGTTTTCAAGGTTTTTTTGTCGTTCCTGAATTAAATTCTGAATTTGCTCAGGCAGACCACTAAAAGATGACTTCTTATTTTCGATTAAAAAAGAGTCGGTAACACCGTTCCGTGTTATCAATAACTCGTTACCCAAGCTCTTGATGAGTGTTATCTCGTTAAGGGGGATTTCTTTAATAGCTACCCATCGTTTCTTGAGAAAGCCCTTTTCAACAAGTAATTTTAAGACATATTGGGAAACCTCAAATTTTTCCACCCTTATGCTTTCTTGTTTGGGTTTCGTTGCTTTTTGTTGAGAAGACTGCTCTATATTTCTTATCTTATCTGATCGACCAATAAGAAGAGGGATAGTAATTGTTGTGATTGCTGGAATAATTGGGTACTGGGGGTTGAAATGGTTGTCTTTTATGTTCGCGTCGTTTCTCATTTTGGCTCTCTATCTCTTATCAAATTTTTGATTAATAAATTGATTCATTGTTCAACACCGAAGTTTAAAACACTCTGGAAGTAGGCATTCTATTTTGGGTTCCAAATGCATTTGATTGCTTTTGTTTTACATGCAAAAATACACGGGGTATTGTTGGTTTCGGGTTTGCAGGATGAGCAGGTATATTTAATTTTTTTGCGATGTTCCTCAATAACCGTTGCAACCGTTTTATCCTCTAAATCTATGAATTCTGTTTGAAGAAGAAGGGCTTTTTGAGGACAGATTTCAACGCATTTACCGCAGCCACTGCATTTGTCTGAGTCTATTACGATGAAATATTCGCCTGAACCGTCGATGTAGCCATAATGCGTTATCATTATCCTTAGGCCTTTTGTGTTTTCTCATAGAGCGCCTTAGCAAACAAAGCTGCGCCAAATGCACCTGCAACCATCGGATCTAACCCGTCGTCCTCTCGCCACTTAGGCATAGGAAGCGTTTTTACCCCAAGGATGACTTCGATTCTCCTAACGATGCCGATGTTTTTGGATTGCCCCCCTGTAATGACAAGTTCCTTCTCTAAACCAACTCTATTTATCAAATTAGCCATACGTAAAGCCATTGCCCTCGTGTATGCAGCTAAAACTTTTTCTTTAGTCCAACCCTTACGCAATAAGCCCATGGCTTCGGTTTTAGCGAAGGCAACACACGTGCAGCTTACGGGTTCAGGCTCTTTTTCCACTCTAAGCGAGATATCCCCGATTTCTTCGATTGGAATCTGAAGCAAATCAGCGAAGACTTCCATGCCTCTGCCTGTTCCAGCCGCGCATTTATCGTTCATGAGGAAAGAGACGACTCTGCCAGTTTCGTCTATTCGGATGGCTTTGATGTCTTGTCCACCAACGTCGAGCACTGTTCGGACGCTGGGTCCCCAAATGAAGTTTGCGCCTTTGGCGTGGCAAGCGATTTCTGTTATCGCTTTGTTTGCCATTGGAACGTTGACGCGTCCGTAGCCTGTGCCAACTATGTATTTTATGTCACTTGCTTTGATTTTTGTGTCTTCGAGCGCGTAGTTGAGGGCTTTTGTCGCGCTTTCTGGACTGTTGGAGCCTGTTCGAGTGATACCCCAGCTGTAGGCTTCGCCATTTATCATGATAGCTGCTTTAGAACCCACTGAACCAACATCTACTCCAGCGGTGATTAGGTCTTTGCTGGTCCATTTTTTGTTGGGCATTATGCGGTGATATTCTTGCCAACGCCAGAACTCTACATCTTCAGTGTTGCTTGCTTCATTCATTTTTGCGTCCCCTTAGCACGAGTCGCTGCTACCAATGCTGCACCCAACGCACCAACATAATCAGGATATGGGGGAATGGATACTATTATGTCTAACTTTCGGTTCAGCGAAGCAACAAAGCCTTCGTCTTTAGCGACACCGCCAACTAGCACCACTTCAGGGTTGACTCCTAACCTATGCACCATCGATGAGATTCGATCAGCCATTGCATCAAAAACAGCTCGAGCAATTTCAGGCTTGGACTCTTGGCGATGAATAAGTGAGACCACATCAGATTCACCAAAAATAACACATGAAGCGTTGATTGGGCTTGCTCGCTCCGCTTTGAGCGCAAGTGGACCCAAATCCTCAAGCTTAACCTCCAAGGCTCTTGCCATAGCTTCGATGAATGCTCCTGCACCTGCAGCACAGCGTTCGTTAACGACAAAGTCAACCATGATGCCTTTTTCATCGCATTTTATGGCTCTTGCTTCTTCAGCGCCGACATCGATAATTGTTCGAGCTTTAGGGAAGAGGAAAACACCTGCTTTTGCGTCTGCACCCATCATGCTTATGGTGCTGCGTGCGTAAGGTGCCATAGCCATTGCGGAACCCGTCGCGACAAAATATGCTATGTCAGACAACTTGAGACTTGCTTCTCTTAGTGCGTCGGCTACTGCTTGTTCAGCGGCTTTTGTAGAATCAAATCCGGATGGTGCTTGTCCTCGTGAGGCGACCTTACCGTCTTTAAGCAAAACTACTTTGACTCTTTGGGTTCCAAGATCCAATCCAACTACGTTCATTTATTCACCTTAGATGTCAACTCTTGCAGTCAGCATTTCAAGGAAGGCTTCTACGCGTGTTTTCATTTGACCGACATCTTCTCGAGTATATTCCGTGTCTAAGTAATAGACTGGGACGTTGATTTTGTCGAGAGCTTTTTTGACTCGGGTATATTCCATAGCGTAAAGCATACAACCTCGGACTACATAGTAGATTACGCCTTGAACTTTCCATTCTTTTACTTTGTTTAGTAGCCAGTTGATTCTATCCTCATTGCCGTCTTTGCTGGTAAAGCAGGGGCATGTTGAAGCCATCAAATAGCGTTCGCTTATTGCATTTAACATGTCATCCATAGACCATTCGTCAACGCCGACAGGGTCGTTAAGAATCCTTTCGCCTGAGCATTGTTCATCAGCAACGATGATGCCTTGAGGATTACTTTCTTCAACCAATGTGGGAAGTTTCCAATTGTCTGGCCAAAACATCGGTGTACCAGTAATCATTACACGAGGGGTATCAGGAGAACAAACCCAATCTTTCCGTTGTGCCCTCGCCTCAAGCTCATTGCATAAAGCTTCAGTTTTCTCTGTCCACCTCAGTTTATCATCCCATACGTATGTTTGGTTAACTAGCATGGCATCTCTGCCCATGATTACGGGGGAACCCTTACGTAGATCTTGTAAGCGACGGAACGCTTTGGTTGCTCTATGGCTTAATTCAATGGCTTCTTTTAGGCTTTTTCTTGTAATTTTGTTGCCAGTGAACTGTTCAATCTGGGTTTTCATCTGTTTTATTTCGTCGTTCCAGAAACGCAGGGATTGAGTTGAATCTTTTATTCTGGGTACGTTCATTCCCCAGATTGTTTTGTAATCGCTCAAGATTTCGCTAAGTTTTGTCATGCCATCGCACGTTAAGACACTGATGAGGGCGTCGCTTTGTTCGAGGAAGGGGGAGAGTTCAACCATTTTTGCGCCGATAGTAGAGCGGATAACTGGGCAAACCTCTACTGGAACAACTCTATCGCCCAACTTGGACGTGTCATACCATCCTGAGTTTACTCTGACGGGGATGGCGCCGGCAGCTAAAATCAACTCTGTGGGTGCAAACAGGCACATGTAACCGATAACTCTCTTTCCCTTCTCTTTCTCTGCGGCAATTTCCTCTTGGCGTTTGCCGAAAAGGTTTGCGATTTCATCGAAGTATTTCATGGTTTCTGGTCTTTTAGGGTCGGCTTTCTTCATGCGTTCAATGTTTTCAGCTATTACTTTTTGAGAAGCTGCTTTCATAGTGCTTTTTAGTTCTTCGATTTCTTTTCGGGATACTTCAGGTACGTACTTTTTTCCAACGATTTCGTTCATTTCTCTCTTCCTCATTCTGTGTTTGGTTGTTGTAGCCAATTTCTTGATCTAAACAATGTCTTATTTCCAAACTTAACCTTCAATGTGTCTTCGTATGGGCACATTTCTACGCATCTTGTACATAGCATGCATTGAGAAGTTTGGATTTTTCCTCCCCTTTGCTTATATACTTCAGTAACTTGGACTGGGCAAACTCTTTTGCAGACTCCGCATTTGGTGCATTTCTCTTCATCTTTGTCTATATGCAGCAAAGGAGCCCACTTAAAACACTTAAACCTGTTCACAACTGCCAAGGACACTCCAGTGGGGCAGAAGCGACACCACAAACGCCGAACAAAGAAAGAGCCAACGAGTGTTAAACCGACAAATACAACGCTTATTATTTGACCGATGTCTGTACCTGCCCAGGTTATGATGTCTTGAACGTAGGGGTAACTGAAATTGATTCCGTTTATTATTAGGGGAGCGGTTGTCCAGGATACTACTAATGGTATGAGGGGTGCTAGTATTACGCTGTAGGCGCGGAATGGACCTGCCAAAAGTTGCGCCTCAAGTATAGCAAAATCAATGTTTGGCGGTGGCTCCAAAAACCACAATACGATGGGTGTAAATAGGAAAAACAGCAGTATGACGTATCTTAATTGGTGAAGGCTCTTGCTTAGTTTGTCAGAGATAATTCGGTAACGTTTCTTGAAGGCTTTTCTCACCACGCTCTCGATGTCCATAAGAAGAGCGAATGGGCATAGCCAACCGCAAAAAAACTTTCCTATGAAAAGTGTCATCGCCAGCAGAACAATCACGACATAGAGTAACGGAATTGTATACGTAAATATGTAGAATATGGCTGCAAAAGAGACCGCTTGGATAACAAATCTAACAAAAGTAACTCGCGACGCCAAATTCTTCTTCCAAATCAAAATAGCGACTATCCCCGCTAACCCTATCCCCCCGAGCGCTGTAAGTCTCAACAGATCTCCAATTATATTCCAATCCATTTTTTTCAGCCATTTAAGGTAATTGAATCATCGAACTAACTACTGTAACTATTCCAAGCACTATCAACATAGCGCCACCAGCTATTGATATCCATTTTCGAAACAGAGGCGCCTTATTAAGTAGCCAACCCGTAACCCCGCCTAGCACCAGCAAAGGCGATACCGTGGTTCCTAAACCAAACAGGATAGCCAGTGTCATACTTCCTATTGGGTTAGAGAACGGCAATGCATAAACCACCAGAAGGGTAATCAAAGGCGGACAAATGATTAGTCCTCTTGTCAAGCCAAGCGAAAAGGCACCAACGTCAAACCCGAACCTGCCCATTTTACCCGACACAACCCTGTTGGCGCCCTGCATGTTGCATTCGTGCGGTTTTCGGGTTTGAAGAAGAATGCTTGAACCAATCGCCACTGTCACAATGCCAAAGACCAGTGAAGCGTAAACTTGAAAGGGCGAAGTAGCGTCAGGAGCAACAAGCGTGATGAGTCCGCTAAATATGCCGATTAACCCGCCGATTAAAGCATAAGCCAGGATTCTCCCTGAATTAAAAATTAATGTTATCTTAACACCTTTGCTGAAGCCAGCACCGATTCCGGCGATGTATCCAGTTATGTATGGGAGGCATGATGCGGTGCAAACTACTAATCCGTAGATCACTCCGATTGTAAACGCACCGAGGTATGGATTAGAGATTTCAGGTAGCGATATGCAACAGTCCCCCTGCGAAATTTTTTGCTGTCAAATAAGTGAGAACTATGTAATTTAAATCTTACAGGTATTGTCCCATTGGCAATCTGTTAATTTTTTAGCAGATTAAAGGAAAAGAGAGGTGGTTATTGAGCTGCTATTACTCTTGTATTGTACTGTTGTATGTAGACTAAGTGAGCTGCGTCGTGGGGATAGCTTTCGCCATTTGAATAGGGGAATCCACTCATATCGATGAACGGCATCGGATCCACAGTGAAATTGAATCCGTAACCCCATGCCCCTGGCGGGTCCTTAAACCAACAGGCAACAACAAAGAAGTAGTCACGTTCCATGCCATCAGCCGGATCTGTAAGGTTTGCGGTTGAGAATTGCATGTTCACTTGATCGCCTTGTCTCCCAACAACATACATGTCATCAGCATCTTTCAATATGGTGGTTACGTCGCCATATCGGGTGAAAGCTCCCGAAGAAGTAGATAAAGTATCCCAGAGTTGCTCAAAGGTTGCCGTCGTAGGCTTGATTGCCTGTGTGGTTATAGCCTGCTGTGGCGTTATGTCTATTCCAATGTAATCGTAGGTCACGTTCCAATAGTTGTTGAATCTAATTTGGTAGTCAGTTGCATCGTCTGGGAATATTCCAGTCAAATCCACAGTGTATGTGCGTGCTCTATAGTCTGCGGGTAAGGGTATATCCTTTTGAACACGGACCCAACTGCCGTTTGCAGCTCTAACTTCTAAGTATGGAGCCGGCGTGATTTCGGTTCCGTCGGAGATAAGACCCTGCGCCGCTGCATCCTTGAAGCTATCAATCCACTCGTAATAGGCGTCAGCTAAGCCCCAGTCAACCATACCAGTAATGACCAGCTTTACTTGCGGTGCTCCTATTAGGTTGCCTAAGTTGAGTGTTAACTGGTTTAAAGTAATGTTGTTCCATACGCTGTCATAACCATTGATGCCTGGCGTGAACACGCCGTCTTGTGTTGAAAGCTGCGACAGGACGTTTTGACCTTTCTCGTTGGTGGCACTGGCGGGGGGCAGGGTGTTTCCGTTGGTTACTGTGTAAACTTTTCCAGTTGAGCCATCACTGAGGTAGCTAGTCATGGACATGTAGACATCACTCCCGACTGGGTGGTCAACGACTAGAACCTGTGCTGAGTCGAGATAATATAGTTCATCCCACTGCTGAGAAAGCACCATTTCAAAGTTGCCGTTTTTGGTTGCCAAGATGTTATTGTCCAATTTGACGTAGTCCCATGGGTTGCCGTCTTTGAATACTATTGAGCCGTCAGCGTTCATATAGCCTATGTATCCTAGCCAGCCAGAATTTGAAACATCAGTAACATAAGAGTAACCCGTGCCATTCCAAATATACAGTGAAGGACAGGATGCGTAACCACTGATTAAGGTGTAAGTTGCAACTAAGATTAAACGTTTGTCGAGCGTGAAGGTTCTCGATACACTATGCGAGCCGTCGCTCCAGGAAGTAAATTCAAGGACACCTGTTCCGACACTGAAAGGGCTCGGCATGCTAATACTATATTCGCCTACTGGAAGAAGCGCTGTGTAGGTAGTACCATAACCGCCTACACCATTGAGGGTAAAGGGAACAGATTTAGATCCCCCACCTGACCGACTAATTGTCAACGTATGATATCCTGTTTTAACTATAGTAAATGAGCCACTAAGGGAATTCATTTTGAGAGTGTGTCGTCCCTCGGTAGACGCATTAACAGTAAAAAGAACTGTTTGACTTGCTCCAGCGTCCAACTTTACAACTTGAGACTCCACAACAACATCATCAACCAATATTTTCACAATTAACTGATCAGCTTCATTAGTAGGATTGTTTGCACTTGCAGTTACGTTAATTGGATCATCAATCCATGCTTCATACGGGTTAACTTTCATATTTGACAAGACTATTTTACTTGTTTCCGGCGGGGCTTCTTTAAGCGTAAAGGTTCCATTCAAGTTACCAATTTGCACAGTATAGTTTCCCACTTCATTCTCGATGTCTGTAAAAAATACAATATCAGATGAATTGCCTGCAAGAGTGATATTTGTCGTATCTTTTAATGCGTTGTTAATTTGAAGGTTCACTGTTTCGTTGCCTTCCAATTCACCTATGTTTGTTACGTTAACTGAAATCTGCACCTGTTCACCAACGTAAGCCTCAACGGGATTAATAGTGAGGTCTGCAAGTGTAAATGTGGCTGGTTTGGGTGCTCCCGATACTAAGCCCTGGTCTTGAAGATAAAAGTAAGCACCCGCGGCTGCTCCTATTATAATTATATCAATAATCAGGATTGCTTTTAGTTTAACCATCGCCGAGCGAGATAACATTTTTTCCTCTACTCTTAACTTTTAGTATTTAATATTTTGGTTGTAAGCCTTAAAGCTTTATGTAATTTAGATATTTAATTAACCTTACTGGATGAAGCAGCTTTCTTAAGTTGGCTCTTTATTAGGCTTTAATTTTAAGATTGGATTTTTGAATATGGTTAGGGCTAAGTTGTGGGTGTACATCAACAATCACATAACTAAATATAGTAATAATTCGCATTAAATCAAAACAAGTATGTCTCATTTTAGGAGATAAATAAGAATTGTTTAAAAATAAAAAAGTAGTAAATTTGAAGGAGAATTAAGACAATGTATAAAACAAAATATTCAGCTTTGTTTATGTTGATTTTATTGGCTACTGCAATGTTTTCAGTCGCAATCGTTGCGGCTCAAGATGAACCTATTGAAGAAATTCCGTTAGATCAATTTCCTTCTGTGCCAAACCCCAATGCTACTCCTAGTCCCCCTGCAACTGGCGAAACTGCCAATGTAGTTGTAGCCTCCTCGCTGGGTGGATCAACCACTCCAGGTCCAGGAGCATACGAATACGCTTACGGCGCCACCATTAATCTGCAGGCTACTGCAGACAGCGGCTACAAATTCCTATACTGGTCAATAAAAGGTTCATACTCGCCTGGGCACAACCAGCCTCCAATAAACTACCCTGAGAACGCAGCGGAAGACCCAGATTTTGTTCCGTCTTTCCCCTTGCCGTCACAAGTAGTTGATGACAGCCTCATTACCTCTACAAATCCACTGTCGATAATTTGCGGATACGGCTACACATTTGTTTATCAGCCTGTGTTCGTTCCCACCACTGCGCCGTCTGCAACTAGCGATGCGATCGTTAAAGTAGTTGATTCGATTGGAGGATCCACAAATCCGGGTTCAGGAACCTACCGCTACGCGAATGGCACGACCATTCACCTTGAGGCTACTCCAAGTTCTGACTACAGTTTCCAGTACTGGGTTGCTGTAGGGGAAGATGGACATGCGACTGTGATCAGCGACAACCCAACAAACATTATTTGCGGATACGGCTACACATACTCCTACCAACCAATGTTTGCTCCAAAAGGAACGAGCTCAACAAGTACAAGCATGCCTGAAATGTACTTCTACGTCATAATTGCTGTATTAGCTATTTTGGCAGTAGTTGGGCTTGTGATGGCAGTAATGTACCGTGGCAAAGCCAAGAAATAGCAACCTAAATTCTTCCTTTTTTCCTTTTTTTAAACATACATTTCTAACTCTCATTGTATAGAGATAGAAAATAGGAACTGAATAGTGCAAAATATTCAAGAAACCAAAATGGTTGCTTAATTGGGTTGGAGCCTGGGATGGAGTTGAACCCAAGAAAAATGGCACACACTGGGTAAGATGCGATAGCGCCCGCGAGTTCATGAAAGATTTGTTTTAATACTTCAGACAACACCTGTGAGAATCATGATTGGAATTACACTTGCATTGCTCTCCGCGACAGTGTCGGGTGTAGCGGTTGTTTTGGTTGGAAGGCACTCCAGAGAAACAAACGCGCTTAACGTCAGCATGGTAATCTCCTTCACGGGTCAAGCTTTGAGTTGTTTTTTGATTGTTTCTTCCGCTGCTTGTACTGCATCCGAAAGTTTTTCAGGTTTTGTTCCTCCACCCTGCGCAAAATTGGGTCTTCCACCGCCTCCGCCTCCAAAAAACGGTGCCGCCTTCTTGACTATGTTGCCTGCATTGATGCCTTTCTGCACGGCAGTTTCTCCAGCCATTACCATGAGTCTGCAGGTTTTACCGTCAGAACCATAGAATAGCGTGACTGTTGCTTCGCTGCGTTTTATGATTTCGCTACCCGTTCTTAGCATGCGGTCTGCATCAATGACTTCGCCGAAGTCGCGTTTAACGATGGTTACTCCGTTGATTTCTTTTGCAGATTCAGATGTTTGTGCTTGTCCCACTGTACTTTCCTTGGCAGCGAGCTCTTTGATTAGTTTGCGTTTTTCAACGGTGGCTTCTTTGAGTTCTTTGACAATTTTCTCAGCGGTTTTGTCAAGTTTGTCGATTGGTGACGTTAGAGCTTCGGATACTCTCCAAAGTAAACTTTCTTGGTCCTGCACTTCCTTCAACGCTCTAAGCCCAACTGCATAGCCCAGTCGCTCAACACCGTCCTGAACGCGTTCCGTATAAACGATTTTTACAAAACCCACTTCACTAGTTCTGTCCAAGGTGCGTTCCAGCACATGCTTCCACATCCCAATCACCCGTTTTTACAACCCGTATGTCTTTGCCTGGGACCGCACCTCCCTGATAAAGTCTGAAACCATAGCGGGATTCTGCTTCATTGCGCGGTAGCCAAGTAGTTTCAACTTTCAAGTTGGCAGCGATTGCTTGGTTTGCGAGGGTTTCGATTTGGTGGATTTCTTCTTGGGTTAATCTGCGGTAATGAGAGATATCGAGACGAGAGGTTTCTAAGCCTTTTTGTGTGCCTGATTGCCAAACGTGCTCACCCAAAACGCGCCTTGCTGCTCCGTTTATGAGGTGGGTTACTGTGTGGGCTTTCATAAAGGAATAGCGTCTGTCCCAATCAACTATACCATGGATGGTGCTGCCTTCCGTGAAGGTTGCTGTTTCTTTGAGTTTGTGGACGATTACTTTGCCTATTTTCTGCACAGCAATTACATCAAAGTTTGAATTCCTGCTTGTTAGCCAACCTTGGTCCGTTGGTTGACCGCCGCCTTCAGGGTATAGACAGGTTTTATCAAGCACGACGTAGGTTTTGTTTATGATTTTAAGGACTTTAGCATCAAACTCTTTTTGATAGACGTTTGTGTAGTAGATTTGTTCGGTTGCGGGCAGGTCCTCAGTCACCTTCGCAAGTGTTGCTTCAGCTTTTGCCTCTTCCTCCTCTGCAGGCTTTGGAGCTTGCATATGGCGGTTGGCGATTAGTGCGTAAAAGTTCTCAGGAACTTCAACTTCGACTCCTTCTTTCTCTGCGGTTTGCTTGACGATTTCTGGGGGGAGCCCGTGTGAATCGTACAATTCCGTTAGAATACCCATGGGCAGTTTGCCTTTACCCTCGGTTTTTAGGTCAGCTGCAATGCGTTTAACCATGCCTTCGCCGCGTTTGAGTGTCTCCACGAATTTTTCTTCTTCGACTTTTAGCATTTCGATTATTTCTTTTTGCATTTCTTTGACGCGAGAGAAATCTTTTCCCCAATAATCAGCTTGCATGTCGACGATGTCATATAGTCTGGCTGGTTCCATATTTAAGGAGCGCATTAAACGGTAGACTCTTCTGAAGAGGAGCCGTGCGAGGTAACCTTCTTGTATGTTGGATGGCACAACGCCTTCGCTAAGCATGAAGCTGAGGGTTTTGGTGTGGTCGGTTACTGCCCAAGCATTCTCGATGGGGATGAGGACTTTGTCGAGTGTTTGCATATCGATGCCTGTAAGCTCCGAAACTCTTTTACGGGCGATGAGCCTGTTGGCGCGTTTGTCAACGCTAACCAACCCTGAATACTTGGCTACCCTTGCTAGGAAATCGTTGTCTACGTTTGTGATTCCTGCCATAGTCATAACTTTGTCTAGCAAATCTCCATAAATCGCTTGGAAAAGACTTGGAACACCCTGGCTAATCCAAGTAAAACGGTCAATTCCATAACCTGTGTCTACTGTACGAATGGGTAACTCCACAAAGTCATCGCCAACAACCTTGTATTGCATGAAAACCAATGTTCCAACTTCGAGTCCGCGGCAGATACATTCAACGTCGGGGCCAGCGTTTCCTCCACCAACCCAAATACCCTCCTTGTAGATGACTTCTTCAGATTTTATCCCGAGGCATTCTGTGGCGAAGCGGTGGTGAAAACGGACAGTGTCGTCTTTCCAGTAAACTTCTTTATCTGGGTAGTTGAAGGCATGTGCTCCGCCCATTTCGAAAATGGTTAAGTGCCGTCCGAATGTTGGTCCAGTGTTGGATATGTCGGTTAATCTAATGCATGGTTGAGAAATCACTAACGGGTTAGCGGGAGGAGGCGAAATGCCCTCGGTTACGTAAGGCTGGAAATCGATTATGCTTGCGTGTGTTAAGTAAATGTCTTTTCTCCAACGCGCTACAACTGGATACGGCTTGATCCGGGTGTGACCATTCTTCTCAAAGAATGATAGGAATGCTTCCCGCATTTTAGAGAGAGTGAACTTTTTGCCTGTTGCTGGGTTGCCAAGGAAAGTGTAGCATCCGCATTCGTCTGAGCCAGATTCGCCGCATGTTTCCTGTTTTGCGTTTTGGGTCCAGAAGTATTCGCTGCATTTTGGACAATGTTTCCTTATGAAGCCTTCTTGTTTGAAGAATGGAAGAGTGTAATCTTCTGCTGTGAACTTCTTTCCAACCATCGGAACTCCCTCTTTACCTGTACTTTTTAATTTGTTGTGAGAGGGGTTATGGGTTTCACGGATTTAAAGCTAAGCATAAAATTTGAAAGATGATACCTCTGCAAACTTACCCTTTTTCGAGTCTCTGTTGATTAATGCATCGCAATCTTTTTGCCGACGGTTTTTGTAGGTTTGAATTGCACAAGTTCTCTTCTAAGTTATTTGGTCCAAGATTTTTTGTAATTCCTCATAACTAGGTTCAATATTAGAATGATTCGAAACCCACACATATCGAACAAAACCGTTTTCGTCAATAATAACGATTGATCTTCTAGCAATCGGATAACAGCCGCTTCCCCAACAGCACTCAGTATCATTGCAGGGTTGGAAATCCAGCCCGTACCTTTGAAGGACTTCCCTCTTGTTATCGCTTAGTACTGGGAATGGTAGCCTGTTTCTATCTGCAAAGTGCTTACTCGAGATGGGGGTTGTTATATCTATTCCGAGAACTTGAGCTTTCAAATCAACCAGTCGAGCCATACTATCTCGAAATTCACAACTTTCTTTAGTGCAAGTAGTAGTGAAGGCCCCAACAACGAAAGATAAAACGACCTTTTGTCCTAAGAATTCTTTCAAACTTATAGGTTTCGTGTCAACGTCTAGGAGGGTAAAATCTGGTGCCTTGTCTCCAACTTTAATTTGGTTTGTCATAGAAACAGCTTCTTTATTAGAAAAGAAAAGAGATTCCTGTATAAATGGCTAATCCCTAATAAAAGCCCACTCTTTTAAATCGTTTATACTCCAAATAATCGTATATTTGGGCCAATTCAGAAGTCCCTATTCAACCCCAACTTGGCCAATTATGTTCCACTTAGCGCATATAAGAGACCAAGGTGCATGGTAAATTGCTCATCATTTTTCTGGCTAACCTCAGATTTATACCCCATTCAGGCTTTTTTTCAGATTTATTCAAAACCTTCAAAAAAATCATTCAAGGAAAATGCCATTCACCAATCATCGAACAATTTAAGCCATCACGTTTTTCTTGTCCGTAACGCCTAAGAGGCTTAGTAAGATGCCGCTGAGACCTTGTCGAAGTCAAATACAAACCCAACTTAATTGCCCTATGCACAAAAACCTCGGCTTTCTTTAAATCACAATATTTACCGCCGCATTTTTCGCATCGCATTCCCTGGTTTTTGCCCATTGACTTTAAATGTTTTCCGCAGTTAGGACAGATAGGGTTTTCTGTTAATGTTTTTTGGGTGAGATTTAGGATTTTGATTTTTTCAAGGTTAATCGTCGTTGGCTTAGATCCGATTGCTTTGTGTACGGCACCAAATACCTCAATGCTGTCGCCGACTACTAGTTCTCTTGCCATCTTGCGTAGGTCACCTGTGGGTTCGTATGCGGCGCAGTCAATTTCTGCAGAATCGTCTTTTATGGAAAAAATGACGTGACGCAGAGGCACTATTCGAGGGTTTTTTGAAACTGTGCCTTTTACGATGACCGAAATGTAAGGTTCGATTTCACATAAGGATTTAATTGGGTTTAGGTGGGCGTCTGTGCCTTGGTTACTGCGGAAGATGACCCAGCGTTCAACTGGTTCTTGAGGTTTAATTAAGCCATATGCTTTTTTGACTATTTCCGCTGTTTCACCCCTGATTCCAAACAAGATGGGATCAGGCCCGCGGGGCGTAATAATTACCCTTCCCTTCTCATTGTCAACGTTATTGAAAGTGTATGGCGATGTTATCTTATCCATTTTAAAAATCGATGTTTCATCAACTTTTCTTTTTGTGCCTAAATTCTCGGGTGTGCGGTAAGCGATTAATTCGTATGTGTAGTCGCAATCTAAGGTTTCGCCGATTGCAGCCAATGCGCCGATGATACCCCGGCAAGAGTTAAATCCCGTTGCTTCTGCACCCAATTTCTTGATAAGAGTTGTTGCTTCTTTGAGGGTTACGATGGCGGTTTCGGTTTTTTTGGCGTATGTTTTTAGTTCCAGGGGAATTTCCTTGGTTTTGTAGAATACTATGCCAGGGTCTGTGCCTTTCTCTTTGAGAGCTGAATGCTTCTCCCATAAATTCAAAGCGGTCTCTTTTATTTGGTCTTCAAATTCGTTTGGATAGGTAAATCGTACGCATAAGGCACCGTTACCCCTTGTCTTCCAAGGCACATTCGGGTTAAGCCTAATTAAACCAGGAAAATCAACATATTGAACCTTGAATTTTTTTAATTCCTCGACAAGAACCGCTGTTAGGTAAGTTGTGCAACCTCCCTTCGTTGAATCAGTGTCATCTAACCCAATATGCATTATTGGTTGCTTTGTCAATGGCTGCTGTTCTCCAAGATAAAATAAGAGAAATAGGGTGGAAGGTAAAAAATATTGTTAGCCTAAACCAAGTTTGAGCTAAATTTACATGATTAAAGGATTTTCGAAAAACACTTGTTCTCGAGAGGTTGCTTGGGGCTTTTCCGCGACTATCATAGTTAATTTTGAGATTATATTACTTATTTTTTCTATTCTCTGAGTTATTATTTCCCTGAGACCTTCCATGCTATCGGCTTTGACGTTTGCAATTAAGTCATAGACGCCCCATAAGTTATGCACTTCTTCAACACCTTCAACTTCTTTCAGGGCTCTTAAAACTTGTTTTTCTGTTCCTATTGCAGTATTTACGAGTAAGTATGCTATGGGCATTATTGTTTATCTCCTTAATTCTGAGGGGGGTGGTTGGCTTCAGAGGTCCGTTTGCTCTTTATTGTTGAAGGGGGAACACAAAAAGAATCATTGTGAACCAGACCTCTTCATCCAACCGATTAAAAACTGGGTGCATCTGCACGTAGCGAGAGCTCCGACGGGTATTTGCTCTCTTGCAGCAAGTTCTTTCTGCATTGTATTCATTTTCTCTACCTTCGATGCACTTGAAGGATACATCGGCAGAAAATAATTTAAAATTATGTGGTTGTATCTTGCCAGTCACAAAAATGTAGCCCTACGAGTACACAAAAGACGTCTCAGTTAATAGAAAAAGAGTTGTTAATTTAGCGGTCTTCTACAACAATCATTGTTAGTGTCGAACGTACTTTGTCCAATCTTCGAATTCGCCATGTAACTATTTCTTTTAGTTTATCCATTGTGTCTGCTTTTACTCTTGCTACTATATCATAGACTCCGTAGACGGCTGAAGCTTCTTCTACGCCTTCAACTTTTTTTAACTCTTTGAGAACATCCGATTCAGAGCCTATTTCAGTATTTATTAATACGAACGCTGTAGGCATAAACAATCCTCTGATTATAACTTAGTCGTAGTTTGAATTAAAATGTTTCCTTGTTTGCGTTTCTGATTTTGTCTGATGATTTTTATTCCAGCCCATTGCAACGCCAAATAGGATACGATAAGTCGGAACCAAAGGTTCACAACCCGCGTTAGCATGGTTACGGCGAAACTAATATCAACCTGAATTCCTAAAGCAGAAAAAGCTGAAGTCATCACTATTTCTGTGAAACCAAAAAATGTTACTCCAACCGTCTGAAGTGTTCCAGCCAAAGTAAAAACGATTAAGACTCTATCTATAGGGACTGGGTACCCTAAAGCAAGGAAAGTTAGAAAAATAACTGAGATTTCAAAAACAAAACTAGTAACCGCAAAAACGATTGGTAAAACTAACTCCCTGGGGTTATCTCTTAATTGCCCAAAACCCTCATGGAATTCATTGAGCATTTCTTCTGCTCTGCCCTTGAAATTCTGTGGGTTCCACCGTTTTCGGAAAAAAGACATTATCTTTATTGCCCATTGAAGCAAAGTTTTAGTTGCCGTGGACCTTAGGCTAACATAGTAAATGATAGCTAAAGATAGAATTGAGAGAGCTAAAATTGCAGCAATTATTAAGATAGCTATAGGCGGTAGGTCATAGTTTAAGAGCAGCAGACCCAAACCAGTACTCAACGCTACGATGGTTATTGTCATATTGAAAATTTTTTGTCCAACAACAGATGCGCCGATTTTTCCAGCATCTATTTTTGAATCTTTCGCCAATAGGTATGTTTTGGATACTTCCCCAGACCAGCCCAATTGCGGAACGGTTGCTTCAAAAAACAATCCCGCCCAAGTGAACAACAATGTTTTGCGTTTCTTTATTTTTACTGATAAACAGTTTAACAGTCGATTCCAGACAAAGGAAGAGAAAAGCGTAAACAGAAAGTAAGCCACAAACGCGCCTGCATAGATATCAAGGTTGGTTCTTGAAAGGATACCGATGACTTGTGATGGATTAATAAAAAAATATACGTAGACTACGAAGGCAACTAAACCCAAAAGTAACACTAAAACGATTGGGCTAAACTTGTGGGCGGGTTTCTTCGTTGTGTTCATCTACGTTTCAAGTCTTGTTAGATTTCACCGGCTAAACTATTAAGCCTTAATCAAATACCCTTGAAACTAACACGTTCAGTTATTGACAGAGAAGAAGAAAATTTGCCTTTTTCAGCCGTTTTCAGACGCAACAGACACAAATAGAGCCTTTTGCAACCTCAAACTGCAGACGCTACAAACTCTAAAAGGAAAAAGCAATCCAAAACAAGCTTATCCAAAATGCAACTGCAACTCTTCTTCTATCACACAAAAAATAAAAATGTTTTGGTGTTTGTTAGGTGTGGTTTATTCTTCCATCATTATCAACGTTAGAGTTGAGCGGACTCTGCTTAGGGCTCTTATCTTGTGTGTTACCATTTCTTTGAGTTTTTCCATCGAGTCAGCTTTAACCTTGGAAATAATGTCGTAAACGCCATACGAATAATAAGCTTCTTCAACACCCTCAATCTGCTTGAGTTCCTTTACAATATCTTCTTCTGCTCCCGATTCAACATTTATCAATACAAAGGCTTGCGGCATATAGAGTCTCCAAATACTATTGCATCACTTGTAATTAATATCTTTGCGCAGTAAAACTTCGAAGTTTTCGTTTGAGAACAAAAATTATATGAGTTTAGTGTCTCTGTCAAAGATAACTGAGGAATACAGTGGTATATTGTGCAAAATGCGGTACTTTAAATCCTGATACTGCAACTGCGTGTTCCAATTGTGGATCTCCTCTTTTAATAGCAGAGAATCGATCGTACTCAAGGTACGAACGTAGACGGTATTATGAAGAGCAGTATGATTACCGCTATCGAGGAAACGGGATTGGGCTGGTTATTGCAGGCTTATTTGTACTTATCCTTGGGATAGCGGGACTTTTAGGTTCAATTGGACTGTTCTTTTCAATACTTCTGGCCAGCAGTGTTGATTTTAATCGGTCCTATGGATTCTGTTTTGGAATTTAAGGCTCAAACGCCGATACAGTCAACGGCCACCCAAATAACCTGTTCATCTATCATTAATTCAGCATCCCAGACTGCACATTTTTGCAGCTCCACACACAAAAGAGTTATATTAAATCGGATTGCAAGGTAGTTGTTATTGTAGGGAACAGCATGGTTAAGTACATTTTCGTAACCGGCGGTGTGCTAAGTTCAGTTGGCAAAGGCATCTTAACATCCTCCATCGGCAAAATGCTTCAAGCAAGAGGATTAAAACCTACAGTAGTGAAAATCGACCCTTACGTTAACATCGATGCGGGAACAATGAATCCCTACATGCACGGTGAAGTCTTCGTCACAGACGACGGTGGCGAAACCGATTTAGATCTTGGCTGGTACGAACGTTTCTTGGATTTAAGCCTAAAACAGGAAAACAACTTAACCACAGGAACAATCTACCGATCCGTTATTGAGAAGGAAAGGCACGGCGACTTTCTGGGAAGATGCGTCCAAATAGTTCCCCACATAACTAACGAAATAAAAAACCGAATTAGAAACGCCGCAAAAATGGTTAACGCAGAATTAGTTTTAACTGAAGTCGGTGGCACTGTAGGTGACATCGAAGGTTTACCGTTCCTAGAAGCTATACGCCAGATGCGCGTCGAAGAAGGATACGAAAACACACTGTATGTTCATGTTGCTTTAGTTCCAATTCTTAGACGTCACAGGGGAAATGAAGACTAAACCGCTCCAACACAGTGTCAACGAATTAAGACGCATCGGTATCCAACCTGACACCATAGTTGCTCGAAGCCCCCTAATGATAGATGCTGAGGCATTAAGAAAAATTGCGTTGTTCGGCACTATTCCTGAAAGCGCAGTCTTCTGTTCCTACAACGCTGAAACAGTCTATCAAGTTCCACTTATCCTAGACAAGCAAGGCATGGGCGACTTTATCTGCCAACGTTTAGGCTTCAAATGTGAAGGCAAAGACCTCAGTGAATGGCAGGTCTTCGTCGACGGCATGGTTCACCCAGAGCATGAAGTAAAAATCGCTTTGGTAGGTAAATACGCTGGGTTATCTGACAGCTACGTCAGCATGACTGAAGCGCTTCGACACGGGGGCGCAGCATGCAAAACCAAGGTCTGCATCTCATACATGGAAGCAGAAAAATTTGAACGCGAATCTCAATGCATTAAAGAATTATCGAATTTTGACGGAGTTTTTGTTCCATATGGTTTTGGGCCAAGAGGCACAGAAGGCAAAATAGCTGCTACAAAGTATGCCCGAGAAAACGACATACCCTTCCTGGGAATATGTTATGGTTTCCAGTTGGCCGTTATCGAGTTTGCACGAAACGTTTGCGGCTTACAAGACGCCAATAGCACAGAAATCAACCCTGACTCACCCTACCCAGTTATAGATTTGATGCCTGAACAACGCGGTATAGAAATAAAAGGCGCCACCATGCGTTTAGGCGCCCACAAAGTAGTCCTGCAGAAAGGTACACTTGCTTCCAGCATGTTTGGGCAAGAAGAAATCCATGAACGCCACCGCCATCGCTTCGAAGTAAACCTCGACTATATCCAAGTCTTGAAAAATAATGGCTTATGCTTCACTGGAAAGAGCAGCGACGGCAGAAGAATGGAGACCCTTGAGTTACCCGACAAATACTTCTATTTTGCCTCGCAATTTCACGGCGAATTCAAGAGCCGCCCGGGGAGACCTTCACCTGAATATGCAGGGTTTATCCAAGCATGCGTTAACAAGAAGCTTGGAAAACCAAAAATCCCCGTTTCTTAAAAAAGCCTAGTTTACTAGAAAAGGCTATAATCCGCCGTTTACACTTCTGCCTAAAGGACCGATTAAAAATGGAACCTACTGGAAAAAGAGATTCAAACGCTTATAGCAAAAAGATGACCGAAAGCAAGGATGAACTCACCATATTACAAGAAGAGCTCAACAACTTAATTGTTCGATTTGTTCTTCGTGCTCTTCGCATCTATCAATCAACAAGACCTGAGCCTTTGCGTGTCAACGAAATTGCGTTGCTTGTCAGAAATGAAATCAAGAATGTTTTGACAGATTTAACTGATCAAACAAACACTGACGCCCTTGCTAAGCTGGCAAAAGAAGCTTGGGCAACAGAAACCAAACATTAATTCTTCTTTCTTTTTCTTGTTAACCTTTGTAGGATTTTCAGCTTCTATTTTTAACCGATATAATTTTACAAATAAAAGATTAATGGGAAGAAAAAAATAGTGTGCTTACTGCGTTATTTTCGGCGACAGAATTCTTCCATCATCGACATCAATTTCGGAACAGCGTAGACTACTGCTCTATCATCTAGTAAGCCTACGAGGGCGCCTTGTTTGTCGACAACTGGTAAGTGTTTGATGTTCCATTGTTTCATTAGTTTTGCAGCTTCTTCAACAGTTGCGTTTTCGTCAATGACTACGAGTGGGTTTGTGTAGACCATTCTTGCGATGACGGTTTTGAGTGGTACGTTAGCTTCAACTGCTCTGATTAGGACGTCTTTTACGGTGATGATGCCGGTTGGTTTGCCGCTTTGAACGACAAGGATTGCATCTTTGTCGAATTTGTTCATTATTGCAACTACTTCTTGCATTACTGTGTTGTTGTTTACGACTTTAACGTCTTTTTGCATGATGTCTTTTACAACGACATTACTTGCCATTTAATTTTTCACCTATAACGCTATGACAGAAGCAGATGTCATTTATCAATTTTTTGTTTATTTCCCATTTTTGTGTAACACTTAAAGGCTTGATGCAAAATCTTCTTTTCTGCAGGCTGTTTGCTTTGGCTATCAACTCTAAAGTTTCCGAGCAGTTCATCACCAGTTTAGATGAGGCTAAAGACTACGCTGAAGTTTGGAAAATCGTGAAAGAAACAGCAGCGTACGCTTTGAGTAAACGCAGGGACAGTATGATGCTATTTTTAGATGATTTACCACTACAGCTTGGTGCCTACTACCCAGTTGGAACCAACAACATCGTTCTAAATCGTGCACTCGTAGAAATCGTCAAAGCATCAATGAGTGATAAACCCACCGTTAACGCGTTAATCTACAATCTCTTGCTTCATGAATACCTACATGCTCTCGGCGAAATGTCGGAAACCGGCGTTAGACGTGAAGTTGTAGAAATAGCAAAGAAAAGCTTCGGCGAAACCCACATTGCAACGGTGGTCGCGTGCAAGTCACCGTGGGTTTTACTAAAAGATATTCCATTTGGACCTTATAATTCGCCGAAACGTGTTATGGAGAATGTCCGAGATTTTGAGAAAACAGGCAAATATTTAGTCTGAAGCAAAAAATGAAGTTTGACTTTAAGAATGAATCCTAAAAGTCAGTTTTCTTATTCTTGATGTCCTGTGGGAAACGTACAGTAAATTTGGTTCCATTCCCCTCTTCACTGTCAAAAGTGACGGTTCCATCTAACGCTTCCGCCATACGTTTAATCACAGCTAGACCGAAGCCTTGCCCCTTCGACTTTGTAGTGAACATGGGAGTGAACAATTTGTCTTTTACATTTTCTGGTATCCCTACACCTGTATCCTCCACGGTTATAACGGCTTCACCGGTCTTTTTGTCTTTGAAAGCAATTATTGTTAGTTTTCCGCCGTTGGGCATAGCTTGAACAGCGTTAGTAACAAGGTTGTAGAGGATGCGGTTTAAGTACGCAGAGTCTGCCAAAACTTTTGAGGTAGTATTTTCTACTTTTACCTTCACTTTAATGTTCTGGGGTAACCCGTTCTTTGCTAAGAGTTGTTCGATAATTAGTTTTAGGTTGGTTTCTTCAAAATGGGGTTTTAGGGGTCTAGCAAAGTCTTGAAGGTCTGCCACGATTTTGTTAATGTAATCGATGTTTTTTTCGATCTCTTGGAGGCTTTCCAAGGTGTTCTGTTTCTCTGGGCTATCTGGAATTGTTGTTAACTCTGTTTTTGCAAGGTAAACGTCGCCTGTGATGGCTTGTAAGGGGTTGCGGATGTCGTGTCCCACCATACCAGCAGTTGCACCTATAGCGGCTAAACGTTCTTTATCCTGAAGCTGTTTAGTTCGTTCTTCCACAAGTTTCTCCAAGTTCCTGTTGTTTTCCTCAAGCGCCTTTTCAGCCGTCACTTTTGATGTGTAATCTTCAACAAATGAAAAAACTGAAACCATTTTCCCTTTTCCATCAAGCAACACTGAATTATACCAAGTGCAATAGATCACTTTTCCATCTTTGGTAATGTTGCGATTTGATGAAACAACCTTGGTCTCGCCACTGGTCAGCTTGTCAATGGTTTTTTCCACTATTGATATATCTGGCTCGTAAATCATATTAAGATCTATAATCGGTTTGCCAACAGTCTCCGTTGAGTTCCACCCGAACATTTTCTCAGCCTCGCCAGCCCAACGCGTAACCACAAAATTTTTATCCCATTCAACTACCGCAAGGGGAATGTTTTCGGCATGAAACTTCAACCGTTGCTCATTTTCTCTTAGGGCTTCTTCTGCTTTCTTGCGTTCGGTGATATCTCTGAAGATCAATACAATACCTGTGGTATTGCCGTCTTTGTCTTTGATGGGTGCTCCACTATCATCGATCGCAACTTCTTTCCCATCTTTTCTAATCAAAATCGTGTGATTAGCTAACCCAATGACCACGCTCTTTTCAAGTACTTTAATTACTGGGTTTTCAACTTCCTTGCGGGTTTGTGCGTTGACGATGTTGAAAACTTCCTCAATAGGTTTTAATAATGCTTCACTTGTTGTCCAACCCGTTAGCTCTTCGGCTATGCCGTTCATGAATGTAATTTTACCCGATAAATCAGTAGCCATGACACCGTCGCCTATGCTTGCCAGGGTAGTTGACCAACGTTGCTCACTTACCATAAGAGAGGCTTGTGTTTGTTCAAGGTCCATTTTTGAAGCAGTGACTTTTTTTAGGTTTGCTGTCATTTTGTTGAATGATTGCGACAATTCGCTTATCTCGTCTTGTCGTGTGTCTTCTATAATGTATTCGAGGTTGCCTGAACCGATTGTGTTGATTCCTTTTTGTAGTTCCGCCACCGATTTCAATGTTCTTCGGAAAACCAAAAGGTAAATTGTTGCTAACAAAGCACCAAATGTGCCTACGAGAGAGACAATCAAGAAGATGTTCGCATTATTTGCCTGGTGGGCTTGTTGATCAAATAAACTTGATAGTTGTGATGCGTCAGAAGCAAGTGTCAGACTTTTAATTGCCATGCTACTCCATCTTAGCTGAAATGCTGGATCAATCCTGACACTTACGTTTCGAGATTCATTTTGTAAGTAGGAAGCAACATCATTAAAAGATTGATTAAGACTTTGTAGGTCATTATCAACTACATTTATGAGTTCTTGCTGTTGAGGGCTACTAAGTTGCAGACTTGACAAATCGTTGCTGAGAGAAGAAAGTTGGGTTTGCCATCTAGAAACCTGAATGTCTTCTTGGTAGAGGAAGTAATCTATAGATACGCTGTTTAAGCTGCTTGCTCCTCGTTCGATGTTGCTGGAGATTACTTCTTGGGCACTGAGTTGTTCGACTTGTTGCACTGTGGTTGCAACGGAAGCAGCGATAATAACCAATATTATGCTGAACACGACGATGCATATCACGAACTGATTTTTTATTTTCATGTTTCCCGGCCTCAACGAATTATGTTAACCGACTGAGGTTTCACTAAAGTTAAACCCCCAAAATAAATGTAGTTTATAAAATTAGGAATCGTATTTTGGTTAGTAAGATTGCTGTTTATCAACCACCTTGCCTCACTTTCCATTAGCGAGACAAGAGATTGGTCAAGAGAAAGAGTAAATTGGTTACTAGACCAAATCGACTCAATATAGGTGGCAGTGTAATTAAGCCTGTTTGCTACGATTGTTTTTGCTTTGTCGGGATTATTGATTAGGTAACTTTCAGCTTGACTAAGTGATTGGAGGAAACGTATAATTAATTCTGGATGCTTCAGTGCCCAATTGTTTGTGCAGATTGCATTAACGTAGTAAGGTCGGTCCGCTTGCGCAGGCCACATCACAATTCTGTTGCCTAACAAATTACCTATAGTGTCAATATTAGGCTGCCACGCTATTACAGCATCAACAGAGCCATTTGCAAGGGCAGCGGGAGTTTGGGATGGTGGCACATTAACCAAATTTACTTCACTTAAAGCTATTCCATTCAGTTCAAGAAAACTGCCAATGTAGAATTCTGTTGAAGTTCCCAAAGAGACTCCAATTTTTTTACCCTGAAGGTCTGAAATGCGGCTAACACCTAAGTCTGTTCTTGCAACAATGAATTCATTAATAACTTTATCAACGGTTCCAAACGTGGAAACATTGACATTTGATAACGCTTTTCCAACAAGAACGAATTCAGATGCACAGGCAATGTCTACTTCACCGTTTAAAACACCATTAACAGCAGTTAAACCTGAACCATAGTTTCTGTAGGATATGTTGAGACCGTTAACACCAAAAAATTGCTGGTTGTCTGCAATGTAAATCAGGGAATTTACCTCGTTGGGCACATTTGCAAAGGAGATTGATTCGACTTTTCCCCGATAGATATTTAGGGAATTTAGATAAAAAAATGAACTGAAAACCAGTGAAACCGCAATTACAATTACGATTAATGTTATCTTAAGCCTCTTTCTTATTTTGCTTCTCAATAATCTCTTCTCAATAGATTTATATTGACAGATTCTGGTTTCACCGACAGTAAGCCATTCAAGTATATATAATCTAGGAAATAAATAAAAACTGCTTCATTGGTTAGGTTTTTCCTGATTATCCATCTTGCCTCAAGCTCTAAGCAACAGTAACTCAACCAAGCCCGGTGCATAAGCAGTTATGCAACAATGAAACCATCTTCAGCATATTTGGATTCTAATTTTTAATCATTATAAAAACGATAAAGGGATCTGTTATATCACTTTGGTGGCAAACACAGGTTAAAAAAACAAGAACCACAATCTTTTTAGTCCAAAAAGTTCTAAAAGGACTAAAACGCAATAGTAGAAATGTCTGGTTAAGGTGCTTTAATGAAATTCGAAACCCAATTCCAAGATATAATCTCTCGCGCTCATGATGTAACAAGCTTCAGATTCTCTCGACCCGCCGAACTGGATTACAAGGCTGGACAATTCTTCTTTATAACCCTAAAACAAGGTAACAAAGAACTAAGCAAGCACTTCAGCTTCAGCAGCAGCCCAACCGAAAAAGACCACATCGAATTCACCAAAAAATTCACCGACCACGAGTATTCGCTGTCTCTCAAAGCTGTAAAAGTTGGTGATTGGGCAAGAATTGATGCTCCATACGGGCAATTTACTTTTGATGGTGAATACCCAAAAATCGCTTTGCTTGGTGGAGGCATAGGAATAACTCCCTTTGTGAGCATTTGTAAAAACGCTACAGACAAAGCTCTGAGCAGCAAAATCGCACTTTTCTATGGTTGCCGAACAGAAAATGACATGGCATTTAAAGAAGAGCTAGAGGAATTAACTCAGGAAAATAAGAATTTGAAGGTAATTTACATCATCAACCAACCCACTGAAAAATGGATGGGAGCCACAGGCAACATTAACGCAGAAATGATAAAACAACTATTGCCCGATTACCAAGAAAATATATTTTTCACTTGTGGGCCGCCACCGATGGTTGAAGCAATGGAAAACCTTATCGTCAGCTTGGGGGTGCCAAAAGAAAAAGTGAAGCGGGAGCTTTTTTCAGGTTACTAAAAAATAAGGGGTTTAGGGGTAGAAGCGGCGGGTTGTT
>CAWFTD010000022.1:0-236584 GCA_963818655.1 Candidatus Bathyarchaeota archaeon
AAATGTGAAAATGGATTACGGGTAAACCGTAAGTGGGAGCAAAGCTATTTTTTGCCTTTCTAGCGTGTTTGGCGGGAAGAGCAACCTGTTTTTTTTCTTTTCGTTTTTGTTCTTTTTCTCGCATTATTTTTTTGTGCTGTTCTAAACCTTCGGCTTTCTTGCTTTTTTCGACAATATTTTCAACCTTAGCTTGCAATAGAAAACGTCGGTACTCAAAAACGTTGCCCCATGATTTTGGGGTTGTGGTAATATTTAATAGCAAACCCGTTTACGGGTATGGTGGAAGGGATAGAAGTGCCTAAGGTTGAAGTTTGCTGTCCAAAGTGTGGTTCATCTTCGGTTGAGCGGATTAAGAATCAGGAGTGTCGTTGTTGTAGGTGTGGGATGGTTTTTTATTTTGTTACTCCGCGGTGTGGTTCTCAGGCTTCGGATGATTTGGGTAGGTATGAGCTTTGAGGGGTTTTTAGTTGACCAGTAAGTTTATATGAATAAGTATTCATATGAACTATTATTCATGCAATTAAGGGTGGATAAAAAACGAAACAAGGGCTAACAAAAATCTGCTACCACTTCTTCACCAACCTAGCAAACCCCACAAGACTAGCCGCCCTCGAACAACTAATGAACCAACCCATGAGTGTAAACGAACTCGCCACAGCCCTCAAACAAGAACAAAGCATGATATCCCACAACCTCAAACCCCTCCTCAAATGCAACCTAATAAATATCCAAAAACAAGGCAAAAAACACATCTACACCATAAACCAACAAACCCTCCAACCCATCTTCGAAGCCATCCAAAACCACGCAGAAAAATTCTGCCCCACAGGCGGAAAATGCCTAAGAGATGAAAAGAAATGAAAAGAAAAATAGTAAACATAAACGAAAACCTCTGCAACGGATGCGGCAACTGCATCCCAAAATGTGCAGAAGGCGCCCTCCAAATCGTAAATGGCAAAGCCAAAATCATCAAAGAAACCTACTGCGACGGACTTGGCGCATGTTTAGGACAATGCCCACAAGGCGCAATTACGATTACGGAACGGGAAGCCCCAGCTTTTAGCGAAACAGAAGTTCACGAACACCTAAAAAACAAATCTACCCCTACCCCACCGATAACTACCCAAACGATCACGACACCACAGAAGCCTCAATGGCCCGTAAAACTAAACTTAGTGCCGGTGAAGGCTCCCTTCTTTGAAAACGCCGACATCCTCCTTGCCGCTGACTGCGCTCCAGTTGTCCTCAAAAATTTCCACGACATCATGGCTGGAAAACGGGTTATAATAGGCTGCCCCAAATTCGACGATGCGAGAGCTTACGCACAAAAACTAACAGAAATATTTGCGCAAAACAACATCGCCAGCGTGACTGTAGTCCACATGGAAGTGCCCTGCTGCACGGGATTGAAATGGGCGATAAACAAGGCGCTTGAAGGCTCAGGAAAACATATCCCAGTTAAAGAGTTTGAGGTTAAGATTGGAGGTGAAATAATTGAGCTCTAAACCGATACAAAAAAACCCAGAAACCTGCCCTGGACTCAAAGACCTACTTCAACCCAAACCCGCATACATCAAATGCCACATTTGCAGTGGCGACCTTGAAATCTGGAGTGACGAAGACAAAACAACGTGCCCAAGCTGTGGAGCTGAATGGAAACGCCCCGATAAAACCGCCGCATGCCTAGAATACTGCCAATACGCCGACAAATGCAGAGGAATCATTGAATCTAGAAAAACCTAACCGAACAAATTCCTTCGTTTTAAAATCAAATTTTTAAACATTATTATGTTGACCTGGGGTAGACAGGTAGCTTTACAATATTTTGGGTAACCTAGCCCGAAACAAAAAATGGAAATGTGGTGATATCTCCTCTTATGGCTGGGTTCAAGTCCCACCCCGGCACCGCTTAAAGACTAAGCGTCATTCGAACTTTCCTTAACTGTTGATTAAGGGCATGCAACTAAGTAGTCTACTAAAATTGTTGACAAAATTCTTTAGGAGTCATTACTTTGCCTTTCAGGTTAGGTAGTCTCTCAAAATGTTCTTTGTTTTCGGTCAGCAATACATCACAACACACCATCAGAAAAGAGGCGGCTATCGCAACATCTTGATATTCTATCGGTTGTCCCTTTGAGATTAGATACGCGTTTAGTTCTGCCACAAGTTTAGCTGCCTCGCCATTTAATGGGACCCAGCGGAATTGACCAAGGACTTTTTCTGCTTTCTTTATGGCAGTCTTGTAGTCCTTTCTTAGATAAGATCCTGTCAGAATTTCCGAAACACTTACAGTGCTTATGAATGCACTATTGGTACTGGTTAATTTTTTGCAAAGCTCAATAACGTCTTGCTTTCCTCTATCTACATCGACAATTATTGAAGTATCAACAAATACAGTTTTTGTTTCTTCTGCAGTTTTCTTGTTTTTCTGGGGCATCTTCAAGGAACCAGCCCAAGGCGCTTGAATCGACTTGTTGAATCAGTCCGCAGAGATGTTAGGAGCTTTTCGAAATCTACGGGTAGAAAGTCTGCGCAATCTTTCCATGCTTCTTCATTTGCTTTCTCAATTACGATTTTGTTACCTTCCACTACCTTCATCTTGACCTTATCTCCTTCCGTTATTCCCACTGCTTCACGTATTTCTTTTGGTATTGTGACTTGTGAATGCCTCGTTACAGTGACTGACGCCATATTTTTATCACTGTTGATATTTATATCAAACCTACTAATAAGGAATTACTACAATTAAGTAGGAAAACGCTTAATTACTTATGACGTGAGATATATAGAAAAATGTTTGTTATTGATTTGCAAATTTGTAGAGCGTTATAGTCAACTGTATTTGCTGGCTTATACTTAATGCAGGAGTTGAGAATAGTATTTGCCCAGAAAAGCCATCACAATTATGAATACTATCATAGCAACAACAGCTATCACTAAAGCCTTTAACCATCCGCAGTCAAAGAAGCGCCTAATCAAAGCAAGCCACACAACCAACAATACAACCCGTCCCATGAGCCTTCCTGCCAAGCTATTAATTAACCCGCCACCAACTCATCTATTAAAGTTCCCAGAAAAGCAATCCAAAGAGCATCCGTAAATTTTGCCTTAATTTTACCCACAAATACTCTTCCCGCAAACCAAAGCACAAAACTAAGAATTAAAGTACCTAAAACAACCTGCACCAACAACGCTACAATATCCATTCCGTTAAATCCCCTATTTCCCTACTAAGATTCAGTTGCCCTACTAAACTAAGAGCGAAAAAGAAACGCTGCAATTTCTATACTCCAAATTTTTTAAAATTTGGGAAATATTTGCTTTCAACCTCGTAAACACCAAAAATTACCAAAGGGATTGCACCAGAAAAAATTTTTCGTTCAAAGTAGAAAAAAATTGGAATATTGAGCTAAAGGAGACGAAAAAATAGGTGAGTAAAAAGATTCAAAGTTTCTACTGGTACTTGCTAGTTATTCGCCACGGATTCACTCATTTTGGATTAACTCTTCTCCTCAAGTAGACTGATATTCCCGCTATTGATACAACAACCACAATTAAAGCAATAATAACTAAGGAAAACTCCGGGATAAAGGGTGTAGAGGAGGGTGAAGAAGTGAGACCTGTTGTCTTGGTTGGAGTAGAATTTGGCGAATTTGACGATGTTGGCGTGGAAGAAGCTGCAGACGTTGGTGACGCAGTTGGTTGCAAAGAAATGGGAGTTCCAGTTATTTGGATAGGAACAGAACTTCGCGTATTAGTGAAGTAGACTTGATAGTAGGTTAAGTTTTCAGTCAACATTGAAGATATTGTGTGTGAGCCCTGAGCTACAGCGAATGGCTTCTGCATCAGTGTTTTTGGAATGCTAACATTGCAGTACCCCGTGGTGAAGTTAATTTTTTGAGCAGTAAAATGAATGCTGCTTAATGCGGAATTAAATTGCCAATCTGCGATAGCTGAGTTGCTTTCAACCGCAATGTTATGTGTAGCATCGTTGTAGTTAATAGGAAAGCTGTAACTTTGCCTTTTATCTTCAACCGGCAATGTAGCACCTGAATTCTTATCTGTTGAATCAAAATACACTGTAGCAGTAAATCCCTGCGTTGTCGCACCAAAACCAACTGCAAAACCTATCGAGTGCCCTTTTTTAAAGACATAGTCAACATTAGTGTTGAGACTGTACTCTGATGGTGACGCAGAAAAGGGGTTGCTACCAATTGATATTGGTCCTTGCGTTATGAATTCTTGAACTTCATTGTTATTCTCGTCAATATCAACTAAACCAAATCCGTACCCGCCACCACTAAAAAATCCGCTGAGTGCGAAGGTGCTACTTATGTAAGCTCTTACATTAACAGTGCCCAAAACATGCAAATCACTATTCAATTTAGTTGTCCACAAAACTGACGCAGACCAATAACTAAAACCAGACTGAGTGCCCGAAATTTGAGATACTAAATTTACCTGTTTAGCATTGGTCGAAGTTGCTGCGGCGCCATCAGCACCATCAAAAACACAAAAAGAACCATTAGGATCACTAAGAAGTAGAGAGTAATTATGGAAAGTTAACGGAATATTTACAATGTTGGTAGGTTGAGCTTTGACGTTTACTTGATATATTAAGAAAAAGCAACTAGTGAACAAAACCGCTAAAAGCAAAAACGCTAAAACTTTCATTTTCCTAATTCCTCCTTTAAAGTTGAATGCCTAAATGTCGAGCAATCTTTTGTTTATTTCCTGCAAATGTTGAAATGTAAGCCCCTAAATGATGCAGCAAAACAGGTGCAATAATGTTTCCTGACAAAAGAAAACTAATTGAAGCCACTGTATCCTCATAAGCAAGACCTTTAGCGATAAAATTCATTCCGCCAAACATTCGCTCTCCAGACTTCTCTTTGGGAAAAGCCATATGTGCACCCACATGAATCCCCCATCTAGCAAAAATAGCTGGAACCGCATTAAACGGAAAAGGTATACCTATAACTGCGAAACCCACCATTAAAAGCGGCAATACTGCACCGCTCCAATGTGTTTCAGCTATTACACCATCGTCACATCCTCTCAGGGAAGTACTCCAGAATTTTTCAAAATCCTCTTTTGTTTTGATGTAGCTTAAACCTTTAGTGTATAAACCGTAAGCTAAACTTGTTCTAGCAAGCATTGTTGTCAAAGCTAGCACTGCGGCGGCAACAAGAAGCCCAAGCCACAACGTGTCAAGTGTAAAACCCATCTGTTTTGCTGTTAGAATTCCAAAGCCAAGGGGAGAAACAGCTACGGAAAAAAGCACTTGCCAAGACAAGTAGATTATAGCTGCAATTATCCATTTGCCTCTTGGAAACCTCATTTACCAACACTAACCCAAAGGCGTATCCTTCGTGACAGGGGTAATAGCCTCTTCGGCATCATCAACTAAGCCCACAACTGATAGCGCTCCGATTAAACCCCGCTCACCTGTTATTGGTATGGTTCTAACTCCAGCTTGCTCTGCCGCTTTGAACGCTTCAGAAACACTAACTTGCTCCCTCTTGACCTTCCGCGAATAATTCTTAAGGACCTCAGGGGCACGAACCTGTCGACTAACAACCATTCCAGTCTCCTTGGAAATTGAGTGCTTTCTAATTAACCCCTCAAAATCTCGAATCAACGCCTCTTCTTTTCCTGGAGTAACAGCAAAAACCAGCCCTGAAGAAGCATTATTTGTAGTTTTTACAGGGTTAGCAGGCCAATTAAATGACAAGGTCAATCTAAGAAAATGATAATCACTGGAAGCCCTATCTAAAATCGAAGCTAACTGCACGGCTGTGCTAAAAGTCGCACCCTTAGTGGCTGAATCGGTATCATCCACGCCGAGAACAACTTTCTTGTAAAGCTGATATTCAGTATCAAAAGCCCTGCCATTTGAATTTGAAGATCGTTCAATACAACTTAAAGCCCCACTTGACATTAATTTAATCAAGTCAGGCCCTCCACCTATACCTTTGTAAGACACTACAACGCTTTTTTCAAGCGGTTTAACCTCTGTTACGGCAAGAGGCACAAAACTAGGCACCAATTTCGCATCCACTTTGCCAATTTTAAATTGGCTAACAAACAAATCCCCAAACATTGGATTCGCCATAGGATAAGCTAAATCAACTAATCCAGCAACACCTTGACCTCTAAGAAAATAATTTGATGCTCCCGAAATAAGAGAAGAAAACCATGTGGGACAGCGAGTTACAGTTTCAATAGCATCACCATCTTCACCGATAAGAGCCATTGAAGTCCACTGTTTCTTCAATTCTCTGTTTTTGAAATATTCACGTTTTCCAAGAAAATCATACGTTCCGATTTTAAGGTTCGTAAACATCTTCCATAAACTGCCCCTTTTATAGCAAAGCATCAATAAGGAAGCAATTAGCTTCCTTGCTCCCCAACTTTACTATATAACTCTGAGTATTTAACTCTTAAATATAACAAACCGCCACTTTCAATAACTGAAAACCGATCCGCATTATTGTGGGGGGAGGAGGAAAATCTTTGTCCTTTACTTCAATAGCTTTAAGGAACATTCCCAAGCGTAAACTCCGCAATTCCCTGACAATTATTGCCGTAATCCTAGGTGTCACATTAATAGTAGGCGTCAACATAGCTTTTGACAGTGTCTATGACCAATTCGGCTCCACCGTCAACCAAGCCATAGGAAACGTTGACATAAGCATTAGATCAGGCTTGAATTTACCCTTCAACCAAACCATTTTAACCACAATAAACCAAACAACAGGTATTGGAGATTACTATGGAAGACTAAACGGCCAAGCCAACGCCTCTGAGCCCCAAGATTGGGTTAGCACTACATTAATCGGAGTTAACACGACCTTCGACTTCGACTACGCTGATTCTTTAGCAACAAACATCACAGGTCAACTGCAGCTATCAATCAACAGTTCAGAAGCAGTAGTTGATGACAGACTAAACTACACCTTAGGACAAGAATTTGAAATTAATGTTGAAACCGGCTCCTACCCAACATTCCAATCAGAAAACTACACTCTTAAAGTCGTAGGCCTATACCATTCCAGTCAATTTGAAAATCAATACGGAGCAGTATTTGGTCAAGGGTACAATGGATACCGAGTTTACGTTGACTTAACAAAAGCGCAAACAATGCTAAACGCTACGGAAAAAATCAACTCTATTAGCATTAAACTTCTGAATTCAAAACAAACAACCAACATCGTGAATGATCTCAACAACAAATTAGGCAGCGACTATATAGTTAACCCAGTAAAAGAAAGCGTTCTCTCAATTGTAAGCAGAGCAACTGTGGGCTTACAAAGTGGCCTACAAATCATGTCAGTAATGGCACTTTGTGTCGCCATAGTCATCGTTTTAAACACTATGTACATGAACATTGGTGAACGTACCCACGAAATCGGCATATTACGTTCGCAAGGTGCCTCAACTAGACAGGTTTTCTGGATATTCTTCTCAGAAAGCCTGATCTTAGGACTAATTGGCGTAGCCATAGGACTTGTTTTAGGATTATTTGTAACAGACGTTTTCCGCTATTTGACCTCCAAAATCTTCCAACCATTCTCACCAGGAATCGACTTCAAATTTGTTTTACCGTCAACAACTGGACAGCATCTCATCCTGGGCGCCGTAGCAGGTTTATTGACAGTAATGATAGGCGGACTTTTTCCATCGTTATCAGCATGCAGAACAGACATAATCAATGCTCTACGTCCATCGATGAGAAAACCAGGCAAACAAAGAACAGCCCTAAAACTTGTTTTCATTGGATTGCCCCTCACAATTTTTGGCGCATTCATCTTCGTATGGTTTGACATATTCTCCCAATACGGCATTGGTCTTTATGTGGTATCAGCACTTGCTCCAATAGCCATGCTCGGAGTGACCTTGCTTGTAGCTGGCTTGCTAAGGAGCGGCGGTCCAGTAATAGAACGTAGCCTATTCGGATTTGGCAAAACTAGAAAAATCATTTCTCGAAACGTGGAGCGTAACCTACTTAGAAGCACCATTTGTTTTGCACTCATCGGTATATCGTTGAGTTTAGTTGTAGTCATGAGCGGAGCACAAGTCGGCACAGTAGCCGGCGTTGAGAATGTAATTCGTTCTTTTTCAAGCTCAGATTTGACAGTTATCTCTGATGGTAGGATCCCGAAATCTTTTACCGATAATATCACAAGTATCTCAACAGTAAACGCCGCTACGCCGCTTCTTGTGGTTCCTGAACAAACCATAATACAAAATAACGCGTCTTCTTCGCCAATAAATTCTTCCTCAACTGTGCTTGCGATTGACACGTATTCTTATCCCAAAGTTATGTCGATGACTTTTAGCGATGACACACCATCAAATGTTTTCGATAAACTGAACGATTCTGACACAATTATTTTGACTTCCCCGTTAGCTAAATCACTCAACGCCTCCGTCGGCAATGAAGTGAAAATCCGCTATCTAGACTACGAGAACCGCACAGCAGACCAAGTAATAGAAATCTCCACCCCCTATGGACCTCAACAGACCGTGGTTCATTACAATTACACTGTGCCAGTTTTAGAGTGGAAAAAATTCACTGTTGTTGGCATAGCACAGGGAGCTTGGCTGGACATAATGTCCTTTGGGAACTTCATGCTTTCAGAGGCATCATATATTTCTTATAGTAATCTTAACGAAACATTCCCCACTTCTTTTAATGATTACAACAACACAGCAAATATCTTCTTCGTAAAAATTGACCAGAACACAAACATTGACCAAACCAAAAATAACATACAAGATTCCTATGGAAAAGAATACAAGCTAACCGTAACCACATACAATGACGCGGTTCAACGTGTAAAGAGTTCTATTGACCAAATATTTTACATATTATACGCCGTCGTTGCCTTTGCTGTTTTAAACGCAGGGATAGGTGTAGCCGCAATAATGATAATGAATGTAACAGAGCGCCGCCGAGAAATCGGAATATTCAGATCCCAAGGCATGAGCAAAGCCCAAGTGATAACGTCAATAATCGGTGAAGCAACATTTCTCGGCGTGGTAGGTTTCGCGATGGGAATTACTGTGGGGTTAATGTTCCACAGAGTTACAGTCAGCTACATGCGAGTCGCAGGTTTTCCAATGGCCTTCATAATACCCGTTGACGCCATCACAATTACACTATTCCTTGCACTTTTAACTGCAGTGATTGGCGCAGTTTATCCTGCGAACAAAGCTTCAAAACAAAACATTGTTGAGTCAATTAGGCAATAATACGGGAATTTAATGAACCCGACGGTAATAATCATATATAGCCACAATCGAAAGCGCATCAACTGGAATTCCGACAGCCAAAATTATATTGCTTGGAACAATAATTACCGATTCAACTATACCTAAAAAATACAACATGTGGAAAACGATTCCTCCGCTGTATAGGAATACAAGTAGAACTGCTGGATAACGGTTATGTGTTACATAAAAAATGATACTTGCAATTGCTAAAGTAAAGCATCCTGGAAGAACAAAGTCTGAAATATGCAATGTCACAAATAAATTAATTGTTGTGGAGGGGTTTGGAGTCAAAATAAACGGCAAGGCGAAATGGAAAACTCCGAAAATAACAATGAACAATGATTCAACAGTTCCAGCTTTTAACGCCTTCACCTTTATTGTTCCCCTAACCTTTTTTAATCAAAACAACCTTACGATTACTCGTTGGTCAATACATATTTAACAGTTTTGAGGACAAAAGAATGTCTGTTAAAGTGGTTGAAGTTCAAAAAACATACAAGCTTGGCGAAAACCAAGTTCAAGCTTTAAGAGGAGTCAACTTGGAAATAGAGAAGGGCGAGTTTGTTGCTTTTACGGGTCCTTCTGGTTCAGGCAAAACAACCCTTCTCAATTTAATCGGTGTTTTGGATAAACCCACCCAAGGCAAAATCTATGTTGACGAAATAGACCTAACCCTGCTAAAAGAAAAAGACTTAACGAAACTCCGGCGAAACACTATCGGATTTATATTTCAATTCTATAATTTAATTCCTGTCTTATCAGCCATTGAAAACGTCGAATTACCTATGTTAATTGCAGGCGTAAAATCAAAAGAACGCGAAAACAGAGCAAATGAGTTACTGAAAATGGTTGGGTTAGCGGATCGGATGAATCATAGGCCTGATGAACTGAGCGGGGGAGAACAACAACGTGTAGCAATTGTCCGAGCCCTCGCAAATAGACCATCCATTGTGTTGGCAGATGAACCAACAGGCGACTTAGACTCTAAAACAGGCAAGGAAGTAATGAACGCACTCCGAGATCTATCAAACCATGAAGGCGCAACAGTCATAGTCGTTACTCATGACCCAACAGTAGCTAGCATGGCTAGCAAAATATTCGAGATGCGAGACGGAAAAATAATCAACATACAAATAAAAAAAACTAAACCCCAGCGCATAGCAAGAAAGACAGCCGCAACAATGGAGAATACCGCATAAAACTCGAATTTAGATATGTTCTCCACTCTATCATTGTACAGCTTTATATAAGAATGGCACCAATAGTAAATTGACTTCAGTTTCAAAGAAGGGAAAAACACGCCTCTTATTTTGTGGACTGACGGAAAATTTCAAGCTTTGTTACTCATTATCTTGATTGCATCTCTATTTTTTGTTAACGTGAAACCAGTATATTCACAGAGTACTTACCAATCATTCAACTTTACTTATCCTACAGGACACGCAACCGTCTATTACAAATCAAGTATGGTGAAAGCTCCAGTTATCCTATTTCTTCACGGCTTCGCTTCATCAAACACTTGGTACAGCTGGACATATCAGCCCTTCACTGACGCAGGTTACATCCTTGTTATGCTTGAAATTCCAGACGGAATGTTTGCAGATTTGATAGGTAACATTTCACAGCGAGTTTCAGTTTACATTGCCACTTTCAATTGCATCAGTACACTGGAAATGCAATCACAACTTGCCGGAAAAGTAGACTTCAACAAAATAATAGCTATGGGACATAGTTTGGGCGCCTTATCAGCTTTAATTACAGCGACCTCAGACAACAGAATTAAAGCGGTTTCAGCATGGTCTCCACCGTTTGACCTTTCAGGTTATCCGCTTCCAAAACCAACCACATTTTCTGTTCCAATACAAATAATCATAGGAAGCGAAGAAAAAACGATGTACACTTCAGCAATCCAATACTACAATACAGAGCTTCAAGCGCCAAACAAAAATTTAACGATTCTTCAAGGTGGGAACCATATTCAATATTTAGACCAAAACATGGTTAATGTTGAAGGAATAGTCGATAATTTAATCCCAATTGTAGGCAACCAAAAAGCGACTATAACTGTTGACCAGCAACATCAAGAAACTTTATCTGCGGTTCTATCTTTTCTGTCCTCGTGTTTCCAATCGCCTTCACCAACTCCAGTTTCTTCCCCGACTCCAACGCCTACGCAATCACCTCCACCTACACCGACGCCTACCCCAACCCAAGTCCCAACGCCTACTCCCACACCAACACCAACGCCTACTGCAACTCCCACACCAACACCAACTCCTACTGCAACTCCTACTCCAACTCCAACTCCTACTGCAACGCTATACCTAATCCAATAGCTAAACCAACACCTGTTCCAACCCCAACACAAACTCCAACGCCCCCACTAACTTTGACCCCGACTCCGACCCCGAAACCTACGCCTACGGCTACTCCTATGTCGACACCTGAAACTACAAACCCAACAACAAACATTATGCCTCCAGAAACCCTCTACGCCATAGCATCCGTCGTAGTAGCAGCAGCCATAGCAAGCACTGCGGCAATAATCATTGAAAAACAAAAGAAATGAAATACAAACAATACAGTAACACAACCCCTCTTTCTTGTTAACTGCAAATCCGTTTTTTTTATTCTGAGAACAATTGTTGCCGTTGTTACAGTTGCTCTCATTACAATTAAGTTTGTTTTTTAATAGATTTCTCTAAGCAGTTATAATCAATAACTTCAACACTAACAAAGTCCCTCATTTCAAATTTGCGAGCATAAGCATTGTTTAGTGACAGCATTGTTCGCATTGCAAGTATGGCTTCAACACAATCAATTTCCTGATTTGACTTTTTCATTTACTCACCTATTATTTGCCAGTAGTAGTTTCAACGCTGTGGATTTCTATTATGTTTTATGAATTACTACTCCACAAAAACCCTTAGGTTTGCCTTATTGTGTTTGCATTAAGCGTTAATGGTTATCAGTACATAATTATCCGATGGTTTTCTGACCTAATTCTTAATTAGAGTCGAAAATTCCCTGATAATTATAGCAAAATCGAAGAAATGCTAAAATTCAAAGTCCAAATTTAGACCCTTAGCGAGCCACGGAACGCCCTAACGCTATAGTAAGAGGGCGCACTGTTATGATACACGAAGACATTGCCGTAGCGGCGATCAGCAAAGAGGGCGCCGCCGAGTTTTCTAATATCAGAAGGTGTTTTCACCCAGCTCGACGTTTTCGTATCGAAATTTCCAAGTTTCTGCAACTCTCGATATTGTTCTTCCGTTAAAAGCTCAATGCCCATGGCAGCTGCCATATCAATAGCGTTATTTTCTGGTTTAAATGCTTTCCTTGCCTCCTGCCCTTCACGGTCGTAACAAACATTTCTGCGGCCTTTAGGACTTTCCGCTGAACAATCATAAAAAATGTATTCGCCCGTCTTTTTATCATGACCAACAACATCCGGTTCACCGCCAGTTCTTTCCATTTCATTGAGTGACCACAGTTTTTCAGTATTAGCTTCCAGCTTTGCTTGTACTTTAGCCCATTCAAGACCTTTATGGCGGTTCATGTTTTTCTCAAAACGGGCTTTCAATGCTCTGAGTAGTTCTTCACGTTGTTCTGGTGACAACTCTTTTTTGAGCTTGCGCATAATCATAGTATTCATCCCGAGTTTATAAAATCATCTATGCAGGGTGAGGTTTACTCTGCAGCTCACAATTTATTATTTCCCAGATTTCTTTGAGTTTCGGACGTGCTGCTCTGCCAGAATTGGCAAGTCTGGTAATAAGGTTTTATCGCTAAAGTGGATTTTAAAAAAAGTCGGCATGCTTGTAGGTTTGAGAAAGGCGGTTGCTTTCTAATCTTTCTTGATTAAACACAGTTTTCTTAGCTTCTGACCTTTGTTTAGTAGTCTTGTCATTTCTCATAGGCTGCGAACTCCTTTCAAAAATAGGAGTTAAATTCCGCCTTAACCTCCAACTGTCGTCATAGGCTGCCAACCCAAGTTAGACCCTATGTTCGGGTTAAAACTCGGATTTTCAGCCAATATGTATTCCCCTAAATTATTAACCCAAGCATTGTTGTAGCCAGCTGGTAGATCAACAGTTGTTCCATCGATTGGATTGTTGTAGGGTTGAATTTCAAGAATTTGGTTACAGAAATCCTTCGCAATCCGCTCATTAACACTCTGCCGTTGTTCCCAATCATGAAGATTCTCTTGACTTATTTCATCACTCATTTGAGATAACATATTGCTAAGTTCACCTACACTTTGAATTATTTTTATCTGATTTTGAATGAGGTATGCTACCAATTGATTGTATTTGTTTAGCCAATTCTTATCAATAGAACAGGAGTAGGCAATTGTTTGAAACAGTTTAAACTGAGAGTCAAGCTGTCCCTTCTCAGCCCTAAACGAGGCAAGATAACTCATAAACCAATTTGTGCCCGTTGTAGTTCCGTAAATGGATTGTGTTGGAATATTGATAGATTGGATAACACAATACATCTCATCTTCCATAACCACGTCATCAAGGCTATACTCAACTCTTATTTTTCCACTACTTGCAGTATAAGATATTCCAGTGGAGGGTTCAGTTCCTGTAGTGAAAAGTTGATCCATTTCAGGCAGCAGTTGCTCACTGACAACATTCAGATCGCCCACGTTGCTTCTAAACGTTGGCAGCACAACTTGTTTTAAAGCTTGAATTGGCCCAAGCGGAGAACTAACCAAAGCCCCAAAATAAGTTGATCCAGGCGGATTAGTCTGTTGCACTAAGGGATTGTCCGTCCAATAGAAAGCCTGGTTTGGAAAAACATTAAACTCCTCGCTGCCATTTGGGTTCCAAGTTCTTATATTCGCAGTTGCAGGCATGACTGTGTTGTCTAGGTTCCAGACTACAGTTCCCTCGAATTTCCAGTCAGAGGGTATAAGGAGGCTAAATGCTTCAGTGTCAATTCCCTGTGTATCGACATAGCTTGCGGTCTTATATTTTACAAAATTTCCCGTACTTGGAGATGATGTAGGTTGATAGGTTGGACCAGTGGGTGAATTAGTAGGCGAGTTAGTAGACGAATTAGTAAGTTGAAGCATTCCGAACCACTGATTAGAGAGGAAATAGGCTCCAAAAACTACACCGGAAAATGCAATTACACCTATTAATATAAGGGCTATAATTTGTTTATTCATTTGCTCTCCCAATAGTCCTTTCAATGTAACGTATATAAAATTTTTTTCAGTACCTTAGGCATACTCGATATAGACCAATTTGATAATTCTTAAATATACAATATCATAGCCGCAGGTTGAGGAGGCAGAGGCATTTGTGTTGATCTCAAACTTTTTCTTCTCTTCAACAAAACTACCGCAACAACAACTGCAAATATTACAATAACCAATACTACTAAAACAACATTAGTCAAATTTCCAAAAATCGAGTCTCCTTTTGGTGGATTGGAGACTGTGCCTCCATACTGCTGCACGACAATAGTGTAGCCGGGTATGTTTGCATCAAGTATTTCCAAGTGATAGTTTCCTATACCTGCGTTGATAACCTCAATGCCGCTTGTCTTTGTGCTTCCATTTACATAAAATGAGTCAATAAAACTTGCATCCTCAACTTCTGGGTAAACAAGCACCCCAAAAAACGTAAGAGAAGGAAATTGTGGGTCGGGAGTGAAACTCCATTGCAGTCGCCATTCTTGAGCAGTAATGTTAAAGGATTTAGAGGTTTGGTCTGCCGATCCCGTTATCGTCGTGACCGTCAGCCAGTCAGCGGCGCAAGCGACAGAAATTATGCTCATATTCATGAATGCTACAAAAATAGTTGCTGCCAAAACTATTTTTTTGGCTTTCATTTTTCCTCTCCACTAACTCTTATACAAAAGTTTTCTTAAGAGGTTTTCTCCTGTTTTGGCTGTTCCTATTTTTCATTTTAATTAGCCTTTATGATTAAATCTTAAACTCTTCACCCCTTTGCTCTTAGCTCATTTATCCTGCGCGATCCACTGTCGGTTAATTGTTTGAGAAGATTTTTATGTTCATAGCAACAAACAAGCATCTAGGAGAGAGCTCAATTGAAACATAAAGCAGGTCTTGTCGGTATTCAGCTTTCCTTAATGTTCTTTTTGGCACTTATGCTAGTTGCTTCACCTCCAATAGCCCGCTGTGACTACTCAAAAGTATGGTATGTCCATGACGTCATAACCCCATCCTTAGACGAGGTTAAATGGCTAGAAGAAGGAGCTATCGCAGAGCCACCGGCATGGATCGCAGACGGCTCATTTCTTCAAGCCCACATGCGCCAAAGCCTAGTTAACGCAAATGACATTTTCGTTTCCACATACGAGGAGTTCAATTGGCCCCTGGTACGCCCAATTGCAGAGTACTACTATGGTGTAAACTTCAACTCTTTTCAAGACTTTCAAAATGCAGTTACAAACAACGCAGGTATATGGCTAGATGCTTCATGGCAACTAGATACACAATGGTACGGAGTATCCCGCAACAGCACAAAAGTCGTTGCTTCAATCAACCAGACAACTTCAGTAGCACAATTGTGGACATGGTTCCACATCACACGCGTACCAGAATACGTGTTGGGCGAAGGAACTCTAGAAAACTGGCTCACAGGATTCGACCTAACACCAGTCTCAACTGGCAGCCTAAAGCTCTGGGAATTCTACAGGGATTTTAATATAAACGGAACCACCTACAGCCTTCTCTTCAAAGCCCCAGCTAACGTCCTCTCTCAACACGGTAACAACTTTATGTTTAACATTGGTGTTTCCTCTTATTATCATGGTTATACATATAAAACCCAGCAGGTCATCGACGTAGACTTACCAGCGACCTCAGAGGTAAAAACTGCATCTCCGACTGATTTGAGTAACCTCAAGGGGAATACGGCGACGTTTTTAATTTTCCCGGGTGACACTTACCCTTCGCTGTTTTCAGCCACCAGCGGTCCTCCAACAAAGTCTCCCGGGCAAGCATTTCTGGAAAGCGCTAGCATTTGGGTATTCACTCCAACTGGTTGGGCAGCAATCGGCTCACTGTTGCTGCTTGGCTTAACGGGACTTCGCGGTAGAACCATCTGGCGCCGAAATAAAACGTATCACCGTCTTTATAGAAGCATGGTTACAGTCTACGACCTCTACTCCGAAAACCTCCCAAAGTTTCAAGGGGAAATGGACAACATTTCAAAGTCAGTTTTCAAATTATTAGTGGAAGATAGAATAACAGATGATCAATTCGAGAGATTGCTGAAACGACGCGACGATCTCTTGGTAAGGTCAAAGAAAGGTTAGCCACCAACCGCTATAGACCTGAAACATCTCGGTTAAGCTGAGAAAGCTATGTAGGCTTGTAATCAAACAAAGAACATGTGCCATAATCCAGATTCACAAACGTTCTTGACAATGTTGAAAGAAAGTAGAACGAAGCTGAGGGGTGTTTGCACCAAAAAGAAATGATAGTTATAAATCTCAACATGCATAATAATTCGACGGTGATCGTTCTGAAGATAACAGTAACGAGTTATTCCTCAACAACTCTGAGCATGGATGTTTTTTCTTCATTTGACAATGTACGATGGTTACCCAGCAATGATTCTGTTCTCTGGATAGATGTTTCAAACTATGCTGGTATTGAAGAACTTTCTCCCTTGGAGAAGAACCTGCGTCTTCATCCTCTGGCGCTTGAGGATTGCATAAATATACGGCAGAGACCCAAGGTTGAAGAATATGGGGAAACTCTTTTTCTTGTAAGCAGGATGGTCTTGGAAGAAGATGGGTTGTATCGTGAGGGTCCTCAGCTTGGAATATTCATAGGAAACAATTTCGTGGTAACTATACACCGAGAACTCTTAGCTCGATTGGATAATATTCTAAAAGACCTAAAAAAAGTAGAATCACCGATTGTGAGCAGTTCACCCTCGTTTCTTCTTTATGCCCTTTTGGACACCGTTGTCGACAGCCTCGAAGATGCCGTAAGAGAAGTTGACGAAGCAGAAACCATATTGGGTCGCGACGTTCTCAAAGAACCACCTGGAGAGAACGTACTTAAATTAATTCAAATGAATAGAACCAACCTGCTCCTCTTACGGAGATTGATGAGATCTCAGAGTGACGTGCTGTGTCGCCTTGCAGGGAAAAAATACCAATTAGTGGACAGAGAAATCGAGGCTTTCATAAGAGACACATATGATCATACGTTAAGGACCCTTGATAGAATCGACAATCTGCTTGAAATTAACATGGGATCTTTGAACATTTACAGTTCTTCATTCAGTAACAGAATGAACGAAACTATGAGGTTTCTAGCAGTTATATCTACGATCGGAGTGCCTCTAACGGTGCTCGTAGGTTGGTATGGGATGAATTTCAACGCAATGCCTGAGGTCTACTGGACGTATGGATATTTGATGGCAATTCTCTTGGCAGTTACGATGATTACTGCGACGTTTCTTTTTTTCAGAAGAAAAAGATGGCTATGACCCAAAACAAAACAAGTTGCTATCGCCAGGCGGATGGGCAGCCATTGGCTTGCTCATAGTGATAGCTTAAATAATTAATCCAGACTTTGTTTTTGCAAGACAAAATAAATAGAAAATATTATAGAGAAATCAGGGCAATTGGAATTGTCAATGAAGAAATATTAGGAGTAAATGACTTGTTTGAATGAAGCAAGAATAGTATTTTGTTCCAATTGCGGAGGCAAGGTAGATATTCAAGATAGATTTTGCTCTTTCTGCGGAAAAGCCCTAAATATTGAGCAAGAACAGGAAAATGAACTTTTATCTTTTGGTCCTTGGGGTATCAGCATATGTTTTGGGCGTCCAGGATTCTTTGTCCTAACCCAGCAAAACAACACAAAAATCATCCTAACCAACAAACGAATCTTCGGCTTAGCTTCACATTCAGGTAGACTTCGATTCGAAGCCCACTTTAACCAAATAACTTCTAAGGAAAACACAAATTATGCACTCTTTCAAGGTTTTATATTTTCAATATCGAGAAGGTGAAAAGACAAAGGAATTGTCTATAATGGGCAATCCAGTCAACTACAATAACATCTCCCGTGCCTATGAATTGATGCCTAAATAAAATTTTGAAACTTGATGCGGGTGCTATCAAGGTTAGTTTCATGAAAGCGTTTGTATTAAATGAGACATATGTGTTATTATTTGTTACATAAATGTCGCAATATTTAAGAGCCCGCGTTTGCAATACCTTGCTTGTAGGTTGAGGAGCACGCTTTAATCGCGATGCATTGAGGCATTGGACGTGTCGATTAAAACAGCGAAAAATCGATGCGCGACAAAGACTTTGCTTCGATGGGCTGGACATTGCATTGTTGCAGTGAGGCTATGAGTTGCGTGGTCAAAACGGTGAAAGACCATGCAGCGACTAAGACATTGCCTCAATGGACCGCGAACATCAAATTTAAGGCTCAGACTCAACCTACATTTCTTTTTTAATTCAGAAAACTCTAATTCAGAACACGAACAAGAACTCTTAAATTGCTATTGCTGTCTAATCAATTCTGTTAACAAATGGCACAATTATTAAACTGGAGCAAAACGGTTGTTTTGCAACGTCATGAATCTGGGTGTATTCCAACAAGCTACGAGTGGCTAGTTCGATATTTGAAGATTCAAGGAGTGAATCTTGAATCCTTTCAAGAGGATTTTGATCTTGAGCAAGATAATAGTTTTGACTCTGTTTCAGCCAAGATTAGAAGTGTGTATCCTGCAATTAACATTAAAGTGGAAAGTTTCACCAAGGGAATAGACAAAGTGAACCAAATTAAATCCCTCTTAGATGAGCAGAAACCTTGCTTGATTTCGTTAGCTCTGGGTAATGGCCAAGGTTGGCACATAATGCCTGTTGTAAACATCGATGAAACTTCTATACAACTTATACATCATGCGGATTTAGATGGACACTGTACTTGGGTTTTTCCTGTTGCAGAAATTGTTTGGAGACATGATTACTTGCAAGGTGGACATGATATATCGTGGATAGAACCTACATAGGTTAGTTGCACGCGAAGAGAGTTAGTTGGGGAAGCGGGGTGTTTGGGAATCCATGGGGCCTTGGACATGATATATCGTGGATAGAACCTACATAAGCGCAGCCGCCCCCAAAGCCTCAACACGTTTCCTAAACTCGCCAGTCAGAAACATGAGTGGCCCACAAAGAAGAAACAAAAAAATAGAAAAAAATAGAAACCAAAAAAAGAGTTTAGCGAGCTTTGGCTTGCACGCGCGGTTCTAGCAGTGTCCAGAGCCAATCGACAAATTCCTTCATGTTCTTTGTCTGGATATGTACATCTCCCGGTCCAGTAATTTGAGTCACTAAGCCCTCTCCACCCAACAGAGTTTCTTTAAGTCCGCCGAATTTAATAACCTTATAACTACAGGTTTCGCTGAATGCAACAAGGTGAAAATTATCCACGACAAGCGTTTCCCCTGAAGCGAGTACGTGTGTATCGATGGCGCCAAAGGTGTTGATGAAGAGTTGCCCATTACCTGTGGCTTTTATCATGAACAAGCCTTGTCCGAAAAGACCCTTACTGAAGCCTTCCCACTTTATGTCTAAATCTACACCTTGTGTACTGGCAATGTAGGCGGATTTTTGTATTATGTATCCTTGGTTAGGTTTGACATCAAGTTTTTCTATGTCACCGACCGGTGCAGCAACAAACGCTGCTTCGCCTGGACCCCCAGCGGCATTGTAGTCATTAACCCAGAAGCTCTGTCCCCCAATGATTTTAAGACCTAAACTACCCAAGAAGCTTTTTTCTCGTTTCCTCGTGTGTGGTTCAATCGATGGAGACATGTAAGTCATTGCGCCCGACTCCGCGGTTATAGTTTCGCCTCGGTCAAGGTTTACAACTAGCATAGCATAGGATGGTTTGTACTTGATTTCATACTTCATCTTAGATTTTATCTCCTAATCCTAATCATTCGTTACTACTATTTACTATTGTTGATTTCTTCATAAAAACTAAGGTGCACCTATGCAATTTTCACAGTTATTCTCCATCCATCCTTAGTATTCTACGTTGGTTTGAGTATTATTGACTGAAGGAGGTTGAATATTAGTATTAGTTTAACCCCAGAGCACATGGTTTGGAGGAGTCTTTCGGAGGGGATGGGAATGGCAAAACCTCCTCCTCACTCGTGACTGTATGACACCAATAACAAAACACGCGGTAGGCTTAATTCTGAAACAATGAACAGTGTATTTTATAAGTACTTTTGTTCAAATAGATTTATATGAGTACAAATAGTGCCAATGCTCAATCTTAAATGCAAAACATGTGGAACAAAATTTGCATCAGGAATTTCAGTTGATGACGCAAGTTTCAAAACAATAAGCTTAATCAATAATTCGCACATATGCCCGAAAGGACATAAAAACGCTTACAACAAGCAAGATTACTCCTTTTAGATTACCTAAAACTTCCTATTTCAAAAAGGTGAAACTCATCCCTGATCCTTCTCTCGAAACTCGGCAGGTAGTTTATACTAGATGGAGAGGTAAGTGCGCATTCTGTGGTATTGACCTTCCCTGTGAGCAACACCACATTGTCCCGAAGAGTGATTCCCCGAGTTAATCGACGAGTCCGACAACTTAATTTTATTATGTGATAATCATCATGGTTTAACACTTAAGAAAAAGCCAAATGAAAAGCCAGCAATTGCACTTCAAGATATTATTGACCTGCAAAAATCTGGTTTTGCCAACGCAGAGAAAAAGAGGTTTTTATTTTTCCATTCCACAAAATTTTTCGGTTTCTTTGGGTAATAATCTTTGCATAGGATGTCCGTATGTTCTTGTCGTAAATGATAAGCCATTGATTGAAATATGGCCCCAAATGCCCGCATTTTTTGCCGAAGAACCCAAGTTTTACTTGTACATGAGATTCTTTGATGATGAAAACAATTTCATAGGTGGCATGTTTGCAAATCACTGGGCTTCCGTGGTTAATGAGAAATGGAAATTGGACATTCTGGAAAATGAAATCACTGCCAGGCATGCACACAGACCGATTTTTGTCAAATTTGAGCGTAACAATTACTTGGTTCGCATAACGGGGCAGTTCTATTTTGATAGAATAGAAATAACTGCAACACGAGATCGTCTTCTGCTATTTACTAATGAATTCTCGGGATGTATGGCGAGAAATTGCGAAGAAGCTTTTATTGTGCAAGGGAATCAAAAATCAACTTCATTAGGATTTTGTGGTCGACTACCTAACAGAAAAATATAATTCCAATTTTGAGTGACGAGAAAGATGAATACGCATTTAATATGAGAGGTGGGCTGAATAGAAGTTGAATAAAACGTTAGCAAACTCATGCCAGGTTTTGCTTCGAGCCGTTATACTTTAGCCCTATTGCGTTGCGTTCAGAACATTAACTACTAAGCACCTCAAAAGATTGTAGCCCAGAACGGCCTTTTCTTATACAGAAATTTTTTGCATTTGTATCTAAGTCAAAAAATTTTAGACCATTTACGGATCCACCTCATTTTTATCAACAAAAATATCAACCTTAGAAGCCTCACCTCCACCTGATCACAATTAATCATTTTGGGCATAGCGGGAACATAGATCTGGCTCCCCCTACCCAAATATTCAAATTATTTCATTGTTTTAATCTATTTTTGTGTCTTTGAACCTATAAATAGGTAATGGAAGAAGAAGATTTTCCTTATCCAAATCCTTTTTGCCGTTTTAATCAGCAGACATTTCAAGCCCCAATAGAGAAAAGCAACCCAAACTAAGCTTTTTAAAATGCCAAATAGGTAATGGAAGAAGAAGATTTACCTTATCCGAACCCTTTTTTTCTTCAAACAGCAAACAATCCAAATCCCAAAAGAGAAAAGCAACCCAAACCAAGCTTTTCAAAATGCAATCGCAACCCTTCTTCTTCTATCACACAGCTTTTTCCCACACAGTAGAGACGGAAAAGATGTTTTGGCAATTGGAGAAAGAGGTAACTGTTTCAAATCCTGATTTTACATATAACATATGAATCTCGCTTGGAATCTTATTTGGTCTTTTTGGGAACTGTAGAAAAGCTTTATTGCCAATAGCTACTTAGGCTTTACTGAAGCTGAAAAGCATTGAAAGAAAAATCCAAGATTTGCCTAGTCGCCTGTAGTGTCCTAAAAGAAGAAATCCAGCAACTCCAAAAGCAAGGCAACTTAGATGTTGATGTAGTTTATGTGAGCAAATTCTTCCACATCGATTATACTGCACTAGAGAACAATTTGCGCAAAGTTCTAGAACAAACCCAGAAAAGGTCCAAGAGCAAAATAGTGCTGGTTTACGGCGACCTGTGTCTTGGACAAGATGACGAGATGAAAAAACTAGCCGAGGAATATGGCATATCAAAAGTAGACGCAGTTAATTGTATCGACTGTCAGCTTGGTGGAAAAGGTAAATTTTTTGAAGCTGACCCCGAACATAACTTGATGTTTATTGGACCTGGTATGATTGGGTTCTTCAAACATGCAAAGGAACAAATGTTAAAAGAAGGCGTTGACGAAGCAGTGTTTGCAAATATGTTCAGCGGAATCAAGGGTATCGTGCTCTTGGACACCTGCGGAGACACAGAAAAATGTGTGCAAGACCTCAAAGATTCTGGTATGAACCTCGAGATTCTGGAAACAAGAAAAATAGGTTTAGACAATGTAAAGCAGGTAATTTTGGATGCAATAAACCATGCAAATGGTATCAACTGACTCTATTAGTCCCTAAAAATTTAAAAACTGATTGCTTGATCCCGTTTGAAACTACCGTAAGTATTAAACAATCATACATACAATAGTGCTAACTTATACCCGTGTGAACGTGGCTGAAAATGACTGAACCAGTTGCTTCGTTGCCAATGAAACGTGTTGAAGATTGGAAATCACGATTAATTGATCTCTCAAGAAGAAATAACCTGCTTTATTTCCATAAAGATAAGCGTGGAAACCTATCTATCACTCAACCTGACGCCCAGAAAATATTTGATATTCTTGTCTTAAAGAAGAATCGTCTGGAGTTTTTTTCTCCTCAGGAAGAAACTCAACAACCAGAAACTGAAGAGACTCTAAAAGTTGGAGACAAAAACAATGTTAAATCAGGAAAAGCTAACGTTAAGACGGCGAAGACCCCAGTTAAAGCAACCACAACCCCTGAAGAATCTAAACGCCCCATTGCAAACCAGTTGGTAAGTGGAAGCTTAGGTCGGTTGGAGCTTGAACGGAAACTTAAGAACTTGCAAGCTCGTTCGCATCTTGATTACATGGAACGTGGTGTTCGCATACTACACGCGGCCTTTGGTACTTTAAACTGGGTTGATGCAGAAACAAAAGAAAACGTCCAATCCCCATTAATCCTAGTACCTTTAGAGTTATCAAGGGATACCATTCGCCAACCATATACCATCGCTGTTCCTCCAGTAGAAGATGAAGCCGTCCTAAACCCGGCTCTGCAGGTAAAGCTTAAGAACGATTACAAAATCGAATTGCCATCCCTACCTGAAGAATGGGAAGAACAAAAACTGGCAGAATACTACAAATTAGTAGATCAAACGGTTGCAGAAATGGGTTGGAATACTGAGTCATCCATTGATATAGGGCTGTTTTCTTTTCAGAAGTTGGTTATTTACAAGGATTTGGAGTCAAATGCAGCTTTAGTTACCCAACACCCAATAATCAGGGCAATTGCAGGCATAAAAGAAGACAACCTAATCCTGAATGGCTTACCTGACGAGAAAGACGTCGACAAGATAGAGGTACCAGCCAAAACCTATCAAGTCCTTGACGCCGACAGCAGCCAACGCGTAAGCATTCAATTTGCAATGCGCGGCCAAAGCTTTGTCATGAAAGGACCGCCAGGCACCGGCAAAAGCCAGACAATAGCAAACATCATCGCTGAATGCATTGCCAATGGCAAAAGCGTGCTCTTTGTCAGCGACAAAATGGCTGCTCTAGAAGTCGTCTATAAGCGACTTAGCGAAGTGGGTTTGGCGCATTTCTGCCTGGAACTTCACAGCAGCAAAGCCAACAAACAACAGGTTGTGGCGGAACTTAAACGCAGTTTAGACGAGAATATCATTCCACGAAAGCTTCCTTTGGCACATGAGTTTGATCAGATGGTTGAGTACCGTGAAACCCTAAATGGCTACGTCACCGCTTTACATGAAAAGCGACCGTACTTGCAATGGAGCGTCTATGAAGTTCTGAGTTTAATCTCAAGCCTTGAGCGAGTACCATTTGTATCTGTTGGCTTAACTGAAATTGGGACTCTCACACCACAGAAGATGCGCGAACTCGAAGAACTCGTCTCACAACTAAGCAAAGTTTGGCAAGTAATCGCGGAACCAGATTTTCCTTGGCTTGGTTATCGTGCAGACAAATACAACCTTGAAATCAGAAGTGAACTCCTCACAACTCTTGAGGGCATAAACGAAACCCTAACCGGTCTCGAAAAAGAAACAGAAGACTTTTCTATTAAACTGGGCGTGTTTGCTCCAGAAACCTTCGCGCGAATACAATGGCTCCTCGACGTCAGCAAACTACTCTTAGAAAGCCCCAAGCCAGAAGCATACTGGCTAACCAATTCTGCCATTGATGAACTCTTAAGCGAAGCCCAAACATACCTTGAAACGAGCATTTGGATTAAGAATACCCGAGTCAATCTCATGGAACACTACAATCTTACGCTCTTCAACTTAGCAATAAACAGGTCAGTTGAATTGCAACAAGCGGTTTCAGCATTGGGCAAGATGCTTCCAGAAGTCAATATTGAAGAGAACGAATGCTTAGCAAAACGTGAAAAGTTTTTAGCTTTTGTCAAAAGTACTCAGTTGGTTTCACGTAAATGGCAAGAAATATCCCAACAACTTACCTCACTCCTCGGATTAGACAACGGCGACTTAACAATAACGCAGCTAAAGCAGCTCTCACATATGGCGCTCTTTTGTTTTGCTACTGACAGGCCCGAACCAGAATGGTTTGACGCTAAGTACCTTGAACAAGTCCAAGAAACAGTTTCAAAAACCAAACAACTCTACCATGAATACAATCTAATGAAAAATCGGCTAGAAGAAATCTACAGTGATGGCTTTTACGAATTAGACCTCGATGGACTCATCGAAAGATACAATGTTGAATACCAAAGTGCCTTGAAAATCTTCAAATCAACATACCGCAACGACCAAAAGCAGATTGCCCGTTTAACTAATAACGGCAAAGTCCCTAAAACAATCCAACAAGACCTTATTGATGCCCGCAACGTCAAAAAACTGCGCTCAAAAATTGAGGCTTCCGCTGAAAATGTCCACACCTTAATGGGTCACTATTACAATAAGACACGACCAGACTTCCAGGGCGCAGAAAAAGCTCTCGCGTTAGTGGACGAAATAAGAAAATTCTCATGGGGAACACAAATCCCTGAGGCACTCATCAAACTACTCACCAGCTCGTCAAACCCCTCACCTATGATTAAAAATTTAGGATTGGATTTGCAGGAATCCGTTGGTAAATGGGAGCAGCAAACTAAAGACTTAGAACCGCTAATTCCACAAAAGATGCCAAATTCAGATTCACCCATCGCACAGACCTCTTTGTCAATACTTGAAGAGTGGGCATCCGAAACAGAAAAACCACTTAACCCACTAAATGAACTCACCAAAGACACCTTGAATACATCAACTCAGGAACCCCAAACCTACAAACAACTAATCCAAGACCTCAAGAACGCTGAAGAAATTCGAAAGAAAGAAGCCCAAATCGTTGGCGAAAAAATTCAACTCCAAGAAAAATTTGGCAGACGATTCCAAGAATTAGAGACCAACTGGCAAGACATCCTCGCTGTAATTGAATGGTGCAAAAAAGTACAGGTTGCATTCATCGACATTCCTGTGCCGCAAGCTTTCGCAGAACTTGCCGCTCAAGGATTAACCGCTTCTCCTTCCAACACAGAATTAACCCAACGAAGAGACGCTTCACTTAAGGTTCTGGCAGATTTTGGAAAACGCTTCGAAACTGAAATGAAATACCAGAACCAGTTGCTAAAAGACTCAAAAATTGAAGTTATAATAGATCGCATCCAAGCTCTTCGCGATCGTGTTGATGATGTGCAGGTTTGGATTGATTTCAAAGACGCCAAAAACCGCTTTGCATTACGTAATTTAGACCAGTTCTTTAGCCGCTTAGTTGATCAGCATATTTCCGCTGCCGATTTAGGCGATGTTTTCCGAAAGGGTGTTTATCAGGAATGGATTAACAACCTCTACAATGAAGACCAGACATTGGGTAGATTCCGAAGGGAGAACCATGAGCAGCTGATTTTTGACTTTCGAAAGCTCGACGAAGATTTAATCCGCCTCACCTCCAGCATGGTTATTGAAGCAGCTAACAGCCGAAAACCGCAAGACATCCTCATCCAAGCCGCCGACTCCGAAGCTAATATACTTCTAAAAGAAGCAGCCAAGAAACGTCGCCTAATGCCCATACGCACTCTAATGCAAAAAATACCCAACCTACTCGTAAAGCTCAAGCCTTGCCTTCTGATGAGCCCTATCTCCGTCAGCCAGTTCCTCCCACCTGATAACAAATTCGACCTAGTTCTCTTTGACGAAGCATCCCAACTTGTACCTGAAGACGCAATAGGTGCTATCTATCGAGGAAAGACAATTGTTGTTGCGGGCGACAACAAGCAGTTACCGCCCACTTCGTTCTTTCAGAAAAATCTACTTGATGACATAGATTGGGACGAACTCAGCGACGACGAAGTGGAAGTTTTCGACAGCATACTAGATGAGTGTTTAGGCATCGGTTTGCCCGTTAAAACCTTAAGGTGGCACTATCGTAGCAGACACGAAGAGTTGATTGCATTTTCAAATCATCGCTTCTACGACGACACCATGATAACCTTCCCTGCAGCTAAAAGCCAAACCGACAGTTTAGGCGTAAAACTAGTCCACGTACCTGAAGGCATTTATGACCGAGGCGGCAAACGAGATAACCCCAAAGAAGCTCAAGAAGTCGCAAACCTCGTTTTCGAACACTTCAAGAACTACCCCAAAAAGACACTTGGAGTCGTGACATTCAGCATAGCCCAAATGGAAGCTGTTGAAGAAGCCATAGAAAATAAACTTAAAGAACAACTCGAATTCGAACACTTCTTCAAAGAAGACCGTTTGGAAGGTTTCTTTGTGAAGAATCTTGAGAACGTGCAAGGAGACGAACGTGATGTCATTTTCTTTAGCGTGGGATACGGTTTTGACCAGCGAGGACAAATGACAATGAACTTTGGCCCCTTGAACAAGCCAGGAGGCGAACGACGCTTAAACGTTGCCGTTACCCGTGCAAGGGAAAAAGTCGTCCTGATAACTTCGATAAGGTCGTCGGATATAGACAAAGACATCCAAGCCTTAGGAGTACAAACTCTGCGAACCTACCTCGATTACGCTGAGCACGGACCAGAAATCCAATTAGACAAATCAAAAGGAGCCGCTTTTGACTCAGCCATCGATGAAGACGTGGTAGCTGAAATAAAAAAACTGGGTTACGATATTGTTCCAGAAGTAGGTTGCAGTGGCTATAGAATTGACATTGGCGTTGTTGACCCAGTTAACCCAGGTAACTTTTTGCTCGGAGTGGAATGCGATGGAAACACATACAAGTCAAGCAGTAGTACACGAGACCGTGACCGATTACGCGAAAAGGTTCTACGACAACTTGGTTGGCAAATTCACCGCATCTGGTCACCTGCTTGGGTTGCAAGACGTGACTCAGAAATTCGACGCTTAAAAGAAATACTTGAACAATCTCAGAAAACACAGCTTGAAAAAGTCGCCCAAAAACCAATAATTGACATCAAAGAAGGAGTTGCACCAACAATTGACGTGCAAAAAAATACGTTTGCAGGAATTGAAAAAATCGGAGTCCCCTACAAAGTCTACCCTCTAAAAGCCACATACAGCCCCTACATCAAAATAGCCACCGCCAAAACAACAATCGACTCCAAACAAAGAAACGAATTCCATTTCCCAGAAAACCGAGAAAACCAAACCAAACTCCTTGCCGAGCTAATACAAAACGAAGGACCAGTTCACTTTGATTACGCGGTTGAACGGTTAGCAGCTGCATGGGGTATAAAAAAGGTAACACCAAAAGTTTCTCACGCCGTTAAAGAAGCCTTGAACAATCTCATCCGCGAACAGAAAGTTGCCATAAAGGGCAGTTTCCTGTGGCCAATTGGGCTAAAACAGACACAAATCCGCGTTCCAATCCAGGGCCTTCCAGAATCAAAACGTAAACCTTATTTCATTGCGCCTGAGGAAGTGGAATCAGCCATGATGTTGGTTGCTCAATATGCATTGGGTATAAGCAAAGACTCGTTGGTTTCTGAAACTGCCAAAGTGTTTGGAATAAACCGGTCAGGTGAAGAAGCTGTAGCAGTGTTCTCTGAAGTGCTTAAGCGGTTGGTTCGAGAGCGAAAACTTGTCTGCAATAGCGTCGGCGTTGTAACTGCCGCTTAATCTTTATTTATTTCTTTTATCAATGTGGGCAAATCAGTAAGCATTGTTATTATGAAGTTTGCGCCGTTGCCCTTCATTTGCTCGGTTGTGGAAAAACCTGTCGTCAACCCAACGGCTATGGCTTTTATTTCCTTTGCGCTCTGCATATCAACAATGCTATCCCCCACAACCAACGTGGCTTTGGCATTGACGCCTAATACCTTCAGCGCCAACTCAAACTGTTCAACATGGGGCTTAACATACTTGACTTTTTCTCTGGAAACAACCGCTTTGAAGAAGCCTTCAATTTTGAAGCGATGCAAAATGTAGTTTGAGGCTTTTTCGCTGCTGGTTGTGCATAAACCAATTTTAATGTTCATTTTCTGCAGTTCTTTAAGGGTTTCAACTGCTCCAGTTAACAGATTGGTGGTTGTGGCGGCTTCCATCTCATATTTTTCGGCAATGGACAGAGCTCGGGTGCGGACTTCGTCGAAGGCTTCAATTGATTTGGAGGTGTTTTTAACGAAGATTTCGGCTTTTTTTAGCATTTCAAAAATGCTCTCATTAACATCGAGGACAGAGATGGGGACGTGGATGCTGATTAGGTAGGTTCTGACTTCGGAGCGTAGAGCTTTGTAATCTAAGTTAAAGTGGGCAAGTGTGCCATCTAAATCAAATATTACTGCTTCTATAGCCAAAACCTTTAGCTCCAATTATCAGGTTGGTTTGGGGTTAACACTTCTCTAACAGAAATATACCTTGCGGTTAACTTGCAACAATGACTTCTGTTTGCGGTAGACTAATTACCTTAGCAGCTTATCAATGGTTGATGCCTATGATCTTGGATGAATACTCAAAAGAGCAACTCTGGCAATTGGTTGTTGAAGCAGTCCACGCTTCAGTTATGTATCCAACGCATAAAGCGTACACCCGAGACAGCATTTTGCCCCTGAAAGGGGATGTTTCAGCAGTTGAGCTTGCTAAACGGCTAGGGATGCCGCTGGGTGAAGCGATGGTTATTTTGAGCGAGTTGACGGGTGAAAAGAAGTAGTTTGCAGCCTGTATGTTGGTTTTAAGCGAGAAGCCAATCGATATGCTTAAATAAGCACAACGGCTCACTGGAAAACAGTGAAAAAAATGAAAACAACAGCAATAGCAGCAATCATACTCATTGTTATAATTATCTCTGGAATAGGCACATACGCAGCATATACGTACACACAAAACCAGAGTCCTCAACCAACTCCTACTCCAACTCCTCTCCACTCCTTCACCAACCCCTACGCCAACCGTAACCCCCTCTTCCAGCCCAACCGCAAGGCCATCAGCAACAGCATCTCCTACTCCAACCACGAACCCCACTGCTTCCCCTTCACCCTCTCCATCTCCCACTCCAGCACCAAGCCCCACAACTCTTAGAGTTGCAACAACCACAAGCCTCTATGACACTGGATTAGAGGATACTCCTGAAACTTTAAAGAACGGAACCGTCGTGAAAGACGACCTCAAAGATGCTTTCCAAGCAAAATACCCCTGGATAACCGTTAACTTCATCGCTTTAGGAACAGGCGCTGCCATAGCTCAAGCACAAAGAGGCGACGCAGACATGCTACTTGGTTCATTCACCTTCACAGGAATTAACCTACCTCAAAGGAGGTTATGGAGTAGACCGCAAAATAATCGCATACAACTACTTCGTTATCGTTGGACCAGCAAGCGACCCAGCTCACATCAGTGGTTTAACTAATGTAAGTCAAGTTTTGAAAAACATTTACGACTTTGGACATAACTCCAGCAATGTTTTGTGGTTCTCTAGAAACGATGCTTCAGGCACAAATACCAAAGAGATTTCGCTCTGGACAGCTGCAGGCTACACCTACGCTCAATTAACGAACACCACATTGAACGGTTCATGGTTTAAATCTACAGGAACAGGAATGGGACAAACTTTGCTAGCGACAAACTACTATGGTAGCATCGGTGGATACACGATTGCAGATACAGGTACATTCCTATCTTATTCTACAAGGGGTGACATTCAGCTGAAAACACTTGTCCAAGGACAACAATCCCTGCTAAACGTATACAGCGCAATAATTGACGATCCCAGAAACGCTGCTCTAACAAATACAAATTTTGCCGCTTCTCTATTATTCGTTAACTACTTGGTGTCACCTGAAGGTCAACAGTTGATCGGTAACTATGGTGTAACAATCTACAACCAATCGCTATTCACTCCGTTTGTACCATTAGCCAGTGGCGCTGTTTCCAACGATACAGTGTTAGGCTGGATAAAGAGCTACGCCTATATGAGCTCTGATACAGTGCCAGTAATTAGCGCAAGCGGAACCGAGTGCCCAACACAATACCGATACAATGCAGGCGACCTCTTTTCAGCGACATATGACTTAGTAGCTAACTTCAATGCCAACATTTCGATAAGCACTCCAAACTATTACGTTGCCGACAAACAAAAAATTACACTCGCACAAGCAATGCCAACTCCAAGCAGCAGTAAAGTCTACAGGACATAAAGTCAGGAAAAACTAAAATTTAATTTCCCTTATTTTCTTTGTGATATGCATGGCTGATATTATCGTTGGGGCTTTCCAGCAAGCACTTAATTTAATCGCTAGCGGAGACCCTGAAGTATACGCAACCATTTACAGAACAATATATGTCTCAGGCTTAGGAACTCTAATGTCGTGTCTGTGGAGTATTCCCCTCGCAGTAGTCATAGGTCTGTATAATTTCAGAGGAAAATGGATCATTAAAGGCATCTTCAATGCCTTAATCGGCATTCCTACCGTGGCTCTTGGACTGCTTCTGTTTTTACTTTGGTCGCGACAGGGAGAATTCGGCTTCCTAAACCTTATGTACACACTCGACGGCATGGCAATCGGGCAAGCCATACTAGTTACTCCGATAATAGTTAGTTTTACAGCTAACGCTCTTAGGCAATGCTGATGCTCAATTGAGAGATTTAGCAAAAACCCTGGGCGCATCAGGCTTGAGAACAAACTTAACGCTTGTTCGCGAAACTTTCTGGTCCATGATTCTTTCTATAACTTCAGCTTTCAACAGAGGTTTCGGTGAACTCGGAATCGCAACTATCATAGGTGGAAGTTTAGCGGGTGAAACAAGAGTTTTAACAACTTCTATCGCTCTTGACCTAAACCGTGGGTTCTTCGACGTTGCTATGGCATACGGTGTAATTCTTATGGCAATAGTAATCGTACTGGCATTAACCGTAAGCCTAATCGAACGAGTCAAAGATGAACGTGGCGAAATTAGAAAATTCATTTTGTGGAAAGGGTTATTCGGAGGTTAAGAAGTGAGCATTCATCTCCAACTATCCGAGATCAAAAAATGTTACCGTAGCGTTAAGGCGTTAGATTCGGTTTCACTAGAAATGGAAGGCGGCAAAATAATTGTATTCCTTGGAGTCAACGGTGCTGGCAAAAGCACCCTTATGCGCATCCTATCCGGCTTAGAGAACCCTGATAGCGGAACAATACTCTTCAACAACCAAAACACAGATGCTAAAACCTTGCGTCACATTTCAACTCTGGTTTTTCAGAAAACCATCATGTTCACCATGAACGTCTACGACAACTTGGCATACGGGCTCAAAATAAGAAGGGTCCCAAAAGAGGAAATTGCAAAGAGAATACCTGAAGCACTTCAAGCGGTTAGGCTTTCAGGGTTCGAAAAAAGACGAGCAAAAAAACTCTCAGGGGGCGAGCAACAAAGAATCGCATTAGCAAGAGCGTTTCTGCTTGACCCGAGTGTTTTGTTTTTGGATGAGCCCACAGCAAACCTTGACCCAAACAGTGCAACCATAATTGAGAAGGCAATAATTGACAAAAAAAGCAGCCAACGCATCATAGTCATGGCGACTCATAACCTCAACCAAGCCAGACGAATGGCCGATGAAATAGTCCACATCCACAACGGCGAGATAGTTGAAGTAGCAAAATCAGAGGACTTCTTCGAAAACCCCAAAAGCGAAATAACCCGAAAATTCATCAACGGAGAACTAGATTTCTGAAGCTTGCTTAACTTAACTTTATATGGACTTGCATATTAATAATTTAATGAAATGCTCACCAACAAGAAACATACCCTCTCCTGCAAAGCCTGGCTTGAATACAAAGGCAAACCCCTAATCGGCAAAGGCGGAGCAGAAATCCTCGAAACCATCGACAAAGAAAACTCAATTTCTAAAGCAGCAGAAACCCTAGGAATGTCTTATCGCTACGTTTGGAACTACCTCCAAGAAATCCAAAGTGCCATGGAAGAACAAATCGTTGAAACCTACAAGGGCGGAAAATCTGGTGGAGGCGGCGCAAAGTTGACTGATTTGGGTAAGAGTTTGCTTGGTGAGTATAAGCAAGCGGAGATTTACTTGGATAAAGTTTTGTCTGATCCACGTTGTTTGGAGGTGAAAGGTTTGAAGTTAAGTGCACGCAATCAATTTAAAGGAAAAGTTGTAGCCGTCGAAAAAGGTGTAATTACGGGTAAAGTCAAAGTTGAAGTTAAGATGCCTGTAACCGTTACGGCAGTTATAACAAAAGAAGCAATTGAAGAATTAGACATAAAAGTCGGCGACGAAGTAACCGCAATCGTGAAATCAACAGAAATCATGATTGCAAAATAAAAATTTTTTTATTTTTATTCTACAACGTACCTGTAAGTTATGTGTTCGCCTGCTGTTGTGCTTTTTCTTGTAATTTTAAGTACGTCGCCTGGTTTGGCTCCTATCGCTTTGACTGCGGGGTCGCCTGATTTTATCTGTGGCATCTGGTAGGGTTTAACTTTGAATTGTGCGAGTAGTTGGTTCTTTTCTTTTTCGCTGAGGATTTCGTGGAAGGGAACTAGTGCGTGCTCAAAGATGTCGAACACTGGGAATGATTTGGGAAGTAACTCTACTTTTTTCTTCTTTGCGCCGAGTTTCACTGCGTGTGTGTAGCGTCCTTCAGTAACTACGATAGCTCGGTCGAGGTCTTTTTCCTTCATCACTTTGTAGAGGGTGTTCATGGCGGCTATGCCGACTGTGGCTTCGCCTAAAATGCACCAAACGATGGCTTTCTCTTTATCCTGTGGAATGTCGATGATGTAGGCGTATGCGCCTTCAAACTTTTCTTTTTCAATAAGCTTGTATTTTCTTAGCTTTATTAGGACTTCAGCTTTCCTTTCTTCAATCGTTTCAACTTTAGTAGTGCTCAAACCACAAACCTCAAAGATAGAATACTCGCAACCTAAAACAAACATTTACCCTTAAACTTTATGGTTTATAAAACACAAGATTGTGTGCAACCTGATTTGCATCGGGCAAGAATCAAATTTTTCATTTATTTAGAGAGTCAAATAGGATTTTGAGCCGAGGATTAAAGTTATGCTTGAGTTTGATTGTTGCAACAGTTTGCAGTGCGCAATTGCAGCAACAACAGCAGCAACAACTTTTTTCTATTTCGTTGATTTGGGTTGTTTTTTCTCAGTATTCTGCTTTGTGGCTAGGCTTTTACCAGTTTGTAGCATATCTTAGGGATCACCGATTCCGTACTTGTAAGCTAAATTTATTATCAAATTTCCAATGGCTTTCAGGTTGCGTGCGGCTTTTAGTGGACCAGATGACGAATAAAATCTGCATCTCCTTATCACTTGCCCTTCTACTAAACGGTTTGCTATCGGTTCAACTACGTCTCAATTAAAGAAATAGCGATTAATTGTTCCTAATATCTTTTTATAGTTTGAGGATTTGAAGCTCTTGATATTCACTTTTAGAAAACGTGTTGATTTTTGCGGATTGATGAACAGATGACAAGATTTAGAAAGTTAAGCTTTGATTCAAAGGTTTTCTTTTTCAATTTATCTTTTGAGTAACTCCATTAGTTTAGGCATCAGTTCGCATCCTCGTTCAATGGTGCCAAGGCTGCCTTTTGCGCATTCTTTCTCACAGAACTTAACTGCTTTGCCATTGCCCATAATTTTGTCGCCTGAAATTAGCACTGGAACTGGTGTGTCGCTGTGTACCTTCAAAACGCAGGGTGTGGCATGATCTGTTGTTACGCATATAAGGTTCTCTTCAAGTGAAATCTGTTTGAGGAGCGGTCCAAAGAAGTATTTGTCGATGGCTGAGATAATCTGTGTTTTCAGGGTACAGTTGCCGTCGTGACCTGGTTCGTCTGGTCCTTTGAGGTGAATGTAGAAGCAATCATGTTTTGGTAGGATGTCGAGCAATGCTTTCACTCGGACCTCGCAGTCTTTCTGCATGTTGCCTGAAGGCGGTGGGAGTAAAGACGATTCCATTCCTGCAAGTTGAGCTATGCCGCGTTCCGCATGCATATCCGCCAAGCAAGCGAAGTTAACGTGATAATGTTCGTTTATGTTGAAGAATCTTGGAAGCAAGTGCCCAGCGTCGCGGGTTAAGACGACGTTTGCCTTAAGTTCGCCCTTGGCGGCTCGTTTTATGTTTATTGGGTGATTTTCCCAGAGCTCATGTGATTTGTTAATGAACTCGTTTACCAGCGTCGCGGAGACTTTGGCAGATTCAGTTTTGTTTGTGGGTTCGCATGTTTGCAAAATCATTTCTACTTCAGCTTTTGCAACACCTAGGCCGTTAACGATTGTGTATGCTGGGTCGCTATTGGTTATGTCGCTTGAAAGAGGTTTAGCCTTACTTTTTATTAGCAAAACTGCTCTGTGCCCCAAAGTGTTTCGAAACTCAAAAGTGGCAGGATAGGATTCCAATTTAACTTCTTTGTTAACGGCTTTACTGAGTTTAGTCGCTTCTTCTGTGGTCAAGCTACGGGCTACTCTGCGGTCAAGAATATTTTTTCCCTTACCCAATGTAGCAAAATTGCATCGCAACGCTAAATCACCATCCTTCATATTCAAGCCTACACCAGCTGCTTCAATGACACCTCTGCCTGTGCTACATTTAAAGGGGTCATAACCTAAAAGCGAAATAACAGCAACGTCACTCTCCGGTGCGACTCCCTTGCGAACGGAGTACATTAAACCTGTTTTCCCAGTTTTTGCAAGTGCATCCAGATTTGGGGTTTCTGCCACTTCGAGGGGTGTTTTGTTGCCTAAGGATTTAATTGGTAAGTCACCCATTCCGTCTATTGCTACATAGATTAGTTTCAAGCTATTTGCCTCGTTAAAGGTATAGCTAGCTCCGTTAGCCTTTATTATTTTTTGCTTAAAATAACTCTTTCATGCCGAGAACTTTTCTTAGTTCCTATTGGGTTTCTTGAGGATTTGTGGTTGTATTAAGTAATTATCTGCCGAAATAACTATCACGAGTGAGTGGTTATGCATTTAAGAGTGTTGTGTATTTATGCAGTTTTACAGGGTTGTGGGTTGCATGCCGTACGATAACGAAGAGCTTGAAAAATTCCGTCTTTCAGGAAAGATTCTGCGGGAAACCCGCGAGGAAATGCGTAGCTTCGTAAAAGAAAACATGCTGGTTATCGATGTCTGCGAGAAAGCTGAGGGATTAATACGCTCCAAAGGCGGCAAACCTGCTTTTCCTTGCAACGTCAGTATCAACGAAGTGGCAGCACATTATACAGCTCCGCCTGGTGACCAATCGCGGATTCCAGTGGGCTCAACAGTAAAAGTGGACCTAGGTGTGCAAGTTGATGGTTACGTCACCGACACGGCTTTCACTGCTGCTTTTAGCGCGGAAGGTAGAAGCATGACAAACACTGCCGAAATAGCACTAAAAACAGCCATCGATAACATTCATGGCGATATGGCGTTGGGAAAAATCGGCGGTTTAATTGAAACTACCATAAAGAACCGCGGCTTCAAACCAATTAGCAACCTTACTGGGCACTCAGTTGGTCGCTACCTTATTCATGCGGGAACATCAATCCCCAACGTAGCTCAAGCATCATTCGGTAAAGTGCATTCGGGTGAAGTGTATGCGATAGAACCCTTCGTAACTCAGCCCGACGCGATCGGTAGAGTTGACGACGCTCCCCAAATCACGATTTACCGCTTACTCAAAGCTAAATCCACAAAAACTGAGGCAGCCAAAAAGATGCTCAAACATATCGAAACAAATTTCCGAACTCTGCCGTTTGCAGAACGATGGCTCCTTGGAGTCGTAGCCCCTGAGCAGCATAAAGTTGCCTTCAAAGAATTGTTTATGTCAAAAGCAATTATGGGATATTCGATTTTTGTGGAAGCCAGCAGAAAACCCGTTGCTCAAGCTGAACATACGTTGCTAATAAAAGATGAGGGTTGTGAAGTATTAACCTAAATAACGGTTAACTTCTTAAACGTTGTAGGTTTTTTCTTTTTCTTTGACTTCTTTGTAGATGGCGGTTATCATTTGTTTGCCGCTGCATTTTGGGCATGGAGTGTCAAGTTCTTTGTAGACGTAGTCGCCGCGTTGGAATTCTCGGCTGGTTTTTGTGTTGCAGTCTTTGATTGTACATTCGATGGTTGTCATGACTTTTGGGGCTTCAATTTTTACTGCAGCCGATTGTCTCTTGGACTGGAGTAGTAACCCCATGGACATAGCCAATGCGAGTACACCTATGCCTGCCAAAACACCAGCGGCTAATTGGTCGCCGACTAGGTAGGTTTCTGCCGAAATGACTAGTGCCGTTATTGCGAGTGCCATGACGATTAGTACAATGATTGTGAGGTAGGTGGAGATTTTTTTGCTTGCGGATGCTGATTGAGTTTGGTTTTGAATCATTTTTTTCACCTTTATTGTCCAACTCCGATGGAGTTGCCAACGCCGACAATTATGACTTTGTCGCCTTCTTTGGTGCGTTCAAGTATGAGGGCTTTGACGCGTTCGATGACTTTGTCGGTTGCATCGTTAATTTCTTTGCGCATGGGGGAAACTGCGTCGCCGATGTCTTCTTTAACGATTATTGCGTAGTTGGGAATTTTGTATTTGGTTAGTTTCTCTTCAATCTTAAATGCGTCCACGCCTGGTCCACCGATAGCTGCGCCTATGCCTTCTGAGACTTCACCAACTGGTTCGCCTTCAAGTTTGAGTCCTGCATCAATCATTATTAAGCAGCCGATTTTGCCTTCGTTTTCTTCAATGACGGTTTCAACTGCTTCACCTGGTTTGCCGACGTTTCCGCCTGGACCTTTAGCTTTGATGACTAATGCTGTGCGTCCTTCAATGGGCACAGTTGCCACAACGCAGTCTTTGGGTAGCTTGGTGGTTTCGTAACCGTGCATGAGTTTTCCTGCAACTAGTGGTCCTGCTCCGTCGCCGATGGGTTGACCGTATGCAAATGCTTTAAGAGCACTTGAGTATGCTTCTGCTTCTTTCATAACCATTGGCAATATCATTTGGAGTTGCATGATTATGTAGAGGCTGAGGGTTTTTTTGCCTTGGATGTAGTAGTGGCGTACAACTTTGTAGATGAAGTTTAGAGCCATCGCGGCTTCAAGAGTGTTTTCCAAGTTGTTTATTTGTACATCGTCATTTTGCATTTGTGGTGCCATGAGTTTGACTTCTTCTTTTAGGCGTTCGTCTCTTACGTCAAGGATGTGGTCGAGTTTGTTGACGATGCCTGCTGGATCCATGTTTTGGGGACCGATGGTGAAGTAGTCGAGGTATCGATCAACCCGTGCAGATGGGTCGGTGGTTGGTTTGCCGATTTCTTTTATGGTTTCGATGGCGGTTTTTCTTCCTTCTTCTTTTATGTGTTTAAGTTTATGCAGGCTGTTTTCAACTTCGCGGATCATGACGTACATTTGGATACGTTGTCCGTAGAAAATGAGGACTATGAAGAATACGTATGACAATAGACTGATTATCTGAGTAATTGAATCGCTTCCTGGAATAAGACTCACTTTAAGACACCACTTCTTTCAAAAACTACCGTCGCTAAGTTATAAAGCTATGCCAAATTACTCTTTCAAATTTAGGATTAAAAAGAAATGTTGCCAGCTTTCCCAGGTTCACGTGGCCTAAGACCACACTACAGCTGGAAACGGAACACGGTTTAACTTCTGAGTTCGGAATGGGATCAGGTGGAACCCGTGCCCTTTGACCGGCAGACGAAACATAACTGTTCAACAATCCCATATATACCTTCTGCTCCATTCTTGAAAGAAGGTTATTTCGAAGAGATTTTTGCATGGATGATCGAGATCCAAAAACCCTCAATAAAAATGTCTCAATAAACTGTCAAAAGAAAATGAGGAAGCATCTTCGTTTTGGGATAATAACGCCTAACGACTAATCTGAAGTACGACTATTTTTACGCCACAACATCACAACCAAAGTAATCGCCAAAACAACAATTACAACAGCCATAACTATCAAGATAGATTGCTGCAAGTCACCCCCAAACAAAAAACCCGGTCAGTATATTCGGTGAGATTTGGGGTCGTTGTTGGTGTTTGTTGGGGCGAAGCAGTAGCTGTTGGATATGGTGCCATGGTAGGAGTTGACCACGAATAAGGTTGCGGGGTCGGAGTTGAGGTTATGGGGTTGCCAATAGTTATTGTTTGTGTGCTGCTCCAGTCGCTTTGAAAAACTGTATTGAAATGAACTGAGCCACAATATGCTGCGTCAGAAGCTGGGTAACCTGCAACTGCCGCTACCTGAAAATCGATTTGGCCACCTTGCTGGACACCCCAATTGCCAAAATCAATGGATATAACAGTCGAAGCGAAAGTGGTGGATGCCTGAACACCGCTTAGGACGTGAACGCTACTTTCCGACCAATCATCAAAATAACCCTTAGAACGAACACTGTAATACAAACCAACTGTGTTATTATTAGAATCCAAATAGGGCGTGAACGGTTGGTTCTGTATTGTAACATCAATGGTTCGATTGTCCACGTGTCTTCCTCCTGTAATAATCTTGGTTTGTCCAGTGTAGGCGTCTTTTCCGTATGTTGGAGGTATGTCATAGGAATGATCAACATATTGCACAGTGAACTGTGGCACAGATGGGTTAGCAACTATAGCACATGTAGAATTGACACTTAATGCAGCTGAAACCAATAAGGTAAGAATTGTTAGTAACAAGAATATCTTATTCGATTTCATACGGTACTCTAAGAAATGATTGTGATAAAAAGGTTCCAGTAAAGAAATCTTGACAAACTTAAGACAAAGTTTCTTGACAAAAATATAAACTCCCTAAACAGACTCGCAACAAAAACGATTCGGCTCCAACCGGATTAATTTAATTAAAATCTCTGTATGTAATCATTCGGAAAGTCAACAAACCAACAATAAATCAGAATTGAAAAATCTGCATTCAAGTTTTCAGACCCAAATTTTCCAGTTTGTGCATCTCCAAAAAAAACAGCAATACACTATCAGCAGTGACTGACATCGTTGCTAGACGTAATGTTACATTCAAACCATTTGACTACTATGGGAACAATAATCTCTTTCCAGAACTTTGAGTAGTTTGAGTATGAAGAAAACACTGGTTTTGACCTAAAATTTTATATTTCAAGGTGACATCTGTCTTTAAAAAATACTTTCCATTCGTAGGTCTCGAAAATTTGGGAGGGCAAAAATAAACCTGACTATGAAAAAGAAGCTGTTAGCTATAGGTACCCTCATCATCGTAGTTCTGTCAGGTCTTGTAGTTTTCAGCGTCATTGAGACGAATTGTGAAGCTAAACTAATTCGTGTAGCATGCATCGGAGACAGCATCACAGAGGGAAGTGGTTACCCAAGTAAATTGCACCAGCTCCTTGGTTCAGATTATGCAGTAGCTAACTTCGGAGTCTGCGGCTCCACTGTTACGACTGGTTCGATCAAACCATACATTGATCAGGCAGAATTTCAACAAGCAATTGACTATCACCCCGACATTATTGTGATAATGTTAGGAACTAACGATGCTAATTTCGATATTGCCCAGAACGAAACAAGTTTTGAAACAGATTATTCGCAGATCATTGCAGCTTTTGAACAGCTTGAAGGAAGACAACTAATCTGGATTGCCAAGTCGCCACCAATATTTACTGATAACCCGAGTTACAACAACACATATCTTGAAAAAACAATCTTACCCCATATTGACAATTTAGCTAGTCAAATGAATCTGCCAACAATAGACTTATACAATGCTTTTGGCAATCAGTCTGATTATTTTATGGATGGCGTGCACCCAAATAGTGACGGTGCAACGCTAATTGCCTCCAACGTGTACAATGCAATAACTCTGCCTGATGGTTCTCCTGATGCTTCATTCTTCAATGACGGGTATTCAGGAGAAAACTGGTGGGTCGGTTTTTAATCGGTTTTAATTGAAAAGCAAACCGTTAATTAGTAAATCACAAGTACAGAAAGATAGATGTCACAGGAACCTGAATCAAACTCAGAGAATGAGGGCATATCTCTTCCCGTTGACCTTATCCGTACAGTGGCGATAATTCTTGTTATACTACTTCATGCAGCCATTGAACCTAACCCATCATTGGATTTCATGTCACCTCCAGGGGTGCAGCTTTGGTGGGCTTCAAACGTCTACGATTCAATAGCTCGTTCAGCCGTACCGTTGTTTATCATGTTAACTGGCGCTTTGCTGCTCCAACCAAATAAAACTGACGAACCACTTGGAATTTTCTTTAAAAAACGATGGAACCGAATAGGCATCCCTGTCATTTTCTGGGGCATACTATTTTTTGCATGGGACTTTTTTGTTAGGGGTCAAGCTCCGACGCTACTTTTTGTTTTACAGGGTGTGTTAGCGGGTCCGTATGTTCACTTTTGGTATGTATATATTTTAGTTGGCTTGTACCTAATTACTCCTCTATTACGGATAATCGTGGCTCATGCTAATTGGAGAACCATCAAATATTTCCTGATAATTTGGTTTGCGGGCACTGGCATATTTCCGCTTTTAACTTTGTATGCAAATATCAGCCCTCAAGCTGTATGGTTTAGGCAAAACGTTTTCCTCTTAGTTGGTTTGCTGGGTTACTTTGTTCTGGGTGCTTACGTTGCCAAATTGACAATACGCAAATCCTCTCTTGCTTTAATGTTGGTTTTAAGTTCAGTTTGGACAATAATTGGCACTTACTTCTTAATAGCATCTTTAGGTGAGCAGTATAGCCAGTTTTTCCTTGATGCATCAAGCTTCAGCGTAATAATCGCTTCGATTTCGCTTTTCCTTATTTTAACATCTATTCCAACACAAAAAATTGAAACCCGCTTCCCAAGGGGCAACCGGTTGCTAAAATTGATTAGTGAAAATACTTTGCCAATTTATTTGTTCCATTTAATAGTTCTTGAAACTCTCCAGAAAGGGTATTTAGGACTTAAAATAAGCGTAACAAACATTAACCCAATTATAGAAATTCCGTTAGTCACAGCAGTTACTTTACTAATCTGCCTTGCCATCATTGTTCCATTGAAAAAGTTACCTTATGTGAAAAGAATAATTGGATAAGCTTCCAAATACAAAAGTATAGCTTCCAGCGGTTATATGGCAAAAATTAAATCTTAAAAACAATGACTTGGATTCAAGTAAACAAACCGCGCCTTGAAAATAATTAAAGACCCAATATTCCAACAAGAGTGTCGACAGGTAAAATGTTTGATGTTGTACACCTTAAGGCATTCCTCAGCGAAAACTGGCCTATACTAAGCATTTTGGTTGGATATCTACTTGTTGCCCTTTCAATTGGACCTTACTACAATGGGGATGTAGCATGGGAACTTGACGCTGTGAGAGGAATTATGAAATATGGTTTACCTTACACTAACGGTTTCTTCTTGATGGATCAGCCGCCATTAGGCTTTTACATTCAAGCGTTGCTTTTCAAAGGTTTTGGCTTTTCCATCAACAATGGCACGTTTTTGGTGACAATGTTTGGATTGGGAAGTGTAATTCTAGTTTACTTGATTGGCAAGGTAGTGTATAACAAGACAACGGGGTTTTTCGCAGCTTTACTTTTTGCTTTTACTCCCTGGCAGCTTATTATGTCTCGAAGTATGCTCATAGATGTTCCCTGCTTATTCTTTAGTCTCCTGAGCCTTTTTGTGGGAATAATTGCTGTTAGGCAAGGTTCATTCAAGCTCTTTGTTGCTTCGGGGTTTATTTTTGCTGCAGCTTTCAATACAAAACTATTCGCTGCCTTCATGCTTATTCCGCTCTTAGGCTATTTTCTCTATTATGGCCCAAAAGAACTCAAACGTATTATACTATGGGTTGTAGCGTTTTCAATCCCAGTTTTACTCTTCTCTTATTTGTGGTATCAAGCTATCACCGGATTAGGATTGTTTTCCATCTTTGGCCACACTGACTTCAACGTTGACAACCCAACAGGTTTTGTCCCAACCTACTTTTTCGCCGCCAATTTTTTGACTAGCTACGGATTAGGATGGTTTTTCATAGATGCAGTTGTCTTATCTCTCATAGTATATTTGATACAAAGACGTTTATCGCAAAATTTTCTTGTTTTCGACATTATTTGCATCGCGGTAATAGTGTGTACTTTGAGCATTAATACAATTTTAGGCGCAGCATTAGACCTCAAAGCCCCTTTCCTTAATGCGTTTAAATATGATTTTCAAACATTGCCGTTTTTCAGCCTTTTAGCCTCCTCGTTGATAAGCAAGAGTCTTGTGATGTTCAATTCTGCTAAAACAAAGCTGAAGATAAAGAAAATAGTCTTCTACACCGTTGCAATGGCAGGGTTTATTCTGGTTGCAGCCTCAATATTTTATAACATGCGTTTTGTAAACCTGTTTTCGAGCGCAGATTACTTGATTTTCAGAGTAGAACCCGGAGTAGATATGGGCTATTCACTTTTGAACTCTGCTCCAACGAGCGGAAACCTCGTTCAGGTAGGTATTCAGTTTATTGGATTCGGAATTGCATTATCAGGGTTGTTTTGGATAAGCAGATATAAAATTAGCTCAATTCTTAAGGTTTTTCTTAAAAGATAAAAGAAAAAGTGTGGGTTTATTCGCGTTTTTATGGGCAAAAGTAATTTCAATTTCGACCCACCCCCTCTAGAGCGTTGCTTCCACGTTTCTACAGCTGTCGTTCTCTTAGCGGCGGGTTCTTGCGGATTGAAAACTAGAGTTCTTGGGCAAATCACGTTCGATTACAAAGCCTATGCGTTTGGACACGCTATTTGAATTTCTTGGGCTGTCAATACCAGCGTTGGTGGTGTTTCATTTTTTTTCTTTCCTCTATCTAAACTGATTTTTATTCTATGAACAGGATTATGAAAAAACTCTTATGTACTTGGTGAAGCATACAGAAAAGCGATGCAACATGCAAAACGACACAGAAACCAAAATCAAGCAAGACCTTCTTGCTGAAATTCAGAATTTAGAGAACAATTACGAAATTATAGCGAATTTTACCGCAGGAATAGAATATGAAGTCACAGTCATCGGCTCAAGTATTCAATCATTCAAAGACAGCTTAAGTCGAGCCAGCGCCTTCGTGCTCGCTCTGTACAACCTTAAAGGTAAAAGAGTTAACATTCCATGGGACCCCCTCTTCATCAGCCTAGACTACGCGTTAGCGACGCTGTCAACGGCTCCCAAGAAAGCAGCAGTCCAAGCAATACTATCCATGTCCGAAGCCCAAATGGATCAAGTCATGACTTACTTTTCAGCGCTAAAAGAATCACTCAAATAAATCAAGCGGAAGGCTTAACTAGTAAAAAACCCTTTTTTGGTTATTATGTTTCATTTCTGGCTACTCAAACAGACCTAGTTCTGCATTTTTTTATTTTCGTTTTTCTTACAGTTGGCTTGGCTTTCATTTTCTTTTTGCACGCAACGATATTTTAGGATCCACTCAGTTGGGTAATACGGAATCCCTAAGTAATCCTGACAAATTAATAAAAAGAAAGTACAATTGTAATTGAGAGTCAGTGAAAACATGGCTTACCTGCGAAACGAAAAAGAAACTATCGAAGTTGATTATCCATTGGAAAAGATTTGGACAGCTATTCCTGAGGCAGTTAAGATTTTAGAATGGACAATTGAAGAGAAAAATGGCGCCTCCCATAAGGCTAAAGTAAAGACAAAAGGCGGTTTCATGGCATACAGCTCAAGTCTAGAAATCGAAGCTAAAACCAGTGGATGAGAATACTACTCGAATATCCCTAAACGCCGAAACCCCCGTTACTACAATAACTTCAATTGTGGATTTTGGCAGAACAAGAGATCGCATGGGGCAATTCATTGAAATATTAGCTAAGTTAATGGAAAAAAAGAAACAGTAGTTCGCTTTATTAGCAAAAATCTAATATTAGTTGCGACCGCTTGGTTACTCTATGATTCGGGCTATCAACTTGGGTGACAATTCTGAACGAGACATTCAGCCTCAAGAACTTAAAGAATTAGATCTTTCGAACGTTTGGTTAGAGCTTATTGATCCATCCGAAAACGAGTTACTTGCGGTCTCCGACGCAACAGAAACACCTATTAATTTTTTGAGGTTACCTAGAACAAACGGTGGCATTGTTGACTTACGTCAAGAGCCAAATCACATTATAATCAATTTTCTAGTTCTTCAGGATGTTCTATCAACAAAAAAAGCTTACCAGATTATTATGGTTCTTTCAAAGAATTTTCTGGTAACTGTTGCTAAAAAAGAAATTAATTCAATAATGACTACTGTAAAAGAGCGTATGATTAAAACAAAGATAGATCCGCCCTCACAAGTTACATATTATGTCATTGACGAAATTGTTTCTAACCACTATCTCCAAATTGAAAAACTAGAAAACCTCACCGCAAAAATGGAGGAGGAAGTGGTTGAGAAAACAACTCCTGAAACGCTAAAGAAAATATTTAAGCTTAAATCCAACATGATTAGTTTCAACAAGATTTTATGGTATGAACGCGGCTTAGTTTTTAATTTGAAAAAATGCGAAGGAAACTGTGTAGATTCAAAAGCCCGTGGTCTTTTTGATACGACCCATGAGGAATTAACACGGCAAGTGGACATAGTTGAGACTTACCGCGAAATCCTCTCGGATGCGATAAACGTGCACTTATCCGCTGTCTCAAACAAGATTAATCTTTCAATTAAAGCCTTAACCGTCGTCATTTTCTACTTAACCATTGTAACCACGTTAACTTCTTTCCCAAACACAGTTGCAACCTTCTTTGGAATTGCACAGTTCGGCAACACAGACATAGCCATAGTTACCATCGCTCTACTGCTTTCAATTGTTTTGCCTCTCATTTGGCTATGGAAAAAGAATTGGCTAACCTCAAAAAGACTCGATTATGCTTAACTGCTAAAACAAAGATTAATAAAAGAAATTACAGAAAGCTACTTGTTTAATTCGATTAGCATCCATAACGGCGTTTGCATGAGCAAAAAACCACCAACTATCACTTACAAGGGCAGAAGCTTAGGCATCCTCATCTTAATCGTTGCACAACTAATTATTGGCATTATTCACTCTTTTTTCGGTTTACTGCTTGTTGCCTATGAAAACTATTCTTCTATTTATGCAACCCCAACTTACGACATCTATACATTTGTTTTCGGCTTGTTAGTCCTATTTTTCGCGGTTTTAATTTGGCGAGGAAATAAGGCAGGATGGATTGGCACGGTCGTAGTTTCTCTTTTCGTAATCGCGGCAGATTCTTTGATACTTTTGGATTTACCAAGCATCCCTGGAATCCCCAAGTTCCCAGCAATAACTGAAATAGGCTACAGCATTTTGATTGTGTTTTATTTGCTTCAGAGCAGCGTAAGAAAAAAATTTTTGGTTTCAAACAAAGGAGAGAAGGCGAAAAGAATAAGATAAATTGGTTATCGGAGGGTTGCGTTGTTTGGATAACCGCGGCTTTCCCAATAACCTAGATAATCGGGGTTGTCGGTTAATTCGATTTTGGTTACCCATTTCTCCCATTTATAGCCGTATTGACTTTCAGCGACCAACTCGAAGGGAAAACCACGTTCAGGTGGAAGTGTCAAACCATTCATCTTATAGGCCATTATGATGTTGTTGTTTGTGATGTATTGGAGGGGCAACTCGGTTGAGTAGCCGTCATATGCGTAAAAGATTGCTGCTACTGCACTGGAGTTGACACCTGCTTCTTTGAGCAAATCATTTACAAGAAAGCCTTCCCAGAGAATCTTAACCGTCCAGCCTTCAACACAATATAATGTTACGACTTTTTCATATTTCTGAAACTTGCTTAGAACCTCATCGTAAGTGTAACTTACTGTCTTGTTAACCAACCCTGTTATTGCCAAGCGATAAGTTGAGATGTTAACTTGCTGGGGACCCTTAATCGAGTTTTCCCTAAAATCGGAGATTGAAGAGAGGTTCTCTCCTCTGTAATCTCGAATTTCTCCAGGATACAGCATCTTGGGCAGATTCACAACGTAATAATAGACCCCCAAGAAAACGAGCACTAAAAGCATTATTGTTAATGAAACAGCGATTAATTTTCGGGAAAAAGTTCTCTTCTCCATTCTCATCAAACCTTCAAAAACTGCGTAACAATCCTATATCAGATTATGCATTATGCCTAAAAAACCCAGTGCTTCCAAAGAAAAAAGTCTGATTCAAAAATGACGCTCACAACCTGTAAGAGGTTTTTTTCTTAAGGGTGCTCAAGTAGGCGTTTAAGCTCTCAATACTCTGTATTTCCCGACCAACTAAACCGTTTAATTCGCGCCAAAACTTCACGTTCACCCTGATTTTTACCCGTTCTAAGCCTTCCTGCAAACGTTTTGGTACCCTCTCTTCCTCTTCTATCAAAATCCAAAAGAAGAATAATTTCAGTTTCCCTAAGTGCTTCTATTTCCACAGTTGCTTGGAGGAAAGATTTACCGCCAGTTTTAACAGTTATGATTGTGCCACAGACCCCTAAGTCTCTGAGTGTATCCTCATCTTTTTTGCCCTCAACAACAATGGGTTTGCCTTTCGCTGATTCTTCGGTTAACTGGGCTATAATCTGCTCGATTTTTTCCAGTTTATCTTTTAGATGAGTAGACAAGCTTTTACCTTGTAATCTTAGCTTGACGAATTGTCTCCAAGCAGTCTTTGGCTTCCATGTTGTTTTGGAAGTAACGTCTAACCGGTTCAAGGATGTCTGCAAGTTGGGTTGCCACGCCGTTTTTGAGGTCCATCGGATGCAGTTTGCCTTCAGAATAGGCAGATTCAAGCTCTTGGAAACTCTGAAAATCTATGTTTCCGCCAAATTTGGCTGGGCGTTCAATGGTAAAGACTGGCTTTTTCTCGGAAAACAATGTATTTGCAGATATCCATTATTGGGTTGAATTTTACTGTTCTTTCTGGACAGAATGCTTTACTCATTTTTTGTTTTATTTCCTCGGGTGTATCGTAGATGAAGATGCAGGTGTCTGGTTTGCTCTTAGACATCTTTGCCGAAGCAACTGCTTCTCTTTCTTGTCCTTCAGGAATCGGCCAAATTCCTGGTTTTGCTAAACCCTGAAGCAAATGATGATGAACGCAGACGGGTTTCCAGCAGCCGATTTTTTCGCCGATTTCACGACCAACCATGTTTGCTTTCCGCTGGTCCATGCCTAACTGGCATATCTTGACTTTCATATGGAAAATGTCTGCGACCTGCATAGGGGTATAGAGATAATCTGAGACGTAATGGGCTTCGCCTTCTTTTCTGCCTGCAATTTCTAGCGTTCTTGTGGTTCGGGCTAAGGTGAGGTTTTTAGCGATTATGACTGTTTTTGCCCAGTAATCGATGTTTTTGTAGAGTTCGTCTGAGTAGATAAATTCAACTTTGTCGCCGGGAACACCGAGGGCAAGCCATGAATGCCTAAAAAGGTCCGCTGCTTTACGGATGAGCGTTAAGTCGCCGCCAAGTTTGTTGTTTAACCAGGCATGCCAAGTCGCTAAAAATGCTTTGAAGTGTATGCCAGCTTCGGCGAAGTCTTTCATTTTGTAAGCGCAGATAACACCCGTTCCCAAGTGTGCCAAGCCAGAGGGTTCCCAGCCATTGTAGGCTATAGGGTGTTCCTCGGTTTCGAGAAGCGCTCGCAAATCCTCTGTCGTAACTACTTCTTCTGTTGGTGGTCTGCAGATAAGCTCAATTTTCCTCTCTAAATCCAAGACATCTCAACTCAATTCTAATAGCATAAGCAATTCCTGGGGAATTTAAGAATTTAGTCACAAAATAAAACATTGTGCATAAACTACTATTTCTGAATGAAGGTCTAAGTGGAAAAACCCATCATATTTGGAGCTCAGTAGAAACTTACGGAAAAAAGATGAAGTGGGTAAGTATAGAAAAGTGAACTAATGAGGTAACACAAGGAAATGAGTTATGCCAGTCAAGATATATTGAACTGCAATTGCGGCAATGAGAAGCGCCATAACTCTTGCGATTACTAATGGACCCGGTTTTGCCTAACAACTTGTATATTTTATCAATATTTCTAAGGATAACCCATGTTATAGCCATCACGATTATTACTGACAGAATTGCGGGTATCGCTGTTTCATAAAGTTGAATATTAAATATTGTTGTGGTAATTGCGCCAGGACCAACTAGCAATGGGATAGCGATTGGAACGGCACCTAAACTCTCGGGGTATTCAACCTTCTCATTCATACTTCCCGAAATTAAAATTCTAATAGCTATGATGAGCAAAAGGATACCGCCTGCAACTTCAAAACTGTAAATTGATAGACCAAAAATCGTTAAAATTTCTGTTCCAGTAAACGCGAAAACAAGCAACAAGACAGTGCCAACAATTATAGCAGTGTTGTAGACTTTCTTTTTCTTTGATTCGGGTACATTTTCGGTCAACCCCATGAAAATGGGGATGTTACCGAATGGGTCAACGATTATGAATAATGCGATGGCGGCTTTTCCTACTTCCGAGATGAAATCCAATTAACATCCCAATTTAAAGTAAGTCTACTCGGGACTCGATAAAAACATAACGGCAAAGCTAATTATAATATGTAAAAATTAGGAAATTATTTGATAATTTTTTCCCAATTTGCAATCTGGTCAAGGACTTCTTGAACTGGTTTTCCACCAAAAGTCCTAAGCCGCTGCCTCAACTCAACCTGTTCAACAGCTGCCTTCTGGAAATCCAGCATTTGGCTTTCCCCATCAGTTAGATAGAGAAATCCCTCTGCGCCCGCTCTTGCACAACGAACACTAACGGTAAGCAACTCAGAGGCGGTTGGTACATCTTTAGGGTTATCACCTGGACCATAAACATACAGACTGATGTAGAACGGTTTTTTGAGCAAGTTTTTTGAAGCCGCGTGCGAGCATTTCCCAGTACCAGGGGGTGGCATAATTTTTGCTGAACATGACGACGTTGAAGACATCAGCGTACTTGGCTAGATCGTCGAAGTCTACGCCATAGCGTTCAACAGAGGTTACCGGGTCAGGTTGAATTGACAAAATGAGATCTTTTTTCACTACGTCGCGAATTTGCCCAATATAGTCTGTAACCTCTTTTCGGCGCCATTCATTCCAGCTAAGACCACTTTTCTTCCATAATTCAGTACAACGTGAGCAAGTGCAGTGATCGTGGTCGGCAAAATATTGGCTATTGAGGCATATTCCTGGTGACTGCCTATCAACTTCTTTGATGTAATTTAGTTGTTCTGCTCGGTGTTCAGGTTGCGTAGCACAAACTACGTCCCAATATATGTTAAAGTTTGGGTTCCCCATTTTCGCGGGTCCTAGGGGAGATTGAGAAATCCAATCAGGATGATTCCGTATCGCAACGTTGTCGGCGAAAACGGCAATGTTGCTTATCATATCTTTTTCAGGTGTGAGTCTTATGCCTGTTTCGGGTTTTAGACGTAAAACGTGGAAATCGAAACCTTGAGGTTTTTGAGGTTGATACGTAAATGAGCCAAACTTCATTTTATGTTACCTTTGTTAGCGCAAAAATAGCTGTATTGATATTATAAGGTTTTTGTGATAAGCGAAAAAATGGGCTGTTGATTGTTTTGACTTGTTTTTCAAGTCATGAGTAGTTGTGTGGTTGTTTAATGTCTTTTCAGGTTGTTGATGTTTATCCTTAAATTTGCGTTAAATCTATAAATTTGTGCAAATGCTGTAATTTTTACTTTATTTTCTGGATTTTACGTTTTTATTTTGGGGTGAATTTTTGGACGGTTTTTTAGTGTAGTGTGGTTTTTGATTAAAAATTCCTTGATAATTTGTGTTCTCAACGGTCAATTGTGAACAATTGTGTATTATATGGTGAATTGATGTTTCATATGAGCATCTTTTAAATAGAAGACTGTATATTTGTGTGTAGATTAAATAAATAGATAAACAAACGTTAAGAGAGGAAAATGAACTTGTCATCAGGAGATATATCTTGGATAATAACGGCAACAGCCCTAGTAATGCTAATGACTCCAGCGTTAGGTTTCTTCTACGGAGGCCTAGTACGCAAAAAGAACTTAATATCAACAATCATTCAATGCTTTGTCATTTTTGCAGTCATAAGCATAGTTTGGGCGCTATGGGGTTACAGCCTCGTCTTCGGAGAATCCATCAACGGTTTCATAGGATTCAGCCCCGGCTTGCTAGGAATGGGAACTTTAGGAATACATGACGTTAACTCAGCTCTTGCACCAGCAATTCCTGAACTGCTATTCTTCGCATTTCAGTTGAAGTTCGCTGCCATCACACCTGCTCTAATCATTGGTGCCTGCGCAGAAAGATTCCGCTTCAGATCTCTATTGCTCTTCATGATTTTGTGGTCAACACTCATTTATGCCCCCATAGCTCACTGGGTCTGGAACCCAAGTGGATGGTTACGCGGTTTAGGAGCCATAGACTTTGCAGGAGGCATAGTCGTCCACATATCTGCAGGCTTATCAGCACTTGCAGCAGCACTCGTAGTTGGCAGAAGAAAAGGATGTGCTGTCCCATGGAAGAGCCACATGCAAACTCTAGATCACGCAACCGAATTCAAACCAACCAACATCCCATACGTACTGCTAGGGGCAGCACTCTTGTGGTTTGGTTGGTTTGGCTTCAACGCTGGCAGCGCACTTGCTGCAAACGACTTAGCTGTCTTAGCACTTGTTACGACAAACCTTGCAGCAGCCGCAGCAGCCGTAAGCTGGATGGTTGCCGACTGGTTGAGAAAGGGAAAACCTTCAGCAGTAGGCATAGCAATCGGAGCCGTAGTTGGATTAGTCGCAATCACTCCTGCAGCTGGTTACGTTAGTGTGTCATCAGCCCTTATAATCGGCTTGGCAGCAGGAGTTATTTCAAACTTCGTCGCTAACTGGAGAGCAGGCAGAACGAGAATTGATGATACATTAGATGTCTTTGCATGTCACGGTGTCGGTGGACTGTGGGGTTCAATCGCAGCAGGCATATTCGCGTCAGCAGCAATCGGCGGAGTAAGCGGTGCAATCTTCGGGAACCCCGGACAACTGGTTGCCCAGTTGATAGCAGTTGGGATTGTAGTGCCGTTTGCTTTCTTTGGCTCCTACTTACTGCTGAAACTGGTTAACCTTATCTCGCCATTGAGAGTGAGCGAGGAAGCCGAGGATGCAGGTTTAGACCTAAGTGAACACGGAGAAGAAGCATATCAGTTAGATTAAAGCGCATTCAGCGCTCAATTTTTTCTTTTATTTATGAAGACTTTTCTGTTTAGTTTGAGGAAGAATAGCTTTCTATCTCAGTTTTTGGACAATTTTGCGATTATTAAGCTCCATTTAAGAAATTTTTAAATGAATATAATGTTTAGAAGTAATATTTTAGACGTTTATCGATAATTAGCTTTGTTATCAATGCGAATGCATAGTTTAAATATTAGTTTTTACAAAATTGTGGAACAACTAAACGTAACAGTGAAGGGAATGGCTGCAAACTCAGCGGATATTGCATGGGTTCTAATGTCAACAGCTCTTGTCATGCTGATGACTCCAGCTTTAGCTTTTTTCTACGGTGGTTTAGTTCGTAGAAAAAACCTTGTTTCAACGCTAGTGCAATGTATCGCCATCTTTGCCGTCGTCAGCCTCGTATGGTTCTTCTGGGGGTATAGTTTAGTTTTCAGCGACAGCATCGGAGGTGTTATCGGGAACCTTTCGTTTGCCGGCTTAAACGGCATCACCATAAACACCATTAACTCAACTTACGCAGCGGGTATTCCAGAAATCCTCTTTTTCGCATTTCAGTTGAAGTTCGCTGCCATCACACCTGCTCTAATCATTGGTGCCTGCGCAGAACGAATTCGCTTCAAATCCCTTCTGATATTCGTTGTTTTGTGGTCAACTCTGATTTATTCTCCCATTGCTCATTGGATGTGGAATACTAGTGGGTGGTTGCATGTTTTAGGCGCATGGGATTTTGCTGGTGGCATAGTTGTGCATGTGGCGGCTGGTTTGTCGGCTTTGGCGGCAGCATTGATTGTCGGTAGAAGAAAGGGTTGTGTTTACTGGAAGGACCAAATGAAGGCTTTAGATCGTAAAGATGCGGGGCTTTCCGCCTCGTTAGCCACCGAATTCAAACCCACAAACATTCCCTATGTAATTCTTGGCGCAGGACTCTTGTGGTTTGGTTGGTTTGGCTTCAATGGAGGTAGTGCACTTGCAGCTGACAGCATTGCGGTTTCTGCTGTGGTTGCAACTAACTTGGCGGCGGCAGCGGCAGCGGTTAGTTGGATGATATTGGATTGGGTAATCAAAGGGAAGCCTTCCGCTATCGGCATTTCAGTTGGTGCGGTTTGCGGTATGGCAGCGGTTACGGCAGCTTCAGGCTATGTTAACTTTACGGCAGCTGTTATCATCGGGTGCGCTGCAGGGATAATCTCGAATTTGGTGGCTAACTGGCGTGCTGGTCGATCAAGAATCGACGATACACTCGATGTCTTTGCTTGCCATGGAATCGGCGGTATCATCGGAGCAGTATCAGTGGGCTTGTTCGCAACTGTTCTTGTTAACCCTGCTGTAAACGGATTGTTCTATGGCAACCCCGCCCAACTTGGTATCCAAGTTCTTGCAGTGGTAGTTGTGGCGGTTTTCGCGTTTGTCGGTTCTTATTTGCTCCTGAAGCTGGTAGATGTGTTTTCGCCGTTACGTGTAAGCCCCAAAGAGGAAGACGAAGGCTTAGACTTAAGCCAACATGGCGAAGAAGCCTACCAACTCGACTAATATTGAAGCTTGAAAAAACAATGATTTTCTTGGTTTTCTTTAAAGAAAAAGGTAGTTATATTTGTTTAGAAGTTAGGGATACATTTGAATTATTCTTTGGTTGTTGTTGTGGGTTTTTGCGTAGAATTTTTTTCCAGTGGTTGTGTTTTGGGTTGTTTTTAGCATTTGGATTGTGTTTTACGTTGCTTTGGTTGTAGTTGTTGAATATTTTCCACTTCTATGTGTAAGTTATCTTTTCGATTTTTGGGTTTTGGAATCAACGGAATAAATGACATACCCTAAAAGATGTGACATGGCTCATGCAATTGTTAATGAAACAATGTTGACGCCCAAATTCCTTTTTCTACAGATTTGCTGTTTCCGCTTGTACAGCAAGTTACTTGAATTTAGGTTGATTGGAAAAATTTTAGATAAAATAGTAAGCTATTTTTTGCAAAGATATATGAGGTAAGAGCTTTATGAGAGTTCATGGGTGTGGGTGGGTATTAAACAGCGAACCGTTCTCTGTTTATCGATTGCAGCCCTAATCGCAGTATACGTTCTCAGCGTTCAATATATTGAACCAGCCAACTCATGTTATGGCCCCCACATTACCTCTCAAATAGACCGCACCCAACTCAAAATTAACGAAACCGTCACGGTAACGGGGCAAGTGTGTCCTGCGGCACAAAACAAGACAGTACGAATAGCTTTCACAAGACCAGACTACTCTTGGATTGACCAGTTTACACTAACTGATTCAGTAACAGGCAATTTCTCAGTTACCCAAAAACTTGACATGGCTGGATACTGGAACATATTTCCCATTGATGGGCACATTTCGGATAGATTATTCGCCCAAGTAACGGATCCATCCAACCCCGATGCGTCCCCACCACCCCCAAAAATATCCCAAAACTACAAACCCAATTACTCCGTAATCGGAGTAAGCGTAGTTCTATTAACTTTAGGTGGAGTTGCGGCTTACTTTGGCACAAGAAACAAAACCAGAAAAATTAGTTCTTTACGATTGTTTGTTCAGATAGGTTTAGTGTTCATTATTTTCTTTGGCATATTCGTCGATCATTATGGTTTTCCCAACCCTGCAGCACAGATTGCCCCCCACGAAATCCCAATTGGAACCTCTGTGCTTGGTGTTGGTATGCCTGATGGGCTTCCAGCACCCTTCTTTGGCTGCTACTATCCATGTGGAAGAACCGTGACGTGTGCGCTCTGGCAAATCCAAACCTACATCTACCCGTTCTTTAACGTTGGCAGCGGCTGGGGCGTACAATACGATTCTACAGGACTAGCAAGATTAGCCATAGTTTTCGGGGTAATCATTTTGTCCGCTGTGGTTCTTGGAAGGTTCTTCTGCGGCTGGGTCTGCCCCTTCGGCTTGTACGTGGATTTAATGACGCGGTTGCGGAAAGCTTTGAAGATTAAGCGACGCAACCTTTCGGATAGATTTAACACGCGTTTCCACCAGTTAGGCTACATCATCTTGGCGCTCCTTATCATCCTGAGCGTGGTTTTCGGGGCACAAGCCATCTCAGGTACACAACTCGTGGACGGCACACAAAGAGGAGGACCCATCTATACTTACTTTTCAGCGCCTTTCTGCCAAGTCTGCCCCATGAAGCCATTTTGTATTTTAGCTGAAACCAGCGTAGGCTTAATGAAACCAGACTGGATAGTTCAAAACACAACAGGGCAATTCTTCCAATTAGGCTTCTACATAACCTCAACAAACCTCATAATACTCGCGTTAGTGACGGCGGCAGCGTTCTTCTTCCGACGTTCATGGTGCAAAATCTGCCCTCTTGGCGCCTTAATTGCCCTCTTTAACCGTTTCCCACCCTTCAAATGGATCTCTGGCGTGAGATTAAACAAAGTTGAGGAAAAATGCACCAAATGCGGCATCTGCAAGCGGGTTTGCCCCACTCAAGTCACAGAAGTGTACGAAAAGAAAAGCGGTGATGTGGCGACTTCCCAGTGCATCTATTGTCTGCGTTGCGTTGAAATGTGCCCAAATGAGGATTGTCTGCAATTCAAGTTTGCGGGTAAAACGGTATGTAGGTCGAGGAATTGGTTAATTAAATCTGACAGCATTAAAGGAGAATAAGGAGCTTGTTTATGCAAAAGATTTGTCTCGCACTTCTTTTTCTGCTAAGTTTAACAATTCCAATGCTTGTGTCAACTGCGGCTGCAGCTGTTTCTACAACTACAATTTTCATTCAGCCCGATGGAACGATAAATCCATCGAATGTTCCAATCCAGCGCAACGGCGATGTATACACTTTTACCGGCTAACGTTTATGACCCAATTCTTGTGCAGAAAAGCAACGTCACTCTCGACGGGGCTGGATATTCCCTGATAGGACCGCTTACCTTAGAAGAGAGGAAATCTGAGCCAGTTTTGGGCACAGGTCCAAATACCACGCTACCTCCCTACATAATCGGATTAGATTGTGACAAAACTGTGAACAGCCTAACAATCAGGAGACCTTAACGTCAAGAACTTTAATATCGGAGTTTACATTCGGACAACAAATAATACCTTAATTGAAAATGCAGTTTCAGGGAACACAGTTGGCGTGTTGCTTTCGGGTTCAGCTAACAAAATCATCAGAAACTATATTTTTGACAACGAAGAGGGACTTTTCTTTGGTTTTGAACAAGTAAACGGCAGTGCAGCAAACATACCCTCAGATATAGATATCAGCGAAAACAGCTTCATCAATAATACCTATCAACTCAGCGGCTGCGTCTGCAAAGTATACAATTTCAGTGAAGCACTACATTCTTGGGACAATGGTAATAAAGGGAACTATTGGAGCGATTATAATGGAACCGATGCAAACAGCGATGGAATCGGCGATACATATTACAGAATTGATATACTAAACCAAGACCGTTACCCATTAATTCAAAGCACTGCGCAACCGCCTGTTCCAGCAGCCAAAGTTCCTGTAGAAGCCATAGTTTTGGGGGTTTCGGTGGCTGTGGTTGTGGCTGTTGCAGTGTTGGCTTATAGACAGAGAAGACAGAAAGCGTAGGGTTGTTTGCGCTATTTTTTATCCGAATTCCGATTAACAGTTAACAGTGATTCAAAGATGAAAAAATGATTGTTCCCGGATCATCCTACTGGAGCATCGGCGTCGGCGGGACAAAAGGTGACGTGGAGAAAGATGAAGAAAGGACTAAAAACAATGGATGATTTGGGCAAGAACATGGCGTGGGTAATAAAGAAAATCAAGGCTTAAGTCGTCTTTTACTGCATTATCAGTTCTACGCCAGGTATCTTCTTTTTCTCGTAAATTATATCTGCCAATTTTGCGAAGCATGTAATCCAGATGAGGTAGATTGCTCCGATTACGATCCATACTGGTAGAACGTTGTAGGTTTCACGTATAATGGAGATGCCAGCGCCTGTTAAGTCAATGAACCCAATATATGCTAAAATAGAAGTGCTTTTCGTTAATGAGCAGAACTCGTTAGTCCATGATGGGATAACTATACGATAAGCCTGGGGTAGAATTACATGTCGAAGCGTCTGAACCTTCGACATTCCAACCGACAAACCAGCCGCCATCTGGTCATCCAAAATCGTCTGCATTGCACCTTTTATGTAGCCTTTCTGGTAACCTGCACTGTTTAATCCAAAAAGCAAGAAAGCCATAAATAAATGATCAATTTGGATATGGAGAAGAGCTGGAACCGCATAAACCGCTATAAAAAGCTGAACAAACAGGGGACTTCCTCGGAAGAATTCTACATATACGGCGATTGCTCCTTTAGCAACTTTTCCTCCATAAATATCGCCGATTGCCAGCAGTGTTCCTAGACCCAGTCCGAGAAAAACCCCAAACAGCGTAATCTCTATTGTAAGAGACAAACCTTGAAGGATTAACGGGGCATTCTCGACGATGAACGACATTTATTCATTACCTATTAGTTTTGTTGATGATTCTTGTCATGAATTGTTTTGCTCTGTCAGTGTTAGGTGCATTAAAGAATAATGAAGGCGGGCCAGTCTCAATTATGCGACCTTCGTCATAGAATATCATTTCATCAGCTACTTCTTTGGCAAACGGCATTTCATGGCTGACAATCAGCATAGTTGTACCTTCTTTGGCCAAGTCCCGTAATGTATCAATGACTTCACCAGTGAGTTCAGGGTCTAGTGCTGAAGTGGGCTCATCAAGTAGTATAATGTCGGGATTGCGAACTAACGCTCTTGCTATGCCTACTCTTTGCGCCTGTCCACCGGACATTTGTGAGGGGTACTTGCAAGCGCATTCGGTGACTTTAACCTCTGCCAACGCCTCCAAGGCACGTTTGCGAGCTTCTTCTTTAGGTAGTTTCAGCACTTGTCGAAGTGCCAACTCAACGTTACCTAAGGCAGTAAGATGACGGAATAAATAGATGTGCTGAAAAACAAAGCCGATTCTTGCGCGAGCCTTGTTTAAGTCAACGCCGGGTTTAGTTAAGCACTCGTCACCGAGGTATATATCGCCCTTGTCTGGGATGTCAAGCATAGCCAGGCAACGTAGAAAGGTGCTTTTTCCTGAGCCGCTTGGTCCAAAGATTAGTTTAATGTCGCCTTTGCGGATTTGCAGTGAAACGTCTTTGACGGCTTCAACTATTCTTGTGTCTTGTTTCTTTTCCCCTTTTACGCAATACGTTTTGTAAACGTTTTTCGCTTCCATTATATAGTCTGCCATTTTTTTACAATCCTATTTTCTTCTTTCTCCTATTTCCCCAACGGTCGAGCCAGAAAGCAATTGGGAACGTTAGTATGATATAGACAATGGCGGCAAAAACGAAGGGGGTCACCATGTCAGTGGTGTTAATTCTTATTTGATTTGCGCGAGTCATAATTTCCAACAAGCCGATAACATAGACATATGCTGAATCTTTTATGAGCAATGCATATTCGCTGCCTAAGCCTGGTGTGGAAAAAGTGAAAACCTGCGGAACCATGATGTGCCAAACCGCTCGCCATTTAGGGAGACCAATAGATTGACCCGCAATCATTTGCTCGTCTCCCACACCGTGAATCGCGCCTCTAAAAATCTGGGATTGATTCGCGCCACTTCTTAATCCCAATACTAAACAGGATACGAAGAATGCATTATAGAATGGGAAAGGGAAGAAAGCGCCCAACCCGAAAAAGAACAGTAACAATAAAACTATCTCAGGTACACCGCGAAAGATTTTTTCGTACCAGTCAACTACAAAGCTAATGTCTTTTTCATAAGCTCTCAGAAATGCTAATGGTAATCCAATTGTTATTCCGATTAAGAAAGAAATGATAGAAATGGAAAGAGTTAAAGGCACTCCTTCCAGGATGAAGATTAGTTGTTGCTCAACAGCCAATACTGATCACGTATGTTATGCGTGCCATTTTGCTTTTAGTTGATCCACCGTTCCATCGTAGATGAGTTCTACCAATGCACCATTAACTTTGTCTAATAGAGTATCGGCGTTTTTGTTGACAAGGAATGCAACTGGGTAATACTGGTGTTCATAAACAATTCCTATGTCGTGTCCCTGCGCTTCATACTTACCGATCCATGCGGTGGTGATTGGCGTTTCAGCGTATACTGCCTGAACGGATGGGTTTGCACTTACCATGTCCTGAACGGCTGAGGCTGAGTCACTCCATGATTTTGTTTCTACCCCTGCATCTTTAAGTTCTTGCTCTTCAACTTCGCCTATCTGTGATCCAACGACTATTCCTAAGTCTTTTAGCTGTGATAGTGAGGTTAGTGTGGTTATGTGTTTGGCGTCGATTGTGCTCTGCAGCATAATTACCTGCGCCATGGTGACGCTGTGTGGCACTGTGAAGGAGACTTGTTCAAGTCTTTCTGGTTTTATTGAGAAGCCGCTGACACCCATATCGAATTGGCGATCTCGGACAGAGGTGATAATAGTGCCAAAACCAACGTCATTCCATTGGATTGTTAAGCCAAGTTTTTCAGCAACTTTATTTGCTAGGTCAACTTCGAAGCCTACGATGTTGTTTTGATCATCGCGGAACTGGTATGGTTCCCATGTTGGGTCTGTGCCGACTTTGATTACTTTTGTATTCTGTATGTTTGCCCAGACTGTGTCTTCTGTTGTTGAGTTTTGCGCTAAAAGAAACGGACTTGAAATTAAGCCCACACCGAAACCTACAACGAGCATTATTACAACTAAAGCCACTGTTAAGATTTTTGCCATTTTTTATTTTTCTCCCCTTGCCCAAATATTCGTTGGTTACGTATTTAAGCTTAAGCATACTAGAAAACGCTTGTTTTTTAACTATTTTCAGGTTTTTCCGTATTTGCTTTTTTGTCTCTTACCGAAACCAAGGCTATAGCGATGACTATTAAGAAAGCACCAATTGTGGAGAATATCGTTACAGGCTCTTTCAACACAACAATTGAGGCGACAATGGCGACAATTATCTCAGATAAGAGAAGAATTGTAGATGTAGATGCAGAAAGATGCTTGAGGCCCTCCAGCCATAAGTAATAAGGCAAAACCCAACACACAATCGCCGTCCAAACAATTGCCGCCCACGCCCAACCGTCCAATGCAAAGAAACCTGGTCCAGCCAAAACTGAGAAAGGCGCAATCGAAAGGAACGTGAATATCAGTACCAAAGTCATGTTTTGAAAAGTTGCTGAGGTTGAGTTCGTCACCAATTTTTTGTTATAAATCATAAAGATCGCCCAAGTCAAACCTGAAATAATAAGCAGTACATCTGCCGCAGTCTGTCCTTGATTTAAAATGGAAAAATCCAGGTTGGTACTAACAAAAACAATACCTGCTAATCCGAAGAGTACGCCAGCAACTTTTTTGGGAGAAAACTTTTCTCCGAGTAGTTTCGGACTTAGGAGTGCAACCCAAATGGCGCTTAGATTTATAAAAAGCGCTGCCTTCGCCGCCGTAGTGTAGGGCATGGCGATATATTGGAGTACGTAGCCTAAAGCATTTGAGATGCCTAAAAAGATGAAGAGTTTTTTGTTTACTATCTTAAACTCTAGTTTTTTGAGAAGCATCATAACCATAAGCAAGACAATACAAGAGACAAAGAAACGCCAAAATACAAATGTGAAGGGATCGATGGTTCTTAATCCGATTTTTATGATTGGAAAAGAAGTACCCCATAATGCACCCGCCAAAATCGTGAAAAAAACCGCTTTAGCTTTGTCGCTAAATAGATGTTGAGGCAAGGGCTGTCTCCTTTCTTGTTTAGGCAGCACTTCTTAGATAAAGCGTTTTTGCCGAAAAAGCGAATTGATTAATGAAAAAAAGAGAAAAAGACGTTGGAAGTTTATTTCATTATTGCTTTAAGGTCTTCATCTGGGGTTTTAATTGGCATTATGTTGAATTTGTCGACGAGCACTTTGAGGATATTTGGGGTTATGAATGCAGGTAAACTTGGTCCCAAGCGAATGTCCTTTATTCCAAGGTACAGAAGAGACAGCAATATAGCCACAGCTTTCTGTTCATACCACGACAGCACCATTGACAGTGGCAAATCGTTTACTTCCACATGGAATGCTTCTGCTAAAGCTTGTGCGATTTTGACTGCTGAATAAGCGTCGTTGCATTGTCCAATGTCGAGTAGACGTGGGATGTCATCTATTGTACCTAGTTCTTTGTCGAAGAAGCGGAATTTTCCGCATGCCAGCGTTAGGATGATGGTGTTGCTTGGTGCTTTCTCTACGAATTCTGTGTAGTAGCTGCGTCCGGGTTTTGCTCCGTCGCATCCTCCGACGAGGATGAAGCGTTTGATGTGTCCGCTTTTGACTGATTCGATTACTTTTCCCGCTACGCTTAGGACTGCGTTTCTGCCGAAACCGACGAGAACTGTTTTGCCTTCAACGTCTTCAGCGAAACCTGGCAATGATAGGGCTTTCTCTATTATTGGTGAATAATCTTTGCCTTCAATGTGTGGTACACCTGGATAACCGACGGGACCGGTTGTGAAAATGTTGGCTTTGTAGCTTTCGATTGGGCGTTGAATACAATTGGTTGTCATTAAAATGGCGCCGGGGAATTGCGCGAATTCTTTTTGCTGGTTTTGCCATGCAGTGCCATAGTGTCCATAGAAGTTGGAGTAAGCTTTGAGTTTTGGGTAACCGTGGGTGGGAAGCATTTCTCCATGTGTGTAAACGGTGATACCTGTTCCTTGGGTTTGCTTCAGTATATTTTCTAAATCGATCAGGTCGTGTCCTGAGACAAGTATGGCTTTACCCTTTTTGTGTCCAAGGGGCACCTTAGTTGGGACAGGGTGGCCGTAGGTTTCAGTATTGCCAGCATCTAAAAGCTCCATTGCTCGAATGTTGATTTCGCCGCATTTTAACACTAAACCCACAAAATCGTTTATGGCAAGAGATTTGTTAAATGGAGCCACTAAGCCTTCATGGATGAAATCGAAGACTTTCTGGTCCTTTTTACCCAATAAGAAAGCATGGTATGAGTATGCAGCGACGCCTTTGAGTCCATAAGTTAGAAGCCACTGAAGCGAATGCAAATCAGGATCCAGGGTAGAATCTGAGTTTATTCCACGCTGTTTGCCTTGTGCAATTAAGCCTTCGGTGGTATTTTCTAAAGGCAAATAGTCAGCTTTAACCTGCAGTTGCTTAAGCAATTTATCATGTAGCTCAGCGGCTTTTCTGATGTAAGCAACGATGGCTTCAGGATCAAAATTCACATTTGTCAAAGTAACGAAAAGAGTTTCAGCGGTGAAAACGCTTGTCTTTTCATCCTGAATGCCCACTTTTCTAGCTTGGATTACGAGTTGACTAAGTTCACGTAGCTTGTAAACCAACAGGTCTTGAAGGTTCGCAACATCTGACGTTTTGCCGCAAACACCCGCAATTGTGCAGCCTTGCCCTTTGGCTGTTTGTTCACATTGGTAACAGAACATTTGATTTTGGCTCATAAAGTATCACACTATAAACATGTAATGGAGGTTTTTTATAAATAGATATTGTCCCGAACATGTAAGGGGTTTAATGACTTTATGAAGACGCAAAAGCACTTGGCACTCACTTAACGCTTTAGTTATATTCTAGGTTTTAATTTTGTTCTATTGGGTTGTTTTTATGATAACTGTAATTGGTGCAGGCAAAGTTGGAAGTGCAGCCGCCTTTGACATTTTACGTTACAAAATAAGTGATGTTGTATTAATCGACACTAACGAGAAGGTGGCGAAGGGCGAAGCCTTAGACATGATGCAGGCTGCACCTGCCATAGAGTTTGACGGTGAAATCCGTGGAACCAGCGACTTCAAAGAAATGGCAGGATCAGAACTTGTGATTGTGACTGCTGGACTTGGCAGAAGACCCGACATGACGCGTTTTGATCTTATGAATACCAACTCTCAAATCATAAAATCCATAGTCAAACAGGTCGTTAAGTACGCGCCTACTTGTAAAATCATGATGGTGACAAACCCAGTTGATATAATGACGTACATTGCTTCTAAAGAAACAGGTTTTCCAAGGTGTTGCCTCTTTGGCATGGGCAACATCTTAGATACTATGCGTTTCAGAACTTACATTGCTAATGAATTGGATGTTTCCCGGGAGGATACACGGGCTTTGGTTATTGGTGAACACGGAGATTCAATGGTGCCTCTTGTGGAGTACGCGTCTGTTTCAGGAATACCTATAACGAGTCTACTTACAAGCGAGCAAATCGACAGAATAGTACATTCAACGGTAACTTCTGGTGCAGACGTTATCCAGCTTAAAGGCAGCACAGTTTACGCTCCAGGCACTGTGATTGCGTTAATGGCTGATGCAATTTTGACTGGGAGAAACCGAGTTATGAGCGTTTCTACTTGCCTTGAAGGGGAATATGGCGCATCTGGATTATCTATCGGGGTGCCTGTGGTTTTGGGTGTAGAAGGGGTTGAAAAAATAATCGAACTCGAATTATCGGATAAAACAAAGGAAAGATTTGCCAAATCGGTTGCTATCGTAAAAGAAGCTATAGCAGCTCTTAAGGATTAAAGAAGAAAAATTTTAGATTAGGGTTTTGATTTTGGCGCAATAAAAATTTCCGTTTTGCCTAACAAACGCTGGGCATTTTCCGTCGTAGCAATTCTTTAGCCATTGACATGGTGCCCGAACTTCGTTTACTCTGGGCATATATGTATGTAAGTTGAAAGTCTCTTTTTGGGTTTCTCGTTTAGAAATTTGTTCAAGTAGAGTTTGCATTCCACTTTCCATTTAAGAACACCTTCAAATTTGCTTGCTTGGGTTCAAAATACTATTTCTATAGTCTAATTATTAAAAATGTGTTGCAGCCGTTGTACAACAACAAAAGCATATAAGCACTAACAAGGCGTAAGAAAAAAAGCAAGTCTAAGTCATACAAAGTGTTATTTAGCAGTTGGGGGCTTTCTTGTTTTGGGTGCCACCACATTGGAGTTTAAAGGCAGAGACATCATATCAATCGAAGACTTCAGCCAGCAGGAAATCAACCATATTTTGGATATTACCAAAACAATGGAGCCTTTAGCTAAAACAGGCTCAGATATTCTGAAAGGCAAAATCCTCGCCACCTTATTCTTCGAACCCAGCACACGAACGAGATTAAGCTTCGAAACTGCAATGTTGAAACTTGGCGGAGGATACATTGGTTTTGCAGAACCAGATTTTGCTTCAGTTCGTAAAGGAGAAAATCTCGCAGATACCATCCGTACCGTAGAAAACTACGGAGATGTAATTGCACTTCGGCACAGTTTGGAAGGCTCTGCGAAAATGGCAGCGGAGTTGTCGAAAGTTCCAATAATTAATGGGGGCACAGGTGCTCAGGAACATCCGACCCAAGCGTTCATCGACTTGTACACGATGCGTAAGGAGAAAAGCAAGGTTGATGGTTTGAAAGTGGCGTTTGTTGGTGACTTAAGGTACGGGCGGACGGTTCATTCACTGGCTTATGCACTTGCACTCTATGATGTCGAATTGTACCTTGTCTCTCCTGAGAGCTTGCGCATGCGAAAAGACGTTCTACAAACAATAAAGAGCAAAATTCCTGTAACCGAGGATGCCAACCTTGAAACTATAATCCCCCAAATTGATGTTCTCTACATCACCAGAATCCAGAAAGAACGTTTCCCCGACGCAACAGAATATACCAAAGTTAAAGGAGCCTACAAAATAGACCTAAACACCCTCAAGGGCGCCAAAAAAGACATGATCATTCTTCATCCGCTACCCCGTGTGGACGAGATTGCCCCGGAAGTTGACGCGATGCCACAGGCAAAGTATTTCCAACAGGTTTGGAACGGCGTCGTCGTGCGAATGGCGCTACTCGCACTCGTATTGGGTGCAGTCAAATAGACTAAGTCGATGTGAAACGGTCGAACGTTGTCAGTGTGCTCATGGAGCCGCATGATGGGCATTTGTGAAGAGTTCCAAACCAGTTCTTCTTACAGTTATCGCAGAAGGATACTAGACGGTTGTATGTGAAGAATTCAATAGATGGATTCTCAATTAGACGCATTGTTAAATTCATCAAGGTTTCAGGGGTGTATTGGGTATCTTCGAGTTCGATGATGCTTAGGTTTCCGCCAGCATTCAATCCCTTCCATCTTTTGACGGTTTCAAGCATCTCCGTTTGTACACTAAGAAGCTCCGCGGCTTTCACTTGGAATCGTATAGCCGTTGAATAATACGGTTTTTCTCTTGTACCTGAAAACTTCACTTTAGCAACACCATATCTCTCAATGTCCAGCTGAGCTAGCCTCTCAGACGCTTCGTAACTGCCGAGGATGACTGGGTAGAGGCGTTTACCGTATTTCCTCCCGATTTTCTGCTTAAAAGCTAGAAGGTTCACGATTGTTTCTTCGGCGAATTTGCGGCTTTCTTCCGAATTAATGCTTTTTCCTGTGAAGGCTTCGATGGCTTCTTGGAAACCTGCGATGTTTATTATGCGTGAGCAGTTTTCGAGTCGGAAGTAGGTATCGCGGTCAGCTTTTTGAAGTAGAAATGGCAAGGAATTTTTTCCAAATTGTTTGAGCGCATTGTTCTTTATGCTTAACGCTCGGGCTGCGAGTTCGAAGCGTTCGTGCATTAAATCGTTGAATTTGTTTTTATCCTTCTCGCATTCTAGCCCAATTCGGGGAAAATTAATTGTAACGCAGCCCAAAGAACCCGTGCGTAACGTATCGGTTTCCCAGTCTCCCGTTAAATCAGTCGAGAATTTTACACCTGAAGAAGATAAAGCAATGTTTTCGTTTTCTTTCTTTGTCATGTTCGCAAAGTACGGAATTCCGCTTCTTGCAGCTAACTGATGAGCTTTGAGGAGGATGGTTTTTGAGTTTTCATCAGTTAATGTTGCGTTGTTAATTTTTATTACAAGTTTTGGACTAAGCAATGGCTTGCTTGTGCTTTCTTCTGCGAAAACATCGATGATAAGTGAGGCAATGAGCTGGCTTTCTTGATTGAAGTCACCGTACTTACCGTTTGGTTTGCCCTCTGGACAGATGGCTTCTTTTTCTGCGGTTAATTTGGGAATCGAAAGATCAAGCCCCAGCGTAGCTTCTGCATGTTGGTTGAGGTTTCGTATGAACAAACGTATGTTTTCTTTAATTTTTGCAACTTCGTTGCCTCGCACGTAAGGTGCAAGGAATACGTTGAAGTAGTTGAAAGTTTGAGTGCGATTGGTTTCTTTGCTGGTATGTAACAAAACGTTGAAGGCTGTGAATAATGCAGATTTAAAGTTGTTTGGTGCGTCGATAGCAACTTGGAGAGGATTGTCGAGTTTGACGCCATGTTGGAAGAAGTATCGTAGGTCATGGATTACTTCGTTGGGTTTTAGTATCCAGGTGCCTAAGCCTTCGATGTGGATGGCTCCTGAAAGGTGTGCGTCTGCGATGTCCCTTGGAAAAATGTTTAGTAACGTGTATTCTTTGAGGACTGTTTGTCCTGCTTTGCTGATTGTGGTTTGAGCGTCTTGGGTGGCGTCTTTTGATTCGATGAGGGCGGTAACTTCGTGGATGGGCATGCCGACTCGGGTGAGTTTGTTGCGGTAATCTTCATAGCCTTTTTCCACCAAAATGCCATTTACAACTTCCCTGATTAATGACGCCGTAAGATACTTTGTTTTCGATTTTATGAGGCGCTTCTCGGTTTCTTTTGCCGCTTTCTGCGCCAATTCTGCTGGAACCTTCCCTTCTTTAATCAATGAATTCGCGATTTTGTTGACATCAAACTCTTCAAGTGTTAAATGGGATGTCCGAACAACCATACCCCGCGGCTTAACTGCCTTCTTCTCCACTCGGTCAGCCACGTCTAACACCATTTTGCCAAGGTCAGTTAAGAAATATTTCTTAGCTTCCACATCTGCCTCAACAAGATCTGCTTTTAACAGAAATTTTAGGTGGTAGGCAAATCTGCCTGCATCTCGACTTGGGTTCATTTTCAGTTGGTTCATGAGTTCGGTGTAGGAGAGGGCGCTGCTATCGAAAAGTAAGTTTAGGATTTGCAGCCTAAGCGGTGAAGAAACGGCTTTGAGCACTTTTACGCCGCGAGCACGATGCGGAGGCTGATTAACCATAGCTTCATCTCTCCTATCCCCAAATTTTGTGGCGCTCTACCTATTATTCCACTGGAGAGTTTAAACTTAACTAAAAAAAAGAGGTACTGCATAATAGTGTTCAATACTCAAACACTGCAAGGTTGCTGTTGACTAATGCAATGAATCGTGCCAAACCCATAAACCAGATCCACGCAGGGAATTCCCACAACTTTCCGGGATGGAAATAGTTCCTGCAGAATATCCAGTGCCTTTGTATCGTTTTTGTGGTCAAAGACAGGTGTCAGCACTTTTTGGTTGCCGATGTAAAAGTTTGTGTAGCTTGCAGGTAACCGTACATCTTCGTCACTGATTACTCTGGGCATGGGCAACTTTACAATTTTCAGTTTCTTGCCGTCTTGGTCAACAGATTGGCAAAGGATGTCATAGTTTTCTTTTAGCGCGTCGTAGTCGACGTCGTTTTGGTCTTCTTGATAAGCGCATACGATGGTGGTTGGGTTCACGAAACGGGCTAAGTCGTCGATGTGCCCGTCGGTGTCGTCGCCTAAAATGCCACATTTGAGCCAAATAAAATTGTTTGTGCCTAAGTATTCGCTGAGGAATTCTTCAATTTCTTTCTTGTCAAGATGCGGATTTCGGTTCTTATTCAACAGGCACTGCTCTGTGGTCAACAGCGTTCCTTTGCCGTTAACATCTATCGAGCCGCCTTCCAAAACTATCCCTGGTTTAAAACATCGCATGGACATTTTTTGGTTGATGACGTCGGGGATTTGCTTATCCTTTAGCAGCGTTTCATATTTTTCTCCCCACGAGTTAAAGTCCCAGTGAATCATCGCGAGTTCGTGGTTTTGGTTTTTGACAAATACTGGTCCGTAATCCCTAAACCATACATCGGCGTAATCGGAAACGTAAAAGTGGATTCTGTCAAGGTCTATGTTTGCCTTTTTAAACATCTTTGTTGCTTTCTGTTTGGTGGGTTCATCAATGACAAAGAGGTTTACTTCTTCGCCTTCATGAATCTCCTTAACAATTTGAACGTAGGTAGATTCTACACGTTCAACCCTGTCGGGAAAAGTAGTTGGGTCATAGGGCCACGCGAGCCAGATGGCATCGTGTTTTTCCCATTCTGCGGGCATACAAAAACCCTGTTCACGGCAGGTCCGCTCGGAACTACTCATCTTCATCACCCTTCTTGTTGTCTTTGGTCAGCTGCTTGTATGTGTCTGGGCGTCGGTTACGGAAAAAGCCCCAGCCTTCCTGAATTTTCTTGTTCTTGCTCAGGTCCACTTGAGTAACCACGACTTCTTCTTTTGTGGTGCTGGCTTCGTTGAGAACTTTGCCGAAAGAATCACAAACAAATGAGCCTCCCCAAAACTCAAGTTGCCCCTCTTCGCCGACACGGTTAACTGCGGCAACGTGGATTCCGTTGGCGATTGCGTTGGCACGTTGAACAGTTTTCCAAGCGTCCTGCCAGTCGCCATCTTCTGAAGTGTAACCTTTGACGTAGCCGATGGCGGTGGGGTAAAAAATGATTTCTGCTCCTTTTAATGCGTTGATTCGTGCAGGTTCAGGGAACCATTGGTCATAACATATCAGAACACCAATACGGGCAAATGGTGTCTCAAAAACTTTATAATCAGAGTCTCCAGCCGCAAAATAGTCTTTCTCATAGAAGTAGGGGTCGTATGGTATGTGGGCTTTACGGTAAGAGCCCAATATTTCGCCGTTTGAACCGATTACAACGGCTGTATTGTAGAATTTGCCGTTCTTGGCTTTCTCAAACAATGGGGCAATGACAATTATCTTATGTTTTTTTGCCAACTTTGAAAATAGGTTTGTGGATTCTCCAGGAATCGATTCAGCTAAATCCGAAAAATCCTTCTTTTCTTCTTGTGGAAAATAGGTTGTTCGGTAGAGTTCTTGGAGGCAGATGATTTGTGCGCCCTTTTCTGCTGCATGCTTCGATTTTTTCAGCGGTTTTTTTCATGTTTTCTGCGATGTTTTCTGAAACCGATGTTTGGATGAGCCCAATTGTGATTGATTTATCTGTTGTCTTCTTTGGTGCAGATGTTTTTGGGGTGGATTTGTGGGCAGGTATTTGGGTTTCCTTCCTTGTTTTCAACTAATTTATGGGCTGTTCGTATTAACTTTTTTGAAAAATATTACCAAAGCAACTTGAAAATGACAGGCTAATATTGTTTAAAATCAGAGTCGTTTCTTTTTTGGGGGGTTCTTAGAAGCTCATAACATGAGAAATGCTTTTCTTTCAGATGTACGGCAACGAAACTATTTATTAAGACAATGCAATGACAATACATAGTTTATTGGGGCTAAATAATATGAAGATATTCATAGTTCAATTTCCCTTCGGCGTAGCAGCCTTCGACGAAAACAACGGCTTGGTAGAAAAAGCTCTGTTTCCAAAAAATGCCCAGGCGGCAGCAAAAAGTCTGCTTAAAACAGAGTCTGGAAAATTATCCGACCAAGTCTCATCTCTAATCTCACTTCTTGCAAGCGTGGGTTATGACACGTTTGCTTTTGAATCCGCAAAGTTGGCAGAGGAAGCCCAAAAGAAGATGAAAGTTGCAGTGGAGGTTGCTAAGCCAGCGGTAACCGCAGTTTTGCATTCACGCATGGGTGAAATAGCAATTGAAGCAGGTTTTGCCAAAGATGAACAAGAACTGAGCGTATGGACCCGAAGCGTCAGTTTGGAACTCGCAAAGTTAAGAATTAAAGGTGCCACAGGAAAACGAGATTTAATTGTCGCTCAAAGTATTCAAACACTTGATAGTTTAGACCAAACCGTAAACCTGTTCATGGGTAGACTCAGAGAATGGTATGGTGTCTACTTCCCTGAGCTTGATCGCTTAATCGAGAAACATGAAACATACTCACGCCTTGTTGTAAACTTGGGCGATAGGGAAAACTTTACTGTTGAGAATCTGGAAAAAGAGAACATTCCAAAAGAGCGGACCCAACTTGTGTCAAAAGCAGCTGAATCATCTATGGGCGCAGACATAGCAGAAGCTGACTTAGAGATGGTGCAAGCTTTAGCTAAGGATGTTTTAGGTTTCTATTTGTTGCGCAAGAACATGGAAGATTACGTTGACCAAACGATGGAAGAACTTGCGCCTAACGTACGCGTGGTTGCAGGTGCTCTTTTGGGTGCACGTTTAATTGCTATGGCAGGTAGCTTGCAAAACTTGGCTATGAGACCAGCAAGTACCATACAAGTTATAGGTGCAGAAAAAGCGCTCTTTCGCTCACTAAAAACAGGAGCCCGACCGCCAAAACACGGTCTAATCTTCCAACACACCCTGCTTCATGACGCTAAAAGGTGGCAAAGAGGAAAAATCGCAAGAGTCATCGCTGGCAAACTCGCAATAGCAGCCAGAGCAGACGCGTTCGGAGCAGGACACTACATCGGAGATAAATTAAAAGCTGACATTAACAAACGCATAGAAGAAATCCAGATAAAATACAAAGAGCCACCAGCACCAAAAGAACCTAAACCCAGACCCGAAGGTTCATTCGAACGCCGAGAACAGCGACCTCCAAGACGCGATCAAGGAGGATTCAGAGGTGGCGGAAAGAACTTCGGCGGCGGTGATCGAGGTCCAAGACCACCACGACACGGTGGCGGTGGAGGAGGTCGCAACTTCAGTTACGGTGGCGGACGAGACAGAGGCGATCGACGCAGCGGAGGCGGCGGACCAAATCGGGGACCAGAACGACGTGCACCTCAAAGTTAAACCACACCCAAAATTCAAAGAAATCTACCAAGTAATGCTTGAAGACGGCGCACAACGTCTCGCCACAAAAAACCTAACTCCTGGTTTAAGGGTTTATGGGGAACGGCTTTTCAAATTCAAATACATTGAATATCGAGTTTGGGACGCTTTCCGAAGTAAGCTTGCCGGAGCAATTATTAAAGGATTACAAAATGTGCCAATTGAACCGGGTTTTAAAGTGCTTTATTTGGGGGCTGCTTCAGGGACCACACCCAGCCACGTCTCAGACATAGTAGGCGATAGCGGACACGTTTACTGCGTAGAGTTTGCGCAGCGGTCCCTTCGTGATTTAGTTAATAATGTTGCAGCTTACAGGACCAACATTTCACCCATGTTAGAAGATGCACGATTGCCAGAGCGGTATGCCATGTTTATCTCAGGCAAAGTTGAGACTATCTACTGCGACGTAGCTCAACCCGAACAAGCCAAGTTGCTGGCGGACAACGCAGATGTTTTCCTCAAACCGCAAGGCTGGGTTATGCTGGCATGCAAATCGCAAAGTATCGATGTGACCATGGATCCCAATGCGGTTTATCGGCAGGAAGCCAACATTTTGAGAAACAGAGGATTTGATGTGAAAGAAATCGTGGATCTAGAACCCTACGATAAAGCACATGCAATGATAGTGGCTCAACGTAAATAAATGGGTCTAAAATAAGGTAGTTTCTTCTGAAGTCTTTGCTTCCTTCTGAATGGTGGGTTTTTGGAAAAGCATTATAGTCTAGATACCCTGACCCATTCAATGTTAGGAAGGAACCCTGAGATGCTGATTGCCGGTGTTGATGAAGCTGGGCGCGGATGTGTTATAGGTCCATTAGTTGTTGCTGGTATCTTAGTTAAAACTGAGAATATGCAAGTTGCTCATCGATTTGGGCGTGAAAGACTCAAAGCTTCTAACCGCCAAAAAAAGGGAAACGCTTTACCCAGAAATCATAAAGTTAACCCAAAAACACCACATCATAAAGGTTCCGCCAGCTCAAATAGACAAGGTGGTACGCAGCAGCAGAACACTCCATAAACTAAACCGCCTTGAAGCGCAAACCATGGCGAAAATAATTGAAATCCTCCGACCCGATGAGGCCTATGTTGATGCCGCAGACGTGCTAGAACAACGGTTTGAAAACCATATTAATGAATTACTTAGGTTCAAAACTAAGAATTGTATCGGAACACAAAGCCGACCGAACATACCCTATTGTTTCGGCAGCATCCATAATTGCTAAGGTGGAGCGCGATAGTGAGATAGCAAAGCTAAAAGTGAAATATGGTGACTTCGGAAGCGGATACTTAACTGATGATAAAACCATGGTTTTCCTAAAACGGTTGCTGGATACGAACGATGACTACCCGAGTTGTGTCAGGAAGTCTTGGAAACCTGCGCAAAGAGTCAAAAGCGAGAAGGGAACATTTCAGACAAAGATAATTTAGAAGTAAATTATTGTGTTTTGTAGTGTCTAAAAAGATACAATTTATAAATACCCACAATAATCCGTACTAGTATAAACACGGTTTTATAGGGCGGTAACTTGATGAGTGAAAAAGATGTAACGAAATTCTTGCAGCTTTTAGGTTTATCTAAAAGAGAAATTCAAGTTTACATGTTCCTTGCTAAAAGTGGTGTCCAATCAACTAGCTTCGTTGCTAAACGCCTCAAGATGGAACGAGTTCAGGCTTACCGCACATTTAAAAAACTGCAGGAAAAGGGATTCATCGAAGCAACATTGGAGAGACCTACTAGGTTCACAATTGTTCCTTTTGCAGCTTTAGTTGACAATTTTATAAATGCCAAAAAGAATGAAGTTGTCAACCTTAACGACCAAAAGACCAGTCTTTTAACTGCATGGGAATCTATTAGCGCGCCAGAATCTGAATACCCCGTGGCTAAATTCTCTATAATTACAGGGAAGAAGAAAATCCACTCCAAAATGATCAATATGATTGAGGAATCCAAATCTGAAGTAATCGTTCTAACAACCGCTTTGGGTTTGATGCAAGAGGATATTGCAGGGATCTTTGATGCTGCCGTTGCGCCTTCCCAAGAACGCAATGTTCAATCCCAAATAATAACAGAGATAACTCCAGAAAACCTCAAGGTTGTCGAAAGAATTGACCGCAATATTGCTGAAGATAAACTAAACATTGGGCTTCGCCACGTCGTAATGAGCTCCAAGTTTTTCCCACGCTTCCTAATCAAAGACGAAGAGGAAGCCATCCTATACGCACCTTTCGGAAACGAAGTATCTGTTTTGAACCTTGAAGATGAAGGTTTATGGATAAATGACAAAATGTTTATCTCTGTTCTGAAAGCGTTTTTTACGCAGATGTGGCAGAGCGGAGTAGCCGCTTCCAGACGCATAGAAGAGTTAAAGAGCGGAATTCCAATCGGCGAAACACTTGTTATAAAAAGCGTCGAGGAAGCATGGAAAAAGGTAACAAAGATTTTGGATTCTGCCAAAAAAGATGTTATAATCATTACTTCCTCACAGAGCATCAACCGACTTGCTGAAAACGATCCCATAGTGAAATATTTCAGAAAAGGCTTAAACACACGCATAATGGCATCGATCGATTTGGATAACCTTGAACCCGCACAGAAACTGGCAAAAGACTATGAAGTTAAACACGTACCCATTAGCTACCTGACTATGATGCTTGTTGACAACAAGCACCTCTTCATGTTCAAAATGCCGCCGCTGAGCGATTTTGGGACAGAATCCGCATTCTACTTTTCTGACACCTTTTATTCCAGTGACCCCAGTCAAATTGAAAGAGTAGGCGAAATGCTTGATGACATCTGGAAACGCGGTATTGACATAACTGAAATCAGCAGTCAAGCTGGCACGAAACTTCCAACACTCGAAATTGCTACCACAGACACAGTAGCTAAAACTGTTAGCAAAATGCTGCAGAATAACGTGAATTCAGTTTTAATTACTGAACAGCACAAACCTATCGGTGTTATCAATGAACGGGAATTGCTAAGAGAGGTCGTTGATGCACGAAAAGATCCGCTAAAGACACTTGCAGAAGACACCAACTACACCCCACTAATCATACTTGAAGGAAACCAATCGATGATTAACGCCATGAAAACTATGGGTGAAAGGGGTTTCAAACGAGCAATCATGGTTAAGAATGGACAACTAATCGGCATCTTAACTAAAGAAGCAGCAAAAAAAGCTACAAGCAAATAAAAACTGTTGCCATAAAAATTCCATAGTTTACTCATCTTTATTTTCTGGAGTCAAATGAGATCTTCGTTAGAAAAATGATCTTCATCTCCATGGCAATACCATATAGGAAAACATGAACTGTAAAAGTTGGTCGCCCGTGTCTGCATTTGGTGGTTAACTGGTTGGGGTAAATCAGGAAGTTTAACGGGTATTCGCTGCTTCAATAAACAAGTATGGAAGTTGTTCTTATGTTCTTGCTTTTTAAAAAAATAAAAAGGGAAATTATTTTTAGTTTTGTCAGTTTTTTATGGTCGTTTTCGCAGTAAGAGAACAGTTGCTATTACGACTGCAATGATAATGGCGATTGCTGCTGCAGCAATATAAAGTGCCAGATCACCAATAGTCACTAGGTTTGCTTGAGGAATAGCGGTCGGTGCTGGTGTTTGTGTTTCTTCCACGTTTATGGCAGTCTTCGCAGTAGAGGGCCAATAAGAGTTAGAGCCTGCAAATGAAGCAATAACAGTGTATTCGCCTGGAACTTCAGGTTTGAAGGTCATCTTGTAGAATCCATCTGAATCACTAGTTGTTCTGCCGACCTCATAGAAGTTGCCGTTAGGATCGATCACGTTCACGACTACACCAACGCCCAAAGTATTAGTGGGCTTGGGCATCTGCATGTATACGTACTCCATCCAAGCAGTCATGCTATCGTCAGAGACAGCGGGAACACCGTTTGGAAAACGAGGAGCGACGCGGTCGCTGGTAGTGCCTGCAGCAATATCAGTCACGGAGCCTTCGATCAGTACGCTGCTGCCAAACATTGAAATCTTCGGTGATGCATCGACTGTGGTTGCGCTAGGTCCTTTACCGATACAGTAGACTAGCTGATCATCCTCATTGAGGCTTACAGCATAGCCGTCTGAGAAGGCAAAGTTCTCCCAAAGTCCGTGTAGATCCCAGATGCGATCTCCCGTTGTAGCGTTAAAGCAGTAGATCTTCCAAGTTCTGTAGAGCGGATGGGTATGAGAGTGCTCCTGAGAGCGTGCGTAGACTTTTCCGTCTAAGACCTGGATGCTCAACGGCGTCATTTCATAGGCGCTTTCAAGTCCCTCTGCGTCAGTGTCCGATTGCCAAACAAGGTCACCGGTAGTAATATCGTAAGCAAATATCTGTCCGCCGTATCCACCAGAGTAGAGCATGCCGTTTTGAATTATTGCTCCGCTGCTGTACATCATCCATTGAGGTTGCGAATCAGTTGTCCAAAGTTTCGCTCCAGTGTTTATGTCATAGGCGATGAACTGTCTTGTCTCCTTTGCTCTAAGCACTAAAACGCCGTCTTCTACACTTGCAGCACTCCACTGTAGGGTTACGTTTGCCGCTGGAGGTTTAGGATCTATCTTCCACAGCAATGTACCTCGGTTTGCCTGTTTGAGGCTTATAGCCCACACTGTAAATTTCTCATCGAATTGGCTTGTCCCGAACTGTGCAAAGCCTGTACCGCTAATCATCATGTCGTCAAATGCGTACACTTGGTAGCTTGTTCCTAAGCCTGCTGGTAATGTAACATTCCATGTGTATCCGTTGGTTCCGTTAATTGTCTTTCCTACGGGTCTGTATTGCCAGTAACTGGTAGTTTCAACGTGGTCTATTAGGAACTGTGCAATCCCTGACGTTGATAACCCTGTCAATTCAAGGGGTGCAGAGGCGTTCCACAAAGATAACCAAGTGCGGCTTGAAGAGGGCCCACCGAAAACATAGACTAATCGTTCACCAGTTGGTCCAACAGCGACTGTGCCGGACGGTACGTTTTCATATCTAAATAGCTCTGTGCCTGAGAATGGATCTACGATAGTATTGGTGGGAACTGCTGCTCCCGGGCTTAAGGTTAAGGCTGATGTTCCGGAGGTCCAAAGATATGGGTGAAGCCCATGCTGGTTTGGCGATTCATACTCATATATCGTTGACGCGCCGACGGCACTTTGGTTTACTTGCCAAATCAAATCTCCAGTACGCAAGTCTCTGGCAACGATGTTTGCTTTAGTGGTAGTGGTTGAACTGCCGAGGTTTAGGTTGTAGAAGAGTCTGCCCGAAATAATTGTTGCACCACCGAATTTACCCTCGTATGCGCTTCCAGTGTGGTAGCTTATGGCCTCATATTCTCCGCCTGCAATGCCTCCGAAAAAGTACGGCTCTGTCCACATAATGTGAGCACTATTTGGAGTAGTGACGTATGGAAGATACCTTTCTCCGGTAATCCAGTTACCTGCAATATTAAACCAGGATCGGTCATAGGAGTTAATCGGGCGTGTCCAGTATTCGGTTGGTAATGGAGCATCTGGAATTTGTGATAGAAGATCATTGGTTACAGTGAATGTGGCTATGTCGCTTTCGGCGGCACGATACAATCGGTTATAGCTAGTGGTGTTCTTCCACTGCGCCGGCAATTGAGCCTGAACTGAATAGTTTCCTGCTATGTCGGGTGTATATGAATAGTAGCCTCCTCCAACGGGGTCGCTTGGTGGCAACGGAATTGTTTTGGTGTTTCCATCGGGGTCTGTGATCTCAATTATCCAACCAGTCCATGCATTTCTATTGCCGACGGAACCAAGAAGATAGTCAGTCGGCGTGTTTGGCGGCATCTCAGCGGGCCATACGACGATAATTACTGGCTGACCTACACCAACAGGATTAGGGGCAGCAGCAACGTAAACGAATTGGGGGTAATTCTGCACAGTTTGGGCTTCGGCGATTGGCAGAGCAAGGATTGGAATAGCAATAGTTATTGTAAGAAATAACGCAATCAAAGTGGCTATTGTATTTTTTTGCATTTTCAATTTTTTTCATATCCTTTCTTTTTAAAATTGGCAAGATACCTTTTGGGTATATGCCAACTTATATTTAGTGTCCGAGCTTTAAAAGTATTATTAGAAAGTGGGTACTTTCCAAAATAATATCGATCATTCCCTGAATTAAACAATACTGCTCCGATTATTTGGTATATACCTTTCAGGTGCGGTGAGTTCTTCACTCTGAAAGGTGTTAAAATCAATCCAAGGGATACCCAATTATTTTTTGTTGTTTTCCTATAAGAATTTGAACCAACAAGTATAACGAAAACCTTTAGAAACAATTATTAATGAAACTGGTGCTACGAATAATGCGAGGGCACTCAATTGAACCTACAAATACCACTGATTATTGTAAATTTTAAGACCTACATTGAATCCACAGGAAAAAGAGCTGTTGAACTCGCCAAACAAGCAGAAAAAGCATCGAAAGAAACAGGCGCCAACATAATTGTGGTGCCACAATTCGCTGATTTATCCAAAGTTGTGGAAGCGGTCGAGATTCCTGTCTTCGCTCAGCACATTGACTCAATTAAACCAGGTAATTGCACCGGGCATATTCTAGCGGAATCTGTTGAAGAAGCAGGTGCAGTTGGAACTCTAATTAACCACTCTGAGAGACAACTTAGGCTCTCAGAAATTGACGCCATAATTTCGTTAACAAAGGCACGAGGTCTTGTTTCATGTGTTTGCGCCAACAATCCCTCTGTAAGTGCTGCAGTAGCCGCGATGCGACCAACTATTACATCAGTTGAACCGCCAGAATTAATTGGAACGGGCATTTCAGTTTCTAAAGCTAAACCCGAAATTGTTACCGACACTGTGAAACTCGTCCACAAAGTTGATCCTCAAATGACTATTCTTTGTGGTGCAGGTATAAGCCAAGCCGAAGATGTTTCCATAGCGCTCAAACTTGGAACGAATGGAGTTCTTGTTGCAAGCGGCATTGTAAAAGCGAAAGACCCATATAGTGTGCTACGTGCATTTGCCGACGCAACAAAAAAATAAGCACGTGAAAACCTTTGAAGGTTGAACCTGAATGTGAATCGTGCCTGCTTTCGAGGGCACAAATACAAACCTACCAAGCCACAACGAACCCCGCATTACGTTTTAGGTGCCTAGCAGAAATCACTAAACTACTAAATCGCGAATTCAAACCCACCTCGGTGGCAGCGGATATTGGTACAAAAAGGGACCGGATAATACGGCAATTAACAAGCAACAATGACCCTTACAAATATAACAAGAAACTCGCCAACGAAAAAGCGCTCAAAATGCGTCCTCACGTAAAAAAATATGTTGAATCGGGCATCAATCAGCAGGAGCGGTTCAAGAAAGCTTGCTTATGCGCGATTGTGGGGAACATTATGGAGTTTGATATTCCCGGGCACAAGTTCTCTTTGAATAATTTGGCAGGCTGCATAAGGGAAGCTGCGAAAGATTTGGCTATTGATGATCTTGATAAGGCTTATGTGTTGGCAAAGAAGGCACAGAGTGTATTGTATTTGGCTGACAATGCAGGCGAAATCGTCTTTGACACACTCCTAGTTGAGCAGCTCAAGAACATGGGACTAAAAGTTACTTACGTCGTTAAAGGTGGACCAGTTATTAATGACGCCACGATGGAGGATGTGGAGGTTTCCAATATGGATAAACTTGCCGACGAAATTATAACCACAGGATGCGACGCAGTCGGCCTACAGAAAAAAGAAGCCTCCTCAGATTTCCTAAAAGTCTACGACGCAGCCGAACTTGTTTTCGCCAAGGGTATGGGGTACGCTGAAACCCTCACTGAGTACAAACTAACCAAACCACACTTGCTAATGTTCCGCACCAAATGTGTGCCTGTCGCAAACTATTTCTGTGTTCCACGCGATAAGAACATAGCAAAGTTGATGCCATAAAATGAATTTACCTGCCATAACTTTTCCAAAAGAGACATTTTCCAAGTTTGGCGAACTAATCGAGAAGGAGTGGCTGGTAACCAATGGCTTAGGCAGTTATGCTTCCTCAACAGTGCTGGGAATCAATACTCGGAAGTATCATGGGTTGTTTGTAGCGGCGTTGGATCCTCCTGGAAACCGAACCGTTTGCCTCTCAAAACTTGACGAGGATGTGTTGGTTGGAAATGATGTTTTCAGGTTAGGTTCTACTGAGTTTCATGACGTAATTTATCCTGAAGGATACAAGCTGATAAACCAGTTTTCTATTGCCCCGTTTCCCACATACAGTTACGATTTAGGCAATGTGCAGGTCAAAAAAACCATTTTTATGCCAAAAAACAGGAACGCCGTTGCCGCAATCTACAAAATCATAAACAAGAACAATTCGGATATAAAAGTAAGACTTTACCCGCTTTTAACATGCAGATACTTTCACACCGTAGTTTACCACCTAAGAGCCCAGTTGAATTTTACCCTAAAAAGCACCAGTACACAGACGCAAGCAACTTTTTTGAACCCACAAGCTGCAATCGTTTGCCGCACAACGGAGGGCGAATTCAAAGAAAAAATAAACTGGATAAACCACATACACTATCGTGACGAATTGGAGCGTGGGGAAGCCGACGTTGACGACTGTTTTCAACCAGGCTATTTTGAGGTGCAGGTGCCTTGTAATGCGGAGAAAGAGTTTGCAGTTACCTGTGCTGTGAGCCATTTAAGCCAACAAGCACAAGAAACTTTGGATTCCATCGGAAACTCAATAACAACCATAAAAGAACTCTATACCCAAGAACTAAACCAAAAATCAGAGTTGCTTTCTATTTTTCATCGAGACCATTCACAGGTACCTATCACCGATTGGCTAAACTGGATTTTGCTCGCCGCTGACTCCTTCATAGTAGAAAACGCAGCTGAAACAAAAGCAGTCATCGCAGGGTACCACTGGTTTGAGCCATGGGGCAGAGACACCTTCATTTCGTTACCGGGGCTCATGCTGGTCACTGGCAAATACAGCGACGCCAAGGATATCTTGCGAACTTTCATTCAATATTGCAAGAGCGGGTTGATTCCTAATTTTATCGCGGACAAGTCAGGCATTCCCGTTTACAACACGGTCGACGCCACCTTATGGTATGTTAACGCTGTACTGCAATATGTCAAATACACTGGCGACTTCGGGTTCGTCAAAGATGAACTCTGGGAAAGACTGCAGGACATAGTTGAGAACCATCAAAGGGGCACCTTGTTCGGCATTCGCGTAGACAACGACGGCTTACTTACTCATGGTCCAAGGCTCACATGGATGGATGCATCCGTAGGAAATGATGTGATTACACCCCGAACGGGAAAAGCCGTGGAAATCCAAGCGTTATGGTACAATACCCTGCGAACCATGGAGATGTTTGCGAATAAATTCGAGGCATCCACTTTAGCTGAAAAATACGGTGCTATGGCAAACCAGACCCGCATCAGCTTTAGCGAAAAATTCTGGAACCCCCAAAATGGCTGCCTCTTCGACGTTGTCGACGACAAGGCTCCAGACCCTTCTATCCGTCCCAACCAAATATTCGCTGTATCGCTAGACTACACCATGCTTGACGGTGAAAGAAACCTAAAGGTTGTTGAAACAGTGAATCGAGAGCTTGTAACACCATTCGGATTGAGGACGCTATCGTTTGGTGACCCAAAATTTGTCGGCAAATGCATGGGTGACAGCAGAAGCAGGGACATGGCTTACCATAATGGCACAATTTGGCCTTGGCTACTGGGACCATATGTCACAGCGTACTTGAAAGTTAACGATTACTCTGTCAAAGGACGTGAACAAATGCTCGAAAACCTCATTTTGCCTCTGTTCACCGTTGGAATCCATCAAGATGGCTTAGGAACAATAAGCGAAATATATGATTGCGACCCCCCAAACGCGCCAAGAGGCTGCATATCACAAGCGTGGAGCGTAGCTGAACCACTGCGAGCTTACATAGAAGATATTTTGCAGGTAAAACCGAAAAACTCTAAAGAAATTTTGGGAATTTAGGGCTTTATTGCTTTTCTTAGGGTTTCTGCTGCGGTTTCTGGGGTCACTGTGTTGATGTAGCAGCCTGTGCTTCTTTCGAAGCCTGCCCATGTTGCCAGTTTTGGGTAGACTTCTAGGTGCCAGTGGTAGCTGTCATGATTTTCTGGATTTAGGGATAGGTGGAACCCGTAGTTGTAGGGTGGGTCGTTTACAAGGTCTTTTAGGGCTTTGAGGCTTGATTTAAGGGTTCTTGAGAAAGCGGTGATTTCGTGTACTGTCAAGTTTAGGATGTTTGGGGCATGTTTTTTGGGAAGTATCCAGAACTCCATCGGGTTAATGCTCGCATAAGGCGCCAAAACCACAAAATCCCCATCTTCAGAAACTATCCTTGGACCATTCATTTCCTTCTCGATAATGTCGCAAAATACGCATTTACCATGGTCCTCGTAGAAGGAATTGCTGGCTTTTTGTTCTTCTCGAATGGTAGTGGGAATCATGGGGGTGGCGATTATTTGGCTATGTGCGTGAGAAAGTGACGCTCCAGCTTCCAAGCCGTAATTCCGAAAAATCGAAACATACCTAACATATGGTTTCGCGCTTAACTCCTTTAACCTGTCAATATATGCTTTAATTACCAGTTCCAACTGAGACAATTCAGCGTTCGCTGGATCTTCATCATGATTGGGCGATTCAACAATGACTTCATGATGTCCAATTGCCTCCCATAGGAACTCCCCATTGACAATTTTTTTTATGTCTTCGGGTTGTTTGGGTGGACTGAAGGCTGGGTAAAGGTTAGGGATATCACGGATGAGCCATTTTTTTGTGCGTTCCCCAGTTAAGGGGTCTTGGCTGCGTTTTATTTCTCCGTTTTCTTTTTGATAGAGCATGACAGCGGGCGGCGTCATATTTTCGTTGCCCACGCACATAACACACGTCGCTGTTTTGGCTGCTTCAGGTCTGGGTTTGCTAAGATCGATTGGGCGGCGGCTGCGTTCGGTGGCTATTACAACCCAGCGGTCAAGCAGGTAATCTTTTCTAAGTTCGTTATAAGGCATACAAGACAAGAAGTGTGCGGGTAATTTTAGCATTTCTAAGCGGCTTTAGTTCCGCGTTTGGGTGAGGGCTGGAAGGTTTTATATCCCCTACATACAATAGTGAGAAACTGGTTTTAAACAGCTGAGAACATGATTAACCCGTCAAGTTCACCACGTTGGGACAAATTAAAGGCAGCCTTAAACAAGTGGCGAATATCCTTTCTTATTTTTGCATTGGTATACCTTGTGGTTTTGCTTGTTGAACTTGACCAACATGCCCATGCAATGGGACGAAGTAGTCCACCTCAACGGTGCATTAACCCTAAGCGCAGGACACTACGGCAACTATGTTTCCAACGCCTTCTACCCCCCACTCTATGACGCAGCAACAGCCATATTCTTCCAAGCATTCGGAACAAGTCTGTTTTCAGCACGTTTAGTTTCAGCTGTTTTCTCAATTCTCTCACTTGGTACAGTCTTCGAACTCGCCTACAGAATGTATAACGGAAAGACCGCTTTGCTCGCAAGCATTTTATTGGGAATTATGCCTGGGTATTTTTGGCTCAGCCGCCAAGCGCTACTGGAAACTATGCTTTTGTTCTTTGTCATGGTTGCGCTTTTATTCATTTTTCCGTTGGCTCCAAAACAAGCAGGACAAACATTTAGTTTTTGCTGGTTTAGCGGTGGGTTTAGGGTTTTTAACTAAGTACCAAGCGGTTGTGGCGGGCGTGATAATGGTTGTTAGCTTGGTGTTTTTGGCTCGGGGTCAGCTTAAACGGGCGTTTTCAAGATTTATGCTTACCATTGTTGCAGCTGTGCTGGTCGTTGTTCCTTGGATTGTCATTGCCTATCAAGTGTACTCATCAAAAATATTCAGTCAATGGATTTATGCTCTGCAAGTTGGCAACCCAGAAAAATCAGTTTACAGCGACCGTTACCCCTCACCCATATTCTACTTCATAGACGTAGTTTGGCCCTACAACAATTTCCACCCAATCTCCATATTCATCTACATCTTTGGGTTAGCGGGTTTGGGCTTTCTTGTTTGGCGCCACAACAAAAGCGACCAGTTTACTATCTTATGTTTCGCATCTGTCTTCATCTTTTTCTCGCTCATAGCAAACAAAGAGTGGCGTTACGTGTTGCCGCTATTCTCCACTTTGGCAATTTCAGCCGCAGTATTGATTCTGTTTCTTTACGAAAAAATTGATATCGCGTGGAAGCAAAAAGTTCAAGTTAAAAAGAAAGCCGCGAAGCTTGCAGCTGGATTGTTCGTTATTTTGATTGTAGGCTCGATGGCTTACAGCATAAACGATGCCTACTCGATAACCTCAACGTTCAACATTCAAATCCAGCTTGAACCAGCAACAGTTTACGCCATGAGTCACATGCAAAACAATGAATCAATTATGGTTCTCGCCCCATTCAACTTTTTCAGCCAAGACATGATACGATTCTACCTCGCAAAAAACGGAAACAACCAAATCCAAACCTACCAATACCCACTTCTCCCCACAGACACTTACACACCCACCTTCAACATCACCGAATTAATCAACGAATGCAAACAATACAACGTAAAATACCTCTTCACCTATGAACAAGGAGGCACCTTCCCCTACTACAACACCACGGTTAATCCTCAACAGGTCTTCGAACAACTATATGATTCAGGTAACTTTAGCCACATATCCAATGAAACCACATTCGGCACGAACCCTCGAAGAATCTTCATCCTTACCTTCGATGGCTAAGGTCGTTTTCCAATTTTCAATCCCTAAAAGGAGGAGGGATTACATGCATTTTTCAATTCATTAGCATTTTGAAATCAGGTTTATTCGCTAGTCTGCTTTGTTTTGCCCTTGCCAAACCTAAGTTTCGCTGTCAAAATCTTCTCTGTCGCAAACAGCCGTGAAGCGATGTACATTATGACGACGGTGAAAATGGCAACGTAAATTATCCCAAACACAACAATGCCATAATCACCCGTTACCACGGCTTTAGCGGCAATAATTGGGTGACTGTAGGGAATGGCATAGAAGATTGCCTTAACTGCAAATGGTAGTGAATTTACATCCAAATAGACCAAAGCTAGCGATGGTATGAAAATCAACGGGTAAACATAACCAACCAATGCTTGTGCACCGCGAACATTCTCGCTGAAAGCTGACATAATCACTGCCAGTGCCAAAGCAGAAAGTAATGTAAAGAACAAGCTGATGCCGAGAAGAATGTACCCTCCAACTGAAGGCACTAAACCAAGGGCAACCAAATCAACGCTGCCACCAAGATTGCCAGCAATACCAGTAGATATGGAACCAATCATGTAGTTGTAGCCGACCAAAACTGCAATCGACGCAGCCCCAGCAACAATTATGGTACTTGAAACTTTTCCCATCAAAATAGCAAACCTATCCACAGGAGTAGTGAGTAGGGTTTCCAGTGTCTTCTCTTCCTTCTCCATAGCAACACTGGTTGCAGCAATCTGCATAGCATAAGTCAACATAATCATAATTGTGATTGGCAAAGCAATCGACTGGGACAACATTAAACTTGACAAAACGCTGACGCTAACGCCGTGGGCAATCGTGCCCTTGATAACGCTGGATTCTGAAACTGAAACCACGTCGGGAGCGACTGCACGGTTAAATCCACCGACAACTGCATTGACGGTTGAGCCTGAAATACCACTAAAAATGCCGCCTCCGCCGTTAAAAATGCCATAAGTATCAACGGTACCTGTTACGTTCCATTCTCCAAGGTTATGCCTAGTAATGTTATCGCTGAAGCCAAAGGGGACAACCACAAAGGTGCTGCTGTTGTAGTGGGCAAGCAAGCCTTGGTCAATTACAGTTTGAGCCGAAGTATTGTTGATAATCTCAACATTCATAGTGGTATTCAAGTAGCCGACAAATACTTGGCTCCATGTTCCCATTATCATTGTCAACAACAAGTATTGTAGCTCTTTGTGCCTCAGTTGCCGTTTGCGCGGCATAACCCATAACTAAACCGAGAACTGGGAACATAATGAGGGGCAGAACTATCATGCCGATTAAGATTTTGGGGTCGCGCATTAGCTCTTTTAGCTCTTTGACAAGTATGGTTGTAAAGCCTTTAAGCAAAGCCAACCACCTTCGCAAAAACCTCTTCTAAATTCTCACCGTTATATTCTGATTTGAGCGCTTTAGGTTCCCCTTCAACCACCAGTTTACCCTTATGAACAAGCGCAACACGGTCGCAGAGGTACTCCACTTCCAACATGTTGTGACTACTAAGCAGCACTGTTACGCCATGTTCCTTAACATAGCGCTTGACAATTTCACGAATATGGTAAGCATACAAAACATCCAACCCACTCGCAGGTTCATCAAGAACCGCCAACTTTGGCCTAGTCATCAATGCCCGGGCAACAAGCAACCGCCGTTTCATGCCTTTGCTGTAGGTTTTAGTTTTATCTTTCAATCGGTTTCCTAGGCCGCAGATTTCCGCTGCTTCATCTATTGTGGCTTTTAGGTTTGTATCTGGTTTGCTTTGGAGTTTTGCCATAAACTGAAGGTACTCTAAACCAGTGAGATTTTGGTAAACACCAGATTCCTCTGGCAAATAACTTATGATTTGCCGTGTCTTTTCAGGCTGCTTTGTCGCATCTTGATTAAAAATCTTTATAGTTCCTGATGTCGGCTTGATTAAGGTGCAGACTATGCGCAGGGTTGTGGTTTTTCCTGCCCCGTTGGGTCCGATTAAACCGTAGATTTCGCCAGGTTTAATATTAAAATTTACCCCGTCAAGGGCTCTTATTTGACCAAAATCCTTAGTTAACGAAATTGCTTCTACGGCTAAACTCAAAGTTTCCGCTCTCTTGATCTTTTGAAGATGGAAATTATATTTAAGTTTTAACTATCCTTCGCCCAGCTTCGCAAGGTAGTCCAGAAACTTTTCCAGCTCAGCCTTATCCATATCCACTAGCTCGTTGCGCTCAGCTTTAACATATTTTCGGAAAGATTCCAAACACTGATTGGACGAAATATTCTGCTTAAAAGTGCGAACCTGGTCACGCTCAATTTTAATACGGTAAAGTGTCGCTACAAAAGTTGCAAAAACAACCAAAGTATTGCTAACAATGACAATTAACGAAATGTCAACCATGAGAGGTCACGCTTGCTATAAAGATAAGAAGAGAAGGTTATTTTCCCTTTCGCTCTTAGCGGCAACCGTTGCTTTCTGGCAGAATTCTCAGTACACGAAGGATTTTCTTGAATTCTTCCTCTTTTAGCGATGCTCTGCGACCGCTGGCATACATATCTTTGACTGTGTCTACTACTGCTGCGACGGTTTGGTCGTCGGGAACGTTTCCTGAAAGCTCAGTGATTTTATGTTTAATTATGCCTTTGCCGGATTGTTTGCCGATTGTTAATCGTCTTATGTTGCCGACTAGTTCCGGCGGATAAGGCTCATAGGTCCAGGGATCGTTGAGGACTCCGTGGGTGTGGATTCCTGATTCGTGCGCGAAGCCGTAGTCACCAACGATTGCTTTGTTAGGCGGAACTACAAAACCTGTTGCTTTGCCAATAAAATCTGCTGTTGCCTTTAGCTTCTCTGTTTTGCCCTCATACTTCATGACGCCATAATGCAGGTACAGGTTCAATAGTACCTTCTCTGTCTCTGCGTTGCCTGCACGTTCACCTATTCCTAGATAGGTTGTGCTAGCGTAAACTTTGTCCCAAACGCCTGAAGCAGCTTTAATTGCAGCCATAGTGTTCTCAACCGCGTTTCCGAAATCGTCATGTGCATGAATTTCGATGGCGCCTATCCGCGTTTCCTTCTTGATGGCAAGGACTTTAGCAGGGATACCATGTGGTAGAGGCGCTTGGGGGTCGGATAAGCCGATGCCGACGGTGTCGCATATGCGGTAACATTCTGCTCCAGCATCAGCAACGCTGTTGATGAAGCGTTTTTCGAAGTTCCAGTCTGCTCGGGTGCTGTCTTCGCCATGAACGAAGGTTCTCAAACCACATGTCTTAGCTGCATACTCTGTTACATCGATTAGGTTGGCTAAGATTTGTTCGCGGGTTTTTTCTGGCCATTTAGCCTTGAAGTGTATGTCTGAAACTGGGTGTGATATGCCGACTTCTTTGAGTCCGCATTGGACGGCGCTGTCGATGTCTTCTTTGACGGCTCGGCACCAACCTGCAACTCGTAAGTCAAGGTGTAAATCTCCGATTAGTCTGGCGGCTTTTTTGTCAGGTTCTTGGTAATGGAAAAGTTCGATACGTTCGGCTCCTATTTCATTAAGTAGTTGCGCGATTTTTGCGGAATCTTTCGGTCTTGCCGCTAAGCCTGGCATTTGGATGCCGTCGCGAAGCGTGGTGTCGTCTATTATTGGTTCCGTTTTTAGGTGTGGGAGTTTGAAATAGAAGTCTTTTATGTCCATTTTTTTTCTTCTCTGTATGTATTTTACGTTTTTCAAACGCGTTTTTGTAATGCTAACTAACGCTTAAATGTAATTGATAAACGTTACTCAATACTTTTTGTAAATTTATCCAAAGGTATACGTGACTCTAAAATAAAATTACTTGTCATTATACAAGCAAAAAGTTTACATTCAAACTACGCAGACATTGGAAAACAGAGCCTTAAGAGTGCCTGAAACAGCCAAAACATGCATCGAAGCAGCCTTGCCAGAAACGCCCGTAACCGTCGCCAAAGAAGCCCTCACCATAGGCAAAGACACAAGCGATGAACGAATCACAAAAATCTTACGCTCCCCATCAAAATTAATCAAAGCCAAACCCGTCAAACTAGCGCCTACCTCACCGTACAGCTTTGTCACAGCAGCCCAAACCGTATCCATAAACTCCCGCTCACTCGGCAAGCTCTCACATTCCAGTTGCACAGCGAGGTACCGACGTTTAACACGTTTCAAACGGATTTACCCTCCTTCAACACGCTTATGCCTGGAGCAATAAACCTTGAGCTAAGCTTCTCTCGATTACGCAGAACAATCATCGACGCATTAGTCGAAACTGCATCCAACGCATGTGCCTCATCGAGCCCAAACAAATAACCTAAACTAGCTAAATCACGGGGTTTACGCATTAAAGTCTCCTCGCCAACACCGCTTGAAACAACAACTGGGACATGGAACTCGAGTGCAATAGCCACTTCACGCCTCAAACTCGAAAGCAGCCTGACCCGCGGTGGACCCTCCATAACCATTAGAGGTCTAACATCCACTTCCATAGCAGCTAAACTGTTGCAGGCTAATTCTGCCTCGGCGCGGTCAAAAAACCGTTTATGGTAATCTAAACTTGGAAAGTTGAGAAGGTCAACGCGACGGTCTTTGGCGGCTTGACGGGCAATTTCTTTGCTGTCGCATATTATGCATATGACCTCGAATTTTCGTCTGAATTTGCGCAGGAAATGCATCAAGTCTTCTTGAGTTCGGGGTTTAAAATCTGCGCGTAGAACAAAGTCTAAGCCTACTTCGGTGCAGATGGCTTTGAGTGCAGTTAGTTCTTTTTCTTGAATTCCTTGTGTAAACGGAATACTAATGTAGTGATAACCCATTTGGGCTGCCTTTGTAATTAGTCGCTCTGCGGTTTGTTGGTCTTTGGGGTTGATGCGCAGATGCAAGTCCGCGAAGGTTCGGGTCATGGTAGCAACCCAGTTTGCTTAGAAAATTCGATTATTTCTTGGGCAGTTTTGTTTTTAAAATGGATTTTTATGTGAATCGGGTCGTTTTGGGAAAACTTGAGTGCACCCAAAAACGCGGATTGCTTATCAAACCTCAAGTACAGGTTGCCTTTTTCAAGGTGCAACTTGATGTCTTGGTTCAATTCTTCCTTATCTAAAACGCCTAAGTCTTTGCCGATTTTTTCAAGAGCTTTTGGAAGCAGTTTTTTGTCTGTTAGTTTAGCAGTAAAAAGAATGATTGGGTTTCCATGGTGCCCCGTTAAGTTTGTTCCTTGAAAAACAAAGGTCTCCGCCAGATCTGCGGGAAATAGGTTGCGTACGGCTGTTTGGACTTTGGTTGGGTCTTCGGTTGCGTGTGCGAAGACGCGTATGTCCATGTAGGCTATTGGCGGTTTAGAAGACATTGGTCACCGGTTGTGTGTTGTGTGTTTTGGCTTTTAGCTTTTTTGTTTAGCTTTGAATGTAGGTTTTGGTTTTTTTGGTGCTGCTTCAGCTTTGGCTTTTACTTGCTTTGCGTGTGCTTTTATGCAGTCTACGTTTTCTTTATGAGTGGATTTGCGTTTTACGTCAACGCGTAAACCCATTTGTTTTGCTTGCTGCTTGTTTACGTCTGCTTCTTTGAGTTCATTTGGGCTAAAGCCTTGACCAACACTTTGTTTGCCGTTCTGTTTGGTGATGATTATTTTAAGGTGATGCATTTACTTGCCTCCCTTTATCTGGTGGTCGCCATGTTTCCCTGTGTTACCTGTCCTGCGACTTGGTCGGGCTTTCTCTGAACCTCTGCCGCGGTGGTGAAGTCCTCGAACGTTTTTACCTGCGCTGGTCATGCTGCGGAATACGCGGCTTGTGTGTTGGGGTTCTGTTATCCAACTGACGTCTTTATCAGTCTTAATAGTCGGCGCATTGGGGTCAACGAGAATAACTTCAAACCATTTGTGCTTACCGTCTTCGCCTACCCAGTAGCTGTTTAAGACTTCTAGGTTGGGGAATTTTTTGGCGGTTCGTTCTTCAGCTATAAGTCGGATGCTTTTTCCTGGTTTAAATTTGGCGACACCCATACGTTTGGGGCGTCGTCCTGATCGGGGACGTAATTTTCTTAAATTGCCTCTGCGGACTTTTGTTCGGGCAACTACGAAGCCTTGTTTGGCTTTGTAGCCGAGTTTTCTTGCGCGGTCGAGTCTTGTGGGGTGCTCGATGCGTAATGTTGTTGGTTGTTTACGCCACTGCACTAAGCGTTGGCGCATGAGTTCTTCAACGAAGCTTTTTTCGGGTTGAGCCCATTCTTCTGCAATGTATTTGTATGCCATTTAAATTTTTTCTCCTATGTGTTTTGTTGCTTACGGTTCAGTCCCGAAGGACCACATCCCAACGGACTATGGTGTCCGCCTGCAATTTCACATCATAGTGCCCTGCAATGAAATAAACCTTTCCCGCACCGCCAAGTCCAAAGCAGCCTAATCCGCATCTCAAAATCTTGAAAACTCCAATTAAAATCACCGCCACCATTAACTCCAAACGCACAAAAAGTTGTCTGACAACTAGAAAGTTGGTGGCAATTAACATCATAAGTTACTTCAATAAATTCTGATAAGATCCAATTAGGTTCCCCTGGCTACTCAAAGATCGATGTGAGAAGGTTGAATAATATCCCTTAAATATTCAATCGTTATCGCAAATTAGAAATATTGCATCGTCATATTATTAATGAGGACTGTTAGGGTGGACGAATATGTCAAGGGAGCCGAACCCGACAGATGGCACTGGAATAGAAGTTGCATACAGTATCCTCGCGTCGTCATCCAAAAACGAACCAGCCGACCAACCCACGATTTATGCGACGACTGCTTGGAAATAGAGAAAAAAACCCTTCCCAAAATCCCAGCGACTTAACTGATTTTTCTCCCTGAATAAACTGCGAATCAACTAAAAAGTAGCTTCGGCTTTAAAAAAAATGACTGTTGCCTGGTCAAAATTTTACTTTGACTTACCAGCTTTTCTGGCGCAGGCATCACTGCAATACTTCGATTTAGCGTCGAAAGTAGTGTACTTTTTCTTGCAGATGGGACATTTCTTTTCCATACTAATACCTTAACAAATAATATTTGCAAGCTAGGGTATAAGCTTAGGGGAAATCAAAAAGGCTTAAAAAATTAGTTCTTGGTTTAAACTAATATTTGAAGATCTCTAACAACTTGGATCGGTGCCTCACCTTTTTTCTGGGCCTATATTTTGTGTTTTTATCTTGAAATTGCCCGACAACTCCATTGCAATCATTTGGGTCAAAAGAGATTGCTGATTCTGTTTTCTTCCTTATTCTAAATCTTCTTCGATTGGTGCTACAAAAGCTGGAATATAGTCAATAAATTTGAAGATCTTTAGGGCAAGCGGTTTGGGAGTTGCGTTTTTATATCCTTTGTAGGCTGTTTTTCGATTTAAGAAATATAGTGGAGATTTCTTGTGTTGCTTCGTTTTGTTTATATATTGGATTATTGACTATGCATGTGCAAAAAGAAGGAATAGTTTAGAATGGGTTCCAAGTCTCCAAGAGGCGAATTTGCCGCAAGGCAACTAGCAAAGAAACGGAAGAATTTCCGTTGGTCAGATCGTTACTTTAACCGACGTATGCTTAGGCTCGACGAAAAAGTTGACCCCATGCAGGGTGCACCCCAAAGCCGAGGGATCGTGCTCGAGAAAGTAGGCGTTGAATCCAAACAGCCTAACAGCGCCATCCGCAAATGTGTCCGCACACAACTCATCAAAAACGGAAGAACCATCACAGCGTTCTTGCCCGGTGACGGTGCCCTCAACGTAGTCGACGAACACGACGAAGTTGTTGTGGAAGGCATCGGCGGAACAAGAGGAGGCGCAATGGGCGACATTCCAGGAGTACGCTGGAAAGTCGTTATGGTTAACGGTGTAAGCCTAAACGAATTAGTTTACGGTCGAAAACAAAAACCAGCAAGGTAGTTTTATGTCACAAACATCAGTTTCTCAACCTCAAGAAATTAAGCTCTTTCAAAAATGGAGTTTCAAAGATATTGCAGTTGTTGACATCGGTTTACAAAGATACCTCAACTTAACCCCGATGGTTGCACCCCACAGCATGGGACGTCACGAACACCAACGTTTCCGCAAAGCCAAAGTAAACGTTGTTGAACGCTTAATCAACGGTTTAATGCGGTCTGGCAAGAACAGCGGCAAAAAAGCCAAAGCAACTAACATTGTTAAAGAAACATTCGAAATCATCAACCTACGCACAAACAGAAACCCAATCGAAGTCCTAGTTAAAGCAGTCGAAAACGCTTCCCCATGTGAAGACACCACACGAGTCAGCTACGGAGGAGTCGTCTACCACCTATCTGTCGACGTTGCACCACAACGCAGAATCGACCTTGCAATACGTCACATAACAACAGGCGCACGTGCATCCTCAGCAAACAACCCACGCAGCATCCAAGAAACCCTCGCCGACGAACTCGTCCTCGCTGCAAACAAAGACATAAAAAGTGTCGCCATTGCAAAACGCAACGAAATCGAACGCGTTGCACAATCCAGCAGATAAACTGCTCAACACAATCTTTTCTTATTTTTCAGTCTTTTATTTTTCTAAAAACTTGGTTAACTTGATTACTTTCTTGACTAGGCAATTCTAGCGTGGATTTCCACGATATCACCATCATCCAAAATAAAGTTCATCCCGACCTTTTTGGGGCTGAAAGGCAACCGTTTCGCCCAAACCATGGCAAACATGAAATTCATTAGGAGTTCCTTGTGGATGTTCTTTGCCAACTCGTTGACGGTGGCGCCTTTTTTGAGTGCGAAAGGGCGGTCAGCGTGTGTCTTCACGCCGGGTTCTTTGGTGTAGATTCGAATTATGCCCAATGAATCAAAGAGTGCTTTTCCCAGTTCTTGAAGACCAACTTTGTTCTGAGCTGACATAGCGACGATGGGTAATTTTCCGTTTACAAAAGCTCTTAGATGCCTCAGGTTTGCTTGAGCGCCCTTCAAATCAAGTTTGTTAGCGACAATGACTGCGGGTTTATAGATGGTGCTCTCATAAATCGCGTTCTCCACATCCTCAAGTGAAACTTCGCCGCTGATGTGCACGATGGCATCGTGGACTTTGTAGTCCCGCAGCAACTGTTCCACCTGATTCATGCTGCAATCGATCAATTTTCCTACCAGAATAACTCTTAGTGCCGTGCCAGAGTGCCGCCTGTCAATATCAACTTTTCCGCTTGGCTTGTAGACCAAAACTCGGGTTTTCTCCAGTTCAGCCAAAATCAAATCCAACTGCTCAACAGGATCACGACCCAAATCAACCATTAAAATTACTCCGTCGGCGTTGCGTGCTAAGCCAAGTGTGACGTTGCCACCTGCTTTTCCTTCTGCTGCTCCCTCCATCACCGCGGGTGCTTCAACAATTTGGAACTGTACATCCATGTAACTCATTATACCCGGCATGGGCTCATGCGTACTAAATGGTGTAGGTGTAACGAGGACTTTTGAGTTTGTTACAGCTGTCATGAGGGCGCTTTTGCCCACGTTCGTCATTCCTATCAACGCTATCTGCGCTGAACCTTCTTTCTCTATGAAAAGTTTGGGTCCGCCGCTGCTCTTGCCCGTGCCCATGCGCTTCTTTTTTTCTAAGTCATCTCGGATGAGTGCAATTTTTCTGTTCATTTCGCCGCGTAGTTTCATGGTGCCTTTGTGATGTGGAACATACTTTAGGAACTCAATCATGGCATCCATTTTTTCTTTAGGAGTATGGGCAGCTTCAACTAGTTCCCATTTATCCATTGCTTCAGGCGGCAAATTAGTTGGCATGTAAACTTCGCAAATACAATCTATTACACAACCATAAGACTATTTCTCCAAACAAAACAAAGATTAGCTAGCTTAACCAATAAACCGTAGAAAAAACCTGAACTACATTTTAATTTCAGCATTGATTTTGGTTGGATTGTGGTTTTTGCCCTTCAATCTATTCGGTTGGATGGTGCCCTCATCTCCCGGACAATTGACAGCACACTTTAAGATGGCTGGTAGCATGACCCTCTTTAATTTAGTGGAAATTTTCCAGAACACAGCCGTTTTGCCCCTTGGGCTTGAATTTTTGGGGTATCTTTGGATACCTGCCTTGTTAGTTGGTTATTATTTGGTTTATCGTAATCCTCCTAAATCGATGCCTGAGCTGGCGGAGAAAGCAATGTTGTTATTGTTTATCTTTTTCTTGACTCGAACATGGCTCAGTGAACCGAACATTAACTTGGTTTTTTCCTTGGCGCTTTTGGCACTCGTCTCAAAGAAGTTGAACTTTCGCAATTTTGGTTTTCTTTGGATAATTCCTTTGGTCTTTATGTTCTTCAATTTTGCTTTCCCACACCTGTTCTTCCTTGTGTCGCCATCAATAATTTCCAATTTAACTCAATTAGACTACTCTATTCTAGAGTGGAGACTTGTTGGCAAATTTGTTATGGTGATATTTTGGCAGGTTTTCGCTTGGCTTTTAGTTATTAAATTGCTGAATGCGAACTCAAAAAGTAAAGTTGAAGCTATTTCCTGATGACTTCAAACGTTTTAGGTTTGCTAATCACAGAAATTAAGGGAACCGCACACTCAATTAACCCAATTGGAACAGAAAATAAAAGAGTCAAGAAATGAAATTCTGCTCTTCGCTTTAGAGACAGGTACTTACTGTTCATTAGGACGCCGATTTGATATGAAAATAGCCACATTATACTAGTTATCGTGAATAGAATTTTAAAATAGATTGGTATTTCTTGAAATGGCTGGTTGATGAGGGGGACCTATCCAAGCTAAAAGCGAGGCAATGCCCGCAATAAAACCAGAAGTCCAAAGTATCGCTCTGCCGGTTTGAGAAATTTTATCCATATTTGAGAGGTATTTTAGATTCTGGATTAAGCCGATAAAACCATCTTTTGCGTTGCTTCAATAAATCCCGGACATTGATTGGACTTTGTTCTTCTACAACGCCACCATGCCAGCCAAAAGCTTCCGGACCAAACTTTTTTTTGGCTTGGATAGCGAAAAGAGTGTCTTCTGCCAAGGTTTTTCCATTTTGCCAGCCTACTTCTTCTTCAATGTCACTTCGAATAAGCAAGTTTGATCCATGGATAAACGCAGGTTTACCGGTATTCATGAACTCCAAGCATTCATAACAGCAAAATGGCCTGAGAGTGTCCATTAGATGTGGAAATTTAATTCTTTCTTTTTGTTTTAGAGGATAAATTATTAATCCTTCGCTTATCGGTTTAGGTTTATCTTCTAAATAGGTGAGGACACTGCAGAGGGTCTGTTTTGTGATTAAGCTTTCATCGTCAAGGTGAAAGACGGATATGTCTTCTGTGTTCTTGCCTTCTTCTCGTCTAACCTCAACGGCATATTGTAATGCCCGGCCTTTGTAGAGAGCGTTGCATGAATATTGTGGTGGCACGATGATTGTTCGGCAATTTTGGAATTGTTCTTGTGCATCTGTTACAACCCAGAGATCAAATTTTTCATAACCAATCTCTTTGCAGACTTCGTTTATGCGATTCACGGAGTTTTGGACGATAGGTATGTTCCCTTTTGTAGTTATTTGGAAAATCAATTGTGGGGTTCCGAATTTCTCTTTTGAAGGTTTAGCAATCAATCGCGTCCTGTAGTGTGCAATGTAAATGTAGAATCTTATGAATAATACGGACGAGAATATCCAGACTACCCACAAGTATTCCCACATAGACTTTAACTCCATCTTATTGCTAATTTTAGTTGCAAACTTTAACAGTTTAACTTGGTACTCGATGTTAAAAGTTATATCTACTTGATATCGAGCACGCAATTAATCTGTGTGCCTATTTGTTTATTATAATTAGAGAGGACCTGATTTGAGTTAGCTTCTAAGTTCAAATTAAAATGATTGGTTGAAAAGGCTTGTTTTCCGTTTATTGATATATAAGATATTGGAAAGTCTTTTATGCGCTAAATATTATAACCAATTGGGGGATAAAGATAGTGAATTCTATCGATGTTGCCCAGTCAAAGGCAAACAAGCAGATGCTCCCATTAATTCATTCTTCAAAAAGCCCTTCTGAAACCAACGATTATAGTAAAGTCTGTAGAAGGTTTCTTGAAGAATTAGGATTAACTAGTCAACAATTCAAAACATTATTCGACAACCTTCCCCAAGGCGTCGCAGTCTACAAAGTAGTTTATAATCAAAAAGCCAAGCCAGTTGATTTTATTCCCATTGAAAAAAACCGAAAGTATGATGAAATTCACTTTTTCAATAGGGAACAACTTGGACAAAGAGCCACCGAGTCTAACCCAAAAATAAAAACTGACCACATAGATTGGATTGGATTCTACGGCAAAGTCGCCACAACCGGTAAACCAGAGAATTTTGAAATTCTCAGCAAATCCAAAGAGAAATGGTATCAAATCTACATTTACAGTCCCAAAAAAACTTTTTCAGTTTCCGTTTTCATGGATATAACGGAACAGAAAAAAAGGGCTATACAAGAACTTGAGGAACAGAAGAAATCAGCCCGACAACTTTCATTTTCCGAAAAAAAATACCGCCGACTTTTCGAAACCACCCGAGATGGCATCATGGCACGTGATGTTGGGGGAAATATGATTGATTGCAATGTTGCATATGCAAAGATGTTGGGTTACTCAAAAAAAGAACTCAGAAACTTGAGTATTCAAGAACTTCTCCCTGAGAAGTGGCATAAGGAAAGGGAAAAAATCGTTCACAAAGTTCTGCAGACTGGGCGCTCTATTGTTTTCGAAAGAGAATATGTTCGAAAGGATGGTTCAGTTTTTCCGGCATCCGTTAGAACTTGGAGATTATACGATGGAAAAAACAACGTTATAGGTATTTGGTCAATCGTTCGTGACATCACTGAACAAAAAGAACGTCAGAAAGACCTTCAAGCTCAATCGGATTACCTAAGAAAGGTAATCGAGGAGCGTACTAAGCAGCTTAAAGATTCAGAGCGTTTAGTGGCTATTGGTCAAACCGCTGGTATGGTAGGTCATGACCTTCGTAATCCATTGCAGAGTATAATTGGCGAATTGTTCTTGGCAAAGAACGAAGTTAAATCCCTCTCAGATGGTGAGGTAAAAAACAGCCTCCAAGAAAGCATCCGTACAATAGAAGACCAAGCAGTTTATATGGATAAGATCGTTTCTGACCTTCAAGCGTTCGTGCAACCTGTCAAAATAGACAAAAAACCAATCAACCTAAAAGAACTCGTAGAGGCTGTTTTGGCTTCTGTCGTCACTCCAACTAATATTCTGGTACTAATACAGATTGAAGATTATTTTCCACAGATAAAAGCAGATATTCATCTGCTAAAACGGGTTTTGATAAACCTAGTGACTAATTCAGTGCAAGCTATGCCTGATGGAGGAAAACTAACACTTCTTGGACAGGTTAATTCAGAAGATAAAGTTTCCATTACTGTCCAAGATACTGGGGTTGGGATTCCAGACGAGATTAAAAAACAGATTTTTACGCCACTCTTCACCACTAAACCGCATGGTCAAGGCTTCGGCTTAGCTGTATGCAAACGGGTCATAGAAGCGCATGGCGGCAACATTACCTTTGAAAGCACCGCGGGTAAGGGCGCTAAATTCCTAATTCAGCTTCCAGTATCTTAAGACTCTGGCATTTCTTTTTTTGAGGTTCCTTTCAATCTCTGTTTGAGACTGTATAGGAACGCAATAAACCAGAACACAACGGTTGCCCATCCTAATGCAAAACCAACCAGGTTTCCGAGAAGGTAATAGGCTATTTCAAAACCAAGTATCGAAACAAAAGTTAAGAATGAACCTAAAATGCTGTAACCTCTTAGGACTTTTCTGCTTTTTAAAACCGCTCTAAGCATTAAGAGCAAAGCGACGAAGTTTATGATGCTCGCCAAATCCAATGCTAAATTTGCATAACCAATAGTGTCCATTTTCCTCTTTCCCAGAAGCCAAAAATGGTTACCGCAACTTAAGACTATCGCCCACCAAACTTTAGCAGATAAATTGCGTTTGCTTGTGGGAACTTTTTTCTTTTAAATGGGTGAGAATATGGAAAACTAATATATAGTTTGAAAGGAAAATACCCGTAGCTAGAGGGATTAGGGTGAAGACACAAAAAATCATAATCATGGTCTCATTTGTCTTAGCTATTTTTGTTTTCAGCGGTTTAGTCTCCGCTCTTGAACCAAGTGCAATATCAGCATACCCAGTATTATCGAAGCAAACACTGAATATTGGAAGCTCTGTAACCGTTAGAATTACCGTACAGAGCAACACAGATGAACAACTCCAGATAACCGGCATTGGCATCAACTTTGATTGGATGGATAGCGGTTTATTTTTTGGTCCAAAAAACACCGTAACTCTAGCAGCCAACGACAGTTACACTACACCCCCATTCACCGTTCAAGTACCCACAAATGTAACCGTCGGGTCACACACCTATTTCGTCGGTGTTGATGGAACAGAAGGCACGAGCCAAAACGAGTTCTACTGGAACTCTACCACAGCAACTATCATAGTTTTACCTGCTAACCAGACTGGAACTACTATTACACCTGGTCCCACAGAAGGTGGCGGTGAACAAACAACCAGTTCCCCGCTGAACACGATACTCTACATTGCAGTTGTAGCAATCGTAGTGATTGTTGTTATAGCAGTAATAGTTATGCTCATGCAGAAAAAGAGAAAAACAACAAAACCCTCAGATACCCCTGTTGCTGAACAACCTGTAAAACCCGCCGAAGACGAAAACTACTCCATTTAAAATTTACATTTTTAATTTTTCAGCCAAATTCTGAGATTACATGTACAGCGCCTAGGTTGAAAAGGCTTATAGCTAAAGGAAAGCACCTTAGGATAACCAAAAGTGAATTAGATGGTCGCTAGCCGCAAAACAATCCTTACAGGACTTGCAATCATTCTAATTGTAGCTTTAACATTTTTCTCAATGTTCTCCAACACGCTAGCACAAACCGACACAACCTTCACTTCGAGCGACAAATTCGGCATCCCAGAGCTCAAAGGGTCAATCCGATTCAACGTAAACGGCAACTATTCATCAGCAACGCTGCAGAATAACACCTGGGTTTTTACAGACCTAAAACTTGCAAACTCCCCAATTGTTAGGACTTTGAAAATTTCTGTTGAAAACTCGAACATAACGGTTTATTCTTATAGAACTTTCCCTCAATTCGGTCGGAGTACTAGGCATAAGATTCAATGTGGAGGGTCAAGGTAAACAGTCAGTTAATCTTGGTCTTAACATTACAAAGGCAACTGACCCTAGCGAATGGCTAATAACTATTCCAAATGGTGGCATTGTGGTCAATGGTATTGCATGGAACCTTCTACGCGATAACACAGTTGTTGTTAACGGTCTCAGAGGAAATGTGACAATATCGCATTTTAATTACACCATGCCTGTTAGCACTGGTCCTTTCTATGTACAGCACTCGATTGCAATCATAACCGGTGCAGTTGCTGTCGCAGTAATTGCTGTTGCAGTAGTGATTAGAATTAAGGTGAGGACCTAAAATGTCGTGGATACCGTCGACGGAAATAATAATTTTCTTGTACGCTTTGATTGTGGCGGTTGGCATTGTTTTAATTCTCAAATTATCTAAGGATAAAACCCGAAAAATCAGCACGTTAAGGCTTTTTGTTCAGATAGTCGCAGTAGTCGCCGTCTTCATGGGGCTTATAATAGGTCCATTCAACCAGCCTGGATCCACATTTTATCCGTTAGGTGTCTCTCCTCGTGATCGCTTGATTGGCAGTGACGTTTTAGGCAATCAATTCCCTGACGGCATATCCCTGCCCATCTTGGCATGTTACTACCCCAATGGACGAACCGTCACCTGCGCCATTTGGCAACTGCAAGCATACATTTACCCCTTCTGGAGCTTTCCCATAGGCTACCAAGTAAATTACTCAACTTCAGGTTTAGAAAAAGTAGCAATAGTAATCGGTATGATAATTGCGGCATCGGTTATTTTGGGCAGGTTTTTCTGTGGCTGGATTTGCCCCTTCGGGCTCTATCAAGATTTGTTAACGAGAATACGAAAATCCGCCCGTTTGCGTCACCTAAAATTCTCGGATAAAACAAGCGCTAAACTTGGGCAATCACGATACATCATCATTGCGGCGTTTTTGATCTTAAGTGTCATTTTCGCCTCTTACTCCATCTTCGGTACCGAACTTATCCCGGGTACAATTCCAGGAGGCCCCCAAGGAACAGAAGCTGGCATAGTCAGCTACATCAATGAACCATTCTGTCTAGTCTGCCCCATGCGGCCACTTTGCCTAATAGTGGAATCTGGAATCGGCGCAATGAGCTACAATTACATCTCCCAAATTACCTACGGGCCATTTTGGACCTTGGGAATGTACATAACATCCATAAATCTATCCATCTTCATAGCTGTAACGATACTTGCCTTGGCTTATAGGAGAGTTTGGTGCAGAATTTGCCCACTCGGCGGCTTAACAGCGATCTTTAGCACCTTCACACCCTTCAAGCAAATTGCCCTCACAAAATTGCAGAAAAACGAGAACAAATGCACAAAATGTGGCGTCTGCAAACGGGTTTGCCCAACTCAAGCGACCGACTATGTTTGAAAAGAAAGGCGGAGACGTCACAGAATCAAGATGCATGTTGTGCGCTCGTTGTGTTGAAATCTGTCCATATGAAGGTGCTCTAAAATTGAAGTTTGCTGGGAAAACTATGTGAGAATCAGAAATGGCTGCGAAAAACATATTGACTTGAACATACAACGTGAAGCTGATCAGTTTAAGCTCAACAAAAGGCAGAATATCGATAGCAATTAGCTAACGATTATTACTTGGTTAATGTTTGGTGGACGAGCCGGGATTTGAACCCGGGACCTCCACGATGCCAACGTGGCGATCATGCCAGACTGATCTACTCGCCCAAAGCATCTGGCTTCTACATTTTAATTCACCTCGTTTAATAAGCATTTCTTATGGACCGCACTCAAAGAGCTGAGAAGCCTTAGGTTGGATATTTGTTGAAGAAAAAGGTGGTGCGTATCTTTTTATAAGCAAACGCAAATAGAAAGCCAAGCAAGGTGCAAATATCATGCCCAAAGTTAAAGTTGCATTAATCGGCGTTGGAAACTGCGCCTCATCCTTCATTCAAGGCATCCAATACTACGGAAAACTGAAAAACCCGAGGATTGTTTTGGACTACGTAACCCCGTTTTGGCAGGTTTAAGCCCAAAGATATCCAAGCTGTCGCAGCCTTTGACGTAGATGACCGCAAGGTCGGCAAAGACCTCTCCGAAGCCATTTTTGCTGCGCCGAACAACGCTCCAAAAGTGTCTGAGGTTTCATCAATGGGTGTCAAAGTCAGTAAAGGACCGCTCTTGGATGGAGTAGGAAATCTACCAAAGCGATCATCCAAGTTAGCAATGTTCCTGATGCAGATGCTGTTAAGGTTCTCAAGGCTTCAGGCGCTGAAATGATGGTTAATTTACTTCCCTCTGGAGCCGCAAAAGCCACACAGTGGTATGCAGAACAAGCCCTCGCGGCAGGCTGCGCTTTTGTTAACGCTACACCAACTTTCATCGCAAGCGACCCTGCGTGGGCAAAGAAATTCTCTGATGCTAAACTTCCGCTTTTCGGCGACGACTTAGTCGACCAAGTAGGGTCAACCGCTCTCCATAAAACCCTTCTCAAACTTCTATCAGACAACGGCGTCCATATCAACGAAACCTACCAGCTTGACGTGGGCGGAGGAACCGAATCCGTTGACACTATGGACCGCACACGCGACGCGAAACGCACCATAAAAACCGAATCCGTAGCCGCATCAATCCCCTACAAAGCTGAAATCGTCGCAGGCTCAACCGACTATGTAGATTTCCTGCAGAACAAGCGTGACAGTTATTTCTGGATAAGTGGCAGTATACTTCTGCAATGCACCCATGAAAATCGACCTCAAATTTCAGACTGTTGATGCGCCAAACGCTGGATCAGTACTTTTTGATGTGGTCCGCGCAGTAAAACTTGCGTTGGACAGAAAGTTAAAGGGCGCAGTCGAAGCAGTTTGTGCTTACGGGTTTAAGCGTCCACCGCAGATGGTGTCGCTTGAAGAAGCCGAAGCACAATTCAAAAAATTCATATCTTAAGCTAAATTTTTCGAGCTTCTTAATTATTTTATCTCTAATCCCATTTTGTGCCAACGTATTTTTTAGTGTAGTTATTGTTTTTACGGGTGTGGGGTCTTCTCCGCGCAGGACAGATAAGTAGACGCTTGTGAAGTCACCCACCACGATTGTTGACACCATCTTAGCTAACGGACTTTTACCCTGAGCTTCTAAATCAACTATTATCAAACCTCTGCGTTCCATGATTTGTTTAGTGGCTTCAATTCGGCTTTCAATTTCCGCAGGTTCATCCACATCTCGGATTAGAATAATTGAATACCATCTGCATTGTTCGCCTCTGCCTTCCCAGCCGACAATCTCGTTATGGTCCAGTTCAGGGAAGAACTCCCATTTGGCGGCGGATTTACTGTTTTCATTAAACTGTTGCTTAAATCGCTGGGCAACGCTGCGATAGTAACCAAACCCGTAGATAACTGGGGTTGATTCGCCGATGTTTTGGGCTAAACCTTTTGCAAAGTTCTCATTTGCAGGTTTTTCTGGACCATTATCTTCGCTGATTTTTTTAAGAAGATTGAAGGTTTCGTTTAGCTCTTCTTTTATGCTTTTAACTAAGCCAGCTTTTTCCAGGTAAACCAAAAGCGGCAGAAGCATGTAAGGTAACGCTCCACGTGGCGGCATGCCGCTTGGAACTTGAAGATAGGGCACTTTGTGTTTTTGCGCGTATTTCAGGAGTGCACCGCCGCTGCTTATGCAGTAAATCATGCATTTTCGTTTGAGGGCATCAAGGAAACTGCTGAGTGTTTCTTCTGTGTCGCCTGAGTAGCTGGTGATGAAAACCAATGTTTTTTTGTTGGCGTATGCGGGTAAGTAGTATTCTCGGCTGACCTCAATGGGTACGGATAACTTGGGTTTTTGCCCAGTCTTTGAGTAGGTCTCCTCCGATTGCTGAACCGCCCATACCCGCGACCATAATGTTATTTGGTTTTGGGTATCAACAATGATTCTGTAGCATTTTTTGCGGCTTCACGGTAATGCTCAGCTGCATTAATAGAAAAATTCAGCATACCACTTTTATCGATGGCTCATTATTTTTTCAACATTATCTAAAAAGGTAGTCGGCAAACGCTTATGTCCTCCAAATAACACGCAGTTTTATATCTTGTTCCACCTTTTAAGCACAACGCAGACAACAAAATGTGCGTAGGCTAAACAAACTATGGATAAAAAAGAAACTTTCAATCGCACATTCCAGCATCCACAATCTCGGATACACCCCACTTAAGGGAAAAAACAGCGAAACATCGGGCTGATTGGGCGAGCTGCAGCGATTTTTCGAGTAGACGAAATCATAGTTGTACCCTGATAACCCTAAAGTTGACCAGCGCAGAGACTTGGATTTTATTGCTTTATTACTCAACTATTTGGAGACGCCACAGTACCTTCGGAAACAGCTTGTTTAAAGTTTGAGCCGGATTTGGAGTATGCAGGAATTTTGCCTCCACTACGTACGCCTCATCATCCATTAAGCGGAAAAACTAAACATTTGAAAGTGGGTGAGTACCGTGAAGGCGTGGTTTTGTCTGAACTAAAGAGGGGTTGGTAGTGGATATTGGGGTTTAGCAGCCGGCGCTTTTGAGGCAAAAACAGTTTGCTGTGGCGAACCGTTTAACCATGCAAGTTGTTAAAGTCGGCAAGCAGATTGATGTTCAAGCGGTAAATCGCGAGGATGTTCCGCATTATTGGGGTTATCAGGTTCGCGTGAACAGCGTTCTTTGGGCAACTAGTAGTCGGAAGGGCGGTTTTGATTTGAGAATTGCCACGGCTCGGATAGGTGATAACTATCATGGATGTTGTGGACAAAATCGGTGAGAGATGGCAACAGCCAGCAGGTTTTGGTGGCGTTTGGCGCTCCTTCACGAGGCTTACATGAAATTGCACGGATGAAGGCCTAAACCTTACAGCTATTGCGGATTTTACTGTGAATACGGTTCCTATGCAGGGAACAGTAACTGTGCGAACTGAAGAAGCGTTGTTTGCATCTTTGGCCATATTGAACATGCATTTCAGTTTCTAGGGTTCATCTGTAATTTGTGTTTGTCTTGGCTAAACAAATAAAAGCTTCTTTTGTTTATTGTGCAATACTATGCCATCTCTTGACCTTGCTATGCCCCTTGCCTTATTGGCTGTGGTAACTGTTGCTATGCTCATAAACAAACGCGTTGAAGGAAAACTGATAGCGACAGTTGAACAAAAAGAATTCAAAATTCGTGACATAATTCTCTTAATTGTTTTCATGGCGATTATAGTTTCAGTCATAGCCTACACATCGTTCCTTAATCCAGGCGCCATCTTCCAAAACATCCTCATGGTTATCTTCCTTTCATCCTACTCCATGCTACTTTTCACGTTCTCCTACGTGTTCTCAAACCTAACCAAAATACGTGCACAACTGATTTCGCTGGGATTCGGCATAGGAGCCATGATTGCTGCGTTGACAAGTCTTCTAGGATCCCTCAACGATGGCTTCACAATCTACAGGGCAATAGCGTTCTTTATCTTAGCTAGGCTTCTGCTTTAGTGTTGCAGCTTACGAACAAATAAAAAAAGCCTCTAAATCGTCGCGGTGGTACGTAGCAGCTCAACCCCCTGCCATCTTCGTCTTGCTCTTCGTGTTCTTCAATTTCCTCTATGACGGCAGCTTCCAAATCTGGAACCCCATTCTTATGGATGTCTTCGGGTTAACATTTGCAATCCTCATAATCCTATATCTTTCGTCGATGTTTAGTTGGAAAACCGTTGGGTTATTTGCCAGTTCTCTTAACAATAATGGACATAATATTGGTAATAGGCACTCCCATAATGGTTGGCGCAGCTAACACAGTTCACTGGACTAGGTCTTCCAGTTCTGGTTTACTTGCCAAACATCCCCTTCGTTTATTCCGCTCAAGGCGCTATTCTAAGCCAGAGGCTTAGGACTTAGGAGACTTCTTCTTTGCAGGGGTCCTTGCAGTTCAAGACCTTCAAGAAGTTTGGCAAAAAAACCGCACTTATAGCGGCTGTAGCCATGGCTGTGGCTTTCGGCATTTGGGAAGCCTTCCTACCTGAAATTATCGCGGGACTTACTCCAATTGTTGGAAGAAACATCCAGGGTTTTCCAGGAACTTTGATGATTATTAGCGGTTGGGCACCCATCGTCGCTTTGAAGTTGTTTATCCAAAGAAACAAGGGGGCGAAACTGCCTGTTGTTGCTGAATCAACTGAGATCCGTAAGGACCCAAGTTTGCCTATTCAATAAAAACTTCGCAGTAGTTTCTCAGGAATAGTTAAAATAAATATTTTTTTGGGAAAAATAAATTAAAAATAAGATAGAGGCTTATTTTACCCGAATAGGGCGCCTAATCCTTCTAGTGCTGCGTCTTCCTTGGCTTTTTCTTCTTCAGCTTTCTTCTTCTTGTCTTCTGGTGCGGCTGCTGCTGGTTTCGATTCTGCTGGAGCTGCTACTGGTGCGGCTGACATCATTGCTGGCGCGGCTTTGATTGCTTCATCAATGTTTACTTCGCTGAGTGATGCTACGAGTGCTTTAATTTGTATTACATCAACTGTGACGCCTGCTGCTTCGAGAACTTTTGTTACTGAAGCTTCGTTGATTTCTTTACCTGCCTTGTGAAGGAGCATTGCTGCGTAAATATTTTCCATACCTTTTCACCTCTTCCAACCTCTACATCGGGGTATTTTAACCTTTTTGGTTGGTCTGACCTTCCTCCAAGCTTGGAAGATAGTCGTTACCTGAAATGGCAATTGGCTTTGCCGTTTTCTTGCCGTTTAGAAGATTGCCCAATGCCTTAAGAACCTTTCGCACATCCAATAATCAAGTCATAATCCATATTTTCTTCTCAGATTTGGGTGAAATTACCTGCTGTTTCAACAACACTTATCTTGCAGAACAAACCAACAATGCGGATAGCATAAAGGTCCTGAAGTATGGGAAACATTACAGTAGCCATCCTTGGAAGCTTAGAATACGGCAGCAGCCTTGCCAAAAAGGGAACATCCACAGACATAACACTCTACAACCTCAAGAAAGGCGAAGACACCGTAACAATCATTGAACCCACACGCTACCCTGAACGCTTAGCGCCATTGTTTTACGCTTGTTCGCTAGCAAAAAAAGCCATAGTCATCGTAAATGAAATAAACTCCACGTTCGGCGAACAACTTGTAATGCTTCAATGCAGCGATATCAAAAGCGGCTACTTGATCCTTAAAAATTATGTTCCCAAAGAGAAGATTGAAGCCATAATAAAAGGAACAACCTTGGAAAAATTCGAAATCATCCCAGACGACCCAAATGCGTTGCGAGAAAAACTGTTAGTGGAAGCATCGCAACAGAAACCAACTGAAATATCAGCAGGCCAACAGGCGATTGGAGCAGTACCCGTAGACCATGCTTTTAACGTGAAAGGTGTCGGAGTAGTGGTTCTTGGAATTGTTATTTACGGTGCAATCCAGAAACACGCCTCACTAAACGTTCTTCCAGAAGCCAAAGATGCACAGGTTCGCTCAATCCAGAAACACGACGAAGAATTCGATCTTGCATGGGAAGGCGACCGTGTTGGTTTGGCTTTGAAGAACGTTGAAGTAGAGAGCTTGGACCGCGGAACAGTCCTGACAAATGACCCAGCAATTAAAACCTCAACAGCCATAAATGCACAGGCTTCACTTGTTAAATATTGGCAAACGCCCATCAAAGCAGGTATGGTCATGCACATCGGACACTGGACACAGTTCATAACCGCCAAAGTAGATGCGGTAACTGACACCAGCGACCCCAAAAAACCCATCCTAACCCTAACGTTGGATAAACCTCTAGTTCACCGACCAAACGATAAAGCCGTGCTGATGTATTTGGAAGGCGCTAAACTGCGGGTAGCCGGAACAATAGAATTAACTTAGCATTCTATAAATCAATCTCCCGTTATCGTTTATAAAAATAGCATATTTTGCTCATTTAATCAGATTGCGATTTAGAAGGAATTATGGGAAAATAATAAGTGCCTGTATAACGAATCGTTATTGGTTGCTGTATGAAAAAAACAGCATTATCCTTAACTTTCATCTTGACCCTGCTCATTTCAGCGACTTCTATAATTGGCATTGTAAATTCAGCACCAACATACCCTATCCCAACGGGACCACTAACCCCTCCAGCAATTTCAATAGCGTCACCGACGGGCACGACCTATGTCTCATGGTTTGTGCCGCTTGAGTTTTCGGTCACCGGGAGCTGGGATGGGTACGTGAACCGCTGTACTGTTCAGTTCAGTCTGGACGATGGCCCGCGGTACACCATCTACAACATGCCTTTCCGCATTAAAGAGTTAGACCAGCACTTTTCAATAACTTTAGGGCCCATTTCAGAAGGTATTCATTATCTTGAGGTTTTTGCCACGGTCGGCGGCATTTATAGGGTAGGTGCAAACTCTACAACTTATTCAACAGGCGACTTTTCTTCTCAAGCTTCAGTTTATTTCACAGTTAACACTGCCAACCAAGCTCAAATCTCAATTCAATCACCTCAAAACAAAACTTACGATTATAACAAGATGATTCCGCTGGAATTTACCGTAAACAAGACATCATCAATCGTTAGCATGGGTTTCACTTTAGATAACCAATCAACAATTATTGTTCCAAAAAACACAACATTGTACGGACCAATACCTGACGGCTCACATACCTTAAAAGTTTACTCGATTTTCTCTGATATTCTTCCAGTTTCTTCAACAATAAACTTCACCGTTGACACTACAGCGCCTTCTGTCTCAATTCTTTCAATACAAAACAAAATATACAATTCATCTAACCTTCCGTTGATTTTCACAGTCAATGAGACTTCTCCTCTAATCACCTACATCATTGATGATAAAGTGAATACGATTAATGGAAACACCACTTTGATTGGACTACAAAATGGAGACCACAAGCTAACAGTATACGCGACGGACAACTCTGGGAATGCAGGAGTTTCAGAAACAATCGATTTTAATTTACAAGTACCTCTTCAACCCCAAAAGGCTCTTGCCGCAGTCCTACCACCAACAATTGTAGTCTTTGTTGGTTGTCTCTGTTTTCTGATTTACCTCAAGAAACGAAACCACTCACTAACCAAAAAACAATGACAATTGTTTCCAGCTTAATTCATTTGGTAATTGAATTTCATTTTCTTTAGGGGCGCAACTGTGAGAAACCTCTCTCTCCAACATAGCAATTTGGAAGTAGTCGTCCTGCAAATTCCAAAAACGACTACTCCTAATGTTTTGCCAAGTGTTGAAAAAGCACTCCAGAAACTTTCTCCTACACAAGGATTAGTCTGTTTTGAAAGTTGGAGTCAATTGACGTTTTGGCTGCAATAATCCATATATTCCAACGTTGTCCATCAAGCCTCGATGAGTATGTATCGCACCGGCGTTGCAAATCTGCCTCTTCACGGCGGCAAAGCTCCTTCTTGGCTTACTGGACGCATGCGGAAAATGGCTAAAGAAATTGCCAGCATCATCATTGACGAGCAAGGATCCGCTAAGTTCATTGCGCGGTTGTCGGATCCTTTTTGGTTTCAGGCTTTTGGTTGCGTGCTGGCTTATGACTGGCACAGTAGCGGCGTAACCACTGTAGTTACTGGGATCCTCAAAGCTGCCCTCTCGCCAGAAGAGCACGGCGTCGCAGTTTGCGGAGGAAAAGGCAAAACAAGCCGAAAAACCCCCAGCGATATAGCATCAGTTGGCAAAAAATTCGGCTTCTCCCAAGAAACCATCAATGACCTCACCTATACAAGCCGAATGACTGCTAAAGTCGACAACACTGCAATCCAAGCAGGATACCAACTCTACCACCACGCACTACTTGTAACCGAAGACGAAAAGTGGGCAGTTATCCAGCAAGGCATGAGCGACGAAGACCGTTCGGCAAGACGCTACCACTGGCTCTCCGAGAAGACCCAGAGCTTTGTGGATGAACCACACACCGCAATCGCCTGCAACATCAAACGCGAACGAGCCCTCAATATGGTTGCCAAACAAAGCAGCGCGGCTCGAAAAGCATCCGTGGACCTTTCAAAAGAGCCAACCCATAAACTCATGAATCTAATCCAATCCACCTCAAAACCCCTAAACCAAGCATCACTGCAGACTTGGCTACCCAAAACCTCGGACCCATGGCTGCAAACCCAATCAACACTAAACATGCCCCGCAACATCAACTGGGAAACGCTTGCGCGTGTCTACGAGTTCCAACCCAGTAACTATGAGGAACTGCTCAGTATCAAAGGAGTGGGACCAGCAACCGTTCGTGGACTTGCTCTTGTGGCTGAGTTGGTTTATGGTGAAGAGCCCAGTTGGGAAGACCCTGTTAAATTCAGCTTTGCATATGGGGGGAAAGACGGCGTACCCTATCCAGTGAACCGCGAAGCCATGGATAAATCCATTGAAATCCTTCGACAATCGGTGCAGGAAGCAAAAATCGGAGAAAAAGAAAAACTGCAATCGCTGCAAAGACTTCGTCGCTATGTTCCAGTGGACGCAAATTCTTAAAGCAAGAAGCCACCAATAAGTTGACTATGTCTAATCAACGAAATCTCGTTTACCAAAAGATAGGCGCATCCTCAGGAATAGTGACGCCTATAGTTGCATTTGTTTGCATTTTAACCTCTATCACATCCTACCCAGCATTCAGCTGGACAAACAATGCCTTAAGCGATTTAGGCGTCGTACCGGGCATAACTAGCTTCCCTTTTCAACTTTGGGCTTCTTGCCTCAGGGAATCTTAGCTTTCAACTTCGCAATATTCGGTTTATTCACTACCTTGGGCAAAGTTGGGTGGGCAAAATCGGCTCAGCCGTTTTTGCAGCCGCGACTTTAGCTCTAATCGCAATCAGCGTATTTAATGAGAATTTTTCTCCAACACACTATCTGGTCTCGGTAGCTTTCTTCACGTTGGCGCCGATTGCCCTTTTCATCTTAACTTTTGGGTTTTTGCTAAGTCACCAGCGCGGTATGGCAGTTTTCACAGTTTTAGTTGGCGTTGCAGCAGCGTTACCGTGGCTCCTACTCTTTGCATTTAACTATGTTCCTAACGTTGCTATCCCCGAGTTCCTCTCAGGACTTGTCGTTTCAGTGTGGGCAGTTGTACTGGGTAAAAAAATGTTAAGCTCTAAGGTTTGATTGCATCAAGGTACATTTGGGCGCAACAATAAGAAGAAAAGACTGTGCGGTAGCCTTTGCTTTTTGCGTATTCAACTGCTACTTCACTTGGAAAAGCAACCGCATCTACCCCAGCTTTCAGGGCTAAAATGTCTATTTTGCCTCGGTTTGTTCCTTTGGGTCGCATGCAGCCCAAGACCAGAGGTGTTTCCGGGAACATTTGTCGTGCAATCATGGATACTTTCGCAATGTCAATGGGTTCGGGTGGTGGGGTTTCAGCCATGGCTGTTCCATGAAGGGGCATAAACGCGATTATGACAAGTGCTGAGGGTTTGATTTGCTGTATCATTTGGAGAGCTCGCAATTCACCGTCGAGTTTGCCTTCGTTTAACCCAACGATAACGTGGGGAACGACGTTTAATTTTGCATTTTGAAGCGCATTGAGGGAATCAGCATAGTCTTGGATGGTTACTTTTAGGTTGTAGATTTTTCCAACAGTCTCAGCTGAGCCAATGACATCGATTAACGCTGCATCAACTCCAGCAGCTTTGAGCCCAAGAGCGGTTTCCAGCTTGACCATGCCAGTATGGACAAAAACGGTTAAGCCAAGTTCCCTCTTAAACCGTCCCAACACCTGCACAAAGGCATCTAACGGCACAGACCCATCGGGCAAGCATCCCCCGCTTACAAGAACCCCTTTAGCGCCATTCCGCTTGAGCTTGATACCCAACTCTAACAAATCCTGAGGCGACAACGCTGGATGCATGGTTTCAAGCACTTTGCCCCCGCAATGTTTGCAGTTTAAGGCGCAAGCGTTGCCTGTAACAGAGATGGATGGGAAATCAGTGGTTGAGGAACAATAATGTTTAGTTTTGTAATACGTGAAGCTTGGGGCGTAGAAGCGGATTTCGGGGATTCTTGGTTTAAACGCATCTGTTTCTAGGAAGTTTAAGAGGTCTATCTCGTTAAGGTTCCAGATTTCTTCAGGACTCAGCTGTGGCATGTTTTTCAAGAAAAGAATCCGTTTTCTAACTTAATAGTTTAGCGTAGCCAGAACCCCCTAAAGAATTTCCGGGGTTATCGCTCGACACTGAAACTATTAGCATATCTATCAGTTGCTTTGAGATTATGAACAATGCAAGAGCAATTGGCAAAATCCAGAAAAAAAGTTGTACAACCTACAAACTGAAACTAAGTGTTAAAAAGCCATTTTACCCAAAAACAACAATCAAAAACAAGTAAAATCAATAAACACAATTAAAAACCAACAACCTAATCGACGCAACAAGAAAATAATATACACAAGAATCGATTTTTGTTTTAGATTTCAAAATGAAAAATCAATCTCCTAAAATTGGATCAATAGAGAAGGGTTAGGGTAGTAGCTTTTCTCTGCGGATCAGACGACCAGTAGACAGTAACAGTGCTAATGAAGCAAGCAAGGTAATGACAGCAATCGTTAAGTCAACAACTATGGCGTATGTGGGGAATACAATGGGCAGTAACAAAGCGGGAAACATTGGAAAAACGCCCACTATAATACCTAACGGCTGGTTTGCACCCATAGGTGTTCTCTGAAGGGAACTAAAAGCTATCATGCAAACGCTCACGAGAAATACTTCTGAAATACCAATTGCGAATGTAAGAATCGCTATACTTGCCAGCAGGATCAAACTGGTCCCTAACAGAACACCCACTACCGTGTTCAGTATTATAGCAAAGACTAGCAGGTACACTGCAAGGACCAGTGAGGCTTTTACATAGCCTTTGAAGATGTCTAGTTGGTCAAGACCAGTTGAGAGGAGATATTCCAAGACTCCATTGTTTTTATCGTATACAAAGAGCATGATTACAGGTAACGCAAAAAGAACTGTTGATAAGGACAGCAAGGCGATTGAGAGGAGCGGGAAATTGCTTGTTAAGTCAACAGGTGCGGGGGTATTAATGTCAGGGGGGATTATCGACGGGATTATTGTCATAAGGTTTGAGAGAACTACTCCATAAATAGTTGTAATTGTCCCTATGATAAAGTAACTCTTACTTAGTCGGGTGCTTCTTTTCAAAGTAGCTTTCCAAAAACTCACTATTACCTCTCCTCAAAAAACTCCTGCAATGGATTGTCTATCTCACGAAGCTCGATGATTTTGGCGCCCTCTTTCACGATTGTATCTACTATTTCTGCTACTTCCTCTGGGTGTTGGACGGTAACTACGTAATATCCATTTTCAAGACGAGCTTCTGGAAGCATCTTTGAAATATCGTTTAGAGTCTTAAAACCTACGCGATATTGCTTTGTCTTCACATTCTCGATCCTATCAAAATACGTCAATGCACCATTTTTTATCACAATTAGATACGTGCCGATTTCTCTGGCTTCATAGAGATTATGAGACGAGTAGAGGACAAACTTATCCTTGCTTAGTGCAGTTAATAATTGCCTTATTTCTTTAGAGATTTTCGGGTCCACGTTGGAAGTAGGCTCATCAAGAAGGTACAGGTCTCTCTCCCTAAGAAAGATCTTGCCGACTGAAACCCTCTTTTTCTGACCTTGTGAGAGAGAAGAGAATTTTTTATTGCGAAGATCATCGAGGTTTAAAATGTTAATAACATGCTCAACATCTCCACCTTCAATATCAGCATAATACTTTAGGGCATTGTAGACTGTCATTTCCTCTGGCAGGGCATTTAGGTGAGATAGGTAAGCTACCTTCTTCCTGGCTTCTTTAGAATTGAACAGATCAAACTTATCTAACCTGACTTGACCAGAAAAAGGTTTCAAAATACCGCAAATAGCCCTAAAAAGAGTAGTTTTTCCCGCGCCATTTGGTCCCAATACGACGTAGATTGACGGTTCAGTTAGTTTTAGATTAATTTTGTGAATTATTTCTTCTAAACCGTATCCTGCGCTAAGATCCTGTAACTCTAGCTGCTGCATCCCGAATTTACCCTTTCCGCTATTTTACCGCCATCTACTTTTAAGATTTGCTAAGAAAATAGCAGTAATTCATTTTAAAGACTCACACGAGACAGGTGAGAGCAAAGTGGGTTGACGCCTGAATCATACAAAAATAGAAATCAAGATTAGCAGTGTTTAGGCTTCTCTGCTGCTTGACCACACATTAGTCAGGAGATGTCAACGAAGAAAGACCATGTCAACATGTTGCTAAGTTTTTTGAGTTTGCAGGCTTCAAATATAAGTGTTTTACCCTCGAAAACAACTGTTATCTTGTAGCTTTCCTCAGTTGAGTTAAGGGTTTGGCTCCAACAAGACTTCAGCCATCCATTATTTGTTTGCAGTATAACATCCCAAATAGAGGATACGCGTTATTTTGGTTAAACGAAAAGGAAAACTAATCAAATTTTTTCATCCCAGCGGTAGATTTGCACGTATTTGTTCTCGTAGTCAAACTGGGTATTATCATAGATTATATCTAATTCCAATCCGTGCTTCTCTATTAGTTTGTTCATTTTTTCCCAAAGTAAGGGAGACAAGTCATCGGATGGCCAGATACCCCATATTCTATCATGTGGGTTTCTCATGCCCCATCCGTAGGCATCTGGAAGTACAAAGGCTACATTGCTCTCCAACTTGTTAGTTTGACCCTTTGAAGATCGGGTTACATCCCAGAAGTTATTCATGGCAGTAAAGTGTTCATCTTTCAAAGTGCCATACGGATAAGTTTGATTAGTAGGATAATGGTTGAAAACTAAGATATATTTTGCTCCCGCATGGTAAGCAACGAGCATATCATCGAAGATTTCTGGTCCCCTCGCCAAATATGGCGGCTCACCGTACGTCCATGTAACAATTGCACCCCAATCCTTATTCTGCACTTTTGCTGCCCCTCTGCAAAGAGCGATCTGTTGAATTCGACTGTTGTTCCACCCAAATTCAGCGAAAACAGCATTATATCCTGCCATATAATCAAACCAGTAAAGAGTATAATCGGCTGTAAACATCAAAATGTTATTGTTTCTTAAACGAACCGGACTAGGATCATTATAAAGGTCATCAACGAATTTCTTTGCTGCCTCGCTATAATCAGACACATTTTCAAAAGCCTCTCCCCTTACCCAACCACCTCCATCAATCCGCCTTCCTCCTGGTTCATCAAAAGAGTATACTCCTAAAAAGCGTGTCCCCCACTTTTCTTTTGCCTCATTAAGCCATCGTATATGCCACTCATAATTTATAGAGTTAAAATAGACCATCAGATTCAATCCGGAATTAATGACGTACTCACAAACATCATTGAGGGCAGTTTCGTTTGTTGCTATATCCCAGTTGTTGACAACAAAAAGGTTCGTGTAGGTTTTTACTTTGTCTACAAGAAGCTTTTGCTCAGTAACCTTGGCTGAACCACAGGTGACACCGAAAAACAAGGTCTCATTTTCTACATTCAAAGAAGGGATTATAATAAAAATAGAGAAAAGAATTGAAGATAGCAATGCTACAGTTAGCGCAACTTTTACTATCAGTTTCATTAGAGGAGTATTACATAAAAACGATATATGGCTTATGCAATTCTAAGACCCCATCTTACTCAAAAAAATGAAAAACAAGCAAATCAATAACCATAACTAAAAACATGGGTTGAAATCATAACCAAAGATTTGTTGATTTCTTTTTTCAGAGGTGGATATTGCAGTAGTTTCTCTTTTCGTTTTAAATAAACCAGCACAACTGTAAACAATATTGCAAAAGGTACAGTTATCCAGACTGGAAATTCGGGAAGTGTTGGCGAGGGACTGGGGTTTGTTTGCTCTGCAGTGTTCAGTGTGGGTGAAGGACTTGGAATATAATGTTCTGTTGGCTTCGATGTGGGTGAAGTTGTCGACGTTGGGATTAGAGTGGGAAAAGTCAATGGAGGCTCCTGGATGGAAAAAACAATGGGGTTAATAAAAGGGTGATAATCAGTGTTGTTAGAGTTTATTACGTAGGGGTTTTCGCTTATTCCATCAACGTTCGAATCTACTCCATGAAAATTGCTCCAGTAATTCCCTTGCGCTCCGTTGTCCCAAAAATTCACTGGTGCTCCCGGTGCAATCCAAACGTTTTGAGTGTTGTTGATGAAATTGTTTCTGATTAGAACGTTGTTGGTAACATTGTTCCAAACGATGTCTGCTACTTGAGCACCCAAGGATGCCGCAAGCACATTGTTTTCAAAGATGTTATCGAAAATTGTATTGTTAGTTGAGCCGTCTGAAATGTATAGGGCGTGCCCAGCGCTGACGCCCTCGTTTGTTATGCCTTTGAGGGTGTTGCCAAAGACCAAGTTGTTGGAGGATCTTGCAAGAAGTATTCCTGCATGTCCATTTAGTATGGTGTTGTATGAAATCGTGTTGTATTGGGAGTTACCCATGTTGATGCTGACTCCGTGAATTATGATGTTGCTGCTTATTGTGTTGTTGTTTCCTCCTAGATAGATTCCCATGCCGTTGCCTCCTCCAGATAAGCCGCCGCTAAAACTATTGTTCAGGACTAAATTGTTTGATCCGCTTCCGTAGATTCCGTATCCTTGAGTTGAATTGTTTCCTGTTATCTGGTTATTGTCAGAGTTAACCATCATAAAAGCCGAAAAAGTGTTCATTTTGTTTCCAGAAAGAAAGTTTCTTTGGGAGTGATCCATCAATACGCCTATTCCGAACTGGTTGATGACCAAGTTTTTGATTGTAATGTTTGTTCTGTTTGTTATGTCGACGCCTTGCCCATAGCTTGTGCTATGTCCGTTGATTGAGTATCCCGCGCCGTCAAGAGTGATGCCGTCACGCTCAATTACAATTGAGGTATTAGTGAAGTCGCCTCTTAAAGTGTAAACATCGTTACTAGCTGTGATAAGGGGCGTTGCAGGTTCGACGTTTCCGTCGCTTCGAATGTAAATATAACTGATTGGCTCCGTTGGAATAAAATTTGCTTTTAACATAGGTATTGTTGACAACATAGTAATTGCTAATGTTAGGATGATTGTTGTTGCCAAGAGTTTCTTTGGCATTTGACCGTTCCTGTTATATTATGTGAATAAGTTTGCTTAAGTGGTTTTTTGTCAAGCTTTCTTGTCAAAGGTTAAAAAGGTTTTTTGACTAAACCTTAAAAGCTCCAGATCCACAGATTATGGAAAGTATGGTGTTGGGTCACTAACGTTTTTTGGATTTTTCTTTTCGGCTAAACAGCGACCTGGAATCTTCTCTTGAAGTACAGTCCAATACAAATCTTAATATTTATAGCTGACTTTAAGGGGGATGGTGACAGAAAATATGGTCGAAGAATGGCAAGACAGAATTGTGGTTGACCCAAAGGTTCTAGTTGGAAAACCCGTGATTCGAGGCACCCGGCTTTCGGTTGAGTTTATTTTGGATCTTCTTGCTAACGATTGGACCATTGAGCAGATACTTAGTGAATATCTCCAGTTAGAACGAAAAGATGTCATCGCGGTCTTAAAGTATGCGGCTGAAATGGCGAAGGAAGAGAAGGTATACCCATTACCTTAAAGTTTCTCGCTGATGAAAACATCTCCAACAAAGTAATTAATGCCCTCAGAAGCAAAGGGATTGATATAGTTCCATTAAAAGAGTTTACATCAGGCATAAGCGATAAAACCGTATTAGAAACGGCAAATAAGCAAAACAGAATTCTAATAACTTTTGACTCTGATTTCGGAGAAATTATTTTTAGACAAAAACTCAAAGCTCAAGGTATTATCCTTCTCAAGTTTGCTCCAAAATCGACACAGCAAGTAGCTGACACAATATTGAGTGTTTTAAAAACCCAAACAAAGATAGAAGGTCATTTTCTTACAGTCAAAGAAAAGAAGATACGAGTCCTTCGTCTAAAATGAAAATTTCGGCGAATTATTTTTCAGAACATTCTCAACCAGACAAAAATGCGCATCGCATAGAAGATATTTTCAGCGCTTGTGCTTCTTATAATAGACTAACAAACCGCCACCTACAACCACTACCCCAACTAATGAAACGACAGCGACAGTTGCGAGAGTTGGGAAAGGCTCTGGTCCTGATTGATGCTCTGAGGGGGGTACCGTGTCTGCATCTAAGTTGACAATCACGTTGTGAATGCTATGAGTATATATGAAATCTAAAATCCATGATTGTTCTCTTGACTCTACATTGTAATCGATTGGATGACCATCTAAGAGTACAACAATGCCTTGAGGGTTAAACGTAGGGTCTTTTTCAAGAATAATATTCACATAGCCAGTTGTTCCGCTTGTTCCTTCTGCAGAGAAACTGAGCACACGTGTAGTTGAGTTAAAGTTCATGTTAGTTATGGTTGAATTTGAAGAAAACTCGGTAATGAAATCTCCAAACGATTTAACGCCAAGGTTAACGCTGACGCTTGTCTCGGGATAGGTGGAATTTCCCATCCATGTTGCCTTAACCTGATAACTCCCACGCATGGGTTTCCAGACAGTTAAGTATTTGCCGTAATCATCAGTTTTTGCCGACGCTATTTCGTTCCATGTGGCGTTCTCAATGTAAGTCTTGCTTGAAAGAACAATCCAAGCATTTGGCACGCCTATGCCATTATAGGTTAAATTTCCGCTAATCGTAACTTCTTGTCCAGTGTAGACTGAGTCACTGCTCAAAGAAATATGAACAGTGACGGGTGTTTGCTCCCTTACCTCTATTTCCCTTTCGCTACTGCCTCCTGTCCCAAGATTATCATCAACAGTAACGCCAACGGCATAGGTACCTGGTTTTGTATAAGTGTGGTTCACAGTAACGCCAGTTGCGAAGGTGCCGTCTCCAAAATTCCAACTGTAAGAGAAAGTACGTGGTTCGTGATTTTCGTTCCAGTATTGTTCCCACCATAACGAATCGAAACTGACAACATCTCCAACCCTTGGTGTAAGCGGCGAATAAACAAATGAAGGAGTCGCATGAACGATTTGCGCATTCACAGTAAACGGATGAGCTAACGAAATCAATGAAAAAACCATCATGAGTGCCAAAACTGTTTTCTTCATGGCTTCCCCTTTCTTCTCCTAAAGTAAACCAATGCGATTGAAGCAACAGCCACTATTACAATCACAATAGCTATCGCAGTGAGAAATACCTGGTCCAGCAAATAATTAGAACTCACTTGAGTTGGTGTTGTAATTGGAGTTAGTGTTGGAAAAGGAGTCGGTGTTTGACTTGTGGGAACTGGACTTTGTGTTAGATTAGGCTTTGAAGTTGGGGAGGGAGATGGAGAAAGTATTGGAGAGTTTGGTGTTAGTGTGGTTTTTGGTGTTGGTGATGGGTTTTCATTTATGACGTAGAATTGAATAGAGGTTGACCAGGATTCATCATAATATATGCGATTGTTAGAACTTGAACCCCAATAGACTGTAATGTTGTGAGGTCCCTCAATTAGATTGGGTATGTATGTTTGTCCACTAAATTGATGTTTGTTTTGTGAGGTTACAATCATTTGGGTATTAGCAATTTTGGTTCCCCCATAACTCATGCTTTGCCCATCCAGAACGTAAAAGAAATCTCCAGTATAGCTGTCTGTCTGAGTATCTGAGAGGTAAAAGACTGGAGAACTTTGTGCTGAGAAATTTACTAAAAGAGGTAAATCATTAATTACTCCTTTCAATGGAGATTGAATATTGATAGTCATACTAGCCATCCAATTTGGAGGAAGAGGATTAGCATCTACTATCTGAACACTCTTGTATCCCAATCAATATTGACACAGCAAAGACTACTGCAAACCAAGCATATCTTCTCTTCATGGCTTTCCCTTTCTTCTCCTAAAGTAAACCAATGAAACTGAAGCAACAGCCACTACTACAATGAGTGCTGCCAACAATAATGGCGTTACTGAAGAGTTTGCATCAGAAGCAGGTTTAATAATTGTGAATGTTGCCGTGTCAAAGTTAACCCAGTGCCCCTCAGCATCAGATGCATATATGTTAATGCTATGTGACCCCTCTGTTAAGCTTGTTAGAGTTGTATTTCCAGTTATGGTTACGTTGGCTTGGTTGTCAAGGTTATAGGTAATTTGTGAAACTTTGTCATTCATATGGAAATTTAGTGGTATCTCTGTTGAATTGTAAGTTTGATTTTTCATTAAAAGCTGAATTGGAGATACAACTGTGAAATAAACAGTTTGATTATCAACGCTTCTATGGGCAGAAAAGTAATCTGTATCCCAAATTACTTCTAAAAAGACTGTTAAATAATGTGAACCATTAGAGAGAATTGGCAATTCCACTGAAGCATCCCAATAATTATCTTCTGGGTGACCCTGAATAAAACTGCCATAGTAATGTGATTTTAGGGGAACTGTTTCATTTTCCTTTCCATCTAAACTGTAATTCATTGAAAACCAAACATTGCCAAGAATCAAACCTTTGAAACTAACATATAGCATTTGCCACCCTGAATCATAGGTTTGGTTAGATGGAGAGCTTATGTAGGGTGAATACGCAGCAATTCGTTCAGATCCGTCATGTTTGAAAATAACACTGCCACTAGCTATGTTAAGTCCAGCAAGCAGCAAAACAGCTATTTCAAAAAACAGAAGCAACTTTATTGATTTTGCTTTCATGGCTTCCCTCTTCTTCTCTTAAAGTAAACCAACAAACCAGTACTTGCAACCGCTACCCCAACTAATGAAACAGTTGCCACAGTTGCAGTTGAAAAAAGCTCCGTGAAAGTAATTGGGGCAGCATCATCTACGGCAAAGTTTCTCTGCAAGGAGCTACTGAGAAATTTGGTTTTGTCACTTTTGTCGGTGTCAATTGGGAAGGAATCAGAAAAAGCGCTATGCGTCAGATTGCCATAATACGCTGACCCTTCTGCTGTAACGTTTATTGTATGCCGCCCGACAGGTAACCGCCCCAGATTGACTGAAAAATGCAATAACCCACTCATAGGATTGTATACTTTGTAACTTTTCAGCGGTGATTCAGAAATTTTGCTTACATTGTTCTCCTGTTTGCCATCTATGGAAAATGAGACCTGAGTTAAATTTCCCAAAGTAGTCGCATAATAGTCAGGATAACTAATTGACCCAGCACTGTACCAGTTTGTTAGCGGTTCTGCTACTGTGAAATTAAGCCATACATCACTTCCATTCCAATAATTAAGTGACTCAGTAGGCGATTGAATGCTGATTGAAGGCGGGATAGGCTCATCAGACCAAGAACCACTTGGCATAAATGGGTTCGCGCACACAACATGAACAAACAGTGCAGCAGATAACATTGGGACTAAGAGCACCAATAAAATTGCTAATGCCAGCAACCCTCGCTTCATTTGATGCGACCTCCATTTTTCTTGAAGTAAACCAATGCGATTGAAGCAACCGTCACTACTACAATCACAATAGCCAGTATGGGAGCTGAAGTAGGTGAAGGCATTGAGTCAGAGGATGATTGCCAAATGACGATTGGAACTTACTATAGAAGCAATCATTGGAGCGCCAATGAACGTCTCTGACTACTCTGGCAAATGTTGTAGTTTGGTTAGCTGAATATAATGTACTCCTTTTGTGCAAATGGGATTATTACCATAAACAACAAGGCTGTGATTTCCAGCACTTAACCCAGTTAAAGTTGTATTTCCACCTATAGTCACATTAGCTAAATCATCTAAGCTGTAGCCCAGCCATGAAGTGGGCTGGACAACTGTGAAATTCAACGGCAAAGATGAAAATGTCATACTAGCACTCTAGTAACTGTCAGAACTCAAGCGATGGAGCTCTACGCATGACAAAGTAGACTTGAGAGTAGCCATCAATAAGGAACAAGTTATAGAAATCATATGAACCTCTTGTGCTCTAATTTTTAGGCTGTGGTTGCCTGCAGGGAGGCTAGGCGCTATTATGGAAGTGCTATATTGACTAATGCCGGGACCTTGAGTAAGAGTCCATAATTCATGCGGAATAGTGACAGTTTCATTATCCATCGTATAAAATACATCAACTATAACGGAACGAGAGAAGTATTGAGGTGCCTTAACGCTAAAGCTAATGTTGAATGTATCTGAGTAGTTAGTATCATTTTGAGGGCTGTCTATGGAGACAATTGGTGGCTTAGCATCTGATGGAGCATTAATCTGCTTAGCCAAACCAAAAGGATTAGCATTTACTACCTCAACTTCTTGTATCCCAATCAATATTGACACAGCAAAGATTACTGCAAATACAGCATACTTCTCTTCATGGCTGTACGTTCCTTCTCCTGAAGTAAAGCACTGAAACTAAAGTAACAGCTATTATTACCATCAAAATGACTATTGAAGTAAGAAATGTTGAGTTCAATAAATTATCAGAATTCAAGTTGGTTGGTGTGGGGCTTGTTGAGTGACTTGGTGTTGGTAATTCTATTGGAACATCAATTGGTAACATGATTGGGTAATTATCTTGGTTGTTGGAATCTATGATGTATGGGGTATCACCTATGCCATCTTTGTTAGCGTCTGTTCCGCTGTAATCACTCCAGTAGTTTCCGGAGATGGTGTTTACGGAACGATTGTGCCCAAATGTCAAGTAATAGGTTTCGCTTGCATCAAACTGAACGACGTTGTAAGCGTAATTGTTGTTAGATATTATGTTTCTGTTGGAACCGTAAATGGATGTTCCGAGTCCCGAACGTGAAATGTTATTTCCGTTAATCGTGTTGTCGTTTGCGTATTGAAAGTTGATAGCTGTATCTTGACAGTTTGTTATTGTGTTTTCTGAAACCGTGTTGTTGTTGCTGTTTTGCCAAATCTGGATGCCCTCAACACACGAGTCAATATAGTTACTATTTACAAAATTTCTGTTTGCGAAGTTTAGTTGGATAGCAGACGAAAGCCCAATTGACTGGAAAGTGTTTTTGGTTATGTTGTTATTTTCGCAGCCGAATAGTACTATGCCATTGGTAGAATCTGTTATTTTGTTTCCTGAAATGCTGCATTGGTTTCCCGATAATGATATTCCTCTCCAGCCATTGTATATAGTAAACCCTGTTAAGGTCACGTTGTTGCTTTCTACCTTTAGGCCTGCTGTCACATCAATTACGGTTGCATCTCTATCTTCCCCAACCAAAGAGATCGATTTGTTGACTACTGGATTTTCAATATAGACGCCTTTCTTTACGTAAATTGTATCTCCATTTAATGAGTTGTCAATAGCTTTTTGGATAGAAACATAATCATCTGGAACAACGATTGTTTTAGATTGGGCTTTCACGGTGGCAGGTGGCAGTATTGTTAATGCTATTAGGAATACGAGAACAAGTGCTAAAGCTAGACTTTTGCTCATTGTATCCAATTCTATGTTAGGAAGGGGTGTAATAAGAGGGTTCTTGTCAAGGTTTCTTGTCTGGGATTTGTCAAGTTTTCTTGTCTAACAAAAAGTTAGAGGGCTGAGTTCTTGGAGCCCAAACAGACAGACAAAAAAGGGAAATATTGGATTATACCGCATAAAGTTACTCACTCAATTTAGCGGTTTTTCGATGCCTTCTATAAATCAATAATGACAGAGCAACAATAATAGTTAAGAAGACTGCAACAACGGCAATTAATGCATTCAAAGGCACGGAAATTGAATTGTTATTTGAGTTAGTTGTGGTTGGCGTTGAAGTAGGCGCTGTTGTTGAATTTGATGATGTTGGATTTGGTGAAGCTGATGCAGAAGTTACAGGTATGGTTATTGTTTGCGTGTTGCTCCAACCGCTGGTTTCCCCTCTAAATTCGTAACCAGAGGCGAACTCTGGGCTCTTTCGAAAGATTCCTCCTATCATCGCTTCAACTTGAAAATCTACCTTAGCACCTGCAGGAATAGGTAAAGGATATAAATCTCCGTGGACGGCTTGACCAGAAATCAGAAACGATATGATACTGGTTTGTCCTAGCTGAGCTCTGGCGTATGTATCTCCATGATAAAGATAAGTCCAGTTGCTTGAATATTCTCCCTTATATCTAATATTGAAATAAAGATTGTTCGGTGTTGGGGTTTGTTGATTTTCGACAGTAAAGTCAAGTGTTCGCCACTCATAATAAGCGCCTTCAAATATTGTGACGTTTTTGCCTGTAAATTGATCTATTTCGTAGACAGGGGGCAAAGTCTCGGAATGTTCAATCACTTTTAGGTGAAATTGAGGAACAGTCGGTTTTGGTAATGTTTGAGCAGATGCAGAACCAAACATCATCAGGCTTGAGATTGCTAAGATAACAACAAATGCAGCATAACTTCTCTTCATGGGTGCCCCTTCCTTCGCCTAAAGTAAACCAGCAAAATTGAAGCAACAGCCACTATTGCAATCACAATAGCTATTGCAGTAAGAAATACTTGGTCCAGCAAATAATTAGAACTCACTTGAGTTGGTGTTGTGATTGGAGTTGGTGTAGGAAAAGGAATGGCTATTTGACTTGAAGTGGGAACTGGATTTTGCGTAAGATTAGGCTTTGAAGTTGGGGATGGCGATGGAGAGGGTATCGGAGAGTTTGGTGTTAGTGTGGTTTTTGGTGTTGGTGAAGGCGATGGGTTTTCATTTATGACGTAGAATTGAATAGTTGTTAACCAAGATTCATCAAAATATATGCGATTGTTAGAACTTGCGCCCCAATAGACTGTAATGTTGTGGGGTCCCTCAATTAGATTGGGTATGTATGCTTGTCCATTAAATTGATGTTTGTTTTGTGAGGTTACTGTCATTTGGGTATTAGCAATTTTGGTTCCTCCATAACTCATGCTTTGCCCATCTAAAACGTAGAAGAAATCTCCAGTATAGCTGTTTGTCTGTGCACCTGAGAGGTAAAAGACTGGAGAACTTTGTGCTGAGAAATTTACTAAGAGAGGTAAATCATTAATTACTCCTTTTAATGGAGATTGAATAGTGATAGTCATACTAGCCATCCAATTTGGAGGAAGAGGATTAGCATCTACTACCTCAACTGCTTGTATCCCAATCAATACTGAGATTGCAAAGACTACAGCAAATGCAGCATAACTTCTCTTCATGGCTTATCCTTTCTTCTTTTGAAGTAAACAAGTAAACCAAAACTAGTGAATGTTAATAGCCCAATTGTTCCTATTGCCTCTAAAGAAACAATTAGAGAATAGTCTTTATTGCGAAATGGATTTGGGTTTGCTGATTGAGTTGGTTGGCTAGAAATGATAGTTCTTGGCACTACAAAGTCACCTGTATCTGTTATTTGCTCTTTGGTGCCTTGAGTATAGACCGTTAATGTGTGGTTTCCATCTTCGGGGTAATCAAAAACTCCATTGGCTGAGTATCGTGTGCAATTATCACTAAATGATGTGCTTTGAGAAATTGTTACATTGGTTAATTCTACTGGTGTTCCTTGATCTATGCGATAGTAGATGTGGTTTATTTCTTGATAAAATGATGATGGTTGATTTGGAACTATAACTTCAACCTGGAAAGGGGCACCTAACTCTTTGTAGTTACTAATTGCTTTTTCACTTTGGCTTGCAGGAATTTGATAGAATATTGAGGAAGAAATATAGATAGCTGATGATGGAATAAAAATTTGCCCGTTGACATGGAAACTGATGCTAACATAGTTATTGCTAATGCAAAGGTGATTGTTGTTGCCAAGAGTTTCTTTGGCATTTGACGTTCCTGTTATATTATGGGAATAGGTTTGCTTAAGTGGTTTTTTGTCAAGCTTTCTTGTCTGGGATTTGTCAAGGTTTCTTGACCAACACAGAGTTAGAGGGCTAGGGTTCTTGGAGCTCAAACGAACAGACAAAAAAGAGCAAATGCGCACTACTTTGTTATAACCCAAACCTCATCAATAATCACTGCGCCTGAGTAAGTCTGGCTGTGCACCCTGACAAGAGTTGTTTTGTTCACTGGCCTATTGTAAGCACTACCAAGTAAACCAGTGAGGCTGAAGCAACAGCCACTATTACAATCACTATAGCTATCAAAATTAGATTTGGTTGATTTAGTAAATAATCAGAGCCTTTAACATTTGGATTTTGGGTTGGGGTTGGTTGCTCAACTGGTGGAGAGTTGCTCACGATGAAAGCTACTGTCTGAGAACTGTTAATATGAAAAGTGTAGACGTTTATCCTCTCGGAGGGGAATTGTTTTCCCATGTCCACTTGGTAGCTTCCCTTTTCAGCCGCCCAGAAGGTTATGCTATGTTTTCCTTCCGTTGGGACTGTAAGATTATTGGAGTACTTGGTGAAGTCGGAGTTTACGGTGCCAGTTATTACCGTATCCCAATCAGTCCCGTCATTGTTTAACTTTAACCGTATGACTTTTGTCGGTTGGTTTTCCCAGTCTGCTTGATAGTAGAGGTTTTCTATGCTGCAAGACATATTTTCGTGGGTAACCGCTCCAAGGCTTATGTTGCAGTGCAGCGTTAAGTTACTTCCGTAGATTTTGTTGTTTTCTGGGGATAGAAATGTGATTGTTGGTGGGGTTGCTCCAACGCTTTGAGGAGAGATTTCTATGTTGTTATAGATGGGGCTTATCCAGTTTGCAGAAGCAAAAAAGCTCCCAAATTCACTAATAACAAAAAAGACCATTAACACTGAAGCAAATGCAGCATATTTTCGGTTCATGGCTTCCCCTTTCTTCTCTTAAAGTAAATCAGCAAGCCAGCACCCACAACAGCTATAGCTGCTAATGAAACAACGGAAACAGTTTCAATTGTAAAAGACCCTATTTCTTGAGAGGAAGGCAAAGGAGATGGAGATGGAGAGGGCTCACCAACTACAGTAAAGTAAACTAACTCAGAAACAACTATGGGATACTGATAAACTGGGCCATCACTGCTTTCAATACTTGAGAGGACATGAGAGCCATCGTAGGTTGGTCCTCTATAATAGCTGTATGATAGAACTGTCACATTTAGCGTATGTTGTCCTGGTTCAGTTTGTTTAAGCATACAAAAGAGGCTTTCATCCCTAACCCATTCAAACCCGATGGAGTCGGTATGGTTGTATGCTAGAGGAATGCTTTTTCCATCTAAGTATGCTTCTACAGACTTCAACAGTGCATAGTAAGAAGGAATTGGTATCGCACCTTCTCTTTTCCATGAATCGGGTCTAGTTACAGTTAAACTAACGTAAACCGCAGCGTCATTTTTGTAAGTAGTATTATTTGTTGGCCTCTCTATTGTCAGAGTAGGTTTATCCGTAATAGGTGTAGACGGCCAAAAAACGGGGTTAGCTATTGCCAACTCAACCATATGCAAACCTACAGCTAATGATAAAACCAGTAGTATGATTCTTGTCAAGTGTTTCTTTATCATCTGCTACATAACCCACGCTGACATTAAATTAGAATGCTGATGATTCGCTAAAAGTTTTCTCTTAGAAGAAAATGGGGAATTGACAAAAGAAATTTCAGAATTAAAACTAGAAAATACAGACCTTAAGCAACGATGAAAGATTTGATTCATTACTAGAATTATCTGACGGTAGTTAACAGAGAAAACGACATGACAAAGTTAACAGAACCGTAAATTTAATATCCTCTTAAGCATAAAACAAATTGGTGGCTAACTATAGATTTAAAACTTCTATGGGTTGTTATACTTTCTATTTTTTTGCTTACGAGCATGTTTTATGATGCCTCTATTGTAGCTGCTCAGATAGTGGTGGACTCAAAAGCGCCAGATAACACTGGACAAACAAGTGAACCCGCGTTATCTCCAAGACAAATTTGGACGTTTACTGTAGTAAACAGCACTTGGAACGACCCGCCTGTAGTCGCTAATGGTATTGCATACGTATTTAATACTGAATACTACACAAAACCAAGTGAACGCTACATCAGCATGTTTGGTCAACCGTCACATCCGCTACTGACAGTTTACGCCCTAAACGCTTCTGATGGATCAAAACTCTGGGAATATGCCGCCAAGGGTTATCTTCAATTATTTACTGTAGTTAACGGCACAGCCTATTTCTCAACAACCGATTTACTTAACATTAATGGCCAATATGGCGGAGCATACGCTTACGCCCTGAACACCTCCTCAGGCGAAGAAAAATGGGTATACTTTGTTGACGGGACAATATCTGGGACAAAGTATGATCACGATAATGGAGCACTCTATGTCATTTTTATTGCTTCATACAGCTATGATGCTTTCGTTACCGCCGTTAACTCAAATGACGGCAAAGAAATTTGGAGATACAATACTGGGCTTTATACTTACCCGCGTGTCGCTATCGGTGAGGGCGCAATGTATTTTGGTGCAGGCGATTGGTTCTATGCCTTAAACACGAGTAATGGCAGGATGATTTGGAATACTACCGTCGGGTCCTCGCTAGACAACGTGGGGCCTGTTCTTAGCGATGATGTAGTCTATTTTACCTCGCGCGACGGACAAAGGACCTATGCTTTGAACAGTCAAGATGGTAGTCAACTGTGGAGTCATTCTGGGTTTAGTTATTCTACAAGCAACAAAGGCATAAGCTACGTTACAGAGGGAGACGTTATCTATGCTTATGAGGGGTTGAGTGGCAACAATGTTTGGAATTACTCGGTAAATGAGACCATTTCGTCCCTTGAAATATCCAATGATATGCTATTTGTCGGTTCACATAGTACCTTGACTGCTTTAAACACAGATAACGGCGCGAAGTTATGGAATTTTAGTTTACCATCGAAATGGTTCATCTTTGCTGATGACTACTCTATCTACAATAACAACGACTCGTCGTATCTTGTGATTAGAGAGGGCACAATATTTTGTTATTCAGGTAAAACACTCTATGCCAAAGATATCTACAGTGGAAAAACCCTTTGGAACTACACAGATCCTGGCCTCTCCCTTCTAACAGTTACCGACGGCTTGGCTTTCTATAAAACAGCTCACACCATCCATGCGTTGAATATTCCATTTATAGCGCCTTCTTCAACACAAAACCCTAACGCTCAACCTTTGGGGTCATTTGTATATGCGGGTTTAGCTTTTGTGGCATTGATTGTTGGCATTACAGTTGCATCGTTAATTGCGCTTTTAGCGAAAAAGAGAAACAAGGGCTTTGCAGCAGTTAACTAGAGTAGATGCGCCAGATAGAACACTTAAAAAAGAATGGGGAATTGATCTCTCAGTAAAACGGTTATCAAAGCGGTTACGAAATTGGCTGGTTTTTAGCGTTTGGTGCAAATAGGTTTGTTTGCGGCAACTCTTCAGCAGGTACTATTGCATTGTAGAGAAAGCCCTCTTCACGGTTGTAAAGTTGTTTCGCAACAGCTGTATTGGTTACTATGTCCTTATAGGCCATAACTGAATCATCCGTCATTGTTAGATACCCAATTCTGTTAACAGCAATAGAGACAATGTTTGGTGTTCCATCGCTCCATAACCCTAAAGAGCTGTTATGACTTGAATAGATACAGGCTGAACCAATTGTATTAGTCATAAATGATGTATTTTCTGTCCAGTTAGGACGTACCAAGGCTTCCCATCCTCCTCTATAGACTGTTTTATCAACTAGGTCATCGATATGCGACATAACTGACTGCATTTTGAACGGAGTATATGAGGAAGTGTAATTGGTTCCAATGCCGTATGCGAATTTTTCGAATAGTCCTGTATTGGTGGTTAATGTTAAATCGTAAATCTCCAGCATTACATCGCACGACGGCATATTAACTGCTGGAAGTCGGGTTATGTTAAGTATAGTTACGGAAGGGTATAAACTGACAAGAGACATTTGGCGATTCTCTGAATCAACGTAGGAACTGTTTGCTGTCCATCTTCCTGTGTAAGAATATGCTAAGTCTACTTTAAACTGACTTTCTGACCCTGCAGTTTTGATGAGCTGACCAGAAGAAGTAGGTGACAGCAGTGAGTACGAAATGACAAGCGTTGAGATGATTAAGACAATGCTAAGCATCGGCAGTGAAAACTTTTTTACTGAAGATAATTTGTTTTCAGGAGAGAAAAATTTTTTGCTCATACAAAAGACACCTATTCCAAGCGTGCATGCATATAATCCCATGGTTCACTCCACGTTCCGATGCCATACCAGTCCCAGTATGGTATGTAATAGAAGCCAGCGGCGGTGGCTCCTGAAACATAAGTTACTGGAGGGTCGAATTCAGAACTCTCGTAGTCTTTGTATCTCATATAACCTTCGAACCAAAACACTGTACGCCACTGAGGCTCAGAGTCATCATAGTATGAATTACTTGTGTCCAAGTTAACGGAGGCAGTGTCTTGAGTTTCTTGAGCATGCGCCCATTTATTGGGATTAGCTACCCCCGAGGTCCAATACCAGTGCGCGCGATCATATCCGAGTGTCGAATTGTCAACATCGTAATGCACCCCAAAACCGGTAGAAGTCCAAACGTTGTCATCGTCATAGAAATTGATGCAACGATGGTGGCACTGAGAATAATTGCCGTCGTCATACCAAGTCTCAGTACTATTCCAAGCCGGATTTTGTTTAGTTGTTTCACCGTACCACGATTTTGCTGTTTGGAGCGTCATAGCTAATTGTAGCATAGCTAACATCCAAATAAGAAAAATAACTGTTCCATATTTCTTTTTCATATTTTTTCCCTTGCTCTTTTGTATCATGTTCTCTTTATTGCCCTTCACTTAGGGGTAGGCGGTGACACGCCTCCGAGGCAATCAGCTCCGGCTTTCATGTTTAAGGCGGCAAAAGACTTCTGTTTTTACAGATAAGCCACCTTCAGCAGTCATTCAGTATCATGCCCATATATCATTTCTTGTGTATTTGTATTACAATTACCATTTTTATTACAGATAAGAACAAGAGTCAATGATTTTCAAATAAAAGTTAAGCGATTGTTTATATTTTTGTATTTGTGTTGAACACTTTTCAGATTTATCTACACCTTAGATATTCCTTTATACAAGTCATTAATTCAGTTTTCATGCTTCTGCACAAGTTTACCTGAATCTCGCAGGATGTTTTAAAAATTGAACGTAACTTTTAAGCCAAGTGTTCAAGAACGAATGCTCAAAGCCTTCTTGGATTTGGTAATCTTACAAATGTTAGAGCAACGGTCTATGACAGCTTATCGGATTGACAGCCGCGTAATTGATAGGTTCCACTCCAAGATTAATATAAGCGTAATCTACACAAAGTTAGCGACTAAGGAAAGACTAGATTTGATAAAATGCAAGCCCCGCAATGGAAAAACTTACAGCCTTACAGAAAAAGGCAAAAAACTGTTAATCAATAGAGATTTGATAATTAAAGAAATTCAAAGGTCCACGATAATCTTGTTTGAAAAATAGCAAGAGTGACTTGCATTATCGACTCTCATTTAATAACAGTACATAATTAAACATTAGCAATTTGAGTTGAATTTCATTAGCGGGTTTAGTCAAGAAAATTATGAGGATTAGGCACGTTTGTATTTTTTCTCACAGTAGTTTTAGTTTTTTACGACAAAATCGCAAGTGTTAAAGTTAAAATGCTTGTTAGTTCTTAGGTTTATTGCAGTATTTTGCGATTTTTTGATGTAGTTTTACATTTTCTTGCAGGGTTTTGCTGGCTATATCTCCCATAGTGAAGAGCTCAAGTTCAAATCCAGTTAAATAGTCCCAAGCATTTTTCCCCATCACTACTTTGTTATAACCCAAACCTCATCAATTACCACTGCGCCTGAGTAAGTTTGGCTGTGTACCCTAACAAGAGTTGTTTTATTCACTGGCATATTGTAATCACGACGACACCAAGTTGGATTTGTAATTGGAGTCTTTGAAGATAATGATGATAATGATGATACGGCTACTGGAAAATGCAGATGGGTGTTATCAATCAAAGATAAACCCAAATTAAACAGTTAAGTCCTTCAAACCCGCACCATCGACATCAACGCAACTAAGAGTGCTAACAAGAGCAAGGGCAATAATGGAAGCGGGAGAAGATGCAACTGATGCTGATGCAACAGCATTTTGCACAACTGTTGCATCTACCAAAAGCAAACGCAAATTATACATTATAGCACTATGTACTGCATTTGGGCAGGTTTTTAGAACAATTGTTGATGAAGCGGTTACCTATTCTTGGTTGTTAAAGTCTTTGTTTCATTATGGCAACGTTTTAATTGTTAGTGGCTTCTAACCAATAAACAGGTCTTCAAAATTGAGTCACTGAAGCTAAATGTTCCAAACCAGCATGCGACAAATTCACAGCAATTAACGAGTTAGCTAAACGTAGAGGATTTTTTTGGTCGTCGTTTGAGATTTATGGTGGAAGCGGCGGCTTTGTCACTTACGGTCCACTCGGCACACGCCTAAAACAGAATGTTGAGGCTAAGCTGAGGGAAGTTTTCGTTAAAAAAATTGGGATTTACGAGATGGAGTCTTCGGTGATTGCGCCTGGCAAGGTTTTTGAGGCTTCAGGTCACGTGGACCATTTTAAGGAGCCTATGGTGGAGTGCCAAAACTGCCACCAACGCTTCCGCGCAGACCACTTACTCGAGGAAAAAGGCATCAGCTCCGCTGAAGCAGAGAAGATGACGCTTGAAGAAGTAGCGCAGGAAATCGAACGCCACGGCGTGGTTTGTCCTGACTGCGGCGGAAAATTCGGTGAACCCCAACGGTACTTAACCATGTTCCAAACTACCATTGGACCTTACTCAGGCGCGGTAGGTTACGGGAGACCGGAAGCTGCACAAAACATCTTTGTCGAGTTCAACAGACTATTTACCACGGCAAGAGAACGATTGCCGTTCGGTTGCATCCAGATTGGGCATGCATTGCGCAACGAGATTTCACCCCGTCAAGGCTTAATTCGCCTTCGCGAGTTCACGATTGCTGACTTGGAATTTTTCTTTGATCCTGAAGAACCCTGCTGCGACAGGATTGGTGAAGTCGAAAACGAGGTTTTACCCATTCTGCTCTGCGAAACAAGGCTCAAAGAATGCGAAGACGTCACAGAGTTCACCGTCCGCGAGGCATTGGACAAAAAAATCATCCGCTCCGAATGGCAAGCTTTCTTCATGGCAATGGCAAAACGACTCCTAACTGAACTTGGTGTACCAGCAAACAAACAGCGCTTCATCGAAAAACTCACCTGGGAAAAAGCTCACTACAGCAGCCAGAGCTTTGACCAAGAAGTGCTGGTTGATCGTTGGGGTTGGGTGGAAGTTTCGGGGCATGCTTACCGTACCGACTTCGATTTGTCCTGTCACATGAAAGCCAGCGGCGTCGACATGACTGTTTACAAGGAATACGCTATCTCCAGTTGAGACGGAGGAGCTTTCGGTGAAGCCGATTATGGCTAAACTTGGACCAGTTTACAAGGGAGACGCAGGCAAAGTGGCGGCGGTACTTGCGAAGGTTCCAGCTCAAGAAGTTGCAGATGCTATGCAAAAAGATGGCAGCTACATGGCTGGGAACTACCAGGTTTTTCCTGAGCAGGTTGATATTAGCAAACAAAAAACCATCGTTCGCGGCAAACGTTTTGTCCCCCATGTCGTCGAACCCAGTTTCGGCTCAGACAGACTCTTCTATGTGGCTCTTGAGTATGCTTACAACGTTAAAGATGACCGCGTGGTTCTGAGTTTCCCAAGAAGTATAGCTCCAATCCAAGTTGGCATTTACCCGTTGATGGGCAAAGATGGCTTAGATACCAAAGCCAAAGAGGTGCAGAAGATTTTGACATGCGAGGGCTTCATGACAGAATATGACGAAGCAGGCTCTATCGGCAGAAGATATGCCAGAGCCGACGAAGCAGGTATACAATTGGGCATAACCATAGACTACGACACCTTAAGCGATGGCACAGTTACCATACGCGACCGAGACAGCTGGCAGCAAGTTCGAACCGCAATCAAGGATTTACCTATGCAATTGCACAAATACTTCGAAGAAAAACTAAACTTTGAACAATTAGGAAGCATTATCAAAGGTTAAGTAGCTATCTTTTTTAATACACACATAAATAGTAACTTGATAAATTAGGGATTATTATAAGCGGGGGCAAAAGTTTGGTACTTCCAGCAGAAACAGAAGAGCGCGTGAAGCGCAGAGCTTTGAATGCTTGTCAAGACAACTTACGTAAGGTTGTAGATGTCTCAAGAAAAATCCCGCAGTTAGTCGAGCATTTTGCAAGCGGCGACAAAGAAAATGCCCGCAGACTCCTAAGTGAAATCCGTATCGGCGAAGAAGAAGTCATTAAAGCAAGACGCATGGTTTCACAGGAACTGGCAGAAATAGGTGCTATTCTGATCGCCCGCGAAGACTTCCTGAGATTCACAAACTTATCCAGCGAAATAGCTGACTTCTCCGAGGGCATCGCATACTACCTCGTCGAAATCATGGAGCACAACTGGGTTATCTCACCCGAAATAAAAAAAGACCTTCTGAAACTCTCGTTGGCTGTTTTGGATTCAGTGCTTAAACTCCGCGAAACCATGATGGTTCTAAACTATGGTTCACAAAAAACCCTTGAACGCGCAAAAGACGTAGAAATTGCTGAACGGATCGTCGATGACCAATATCGCGCCTTAACCATAAAAGTTCTTAGCAGCAAACTCGAAGTCCCAGTCCTTATGCTTTTAAGAGATGTTTTGCAACTGTTGGAGAACTCAGCTGATAAATCCGAAGACGCCGCAGACGCAGCACGTATGCTATCATTTATCATGTAACCGAGCGACGTTGATGACTAAAACCAAGGTTGAACTCATCGAAAACTTCCTAGTTGTATGGAACCCAACTGAAGGCTCTGAACTCTACAAAACCGCCTACTACGGCAAACCCGTCGGTATTCGCTAAACCGAAAATCCCAGAGTTTGATGTGCCGCTTATTTTGGATTTGATGGAGGGTCTCTATCTAGCCGAAGTGAAAAAAATTGAAATTTACGAGAACCCAAATAAAACCACAGTTAGCCTAAGGAAACTGAGGGAAAAAGCTAAGAAGTTGTATGATGGGTTTGGGGAAAAATATGCTGTTTACCATGACCTGCGTGACAGCGGATTAATTGTTACTCCAGGCATAAAGTTTGGATGCGACTTTGCAGTGTATAAATATGGTCCAGGCGTGGAACATGCACCTTACATGGTTACGGTTAAAAAAGCAGGTTCCGATATATCTGCAACAGAAATCGTTAAGAATGGCAGATTGGCGACGACGGTGCGTAAACGTTTCATTATCGCCGTTCCCAGATTTGGTTTCTAAAGAAATAAAATATTTGATTTTTAAATGGTTTAAGGCTTAATTCGCCAGTATTGTTTGGTTTTGAAATTCGCCTCGGATGTTTTGGTGCGGGTAGACTTTTGTTGCAGTGAGTGAGCAGCCTTCTTCGAGTGTGACATCATCAGCAATGACGGAGACAGCGGTGATTTTTGTGGGTTTATGGCAACTTGAGTTAACGACGACGTGTCTGCCGATTATGCTATCATAGACTTCAGCGTTGTCACCAACTATGGCTCTGTCCATCACTGCCGAGTTCGCTACAACAGCATTCTTTCCAATCCGCGTGAAATTGTCAATGCAGGAATTAACGATTCTTGCGCCATCCTCAATTTGGCAGTGGCGACCAATCAACACAGCGCCTTCCAACTCGATTTTTTTCTGCTTTATTTTCTGGATGATTTCTTGTCGGCGTTTTTCCGAATCGTTGCTTTCGCCCTGCACAAAAATAGGTTCGCCCTCGTTTAGTCTGCCACCGAAGTCACTGAGGGTTGAGAAACTGCCGTTAAGAAGGTTCTTCATGGCTTCCAAGTAACTTTTAGGTGTGCCCACATCAAACCAGCTTCCCTTAAGCGTGTAACCATAGACTGGGCGACCAGATTGGATAACGTATGGAATAAAGTCGTAGCCGAAGTCTAAGCGGTTCTTTTCTTTGATGATTTGTTGGATGCCTTTTTCCTTGAAAATCTTCCGCACTTCAGGCGACAAAACATACAAACCCGTGTTTGCAAGGTTGCTTGGTGCATCTTTGGGTGCAGGTTTTTCGACGAAGCGTTGTATGCGACCGTTTTTGTCTATGTCCGCTATACCTAAGCCTTCAACATTATCAACTTCTCGTAGAACGATTGTTAGACAGGCGCATTTTTCTTTGTGAAAGTCAATTAGGCTTTTTACTTTTATGTCAAAGATGTTGTCGCCTTGCACTGCAAAGACTGGGTTGTTTAGTTCGTAGTAATCCATGTTTATGCGTGCTGAGTCAGCGCTGCCTAAATCGGGTACGTTAGGCTGGTATTTTATGTGAATACGCGGTTTAATGTTGTAGCGCACGGAAAAACCGTATCCTGACTCAAAATAATCGTAGAGGTCACGGTAGTTGGTGTAGCCTTTTACGCCGAAGACAAAGTTGCGGATACCCTGACTTGCCAGTGATAGAAGCGAAAACTCCACCAGCGGCCTGTTGAGCAAGCGTAGGCAGGCTTTGCTTGTCTCAGCTGTCAAAGGCAGAAGACGCGTGGCTTTGCCGCCGACAGGAATAATTACTCTGATTTTTTCTGGAGCATAGTTGTCTCCGACAAGAGGCGCATAATTGTTACTCAAGAGGTTCACCAAACTTCAGTATGGTTGAATGATTACTATCCTTTTAAACTATTTCCAAGAAACAACAAAGATGCAAAAAAAGAAACATTTTCCCTTTGGTTGGTATACAATTTTATAGGGTACCTATAGCAACTTAATAGTCAAAACAGGTTACACGGCATGAATAAGCTTGGTGGCTTCATACGGTTAATGCGACCAGTCAACTGCACAATGATGGGTTTCGCCGTTCTTGTCGGAGCAGTTCTAGCTGCTGCCTCACAATTTTCAACCATCAACTGGTTAAATATTATTTTCGGCTTTCTGACAGGTTTCACGTTTTGTGCCGCTGCAATGGTAATCAACGACTATTATGATCGTAATATTGACTCTATTAATGAGCCGAACCGACCCATTCCGAGCGGCTTAATAAAAACGCGTGAAGCCTTGGCGTTTATGGCGGTTCTGATCGTTATAGGCTTCGTTTTTGCTATTCTGGTACGTCCGCTTCCTTTTGGTGTAGTCTGCTTTGGAGTAGCAGCGGTTTCTCTGACTATAACTGCAACGTATATTACCATTGGCAAACGAAGCGGGTTGCCTGGAAACTTTCTAGTCAGTATCTGCGTCGCCATCCCATTCATCTACGGCAGCATAACAGCAATAGGAACCGTTGGGTCAAATGTACTGCTATTTGCTTCCATGGCTTTCCTTTCGAACACGGGCAGAGAAATCACAAAGGGCATCGTTGATGTGAAGGGTGACAGCGCTGAAGGAGTAAAGACTCTGGCAGTGCGTTTAGGCGAAAAAAAAGCAGCGATGGTTGCAGTGGCATTTTTTATTTTTGCGGTAGCTTTAACCCCAGTTACTTGGATTTTGGGGCTTGTGGGCATCTGGTTTATTCCGTTTGTTTTAGTCACTGATGTGGGATTAGTGGCTTGTTCAGTGCTTTTGTTGATGGACCACTCACGGGAAAAAGCCCGAAGAATCAAGAAAGCAGTGTTATACCTGTTCTTAGTCGGGTTACTCGCGTATATCTTCGGGATTATTAAATAAACAACGAAATTAAATACGCATAGGTGCCCCGCATTTCTTGCAAAATGAAGCTTGTACTTTGTTTCTAGCTCCGCAAGAACTGCAAGTTAACTCTGCAGGGTTGTCAGTTTCCTCTTTTATTCTCATGCCACAGCTTTCACAGAACATGGCATCAGCATCATTTTTTGAACCGCAATATTTACAAGAGAAAGTAGTTGAAGCTGATTGTGGATCCTTCAGCTCCAAATTACCGAAAATTGAGGTCTTACTTCTCAAAATTTCGATAGTTGGCAATAAATCAGTAAGTTGCTTAAACTGTTCTTGGGTTGGCGAAAATTTTGAAACACACTCTTCGCTTAAGATAACAAATTTCGGCTTTTTTCCTGAAATTAACTTTACTTCTTCTATTTCTTCATGAGTGTAAAAGCAACTTTTTTTGCTAAGTTTTAGTTTTACGTCGAGAGGTAAACTGTTGATTTTTTCTTCCATTAATTGTTTGTTTTTTCTTTCCTCGTTTGCGTTTATCGGTACTTCTGGTCCAATTCCAAAAAGGAAAGAACGGCCTGCTGAAGGTCCATAGTCGATGTGTTTGCTGTGTCCCATGCAAACGATGGCAATGCGTTTGTCAGTAAAATAGACATCATATTGTGTGGTATATATCGAGCGGTAGCAGAATATCTTTGATGACTCCAAGTTGTCGTTCAGAATCTGGCATGGCTTTAAGCCCCAATAAAGATGGTGCCTACTTGATTCTTAAGCTTTATGAGGTTGAAAAGATGCTTGTGTTCAAATTCTTTGACAACGCGACACATACGGGAGGCTGGTGTTTTGGCTATAACCCGCTTTCTGTTGCCTGTGGCACGTTTAACTGATTTGTAAGAATATTTATTTGTCTGAAGAAACATTTATTCTGATAGATAAGTATGTCTGAGAAAGTAAAAGTTGGGATGCGTGGGCAAGTAGTAATTCCCATAAAACTCCGCAAAAAGTATAACATTGAAGAGGGAATAATAATAGAAATCAACGAAACCAACGAAGGCTTACTCCTAAAACCCTTCAACCCTGTAGCTGAAATGAAAGGGCTGGGCAAAGGCATCTTTGGGGACCCCGTAAAATTCCAAAAGAAACTCCGCGAAGAATGGGACAGCAAACAATGAAAATAGCGCTTGACACTAATGTCCTGATTTATTTTTTTGAAGGCATCGAACCACAAGCAAGCAAAATAGAAAAAATCTTAAACGCAATCATGAAAGGGCAAGATGAAGGAGTCGTATCAACTATAACAATTGCTGAGGTCTTAACAGGCTTCTACCTGGCAGGGAACCCGGAAAAAGCAGCTAAGGCAAAAAGTCTGTTGGGCGATTGGGCGCTTAACGGTTTTAAGATTGTTCCAGTCACGTTTGAAATCGCCGATTTAGCTGCTAACCTTAAAGCAAAAAGAGGCGGAAGACTACCAGATGCCTTAATCATAGCCACAGCAATCACCCAGTCGACCAACCTTATGTATTCTCAAGACAAAGACCTCCAACGATATGACAAAGATACCAAAATTTGCGAATTACCCTGAAAGCTTTAAAAAATCAAGATAGGCGAGGCGTGTTATGTTAGTAACACGTTTTCGGGCTTAGAAATTTTTGTGGCGGTTGCTACTTTGGTTGCAGCTGGGACTCTGACTTACATTAAGAGACTCGCTCTTGGAGAGACGCAGTTTACATAGGAACTTCTGCATTGATAACAATAAACTGTCACAATACAGAATCTGCCACATAGGAAATTGAGTTTAGAAGTTTAGGTCATCGCTACTGGCAACCATTTGTTAGTAAAGTTGATTTTTTGCTTTTTAACTAATGAATTCCGCTGTTTGTCGGTCGTTTTTGTGTAAGGAGCAGGTCTCCGCAAAACTACCATAGAAAAAACTTCGACGTATATACCTACATGTTAGCAAGCATTAAGTACCCATAACACTGTATCGGTCTTCAAGAGGATACTTACATGTCTGAACGTTTCGCAAAAAAATGGGAGAAACCAAGAGAAGAAGATTCATTTAGTAAGCAAATAAAAGACACAATCACGCCGCCTCCACCACTAAAAGCAGCGTTAGACAACGCTTGCAGGAAACTCGACCTGCAGATCAACAAACTAGATCAAGCAAACGAGCGTTTCACACTAAAAGACAAAGCCCTTTTTGCAAAAATCGTTGATGCATATACCAAACATGATTCTGCACACGCAAACATTTACTCCATAGAACTAGCAGAAATCCGCAAAGTGTCCAAGCTCATCATGAACGCAAGACTTGCACTAGACCAAGTAGCACTAAGAATGCGTACAGTCTCAGAATTAGGAGACGTCGTTGCTGCATTAGGGCCATGCGTTGGAGTTCTACGCAGCGTCAGCACAGGCTTGGGCGGTGTTTTACCTGAAGCAGAGGGTGAACTAGGCGATATCGGCAACATGCTAAGCGGCTTAATGTTTGAAGCAGGATCAAGCAGTGGTATGTCACTAAACTTTGACAACGTAAACGAGGATGCATCAAAAATTCTATGTGAAGCAGCAACCGTTGCAGAACAAAGAGTCAGCGCAAACTTCCCAGACCTACCACCAGGAATGCCTGGCGCTACAAACAAGTCAAAAGCATAGACTAACTTCCTTTCTTCTCTAACCCTCTTTTATTTTTTTGAATCAACTTAGTAAGGTTGAATATATTTATCATTTGTTGCAATCAAATACGATAGACAATCAGTTTAAGCATAGCTTGAATGCAAAGTTGTAACTAAGCCCAACGAAAAGACCCCTGTGAACGCTGAAAGAGCTCGATTGAGAATACACGGTAATTTTAGTATGAGGCGGGTTGTAAATCGCGACTCGGGGGACTTTTTTGAAGCTGAACTAATTATTAGAACAGTTCATCCTAATAGTTGGACTTATATCTTCCCCGCGACGCTTTATGATTAACGGGGTTTACACGTTGAATGGGAACAGCGAAACAGAGCTTGAGTATGCATTGCGTGGCAAAGCATGGAAAGTCTACTGGTTCCTCCTAAAAACAGGTGGTCCTGTCGGCGTTCGTGAAGTTCAGCGTTCCCTACATTTTAGCAGTCCCAGCATCGCTTTTCACCATCTTGAACAACTACGGGAGTTGGGTTTGGTTGAAAAACAAGATATTGGTGGACACTACGTATTGGTTGGTCAAGTAAAGATTGGCGTTCTCCGCCATTATGTGAAGTTGGGAAAGCTGCTGTTTCCGCGGTTCTTTTTCTATGCTCTTTTCTCAACTATTTTCTATGCAGCGTATTTATTGATAATAGTTCAGAGTCTATCACGTGATAACTTGTTTATTATTTCGTTTGGAGCAATCGTATGCTCGATATTTTGGTATGAAGCATATCGAATTTGGGGAATGAGGCCATTCTAAATATTAGAACAACCCGTTCGCATGCTTAGCATAAAATAAAAAGATTACATAGCTGTAGTTAGGAGAAAAGAATGTATGGTTCAGAAAGAAGTTAAGAAGAAAACAAGCATCTATGGAACAGTTGCAGTCCTCTCAGCCATGGTGTTAATTTCGATGATTTATGTATTCGGCACATCCCCAACGATTCTACCATTTAACCAACCGCTTTCTGTTTCTGGATTGAAGACTTTTTCGTCAATGGATGAACTAGAAAACTACCTGAAGGTAACTACTGTTAACAGCTTACCCGAAATGTATAGGAGTAACTCAAAGGATGCCAATTCAATGCTTGCTGCTGCACCGGCAGCTCAAGGTACTTCAGGTGCCACTGCTGATTATTCTTCCACCAACATTCAAGTTGCAGGGGTAGACGAAGCTGACACGGTGAAGACAGATGGCCAATACATCTATACCCTGTCCACCACTCAAAACAGCGGCTACTACTATTATGACTACGGTTCGCAAGCTATCAACAATGTTTACATAATAAGTGCTGACCCTCAAAACGCTAAAGTAATTTCTAAAATCGTCCTGGATAATGATTCAAGTCCTTCTGGATTGTTCCTAAGCCAGGATAGCTCAAAGCTCGTTGTTTTGTCGAATAGGTACCAATCGTACTCTGTCCCTTCAAGCGGCATATCTATTATGCCATTTTACAGCGACGTTTCAACTTCGATAAATATCTTTGACATTTCAAACAAAGCTAATCCCGTCTTAACTCGGAACTTTACTGTCAGCGGTAGCTACTTCAACTCACGTATGATAGGCAACTACGTTTATGCAGTAACCAGCCAAAACGCTTACGTCTACAATAATGACGTGACGGTTCCAGCAGTTTACAGCGACGGAAAAACATACGCAGCTTCACCTACAAGCATCTACTACGCTGACATGAATCAATCCAGTTACTACTCGTTCACTAGCTTCTACGGAATTGATGTGTCAAATGACCAGCAACAACCAACAAACATGACTGTTCTGATGAGTGGCGCAAGCACAATGTATGTTTCCTCAGACAACATCTATGTTGCTTATCCAAATTGGATTAACGGAAGCGATATCACATCAATTTATAGGATAAAAATTGATGGCTTACAGTTAACTCTTGAAGCTCAAGGCGCAGTTCCAGGTTACACAATTAACCAGTATGCAATGGATGAATTCAATGGCAACCTGCGAATTGCAACTAATTTGCAGCAGAACACGGTCATCACTCGCTTCTCAAGTCAAAATTCACAAGTAAACAACCTATACGTACTAAACCAAAACCTATCCATCGTAGGTCGACTGGAAGGCTTAGCTCATGGCGAAAACCTCCATTCCGTCCGTTTCATTGGCGATAGAGGCTACTTAGTAACCTTCATGAGAACTGACCCCTTATTCGTAATTGACCTCAGTCAACCAACAAACCCGACGGTTCTCGGCGAACTCATAATTCCAGGCTACAGCGATTATCTACATCCCTTCGATGAGACACATTTGATTGGTGTCGGCAAAGAAGCAGTTGACTCAAACCAAGGCGACTTTGCATGGTACCAAGGTTTAAAGCTCTCGCTGTTTGATGTCAGCAATGTAAACAATCCAGTGCAACTTGCAAACTTTGTAATAGGCGATAGAGGCACCGATTCACCAGCGCTGACCGATCCCAAGGCATTTCTGTTTGACCAGACCAAGAATCTGCTTGTCATTCCAGTTAGCTTGGCGATTGTAGATAACTCAACATTAGAGCAATATGGTCAATCAAAAGATTCAGCCTACGGCACAACTGTTTGGCAGGGTGCATACGTCTTCGGCCTCACCTTAAACAATGGCTTCACACTGAAAGGTAACATAACACACATAGATTCATCATTGCTTAACAGCCAAGGACAACTAACCGACAGCATTAACTTCTATAATACCCAAAACCAATGGGTAACGCGATCACTCTACATCGACAACATACTCTACACAATATCCAACAGTGAAGTAAAACTCAACAGCCTAACCGACTTATCAGAAATCGCACAAATCAAGCTCCCATAATCTTCTTTTTTTGTGATTTAAATTTTTCATCCAGTTTCTATTTCAATGACAATTGAGTCTTCAGTGTATTATTATGAATTGATTAATCATCGATGGTCTTATCAAGAAAGTTCAATCTAAAACATTTTTTTAAAACTTGATTTGGTTATATCAAATGTTTTTCATTTAATAACCCTTAAGGTTGGAAGGGTGGAATTGTTTTGTGTGGCTGTATTTTTTTGCCAAGTACTTTTCTTGTTTGTCTTTTGTTTTGTGGAAATGGAAATTTGCTTGCGTTTAGTTGGCGGGAGGATTTTTCCAAGTGTCTGCAGTTCAATGATATTTTTTTGCTCGTTGTGGATGTGAAGGAATGCAGAGTGATATTGGGTTTTGCTACGCTGGTTTAGGCTGGGATTTTCTCTTTGTAAATCTCTGTACCGTCACAAACAAAACATGTAACGTTTGTTTCCAGAGGCTTTAGCACGGCAAGTCTGTTTTCAAACGCAGTGATTAAGTCGTCTAGAAGTATCTCTTGCAGAGAATTTGAGAGAGGCTCTATTTGATTGCTCAAAGCCTTAGCCATCTTACTTTTGAGATCTTTCCTTGCACTTTTAGTCATTTTTTTCATTTTAGTTCATGTTTAGATTATTTTTATTATATTAGTACCTTATGGATTCAAAATATTATTCTAAAAAGCTAATTCAAAACACTTGTACGCAATCTATAGCCTCGACCTTTGATGTTCTATCTATTAAAGCAAGCAAATCCTGGGTTAAAGCAAAGCATCTTGTTTTTTCTGAGAAAAACAGTTCGGAATCTTTGACTCTTTAGTACATTATTGATCCTTTTTTCTACAGAATATTTTGATTGCTGCTTCTCAAAGACGGCGTACTCCAACATAAATAATTGTTTAATTTTATCTTCTTAATTGAAATTTGTTAGCCTGATAATATGATAGTATTTCATAGGTTACTTTGGATATTTTCGGGTTTGTGCCATTGTAGTATTTTACATATTTTATTTCGCGATTTGGTTTTGCTGTGCCTTTTGGTTCAATTAGATAGACGTGGTGGTTGTTAAAGAAGGCTTCAAAGTTGAAGAGAAATTCTATTTGGTTTGTTTCAAGGGTTGTTTCTTCTTTTAGCTCTCTTATAGTTGCTTGTTTTTGGTTTTCTCCTGTTTCTACTCCGCCCCCAGGCAGGTTGTATGTTTTGTCGTTGTGACTGACTACCAAAATACCTTTTGGAGTTTCAATTATTGCAGTCCCTCTTCGTCGTTTGATAGCCATCATGAATCACCAAAAGAGTGATTATTCTTGGTTTATAGCTGTTGTTTATCCTAAATCTAAACTCTAAAGAATCATAATTTGCAAAAAACTTAGGTCAGAAGGTATTTGAGAAAATTCCTATGAAGATAGGAATGTCTGTTCCAGCGTGAAACAGAGTGGAGCCTATTATGCTATCGGTGCGTTGCATAATGTATCCCCAAGCAAGCCCAAGCGAGAATGTGAAGATTACTAAAATCGAAATATATGGCGTATATGCATTGAGTCCTACTCCAGCTACTGAGTGGCTCAACGAGAAAATTACTGCCTGTAAAAGATTAGATGCTTTTAGACCCAACTTTGGCTCCAATTTTTTCAGAAAAAGCCCTCTATAGAGTAATTCTTCTCTAATGCCATTTAGCAGCACAATAGGAATTATCCAAGGCAACCAGGCAATTACTCTGCCTAAGGTGAGATTTTGACCTTGAAACAAATATTGAGCGGCTGGAATAGAAGTTATAGCAAAGAAGGAAAAGCCAGCGAGCCCAATTATCAATCCTAACTTGAGGTTTCCCTTCTTTAAGAAAATTGAACCAAGAGAATTGCCAGAAACTCGAGTCAAGAGAATTATTATACTTACAATTATCGAAGTGCTTACCAACATATCAAAAAATAGGGTACTCATTGTATCTGATGGTATATTGATAAGGAAATCAATGAACAAGCCAAGAGAAGCGATGAAGAATGCGAAGAAAATCTGCCAATAGCATTTCACCGATTTGCGGCTTCGCAAAAAAATTGTAATTAGAAGAAAGATAGATGAAAGTATCAACGTGTAGGCAATTATTAATTCGGCTGGTACTGCTGAAAAAGGGAAAATCAGCAAACCTGAAAGAGAAGGCAAAACAATACCGCAAACCAATAAAAGTACGAATATGTATAACCGACGTTTCATTTTCAGCACATTCATTCTTCGAGTTATACATCGTTTTCTTTAAAAGGTTTTAAGAAATCGCGAGTCATTCGGGTATAAGTGTCCAAATCTTATTTTAGCCAACTAGGTAATTTAGATGTAACGTCTATATTTTTTTTCTTTAATACTAGCAGACTTACACTGATTGTTACTATTATTATTGCAAGTATTAATGCGTAGATTACTCCTTGAGGTAGACCCATTTGATCAGTAGCATTTTTAGAAAAAGGATCTGCTGTGAACACTATTGATAATTCATGTGTGCTGAAGTGAGTTGTAAACCATACGTAAAAGTTGTTGCTGTCTTGGTTGTAGCCTTGGTTTGATAAAAGTTGTTCATCTAAGTATATTTTTGGCGTTGTTCCATTTAGTACATTGCTCTTTGGAATGGTTAAATTACCAAAGCCTGTTGTCCCACTTTGACCTGTTAAAGTAAATGACACCGTGGTTGTTTTCGAGGACTGGTTTGTGGAGATCTCAAGGTTGGAGATTTGTGAGCTTGTTACATTCCCATTTAATATTAGGTCAACTGTCATACCCGAATCTGTAGTTGCCTGTATGGTTATTGGTGAAGGAGACGGAATTGGGTTGGGCTCAAACACCGCTAAGATTGTTATTTCTCCTTGAACATTTTGGACAGTATAAGAACTAACAGAACCAACAGATGTTCCGTTGACTAGGACGTCATTTATGTGAAAGCCTGTGTTGGGTACTACTGTAAATATTTGGTTTCCGTTGAAATTAACAGTAGTTGTTCCAGGGCTAATGTTGCCGTTACTCGTTTGATTTACCCGAATTGTGTATGTGTTTATTGCAAAGGTGGCTGCTATTTTGTGGGCGTTGGTAACGTTGTTGAAGGTGTATGAGGAAACGGCTCCTTGGGAAATATCGTCTACTTTAACGTCTGCAATATGGTAACCAGTGCTCGGCGTAATTTTGAAACGTTGGCTACCACCCCAATTAAGAGTAATGTTTCCATTAGGAGATATGGCGCCGTTTGCTCCAGCAGAAGTAGGAATTATGAAATTGGTAATTGCGTATGTTGCACTTAATGTATGAGAAACCGTGATATTGCTAAAAGTATACGAGGATGCAGCTTCCACCGTTTGATTGTCAACAATTAAAGATGCAACGTGGTAACCAAAATTGGGGTTAATAACGAATGTCTGATAGCTACCATAGTTAACAACTGTCTTCCCGGGAGAAATTGCGCCATTAGCAGTCTGAGTAACAGTCAGATTGTATGTATTGATGGCAAAAGTTGCAGTTAACGAGCTGTTTGATGTAACTGAGCTAAACTTGTAAGATTGACCTAAAGGAGAAGTAACATTCAACGCTACACCATTAGCAGTTATATTCACTATGTGGTAGCCTACAGTTGGCGTAACAGAGAAGCTTGGAGTATCACCGTAGTTAACAACTGTCGTCCCAGGAGAAATTACACCATTAGCAGTCTGAGTAACAGTTAGATTGTATGTGTTTATTGCAAAGGTGGCTGCTATTTTGTGGGCGCTGGTAACATTGTTGAAGGTGTATGAGGAAACGGCTCCTTGGGAAATATCGTCTACTTTAACGTCTGCAATATGGTAACCAGTGTTCCCTGTAAAATTGAAACGTTGACTACCACCCAAATTAACAGTAATGTTTCCACTTGGAGTCACAGTGCCGTTAGCTCCAGCAGAAGCAACAACTGCATAAGAATCGATAAGGTAGGTTGTTATTGCTGTTTGTCCTGTGGTATACCCTGATGTTTGAGCAGTAATTGAGGTTGTACCTGGAGAATTTGTTACCCACAGGTTTCCAATGGCTTGTGTTTTACCAAATGGAATTGTTAATGTTGAACTGACAATTCCCACATTTGGTTGCGAAGAGAACAATTTTACGCTGACATCTGTTTCTGTATCTTTTGCTGGTCGCCCCTGAGCATCCTGCAATTGTACTTGCATTATTTCATATGTTTTACCATCTGAGGGCAAACTTGTTGGGATGCAATAAACTGCTAATTTTGAAGGAATAAAACCAACAGTGCTTACTGATTGACTGATTAATGGAAGATCGTTGGCTACCGCGGTTATAATCGCTGAACCTGCTTTGAATGTTGTATTTAACGTTGCCAATGCATAAGTTTGATTTAATGGAATTTTGAGCGATATCGGGTTTATTTTACATATGCTTAAATCATTTGACGCTACGTTTACCATTAAGTCTAATTGTTTTTTTGCGACAAAACCGGAGGCGTTTTGCAATTGAACTGCAATTTGTTTGTATGAGTTTTTGTCCGCAGGAACTTTCGGTGGACCTGAAAAGATTTTTAGCTGAGTGGGATTTGTCGCTACTGGAGTTGTGGTAATTGTAATTTGATTAGGACCATATCCTTGTGATGAAGCTGTAACTATTGATGTTTGTTTGTTTGTTTCTATTTGTTTGGTTGTGAAATTGGCTACAGCGCAGGTTTGTCCTTCAGCGATCGTAACATTTTGATCAACTGTGCCTACTGTTGTATTTGAGCTCGATAATGTCACTTGCACACCTCCTTGTGGGGCTCTAGCAGGAGTGCCGGTTGAATCTTGCAGTTGAACCATAAGTGCAGCATAAGAGCTACCGTCTGCTGGTAGAGTAGATGGAAATCCATAAATCCCGATTGTGGAGGGTATTGGTCCAATTGTGGTTATAGAGCCTAATACGGTTGCATAGCCAGTTGCTGAAGCGGAGATTGCGGTTGTTCCAGGGTTGAACGTAGATTTGAAGTCTGCTGATGCATACGTTTCTCCTTGTGGTATGGTGATTGATGAATCTACGGTTCCTACATATATGAGAGAAGATGAAAGCCCTATGGTTGTATCTTGCAGTGCTCTGGCTGGTTTTCCGTTTGCATCTTGTAATTGAACAAAAATACATTTGTAAGTATCGTTATCTGCCAGCACACTGGGTGAACCCGTAAAAATAAAGAGTTTTGTAGGTTCATTTGTTGTTGCAGAGGAAGTATTTTGATTGCAAACTAAAAACGCTAACGATAAAATGAGAATTGTTAGTGTAATAGTTGTCGCTTTTTTTTGCATTTCTCCTTCCTCATTTTGTTTATCTTTGGTAATCCTAATTGATTTTTGGCTATCGTCAATATTTCTCTACCCATTGAAGTAGAATGAAATGTAGAGTCTCTTTGACTCCCAGAATATACATTTGGACACAGTAAAATTCATAAGCGTTCTGAATTCACAATTAGAATTTGAGCTCAATAAAATCAAGTATTTATAAAATCTTTTTTGTGCCTCATTTTCTGCAATGAAAAACTAAAAGAATCTCACGATAAGAAGCACAAAAAGGGTTAGACGCCTAATTTTTAATTGCATTAATTGAGACAAATAGGTTTTATTATATTCTAAAAAACATTTTCGTTATAGGGATAATAATAAAAAAGGGGTTAGGGTTTTTTGTTCATCTCGTAGCGTATCCACCAGATGATCCCTATTGTGGCTGGAATTGCGGCGATGGCAACTATCCAAATGAGTATTGTAATCATTGAACCTACTACATAATCCAGAGTCCAGCTTGAAATGGCTACATTCCAGTTTCCGTCAACGTAGACTTTGATGGCGAACGCGATGAAAAGAAAAGGTGATATTGCTCCTCCTGCTCTGCTTGACTTTGAACGTTTCCCAAAGAGATTATGTTCTTTCTTTTCCTCATCAGGTAGTCTTTTCCACCATTGCCAGCCTAGTATTGCACCGACAGCAACGGGAATTCCGATCAGGACAAGCTCCCAAAAGATGGCATGTAGAATAAAACTTACAATGTTGCCCATTGTCCACATGTCCAAAGTTGTTGGGACGAGTCCTATTGTTTGAGCGTCGCTAACAAACCAGACAAAGACATAGACTGCACCTATGAACGCCAAAATACCTGCTGCAACAAACAAGGCAACAATGGTCCAGTGTTTTCTTAGGAATGTTTTCCCATCAGCAACTTTTTCAACTTCAAATTCCTGAGTCATTAAATCCCTCTCCTTGCCAGCGTTTCTGATTGCGTGTGGTTATTGTAGTTCAGTTCTTTGCTCTCAATTACTTTTCCTTGCTCAGGTTGGTTTGATGGTGGAGCGGGAGCATATTGTTCGGGGTTGTATGGTTGCTGTTGTTGAGGTTTCATTGTGAAGAATCCTATTGTTGCAAATATCCATCCGATAAGTATCAGTATTAAGCCAACCAGGATTATTGTTAATATAGCTCCTACCCAAAGCAACGTACCAGCAGTGGCAAACGATGTTTCTCCAGATTTTTGTGCGAGTGTATTGAAAGTTTTTCTTAGATGCAATGTTGCAAGAACGTAGAATACGAAAGCAACGATAATTCCTGCAAAGAAAGCTATTAAGCCAACTCCAAAGCCAACTGTAGGAACAAAACCTGTTGTAAATGTAAAGCCTGTTGCGGATGCAATGCCAATTGTTATTGCTGCAATGGCTACCGCCGCCGCTACTAGAGCGATTATGTAGTATTTGACACCGGTGAGTGAGTTTTTGTAGATTTCTTCATCTTGATAGTAATTTGAGAGTTCTTTCATGCCTCTGAGTAATAGAATTACTCCGATTATGCCTAATATCCAGCCAGCGTAAGGAACAAGGCTTAGCAAAAGCAGTATTGAACCTTCGCCAGCCAAAGTTTTGCTGTATTCTAAACTTACATTCATTTTTTTTCCTCCATTTTTTCTGGATACATACTAAATGCATTAGGGATATAGCCCTAACATTTAGAATAACAACTCATAGAACGCCCCAACATTTAGAGCTGCAACTCTAAGGGTTAGAGTCATAAGCAAAAAACTTTTTTTAGGCTGAAAATATGCAAGCAAATTAATGGGATAGAGCTTTGTTTATCTTTACCTTTGCAGCTTAGCAAAGAAGGGGTTGGCTTTGTCGAAGTCACGTGGAATAAGCGCTGATATTCAGTCACCAAGAACCAGACTATTGTATCTTATCTATTCTGCCCCTAATAGTAGGATTAAAGCTGCGCCTGGAATAAAATCAAGTATTAGTTCTGTTCTGGGTTACAAGTCTGATGGACATTTTCACTACGATTGGAACTACTTAACAAGTGCAGGTATGATAGAGGAAAAACCGGGCTACTATGTTGTCACTGATACTGGTAAGAAGGAATTTGCTTTGCAGTCAACAGCTGCCATGAGTAACACGATAATGGTTGTTATGGGGGTTGCAATGGTGTTTTTCACTATTGGACTTAGTTTAGGAATTTTGCCTAAGGAGAGTGTTGCATTTTTTGGTTTAGCGTTAATCTCTATTGGGTCCTTGTTCTTATTTATCAGCCGAAGAAACAAACCTAAACTTCCACCTGAAGCTAAAGCTTTAATGAAAGAGTTAAATCGTCATTAATTGTTACGTCAGCTGCGATTACTTATGCGCTTCCAAAAACCAAATAACAAATAACGAACTACTACTAGACTGTGGATCAACAAACCAATAGAACTCTGAAACTAATTCGTATTGCTGGATTATCAGGTATCATTAGCTCCATTTTGCCGCTAATTATGATCTTTGCATCAACTGTGCTTGAGAAGACTTTCAGTTGGAATAAAGATGCTTTGAGCGATATAGGTGTAAGCTCACTTGGATGGTTATTCAACAGCGCCCTGATTGCCGGTGGTCTTCTTATTCTCTTATTCGCAGTTGGCTTAAAGAAGTATCTTGGCAAAACCAGATGGTTAAAGGTAGGGGTCTTTTTAATCATTGTAAGTAGTATTTCTTTGGCTTTGGTTGGGGTGTTCACCGAAAACTACTCTATTATTCACGGATTGGTGGCCTTGGGGTATTTGCTCTTGGCTCCACTTGGGTTAATCTGCATTGGCTGGGGAGAAAAAAGTAACGAATTTGGGAAAATAAGCCTTCTTTTAGGAATTACCGCTTTATTGGTTATTTTTGGTCTACCGATAATAACGTTTACGGCCAACTTACAAATTGGTTTTGCAGTCCCCGAATTCATTGAGTCTTTAATGGTATCAATCTGGACATTTTGGGTCTCATTGAAACTTTTGCATAATCGACTAAACAATTCATAATAAACTTTTTTGGCTTTTAGCTTCGATAATAGGTACTCAGAGTACACCGTTTACTTGCAGCTTTTTTATTTGTTGAACAGAACCAGTTCTAGGCTTTTAGTTGGCCAAAACTAACTGGACAGAACTTCACTTTGTCAGCCTTGCCTCTCCAAAGTCCTGTTTGCGCGATTTTTTTCTTTAATTTTTGTATTTTCGTTAAATCCAGATTTCTTAAACAATTTCCAAAGGCGAATTTTCTCTGTGAAGAGTTGACCTGGCTGAGACGAATGGTGCTGCTTGTATTCCAATTTTGGTGTCAGATGCAATATTTTTGCAGATGAAGTTTAGTGAGCCTTCTGTATAGCTTAAAACATCTTTGCCATCGTTTGTTAGTTTGTACTCTTTTCGTGGTCTATCTGTATTCATGTTCCAGGCGCTTTTTATGTAACCTTTTTTCTCTAGTATTCCTAGCAAGGGGTAGATGGTGCTGGGACCGAAGTATACACCGAAGCCTTTGCGGATTTTGGTGATGAGTTGGTATCCATGCATAGCTTCTTGTTCTAGATACTGAAGGATTATCATGTCTAGAAGGCCTTTAGTGAGTTTTGTTTGGACCTCTTTTTGGTAGTTATTTATCATTTTCTTGTTTTTCTCCTGTTGTTGTGTTGTGCTAATATACAATATGTCTTTTTAAGACACATTTCTTATGTCTTCATAATACGTAAACGGCTACATAAACCCTCGCACATAACAAAAGCATATAAAAAAGTGCAAAGCACCTCAGTGTCGAACACAAAAACACATCCATACATAAAATATGTCTTAAAAATCAATATTTCAGACACGTAAACCGCATAAACGGACCTGTACAACACCTCAACAGAAAAACTAGGCAAGCCAACAAAAACAAAAAAAGGGATGTACAACATTGTTCTGATACTCAAGAAAAAATCAATTTAAAGGTTGAATTGTCTAGTAGAATTTTAATTTACAATATAGAAACTAAGACATGCATGAATTTCAAGTTGGAAAAAGACTCACACACGCGATATTACCATTAATCGTTAAGGTTACACAACAATCCCGATTTTATTCACCCTTTTTTCTTTTTTTGGTTAACGTTGAATAGGTTAAGACTTAACTTTAAAAGCTTTAACCGGTCGGAAAACAATTTACACAAGTTAATTTTAACTATAATTAAGGTGCCACAGAATGAAAGCTTACATGGGTTTAACATGCAAACCAGGCACATACAATGAGGTACTCAAAAGACTCCTCTTCTACCTTAACATCGATCAGCAAAACATGTTTCTGCTCTTTGGTCCAGTTGACATACTCATCGTATTTAACAATTTAGCAAATGTAGAAGAGTTCGTGGAAAAATGGGTAAATCCCATCAGAATGATAGGCGCAGAAGATGACATGATTACCAAAACTATGAGTCTCATAGTGTCATCTGAGGGGACAAAACTTGCCGAAAAACCATTTGCCTTCCTACTCTTGAACACCAAACCGCAAAGCACAGAAGAAGTCAGGAAAATTTTGCTCACCCTCCCAGAAGTATTATCTGCTGACGTTGTGCTAGGACCATTTGACGTGATATTATCACTAAAAGCAGAAAACCATGAAGACCTCGAAACATCCGTTTTACTCATACAACAGATTACCGGAATAGTAACCTCGGTTACTTCTATAGTTTCACCCATCAAGGTTCTTCCAGACTGGTAACACTTTAAAATCAATAACGAAATTAAATTCTAAAAAAAGTTACTTTTGCAATTAATAAGTTCAAAAATTCAAAGAGTGTTCTTTTCTTTTTTTCTTAATTATCACTATGGGAGCCACTATAGAAATCACTATTACTGCAATGATTGTTATTAAAATCGCAACGGCAACAAGCATATCTGGCTGGGAAATGGTTTCGCTGGTTGCATTAAGTGTTGTGTTTTCAGAAAATAATGGGACTTCTGGATTTTCTGGAACAAGGTATGCTATGTGACCGCACAGGAAAACTTTGCCGGAGCCAGCCCATACACGAACCTCTAGACCGTGAACACTGCCGGGGTAAGTTTGGTTGAGATACAAACTAACATCCCAGTAAGGTTCCAGCACGGTAGATTTTGAGTCAGTGGCAATACTGTTTAGCTTCGCAGCGGTTCTGGTTACGTTAAAACCGCTTACTTTCCACCCACCTGGCATATCGTATGAGTAGGTCTGTATGTATTTCATAGCGATGTCTATGGCTTGATCTTCTGAAATGTTTACTGTTGTGTCGCCTATAGTATACCTAACGGTGGTATCTGAATGACTGCTAAAATAGCCATCTTTAAAGCTAAACATTAAAAAGGTGTAAGGAGCACGATTGAAAATGTCTGTAAAACAGAAAGTTGTTTGCTTTACATCTCCGACTGAGAAGCTGTTTAGTGTAAAGTTGATGTTACCTGATAAAGTTGTTAAATTCTTTGATGTGTCAACGCCAGATAGCATGTTAATCATACTTGAAAGGTCTCTTTTTGAGTAAATTTGATATTTTTCAAGGAAGCCTATGGCAGCATCATTTAAGTTAGCGTACTCGCGATCTCGAATTGCTGGCCCTTGCACCGTTACCAAACAGCCGCTTAGTGCATTGTTATGAATGTAGCACCTGACAGTTATGTTGCTATCTGACGATTGCAGGGTATACTGAACTTTGTCGGTAATTCCTGTGTCGCTTGGATTATACTGCGAAGTCACATTGTATTTGGAGACATCAAATGGCAGTACGTTATCTATGAACCCTGATTGAATTTCATCAACTAAAGGAACAGTTGAACGAGCAATTTGCGGTATTCCAAATGATGCCAATATAGCAATTAAAAACAAAATAGAACAATTCTTTCTTACCGATTGCATCATGGTTTTTTCCTCCTAATAACCAATGAAGCAGAAGTAAGAGATACTATTACAATTACAATAGCCAGTGCAGTAAGGGTTGTTTGGTTTAGTTGAAAGCTTGTCTGGTTTTCTGGTTGCTGTGTAGTGAAATATACTGTGTCAGAGACAACCATTGGATACTGATAGACGGGTCCGCTGCTGCTGTAGATGTCTGAAACAAGATGGGAGCCGTTGTAGGCTGGTCCTCTATAATAGCTGTATGATAGAACTGTCACATTGAGTACATGTTGTCCAGGAGAAGATTGGTTTGGTATGGAATAATGTCTTGAACCGTCATCCCATATTTTGACTGCACTGAAGTTAATGTTTGGTGAGCTGGTAGAAAAAATGCTGCTTCCATCTACGTATATAGTTACAGATTTTACTACTCCATTGGAGGGAGATATCGGCATCTCACCTTCTCTTCTCCAAGAGTCAGGGTTAGTTACTGTCAAATTGACATATATCTCACTGTTGTTGTATGCAGTATTGTTTGTTGGGCTCTCTATCGTAACTGTTGGTTTATCCAGAATTGGAGTGGTTGGCCAAATAACAGGATTAGCTTCTATTACCTTAACTGCTTGTATCCCAATCAATATTGAGACTGCAAAGATTACTGCAAATAAAGCATAGCTTCTCTTCATGGCTTCCCCTTTCTTCTCCTAAAGTAAACCAGCAAACCTAAACTGATGATGATTGCAATTACTACAGGTGCAATAACTGTAAGTGCCAATAAAATCTCAGGCTCTTTAGCAGTAAAATTTATTGTCTCTGATTTTGCCATATCTCCAAAAGTATTATTACCATAAACAACAAGGCTATGATTGCCATCACTTAGCCCTGTTAAAGTTGTATTTCCACCTATAGTCACATTAGCTAAATTATCTAAGCTGTAGCCTAACCATGAGGTGGGCTGGTCAACTGTGAAATTCAACGGAAAAGATGAAAATGTTATGTTAGCATTCTGAACTGTCAGAAGCTCAAATGATGGAGCTCTACGTATGACAAAGTAGACTTGAGAGTAGCCATCAATAAGGAAAAAGTTAAAGAAATCATAGGAACCTCCTTGTGCCCTAATTTTTAAGCTGTGGTTGCCTGCAGGGAGGCTAGGCGCTATTATGGAAGTACTATATTGACTAATGCCGGGACCTTGAGTAAGAGTCCAAAATTCATGCGGAATAGTAACAGTTTCATTATCTATTGTATAAAATACATCAACTATAACGGAACGAGAGAAGTATTGAGGTGCCTTAACGCTAAAGCTAATGTTGAATGTATCTGAGTAGTTAGTATCATTTTGAGGGCTGTCTATGGAAACAACTGGTGGCTTAGCATCTGATGGAGCATTAATCTGCTTAGCCAAACCAAAAGGATTAGCATTTGCTACCTCAACTTCTTGTATCCCAATCAATATTGACACAGCAAAGATTACTGCAAATACAGCATAGCTTCTCTTCATGGCTTCCCCCTTCTTCTCCTAAAGTAAAGCAATGAAACTAAAGCAACAGCTATTATTACAATCAAAATGACTATTGAAGTAAGAAATGCGGAGTTCGATAAATTATCAGAATTCAAGTTGGTTGGTGTGGGGCTTGTTGAGTGACTTGGTGTTGGCAATTCTATTGGAACATCAATTGGTAACATAATTGGGTAATTATCTTGGTTGTTGGAATCTATGATGTATGGGGTATCACCGATGCCATCACTGTTAGCATCTGTTCCGTTGTAATCACTCCAGTAGTTTCTGTAGATGGTGTTTACGGAACGATTGTGCCCAAATGTCAAGTAATAGGTTTCGCTTGCATCAAACTGAATGATGTTGTAGGCGTAATTGTTGTTAGATATTATGTTTGTGTTGGAACCATAGATGGATGTTCCGAGTCCCGAACGCGAAATGTTATTTCCGATAATCGTGTTATCATTTGAGTATTGAAAGTTGATAGCTGTATCTTGACAGTTTGTTATCGTGTTTTCTGAAACTGTGTTGTTGTTGCTGTTTTGCCAAATCTGGATGCCCTCAACACACGAGTCAATATAGTTACTGTTTACAAAGTTTCTGTTTGCGAAGTTTAGTTGGATAGCAGACGAAAGCCCAATTGACTGGAAAGTGTTTTCGGTTATGTTGTTATTTTCGCAGCCGAATAGTACTATGCCATTTGTAGCATCTGTTATTTTGTTTCCTGAAATGCTGCATTGGTTTCCTGATAATGATATTCCTCTCCAGCCATTGTATATAGTAAACCCTGTTAAGGTCACGTTGTTGCTTTCTACCTTTAGGCCCGCTGTCACATCAATTATGGTTGCATCTCTATCTTCCCCGACCAAAGAGATTGATTTGTTGACTACTGGATTTTCAATATAGACGCCTTTCTTTACATAAATTGTATCTCCATCCAAGGCATTGTCAATAGCTTTTTGGATAGAAACATAATCATCTGGAACAACGATTGTTTTAGATTGGGCTTTCACGGTGGCATGCGGCAGTATTGTTACTGCTATTAGGAATACGAGAACAAGTGCTAAAGCTAGACTTTTGCTCATTGTATCCAATTCTATGTTAGGAAGAGCTGTAATAAGAGGGTTCTTGTCAAGGTTTCTTGTCTGGGATTTGACAAGTTTTCTTGCCTAACAAAAAGTTAGAGGGCTGAGGTTCTTGGAGTCCAAACAAACCGACAGAAAAAAAATAGAACAGATGCTTATCGTTTGCATTTCTTGTAGTAAACCGCCAGACCAGCACTTAGTGCAACCAATGCTAATGTGGAAACAGCGGCAATATCCACAGTTGGGCTTGGCGGTGTAGAAGTATCAGAGATATCTGATATTACAGAGATCCTACTGCTTTCAGAATAGGTCAAAAATATCTCGTCTTTGCCAGAATCATATGCTATACCTTGGGGTTGTTTTTCCAGAGTCAGGTTTGCAACTACAGTATTGGTACTGTCTGATATTACTGAAACCGAGCTTGAATTATAGTCCGCTACGAAGACTTGGCCATTAATAGAATCATACGCCAGACCTATAGGATTGCCTCCTACCTTAATGGTTGCAATAACGAGATTTGTATGGTCTGAAATAATTGAGACCGAACTGGAATTGTAGTTGGCTACAAAGATTTCGCCTTTTCCAGAATCATAAACTAAGCTTAACGGTTGATTTTCCACAGTTACGTTGGCAACAACAGTGTTAGTGCTATCCGATATTACTAAGACCTGATTGCCGGCAGCATGGCCTACGAATATCTCTCCTTTACTAGAATCATAAGCTAAGGCACAGGGTTGGCTTCCCACGGCTATGTTCGCAACCACAGTATTGGTGTTGTCCGATATTACTGAGACCGAACTGGAGTTGTAGTTGGCTACGAATACTTCTCCTTTATTTGAATCATACGCTACGGCAGAAGGTTGGCTTCCTACCTTTATGTTCGCAATTACAGTATTGGTGCTGTCTGATATTACTGAGACCGAATCGGCTCCGTGGTTAGCAACATAGATTTCTCCTTTACCAGAATCAAAAGCTATCCCATAGGGTTGGTTTCCCACAGGTATGGTTGCCACTACAGTATTGGTATTGTCTGATATTACATAGACCGAATTGAAATCCACATTAGTTATGAATATTTCGCCTTTGGCAGAATCATAAGCTAAGCCATAGTAACCACCATTATTCCCCAAATTTATCGTGGCGGTTACTTCAACGGCGCTAACAGCGTTAATTGCAGACACCGCAACAACCAAAACAAATAACGCACCAAAGAGCTTTCGAACTTTGATTTTCATGAAATACTCCTTAATGTTTTGTCTCTGTTTGAATCTGGTTGCCAATAGCCAAAAGCAGTTAGAAGGAAAAGAATTGAAGATTTTCTTTCCACAACAGCACCAAATAAGAATCGCTAAACTATCCCATAATTTTTATGGTTTTTGACCTATTTTATTCGTTGCCTCTGATTAGTTTTTAGTTCTGGACTAAAAGATAGCTCTTTTTATAATATTTTGTTTTTGCTACGACGGAGTCGACCAGCAGAATACTCGAATCTGTGGGAAGGTGAAAAATGCTATTGAACAAGGTCTTATTCAAGTAAAAACCACGAATTATAGAAAATACTCGAAAAAGATGGATCACATCCAAAAAAGGATAGGAATTATTTAGTATAAAAGTAGATGTAGGTTGGCGCCGCCGAAAGGTTGCGCGGCTTATAATGGGAAGAAACTACTAGTCTTTTTTTGATTTAACGATTTTTAGGCAAACGAGAATAAAAAAACAAATGAAATCAAACAAGACTAAAGCAATATTCCTCGCTATTCTTCTAACATTGATGACTTTCACTTCTATGCTCGTTGCTTTACCTACAGTTAATGCTCATGCACCTCCGTGGACTGTTCCAACATGGTGTTATATCGCTGTAACACCAGATATTGTCGGCATCAGCCAGCAAGTGCTGGTTGTCTTCTGGATTAACGCTATACCGCCAACAGCAAATGGCCAATACGGCGACAGATGGCAATTTTACTTAGACATTATAAAGCCAGATGGAACCAAAGAAACGCTAGGACCATACACATCAGATCCTGTGGGAGGGTCATACTGCAACTACGTGCCTACGGAAGTGGGCAACTACACTCTCGTAGCCAGGTTTCCCGGACAAGTGATAACGGGGCAACCCATCGCGCCCGCTAATCTCGGACAATCATTAATTGCCGTCAACGATACTTATTCAGCCAGCACAAGTGATCCGACATACTTCACTGTAGGTTTCGCATATCTGTGGAGCACCAATGTGCCCGACAAAGCTAACACATGGAGAATGTTCGACGCATTCACTGGAAACTACATATGTGATATAGCCAACGTTTACTAGTTCTGGGACAGCTGTAAATGACAATATCGGAAGCATATGCAGATTCAACATTGTCAATATAGGAACCACTAGTAACCCCAAATACTATTTGACTTGCTGGAATACAACTCAAGCTATCTGGTGGAAAGGCACCCAGCAAATGTACCAGAAAGGTGACTACTCTGGCTTCTCAGGCAATAGCTATTGGCTGTGGAGACCTTACCTTAACTATACGTTCGATGGTAGCCACGGCTTTTCACTGAACGTGTCGATACCGGCGGTACAGGGCACCATCCGTGAGGTACGTGTGGATAATTTCGTTATCGGTGGAACTACTGGAAGCAATAACGAGCAAGGCATAGTTCCAGGCAACTTGTGGGCTTTGAATCTAGACCGTGCTAAAGGTGCAGAAGGCATAGTACTATTGAAAGTATATGTTGAGTTTTCTAGTATATATGTATGTGCTTTAACTGTTGAAGGATTTTATTTGAATTGAGTTTTTTAAGTTGATGAGGTGAATTTCCGCGTTTTCAGGTATAGATGTGATGCGTCGCATTTTTACGCCTCTTTGTAAGGCTTCTTTTAACTGTTCAAAGTTATCATTAAGTGAACGTAGTGAGGCTCTCCAATTGAGAATGGCATCTGAACTCGTTTGAATTTTTGCTATGTCTTTTGCAATTTGTCTATGCTCCACTGTTAATCCTAATGTTACGCTGAATGAGCTGTCTTCTTTCTCTGGTTCTTCGCAAATTTGTTCTCTAAATCCTTTTATGAATTCTTCTGATTCGATCTGTATTTGCTTGTATTTTTCAGCGTTTTGTTGCAGCAGAATTGAGAAGGCTTCGGTTAGGAGGACAGCTCTAAAAGTAGCAGGATTCGTGATGCTACTTTTTTAATTACAATATGCTGACCTCTAATCCATGCTCTTTTGAAAATCTCTGATCCAACTAATGATCTCTATATTTATAACCGATTTTTCTCTTTTTAAAAAAATTAAAGCTCTATTATATCGTAATTCTAAAACGATCTCTTAATTAGAGTTAAGAGACAGAAAAGCATGGATAATTTAGCCCATACCCCGATCAAAAAAATAGAGTTGCGAGCGCATTTAACTTTTTCTAGCGCGCGGTTTGGATACCACCCCCCAACTGGGCTGACGTCGATCGTGTAAGCAGCATAAATTATGCCGACAGCGATCTGCGCGCGCGCTTTATAACTTTCCAAGCCCGCGCCAAGCGGTGACCTCTCCCATGCGCCCGCAAGTTTTATTTGCTAAATGGTACAGTATAGTAATTGTTGTCTTGTTTTGTGGTGTCTTGAGAGTTTCTAAAAGACACTAAGGTTAAGTCACAATAAAATTTTTACTCTTAGTTAACAGGATTCTCGGGGATTGCGTTGTGGCTTTCAACAGTATTAAAAAAGACGTGGGAAACAACTGCATGGTCGCAGTCTATTTTGGTCCGGCTTCACTTTCGCGCGCTTGGTGCAACACTTGTCATATTATGAGATTATTAAGAAATAAAAAAGGGAATATTGATTTTTAGACTTTTGACTTTACGGTCGTTTCCTAAGTATCAGGATTCCAACTATGCCTATTGCAAGTATAACAGCGATGCCTACGCCTATAATGTATAAATCAAGTGGGGGCTGTGCCGATACTGGTTGAGGTTCTGCTGTTGGGGTTGCTGCTTCGGTTACGCCTATGGCTGTTTCTGCGGATGAACTCCAGTAGGATTTAGATCCTCCGAATGTAGCGATGACTGTGTACTCGCCGGGGATTTCCGGAGTCCACATCTTCTTGAACATGCCATTTGCGTCGCTTGTGACTGTGCCTATATGGACCAAGTTGCTGTTTGGATCAATGGTATCTAGTGATATTTCAACGCCAGTTGCATTTGTGGGTTTTGCCTGCTGCTCATATAGGTATTCCATCCACGCTTCCATGTTGTCATCAGCTATTGCAGGAGTATCTTTTGCGCCAGGAGACTGATCAGTGACCGTTCCCTCAATTAGGACACTGTCTCCGTCAATTGTAATCTTTGGTGATGCTGTAACTGTGGTTGCGCTGGGTCCTTTGCCAAAGCAGTATATCTGATTGTCATAAACGTTTAAGCTAAGGAGGAATCCATCAGCGATGGCTGTGTTTCCTATACCTCCACCTAAGGCAGGACTAGATGAGGCTTCCCAATCTAGCATTTTCCACAGTTCTGCTCCGTTGGATGCATTGATGCAACGCACATATGAACCGCGGAATAGGGGTATTGTTGGCGAGTGCTCACTTGAGTACATATAAAGTTTCCCGTCAGCGATACAGCCCAAGTAGAGAGGATAGTTGCCATATGGAGATTCAAAACCCACTCCTCTAGCGGTATAGTTCCATAGGATTTTTCCTGTAGTGATGTTGTAGGCGAGTATTATTCCACCGTAGTTATAGCTGAATAGTTTGCCTTGATAGATGCAGTCCTGTGCGTAAAGATAGAAGTTCATTTGACTTTCGGATTCACTTGCCCATAGTTGCTGCATTGTGTCGAGGCTGTAGCCCCATCGTTTTCTTCCTTGTTGTTCTCTAAATAGGAAGACACCGTCTTCTGGATCTACTTGTCCCATAGTTAAGGTTGTGTTGCCGGCTGATGATGGCGGTGTAAATGTTTTGTTCCACAGAAGTGCTCCCATTGCTCCTTTTGTTGGATCTAGATTCAAAGCCCACAGGTTGCCTTCAACAATTCCATTCTCGTTGTTGCTTCCTGCAGTTCCACCGATTACGTACTGGTCCTCACGAACCGCTCTTATTGTGCCCTGCACTGCGGGTATTGACGCGTTCAAAGAGAATCCATTTCGCCCATCATATGTTACGTTTATTCCAGGTCTCCAATACCAATAGTAGTTGCTAGTGAATGTGGGTTTCCACCAGATAGCTTGAGTTGTGTTCCACACTTGCAAGTAATTATTGGGTGCTGAGGTAGTTCCAAGATTGACAATGCTATAACGCAGTATGCTTCCGTCTTTGCCATAAACAGCAGTGCCACCAGAAGAGACGTTGGCTATGCTGCAAATGTAGTTTCCTGTGAATGCATCATACATCATCCATGTGTTAGCAGTAGCTGCGGTGGTGCTCCAAAGATATGGGAAACCTCCGTGCTGATTGGGATCATCCCTTTTGTATAGCTGTCCAAAAGCCAGTGATTGCTGTGAGATACTTCCTGAGGAAGATTGGCTAACTCCTGTTACAGGGCCAGTGGTGTTGAAAAAATAATCTGTTTTTCCCGTGTATAAATCGACGCAATACCAGCCTTCTCTTGGAACTGATGTTACTCTGTAGTAGATTTTTCCATTGAGGATTATCGGCGGAACAAGGCTAAGACCTTCGTAGTTTTGGCTAGAGTATCCATAGTCGCCAAATCGAGCATCCATGACGCCACCAGCCCAATAGGGCTTCACCCACATTACATGAGCACTTTCTGGTCCTGTGCCGTAGCCAAAGTTGATTGTTGGACCAACGTTTTGTGCGGCACCAGCCAGCCAGTTGCTCGCAAGAGGTGCCCAGTTTCTGTTTGCACTGTTTATTGGGCGAGTCCAGAATTGTGTTGGAAGCGGAGCCTCAGGCCATGGCTGTATTGGGTCCTGTTGCACAATTAAGTCATAGGGGTCACTTGTGCTTGCTAAATAAGTATCATTGACGTATGCAGCTCCTTGTTGCTGTGAGACCGTCAAAGTAGGATTCATGGGTAATCCTGTTATTAGGTGCTGATCCATGTGTGCGACAAAAGTGTATGTGCCAATTTGGGTAGGTGTATATTTGGTGAAGCCTCCTCCGATTGGGTCAGATGTGAAGGGTCCTAGTGTTTCTTTGTTTCCATCAGGTTTTGTGACGGAAACTGTGAATGTCCACCTATCCCCATACATTCCAATCGCTGTTGGGGGTAAGGCGTTAGACCAATAAGCAATCAACGTTTCTTGACCGACGCCTACTATGTTTGGCGCTGCGTTGATGTAACACCAGGTTGGAACGGTCCAAGTAGGATTTGTATGGGCATTGACTTTAGGCAAAGGAACAAGTGTGACTGTAATAGTTATTATCAGAAACAAGGCAATTGTGGTAGCTGTAGTTTTACTTTTTGTGATTCGCATTTTTTGTTTTTCTCCTTTGTTTTTCTTTTCCTTCATTTTGTTTGAACTTAAACGCCAAAAGCCCATCAACTTCATGTTGGCAAGCAAATAAGCGCGTCGTTCAATAGTCTCAGTTATGGTATTGTTTTGTTTTTATAACTTTAGCAATTTTCAGTAATAAGTTCAGAAAAAACAAATTTGAATACTTAAGATATTGACTATTTAATTGAAATTTGAATTGTGTTGACATAATCCTTCATCCATCGCGGAACTAATCCAATGGAAGAAAATTGAATTGCGACCAAGGATTGTTGTAAAGTCATTTTTAGTGCTTAACGAATATGCAAAAGCTTTTTTTGCTTTGTTCTCGTATTTTGTCTTCCAAATCTTCAAACGTGACTACAAATAGTAATCAGTTCCAGATTGGTATAAGGCTAAATTCGTTTTGTTCAGGCACGCAACAAATGATTTCTTTTCAAGGTTAATGATTATTTACGTACTCCCAAGCGATGCATCAGACAACGTTGTTGGTTAGAATTAGCGTTCTTGCCACGCTTTTAGCTGATAAGTTAAATATAAGAACCGCAGAAAGTCATTTTCATGATTCGGAACTGCAAATAGACTCGAATCGCGAGGTGGGAAGTTGGTGAAGAAAATTCTGTTTATTAGCGGTTCGCTCGGGTTAGGTCACGTTGGAAGAGACATTGAAATCGCGAAGGAACTTAGAAAGCTTCGCACTGACGTTGAAATATCTTGGATGGCTGAACCTCCCGCTTCAGATGTGCTCGAAAAAGAAGGAGAAAAACTCCTACCCGAAGCCAGCCAGCTATACTCATCAAATCTTGAGCTGGAAAAATCAACTAAGGAATACAAGGCCAACCTTGTTCAATGGGTAAAAGCTGCTCAAAAAGGCTGGTCAAAAAATGTCAGAGTCTATGCCAAAATATCTGAAACCTATGATTTTGACCTCTGGGTAGGCGACGAACCCTACGACATCATGATTGCCTTAGTAAAAAATCCGCGCTTCAAGAAATGCCCTTTTATCGTTATCAACGATTGTTTGGGATTGGACACAAACTCATGGAATATCATGGAACACCTCATAGTCAGCATGACCAACAAGGCCTGGATGAACTTTCTGAGAAGCGAACCCCCACTTGCTGAACTGAACATCATCATAGGAGAACGGGAGGACATCCCTGACAAAAGCTTCGGTTTCATGCGACCAAACCGCCGAAGGATAGCAGAAAAATTCGCCAAATTCGTCGGCTACATCCTCCCAGAGGACATAGAAAAATTCAAAGCCAAAGCCTACGCACGCAAACTTCTTAGCTATGGAAATGAACCCTTTGTTCTGTGCTCCATAGGCGGAACATCAGCTGGAAAAGACCTACTCAACCTATGCATTGATGCTTACCCAGCTATGAAGCAAAAAATCCCAAAACTCAAAATGATTCTGGTTTGTGGACCACGCCTTTCTCCGGATTCTTTTAAAGCTCCAGACGGTGTGAAGGCTTTTGGCTACATACCAGACCTTTACAGGCACTTAGGTGCTGCTGACCTTTCCATCGTAACAGGAGGCGGTACAATAACACTTGAACTGACCGCTCTGGAAAGGCCTTTTCTATATTTTCCCCTCAGAGAGCATGCTGAGCAACAATTTGCTGTGGCTCCAAGATGTATGCGCCACAAAGCCGGCGTCAGAATGGATTATGCAAAAACAACTCCTGAACAACTCGCTGAAGCAGTAGTTTCTAACATCAACAAACAAGTGAGCTATCCCATACTGCCTGCAAAGGGAGCGCAAGAAGCCGCTCGATTAATCAATCAAATTCTCAGCAGGAAAGTATGAACTTCGCGCTTCGACACAAAAAAATAGAAGAAAGATGTGGGCAGCTTCTTTTGATTTTCCTCTATGCCTCGAGTGTCTGCTTCAAGTTCTCCAGCATCCCTTCCATGAATTTTTCAGTATCTTTGCTGTACTTCACCTTGTCAACAAGTTTACCTAAAAGAGAGTAAGGAACTTCGTACTCATCGATGTATGTTATCTTCGTTCCCTCAGTAGTCGGTTCAAAGAGACCTGTTATCGTCATTTTGAGTTTGCTATCTTTGACTGTTCGCATCACAATCTTCCTGTTCTTCTCAAACTCAACCATCTCTTCGTCCCATTCGCCCTTTATCTTAAACTCTTCTTTCGGAGTCCAATGCGAAACCGAACCAACTCCAATAGGTCCTTCTGAGATCCATTTCCCCTCCAACCATCTTCCCCATACCTCATTCATCTTGTCACTTAACATGAAGGTGAAAACCTTCTCAGGAGGCGCCTTGATATTGACCGTCCTAGTTATCCTTGCCACACAATCACCTCCTTCCACTTTTTTGCGCCAGATAATTGTTGCAAGCTTTGAAACCGAGTTGCATGACTTGCGAATGCGCTTTTGCCGTGTCTACGAAAGGAGCGATAAGACGGAATAACAGCTTCTTGGGTCTAACGGTAAACCGAAACCTCGTCACCGTCCTTCCACCCTTCGGTTCAAAAGTGTATACTCCAGTCCCCACAAAATCACCTGCATATTCCAGTTCTATCAAATTGTCTTCCACGAGTTTCGTAACCTTAACGGAACACCTGAGACTAGTTCTACTCTCAGGATTGATGGTTGCGTCAAAGACTGATCCCTCACGAGCGATTGACCCCATAGGATTGAATCTGATATGAGGCATCCACCAACTTGTGACTCCGAAGAGCTCGTTCAAAAAGGCATTGTAGACCACCATAGGTGAACCGTCTATAACTGTTTCGTCCATGACGTCAATTTTTGCCATAAACGCTCACTGCCCCTACCTGCTCAAATTGGTCTTGCCTATTCGTCATCGAATCCGTAGATTTCTGAACTTTTTCGAATCGGACCATAAACCTCGCCATGAGTAATCTATCCGTGCAGACAAGAGATAAGGTCTTCTAAGCAGCGGTTATGAAAAATAATAGTTCGTTATAAATAGCAAAATTACGCGAACAGGTGGCTTCGCTCCACTCTATTCACGTTTAGCCCTTTCCCAATAATGCAAGAACAAAGATTTTGCCCACTTTAGTGCATTTTCATCCTGCGACCTAAATGATCCATAGTCAAAAATGCCGTCCAAGTTCTCGAAGCCTATTCCAGCAAGCTCTTTCTCGGACAGGAACATGAAGATACCGATAGTGTCTAAGTACCTGCTCTCTGCCTTCTTCGTCCTGGCTGCACGGTCAAAAGCTGGGTCGTTAGCCAACTCCAAGATAGCTGGAGGAATAACCGCGTTTCTAGGCATTAATTTTCTTACTTCTGCACCCCGGGCTATGGCTTCAAGGAAGAAGGGCAAGGAACTGGGAAGAATCTGATCTATGATAATCCACATAAACTCCCTAGATTCCTTAACCGCGTTTTCTGCGTTAAACAACATTTCCGTGATACCGTTGACATATTCACTCTTTCGGAGAGCACCAATGCTTGTCGCGAACTCTATAGGCAAAACCGAGATTGTGTGGGTTTTGAAGTATTTCTTGTGCTTGGAAATAAACTCGAAGCTTGGAACAAACTGTAATACTGCTTCTCCAATAGGCGTTAAATGAAAACTGCCGTCCACATCCTTTGCGATGAGGTCTGCCTCGGTTAACCGCGTCATGTTTCTCGCAGTTTCAGGAACGGTGAAATTGAATCTTTCAGAAATACGAGTAAGTTTCATGGGTTTCTTTTTTAGCTCTCTGAGAATGTTGAGTCGATCCTCGTTTGAAAGCTCAAATAAAAGAGCGCAGAGTTCATCCATTTATGACTACCTTTTGCCACTGACTGTTTTCTGCTATTGCCAATATTCTAGTCTATAACTGATTACTATATTTCATATTTTCTATTTAGTCAGGTTCAAGGCTGAATCTAATGCAAGTGAGACTTGTAAAAATGGGAACTGGCGGAATCGTGGTGGACCGCTGGGATTTGAACCCTATCCTGAGAGGAGATGCCCCCACAATTTTCCCCTTCGTTCTCTTTCAGTAGTAATGAATAAATGTGAAACTATTGCCAGTTTCTCCTTGTCTTTGGATAGTTATGGTGTTTTCCTTTGTCGCTGCGAGGTCCTTGCTTGCGAGGCTTAAACCCCTCAATTATAAAATCTACTGTTTGCACCATTCAATATTCCCCAAAATACAGTGAATACAAAACAAAAAGAAAGAAAAAGGGAAAGAAAATGCGGTATAAATGTTAGTGGTGGGTGGCGCCGCCGAAAGGACTCGAACCTTTGACCTACTGATTAACAGTCAGTTGCACTACCGGGCTGTGCAACGGCGGCAAACCATTGTTCTCTCTTCTTTCAGTTTCACGAGACTATTTAAGTTTAGTCGTTTCGGCCGAAACAACTCAAGCTTGAAGTGCCAACGAATTTACTTTGACGTTTGCAGCCGATTTCATCTTTTCAATTCGTCTTGAAATATGTGTTCTTGGTCAAAGGTAAATAGAAGATATTTCCCCTAGCAATCCTTTCCGACCCGAATAGTGCCTTTCACAGACGCGTTCTGCAAACAATCCAAGCCCTAAAAGACAAAAGCAACCCAAAACAAGCCTATCCAAAATGCAATTTGCAACTCTTCTTCTTCTATCACACAAGAAATAATATCTCGCAACGTCACCAATATCCTCAGCAAGTAAATATACGCAAGAGGTCTCCGCGAAAAGGCAATATAACAAATTTCACTCATTTTTTGTATTTCAGCGTCTCAGTCAAAGGTTTCTATGTAAATGTTATTTGAGATTAATTTTACATTAAATTGGAGTGTTTTTGCGTTTTACTAGAAAAATGTATATCAAGGTATTCGTCAATTTACAGAAGATAAGACTTAGTGAGGGGATTGCTTTGAAAACTATGGTAGAGTTTAGATGGCATGGAAGAGGCGGACAGGGCGCTTGGACAGCCAGCGAACTATTGGCAAGAACAGCCCTCGACGAGGGCAAATACATTCAATCTTTCCCAGAGTTTGGGCCTGAAAGAATGGGTGCGCCAGTTACTGCCTTTACTCGAATCAGCAGTGAACCAATAAGGTTGCATTGTGCAATCTATGACCCAGACGTTGTTATAGTTTTAGACAACACACTGCTAAAGAGTGTACCTGTCACTGCAGGATTAAACCGTGACGAAGATGCCCTCATTATTAATTCAGTTGAAAAACCAGCTATAATAAAAGAAAACCTTCACGTAACCAAAGGCAAAGTTTGGACAGTTCCAGCTACCGAGATTGCATTGAGAATTTTGGGTGCTCCAATTACAAACACAGCACTGCTAGGAGTTGTTGCCAAGGCAACTGGAATTGTTACTTTAGAAGGAATAAAAAAAACTTTGAAGGGGCGATTTAGAACTGATTTGGCAGAGAAAAACTTTGCAGTCATACAGGAAGCCTATAAGGAGGCAAAAGTAGAATGAGCAGCAAAGAAAAAACTTGGAAAGAAATATCCATCGGCGGAGTCTGCTCCAAATCAAGCATTGGATTCATGACTGGTGACTGGAAAACCTACATGCCGGTGCGTGATCTAGAGAAATGCACCGTATGCTTGACCTGCACTATGTTTTGCCCTGAAGGTGCAATCGATTGGAGACCTGAACTTGGAAAAATCGAGTTTAACCTAAGCTTCTGCAAAGGCTGCGGAATATGCGCTAACGAATGCCCAACTAAAGCAATAACCATGAAAATGGAGCAGGAGTAAACAAAATGCAGAAAACCAAAAACCAAGAAATCATGGCATTGAACGGTGACGAAGCCGTTGCATACGCTGCTAAACAATCAGATGTTGACGTCGTTGCCGCTTACCCAATTACTCCACAAACAATCATAGTTGAAAAATACAGCGAATATGTAGCAAACGGTGAAGTCCACACAGAATTTGTATGCACTGAATCTGAACACAGCGCTATAACGGCTTGCTTAGCAGCGGCAGCAACAGGCGCACGAACATTCACTGCTAGCGCTTCAGCAGGTTTAGCCCTGATGCATGAAATGTTAACAGTCACATCCGGTACTCGCGCTCCAGTGGTTATGGCAGTAGCAAACCGTGCTCTCTCTTCTCCTCTTAACATTCACGGTGACCAATCAGACAGCATGGCTGAACGTGACAGCGGATGGATTCACATCTACGTTGAAAACGCACAAGAAGCCTACGACTCCATCATCCAAGCCTTCAGGATAGCTGAAGACGTCAGCGTGTCCCTTCCTATAATCGTAGGTTTAGATGGCTTCACTTTAAGCCACACCCTCGAAAGAGTCGATACCCTTTCTGATGAAACGGTTAGAGCTTTCGTTGGGGAACGTGTTCTGCCATTGGTGCAGACTCATGAAGGAAAAACTGTTCCCTTCAAACTTGACCCTGATAACCCAATGACCATGGGACCGATTGCCCTGCAAAACTACTATTTCGAGTTCAAACGCCAGCAAGACGAAGCCATGAAAAACGCCTACAAGAAAATCCAAGAAATCAACACCGAATACGCCCAAGTAAGCGGCAGAAGCTACGGTAACGGATTAGTGGAAACCTACAAGCTTGACGACGCCACAGTCGCCGTCGTATGCGTCGGCTCAACTGCTGGCACCCTTAAGGTAGTTGTCGATGAACTAAGGCAGGAAGGCGTCAAAGCTGGACTTTTACGTCTACGAACATTTAGACCGTTGCCAGTTGAGGAACTAAAAAGCGCATTAAAGAACGCAAAAGCAATCGCAGTTATGGATAAAAGCATGAGTTTTGGCGGTTTCGGAGGCGCAGTTTACCATGAAGTTAGACACGCACTCTACGACGTTCAGCCACATCCACCCATCGTCAACTACATCTACGGTTTAGGCGGAAGAGACACCAATCCCCGTGCGTTTAGAAATATCTTTGAGGATTTAACACGAATAGCCAAGACCGGGCATGTTGAAAAACAAATCACCTATTTCGGAGTAAGAGAGTAGGAGGAAAACAAAATGACAACCACAACAGAATGGAAATTCACAGCCAAAGACATCGCATCCAAACCAGACCTTTTCCTTTCAGGACACCGAGCATGCGCAGGCTGCGGACCAGCAACAGTTCTACGACTGATAATGAAAGCAACCCGCGGACCAACCATCGTAACCGAAGCAACAGGCTGCATGGAAGTAGTCTCATCAATCTACCCCTACACTTCTTGGGCACTACCATGGCTTCACACCGCTTTTGAGAATGCAGCAGCAAACGCTTCAGGCATAGACGCTGCACTAAAAGCCATGCGCAAAAAAGGCAAAGTCAAACAAGAACACATCGACATCATCGCGTTGGCGGGCGACGGCGGAACCTACGACATCGGTTTACAAGCTCTCTCGGGCGCTGTCGAACGCGGACACGACTTTTTGTTTGTCCTATACGATAACGAAGGCTACATGAATACTGGGATTCAGCGAAGCGGCGGAACCCCCATGGGTGCAGCTACGACAACCACGCCTGCTGGTTCAGTTATGCCTGGCAAACTTGAGAAAAAGAAGCCTATAACCGAAATCATGCTTGCCCACGACATGGAGTACGTCGCCACAGCAACCCCCTATTACTGGAAAGACATGCTAACAAAAGTTCGCAAAGGCTTAGAAGTTGAGGGACCAGCGTTTCTACATGTGTTTGCACCGTGTCCAAGAGGTTGGAGAAGTGAACCCGCAAAAACGATGGAGTTTAGCAAATTGTCTGTTGAATCCTGTGTTTTCCCGATTTGGGAAGCAGTCAATGGCAAACGCCAACTTTCAATACCCAGCAAACTAATTGCACTGGCGCCGCAGAAAAAAAAGCCGGTAACTGCTTATCTTGAAGGTCAAGGTAGATTTAGACACCTATTCACTCCACAAAACAAACATGTCGTTGAAGAGATTCAAAAAGTAACTGATGAGCGTTGGCAACGACTATTGAAGAAATGCGAATCTGCCTAATTCTTTCTATTTTTTGTCTCTGATTCATTTGTTTTTTAGATTCAGAAAATACTTAAAATCCCCAAAAAAAGTTAGGGTTTTATTGCTGAAACCTTAATGCTAACAACGGCATCGGAAATCTCAGCAATTTCCTTTTTTGTCATCTTCTGCTCTTCAACGAACGCTTTAACATCAGGTTCTTCAAGAAACATTTCAGGCAAATGATTCTCCGCAACTACCTCAACATTCCCAAAACCTGCCCTTCTAATCTTGCCAAGATAATCCTCCTTCAGGTCCGCGCCAGCAACGCAACCAACATAGGCCAAAACGCTTTCTTTCACCTTATCAGGTAGCTCTTTGAGCAAAACCATGTCAGAAATCATTAATCGTCCTTTGGGTTTCAACACGCGGAAGGCTTCGCTGAATACTCTTTTTTTGTCGGGTGAGAGGTTTATGACGCAGTTGCTGATAATGATGTCTGCGGTGTTGTCGGCGACGGGCATGTTTTCAATTTCTCCAAGTCGAAACTCGACGTTTTTGTAGCCGCCTTTCTTAGCGTTGGCTCGTGCCCGCTCCAGCATCTCAGCAGTCATGTCTATCCCGATCACTTTGCCTTTTGCACCGACTTTCTTGGCCGCCAAGAAGCAGTCTAAGCCTCCGCCCGAACCCAGGTCGATGACGGTTTCGCCTTCTTTGAGCGATGCGAGGGCTATGGGGTTTCCGCATCCAAGGTTTAAGTCAGCGCCCTCTGGAACTGAAGCTAATTCACCCTTGCTGTATCCAACTTGTTGGCTGGTTGATGTGCAGCCACATCCACAGCCGCATGGTTCAGTTTTAATTTTCGCGATCTTTCCATATCTTTCTCTTACTACTTTATGCACTTTTTCTTCTTTCATTGTTTTGCCCCTTCTGGTTGGAATACATTTTTAAAAACTGGCCCTAAAAGATTCTTCACAGTATCATCTAGGGCGTCGACTTTTAGCATTACAATGCAGCATACTTCTTCGCTGCCTTGTTTGAAACCGATGACTGCGAGTTTGTCGTTGGGTTTTATTTTTGCTTTTTCTCTTAGGTCTTTTGGGAGGACTATTTGTCCTTTGGCGTCTACTGTGACGATTGCGTCGATTCTGCAGCATTCTTTGTTGCAACATTCTTTGGTTGTCATGTGTTTTCACTGAATAGCATATTTGTAAGAATATTTATACTTTTCTTAAAAATAAGAATTATCTTACAATTACGACTGAGCAAGGAGCTAAATGAGCCACTTTCTCACTAATGCCACCCAACCCAAAAAATTCCTTCACTCGCCCTACACCTTGGTGTCCAACCACAACCAAATCAACACCCTCCTCCTTAGCCAAAGAAACAATTTCCAAAACAGGATTCCCTTCACACAACTTTGTTGAAACCGATATTTCAGGCTTAACAATTTTTGCATGGGCAACTGCTTTTCTTAGGATTTCTTCATGAAACCTCAACAAATCTTTACCAAACATAACCATGCTTTCTCCTGAGACTGCTGTTGGTTCCATCGGAACAGCACCTATTGCCGGTGGTTCACTAACATTCAATACCGTAAGCGCAGCACCATATTTTTCAGCAATATCCAATGCAAAATCTAACGCTCTATCCGAATTCTGTGAACCATCTACAGCAACCAAAATCTTTCCAATCAAAAGCTCAACCCTCAACACATATTATTTCTTAGAAGCTTAAACTTTTCTGCGATGCCAAAAGCGTTGTTGTTTTAGTAAATGTCTACTTCTGTTTCCAAGCTAACTTTTGCAAGCCGATTACCCTTTAATATTATAAGCATAATGTAATATTTTATACTGGAAAGACACAGCGGGGATCAACCAATAAACAAACGCACCCAAATACTAATCATTCTCCTTATTGGGGCAGCAGTTCTACCAGCTATCCATGTTTTCCCAGCTAATGCAGCTGAAAGTACAAACGGTTCCTGGAGCACTATGACGCCTATGCTTACTACCCGAGGAGGATTCGGTGTTGGCGTTGTCAATGGAAAAATATTTGCCATTGGAGGTCTAAATGGAGATGGTTTTCCTCTTAGCATAACTGAGGAGTACAATCCTCAAACAAACGAGTGGATAAGCAAAGCGCCGATGCCTACTCCAAGAAGTGGTTTCGCCATCGCGGTTTATCTAGGCAAAATTTATGTTATTGGCGGAACGGTGGGTAACGGGTTCGTTGGAAATAACGAGGTCTACAACCCGGTAAGTGACACTTGGGAACCAAAGACATCCATGCCTACCCCTAGGGCAGATCTATGCGCCAATATAGTTAATGATAAAATCTACCTAATCGGCGGGAAAAAATATTCAAGCACATCCCCTTTCTTTAACGAAACAAATCTAAATGAGGTCTACGATCCAGCCAATGACAGCTGGTCAACAAAAACTCCAATTCCGACACCTATTTCAGGCTACGCTTCAACAGTCGCTAACGGCGAAATCTACATTATGGGTGGTGCAGTAAAATCCGTCTCGCTAGGAAACGCACTCACAACTAACGCTAACCAAGTGTATAATCCCCAAACTGAGAATTGGAGTTTAGCAACACAGTTGCCTTACGTTAACAGTTATGGAGCAGCGACGGCAACAGAGGGTTTTTTGGCTCCTGCCAGAATCTACTGCACAGGCGGCTACTATGGTGGGGAAATTACTGGGCGAACAATAGCATACAATCCAGAGAATAAGTCTTGGACAACCGCAGATTCAATGCCTACGCCCAGAGCATATTTGGGTGTAGCTGAAGTAAGTGATGTCTTGTATTGTATTGGTGGTTTTGATGGAGCAAAATGGCTTGACGTAAACGAGCAGTACAAACCGGTTGGGTATGGAACAGTTCCACCGAAAGTCCAAATTACTTCTCCAGAAAACAAGACCTACGCAGAGGTATCCTTGGCGTTTACGGTCAATAGGGGGGCTGAATGGATGGGTTACAGTTTAGATAACCGTGTGAACGTGACTATTCTTTCAGAGACAAAGCTTTCAGGGCTCTCCCAAGGAGCACATAACGTGACGATGTACGCTAACGACAGTTTGGGAAATATGGGTTCTTCAAACACAGTTTTCTTTTCTGTTGATACATTACCACCAACCATCAGCATACTGCTTCCCAAAAACCAATCCTACGATTCAACCGATATCCAACTAACCTTCAGCGTAAACGAGAACGCATCATATCTCGCGTACAGTTTAGATGGACAAGAAAAACAAGAAATCGCTGGAAACGTAACCTTGCCAGCCCTAACGAATGGGCCTCACAGCATAACGCTGTATGCCACTGACCAATTAGGCAATTCAGCTGAAAAAACAGTTTCATTCAACATAGCGCCTTTCCCAGTCGTTACACTTGCAGCAGCAATTGCGACAACCACTATCGTTTTAGCTGCTGGCTACCTATTCATTAAACGTAAGAAACCAGGCAGCGGCACAGCAATCTCGTCTTGAAGCTTAGCTTGCTCATTCACAGGCAAAGAGAAGAAGAAGATTTTGCCTTTCACCCGACTTTTTAGAGTTTTAATCTGCAAACATTTCAAGCCCTAAAAGCAAAAAGCAACCCAAAAACAAGTTATTTAAAATGCTAACTATGTAATGGAAGAAGAAAATTTACCTTTTCCGAACCCTTTTTTTCTTCAAACAGCAAACAACCCAAACCCCAAACAACAAAAACAACCCAAACCACAAATATCAAAATGCAATCGCAACCCTTCTTCTTCTATCACACAACAAACTTTTTTAGAATAATGCAGTTGTATAATTGCATTACTTGCTGTTTTCTTTGTTTCATAAGAAAATTTTAATTAATGATTAAATTACGCATTATTAGAGGTTTCAAAATGGGTTACGAAATAGATTATGTTGAGGGCGAACGGGTTGGTTGTTCATCCAAAATAATTATTGCCGACCGAATATTCTACATAAAACTTTTTGCTTCGGGGTCCTCAAGGTTTTTCTCTGGAGACCAGCAGAGTGTTATCCAGAAAGAAATTTCTAAAGCTGAGTTTGAATTGTGGATTAATATCTTAGTTGATAGAGAATCTGATGCAGACCTGATTCAGAAGAAACTGGGTTTAGGCAAAAAATATTAAAATTTTTGAGGAAAAAAACATGAGTGTTCATTTAGTTCCTTGGGATACCAGTCGCAACTTATTGGAAGAAACAAATCGCCTCTACAACGAAGCAGGAACCTTTGACTGCATAGGGAAAGGTGACCTTGTAGCCGTTAAATTACATGTAGGTGAATTGGGCAACCCATACTATGTGCAACCAGTCTTCGTTCACGATATAGTCCGCAGGGTTAAGGAGGCAGGTGGAAAACCATTCCTCACAGACTCTAACACAGCTTATCACGCACAGCGACACAACGCAATCGACCATATGTCTACAGCTTTAATGAATGGGTTCAACTTAGCACCTTTTATCGTTGCTGACGGATTGAAAGGAGAAAACTTTAGACTTGTAAAAACCAGGGGTATCTTGAACGAAATTGAAGTATCAGGCGCAATTGCTGAGGCTGACGCCATGGTTGTCGTTTCACACTGCAAGGGACATGAACTTAGCGGGTTTGGTGGCGCCATAAAGAACTTGGGCATGGGTTGCTCTCCAAGTGAGGGAAAAATTCGGCAACACAGAACAATCGGGTTAGAAATCGACGCATCAAAATGCGTTGGCTGCGGAAAATGCAAAGAAGCCTGCCCAACGAATCTGCCAGAGATTATCGAAGGAAAAGCAAGGAACATGTCCTCATTATGTATGCGTTGCCCAATATGCATTGACGCCTGCCCCATGGAAGCTATACGCTTCGTGGATAAAGAGAACCTCAGTAAAGCATTAGCATCTGCCGCATTCGGCGTGTTATCCACATTCAAACCAAACAAAGTCTCGTACGTCAGTTTTGCTAAAGACATCGCTCAGTACTGCGATTGCTTGCCTAACCCAGGTGAAATAATCATCAAAGACGTAGGCATTTTTGCATCTAACTCACCTGTCTCAATTGACGCTGCGTTTCTGCATTCGATTAACTACAAAAAATTAAATCACTCCTCTCAAGTGAATTGCATGGTGCAGGTTAAAGAAGCAAAAGCCCTTGGCGTTGAAGGCGAAATTAATCCAAAGATAAAAACTATTAGTTAGTTTCTTTTACTCAACACTTTTCTTTTTCTTCGACTAATCAAGTAACCAGAAATAGCCACTGCCAACGCAACTATGACAGCTATAAGTATGTAGTGGGAAACGCTTGCTACTTCTGTCCAGTTATTCCCCAGATAATAGCCCACATAAATTAAGAGGCTATTCCAGAGGATGCATCCTGCTGTAGTATAGATCAAAAACTTCGTTATGGGCATTTTTGCTGCTCCTGCCGGGAACGATATTAAAGTTCGGATTCCCGGGATTAAACGTGCCAAAAAAATTGTTAAGGAGCCATATTTGCTGAACCATTTATCGGCAAATGCCAATTGATCCATGGAAAATAGTACTCTTCCAAGAACTTTGCGTTTTGTTAGAGCTTCAATACCTTTCAGGCCAATGTAATAATCTATCATTGACCCCACTATGGCCGCTACCGTTGCAACGATAATGGCTATCCATAGGTTAAGTTGGCCTGTGGAAACTAAGTAGCCTGAGAAGGGAAGGATTACTTCGCTGGGTACAGGCAACGAGCTGGATTCAAGGATCATTAAACCAAAAATGCCTGGGTACCCCCATAACGATATGGTATCTTTTATGTTGTTGGTGAAGGAAATAATAGCGCTCACTAAGGGTCCACTTGTTAAGGGTGAGGGTTCGACGAAAAAGTCTTGTAAAAACTCGAACGAAACATAAACCACGATTATGATGATTATTGCTGCAGTGATTATTTGCGGCGCTTTTTGCCGAAATTTCGTGGATCTTGAGGTATGTGCTGCCAATAGATATCGGTTGAACTCTAATGTAGGACTTGAATTTATCTTAGTCTATGAACGGTTTGCCTTAGAGTACTTTTCATAAATCGTACTTCAACTTTTTCAGGAATAGAATTGAGGTTCTTTGATGGAAATAATTGAGGGCATCCACCCGACGGCCATCAACCCGAAGTCTCAACTTTTACTAACCCAATACCGATGGACCATGCTGGCAGTGCGAAGCATAGAAAACTTATGGTGTTTTTCTAATATATATTGCGTATTACGAAATATGGCTTATATTGTTTTTTGGCGCTTAATTGTTTAGGGACTCAGAAGAGGAGAAAGGACGGTTTCAAAATTAAGTTCAAAGCAAGGTAACCGCTTATTTCCTTGTCTGGTTCATTAATGGACTTGCAAAAAACTTAAGAGATGGCAAATGGCAGAATGGTTGTAGTTGAAGTTCTTGCTTCGCATCCGCTTCCATCAGGAAGGGATTTGTTAGTGGTTTTTTTAAGTCTTTATATTGCCAAGACCCTTTAGCTGTTTTCGCTCGGTTGTTGGAGTGATGTTTATTGGGTAAAAATCGTGATCGACTCTGTATAGTGGCAGATATTTTGGAGGCTGCAAACTCTGGTGCAAATAAAACTCATATCATGTTTGGAGCAAATTTGAGTTTTAAGCTGCTAGAGAAGTATTTGGGTTTAGTAGTGGATGCAGGGTTTGTTTGTGTTAAGGGTTCGAAGTTTGTGTTAACTGAACATGGTGAAGAGTTTCTTAGGCAGTACAAGGAACACAAGGAGCATTATGTTGGAGCTAGGAAGATGCTTGAGACGTTGGATTGTGAGAGGGAAAAACTGGATTCTATGTGTGGGACCTCTTTGGCATCCCCTCTTTCGCGTTCGATGCGGATTCTTTGATTCAAGATTCAGAATGTCATTATCATGAATATGCAAATTTGATGGCCGCAAATATGTTGGATAGATGTCAAAATGTCAATATTGAATGAATAGAGTATTGGATCATATTTGGTTTGTATACATGAGCGTGTTATAAACTATTATAAGTCGTCCACACCACCAAAGCATTATGGCAAGGCGAAACAGAGTTGTATTTTTACTGGTAATGCCCGTAGCTGCCTTTCTATGGTTTTTTGGTTGGAGCCTTTCGTTTGTGGGATCTAAAAAAGGCTCAAGAAGAGCTCAATCTAAATTGGCTGTTCCAAGTGAACTAGTAATGTTTGTACCCACTCTAGAAAAGAAGCACGCGATTTAACTCATCGAACTGCAAAACCTGACATAATTTAAAATCTGTGTTGAGTTTTTTGATATATTTCCGATTCCGTCTTATCTACTTAAATACGATCTCTATTAACATTTTAACTAAAGTGAGCTGATTTATTTGGCAAATGGACAAAAAAGGCCTGTTCCCACAACGCAAGTTATAATCGCAGCGTTGAATGAGGAGGAAGGAATAGGGCTCACTGTTGCTGAGTTCATGGATACCCTTGAAGGTTCCCAAGTTCTGATAGTAGATGGAAGGAGCACTGATCGAACTATTGAAGTGGCTAAGAATTTGGGAGCTGAAATCTTTATACAAGATGGAATAGGCAAGGGTGATGCAGTAGCTAAAGCTATTGCACATATCGATCCAGCAGTTGATTATGTTGTGTTAACCGACGCAGATTACACCTATCCAGCTGCATATGTTCCTGAAATGATTCAGATTTTGGAGGACGCGCCTAATGTTGGAATGGTCTGCGGTAACCGATTCAATGGCTATGAAGAAAAAACATCACTAAGCAGCATTTTTTATTTGGGTAATCGGTTCATAGCTTTTGCCCACAATTTGTTAAATGGCGTCTCATTAGTTGATCCTCTTACTGGGTTACGTGTAGTGCGTGCAGGGATTCTTAGAAAATGGCAGGTGCAGTCTAAGGGTTTTGATGTTGAAGTTGAGCTTAATCATCACATAGAGCGTGAAGGTTTTGGTATTGTGGAAGTTCCCATTAGTTATCGGCAAAGATTAGGTCAGAAAAAACTAGGCGTTAAGAATGGTGCTGAGATTTTTAAACGTATAATGCTGGAATTTGTAAATGAAAGCCATAAGAAAATTACCTAAATTACTGTCTCACAACAATATTTATGAAATCTATTTGATGTGGGAAAACTAAATTTACCTTATTAATTAACGGTCATTTGCTTGACTGCTCTCGTCAGAGAGCAACTCTATATGTTTTGTTTTCCCTGCTTTAAAAGTCCACCAACACTGATACGGAGTAACACATAGTTGGAGGTACAAAAAATAGGAAACTGCTACAGGCTTCTCGGTGTCACATTATCCATCTTTTTGGCGCTTAGCTATTGCATTTACAGCGAGAATTATGTTTTTGCCCAAACTGATCAAACTGCTTCAAAGTTGCAGACGGCTAGTAACGCTCTCGAGAAGGCTTTCAACGTTGTTTTGGGGGCTGAAAAAGCTGGCGGAAATGTTACCCAATTGTTAGTAAAACTAAACACTGCAGGAGTGCTTTTAGCAGAAGCTCAAAACGCTTTCAACATTGGAAATACAACTAATGTCTCATTCATCGCAGATAATGTTCGTCAAATAGCCGGTCAAGTTAACAGTGACGCGGCTGATTTGCGAAATGCCAGTCTTGTTAACTACCAGAATAGTTTTTGGTTAACTTTGGTTTTTTCGGTTGTCGGTGTCGTTGTTTTTGGTTTTTCTTTGTTAATTGTTTGGCGACGATTTAAACGCGCTTTCATTAAGAAATTGCTTGGTGCAAAACCTGAGGTGGTAGATAATACAACTTGAGAACTACAGAATTGTTTTTGTTGCAGTTGGCTTGATCGGAGTTCTGTTGTTTGCATCTCCAACGATTGGCCTGTTGATTAAACCACCCTCAGGTGAGCCTTTTTCTGAACTTTATATACTCGGACCCAAGCATATGCTGGGAGATATTCCGTTTAACATTAAAGCTGGGGTAACTTACTCAGTCTATTTGGGTGTAGTCAATCACTTAGGGTCCTCCTCTTACTACAAGTCTTTTGTTAAGCTTGGAAATGAGGCTCAATCCCTTCCAAATTCGACTCTGAGAACACCCAGTCCACTGCCAGTTTTATATGAATACAACTCGTTTATCAGAGATGGAATAACTTGGGAAGCACCCTTAACATTCCAAGTCAATACACCAATTTTTGCTGAAGGAACAACTAAGATCTCCACCATAACTATTAATGGAGTAGAAGTTCCAGTCCAACAAACATCTGCTTGGAATTCAGACAAAACAGGATATTACTATAATCTTTTTGTGGAGCTCTGGATATACAATTCTGGATCAGGGATTTCACAGTATCATAACAGGTTTGTAGATTTATTTTTGAACATGACGCAATAAGATTTATTTTCGAAATCGATATGAAACTTAGTTCTATGTTAAACGGAAAGGATTTGGAATAATGGAAAAAACAATTGCTTGGAGAGCTAGAGTTGGAGAGAAAAAGCTGAAAGCAAGGCATGGTACAAAAATTTTGCGGAGGATATTTCTTGAGACATGTTACTGGATTACATATAGATCAACTCAGAATATCCACAACCTCTACCGCTGATTTTTATGACATCTGTTTCGAGCACTTTTTCGACTTATGCGTTACAGGAGAAAAAATAGTTGAACAAAATTCTCTTAGTTCCAACAAGCGATTACTTAGGTCACCCCTTTCCACAAAGGCACAATCAAATATTTGAAAGGCTACACGATGGAAAAAAATTTGAGGTCCATGTGGCAAGGTTTAAGTTGTTTGAGAAGCCGCGGCTAAAAAGTAATCTATTCATACACGAATTAGATGGCGTTCGAATAAAAAAAGTGGCGCCATACTATTTGGCTAACATTATTGACCATGCTCACCAATTAAGACAAATCATTGAACAAGAGGACATAAATATTGTCGTTTTATCAAATATGGCTTCACCCTTTGTCTATACTTTTATTAATCAATTGACAAGATCCAATATTACAACAATTGTTGATCTGCCGGATTATTTCCCTACAAGTGCGGTTGGATATTTATTTGACTATGAGAGTCTGAGCGGAAGAATACTTACAGCAACATTCAACACCATGCTAACCTATATGCTAAGACAAGCCACCGCCGTAACAGTAGCATCGCACGCTTTGGGAGAATACGCAAAAATTGCTGGAGCAAGGGTTGTTGAACATGTTCCCAATGGTATAGGAGAAGGGTTTCTGCAATTACATGATGGGAATGAACTTCGGCAAAAATTAGGGTACAGTAAGGATGATTTTGTCGCAGGCTATATTGGAAGTTTAGAATTTTGGCTTGATATGAAAAGTCTAATTAAGGGCGTGGCTCTTGCCAAACGAAAAGGACTACCTGTAAAGCTTTTGATAGTAGGTAACCGACTAGTATCTAACTATTTTAGAAACATTAATTCTTGGATAGAAGAAGAAAATATAAGAGAGCAGACCAAATTTCTTGATTTTGTTCCTTACGATTTGGTTCCTCTTTACATTTCTACCTTCGATGTAGGCATAATTCCTTTTGATACCATGAATCCAACAGCTTACTATTCAGCACCAAACAAGATGTGGGAATATTTATCACAAAGAAAGCCAGTTATATGTACACCTATTCCAGAAGCGTTTGATAATTCAGATTGTCTATTTATTGCAAAGACACCTGAGCAATATGCTAACATGTTTTTCAGATTAGCGAAGAAAAAAGCAGACTCACAAAAAGTGGAAGAAGGCTTTTCAAAGGCATTAAACAGAACTTGGCTAAATTCTGCTTCGCAACTTGCTTCTGTGATCTACTCCCTAGTTGACAAGAAATAGAAAACAAGCTTATAATATGTTAGCGCCTTCTCTTAGAGTGGTCAAGAATAAGTCTTCTTGTTTTCACCTATAAGAGTTTAACAATTGGTTGTTATAGATCGATCTAAATACAATAGGCAAAGAAAGGGTCTTTTTAATTGTTACTAACGAGACAACAATAGAATTAGTGGCTCACAATAATAGTCTACCAGAAAATGGCTTAAAATAGCAACTAAAAAAACAAACTTCAATGAGAAGATATTGGTTTTGTTCGCAGAGAAAAACATCGCCTTGCTATTTTTTTCGTAATTACTAAAGTATGTGAGCTCATTAAAATATGCGATTGAATTAAAAGGAGTTAAATACTTGTCAAAAACAACTGTTTCTGTTATTATTCCGACAAAAAACGAAGAACAAGTCATCCATGAGTGTCTGTCTTTTGTGTTTATGCAATCACTAAAGCCAATAGAAGTAATACTCGTTGATGGGCGCTCAACCGATGCTACCGTGAAAATAGCTCAACAATTTCCAGTTAAAGTTATAATTGAAAAAGGACAGACATCTCTTCCAAATGCTAGAAACTTGGGGATTGAGAATGCTAAAGGTGAAGTGATACTTATTATGGACGCTGACGTAATTTTGGATAACAATTGCATTGAGAACGCAGTTAAGTGGTTTGAAGATAAAAATGTTATAGCTGTGATTCCTGGCGAAAAAAGCTCACCACATACTCGACTTGAAAAAATTGAAATAAACTGGCTTCGCGGAACTTCCAATCCAATTAGATCGGGGGTTGGAATCCCAAGCTTTGTGGAGTTCTTTCGCCAAATAGTTTTTAGAAACTTGAAATTTGATTCGAATCTTGGCTATGGCGAGGATATGGATTTTCAAAAAAGACTTAAAATTACTTGCAAAGGGGAAGAAAAGATCATTTATTCTGTTGATAGTACGATTTCTATACATCATCCTCATACTCTAAAGGAGTTGCGATCGCAGTATGCATGGTATGGTCGAACATTTAGAGCCTATTTTTCGAAGGATCACTCTATACGAACAATTCTGAACCTCGGAAGCCTTCTTAGTCCCTTTGTCTTTATACTCCTTGGTATTCTTACTATATTTTATGTTCAAGTATTTCCTATTACATTGTTCTTTTTCGGTCTTTTGGTTGCCAGAAATCTGATTGCTTGCTATCGTTCGAGGTCTGTGTTTTTTGTTGAATTTATTTCTTTTGAATTCATTCGCTCTATCTTTTTCGTAATAGGATTGAGTCAAGGTTTCTTTTCAAAAGAAAAAGGGAAGTAACGTCCTCCAAAATGTTCATCTTTCGGATAATAAAGGAAGATATATGGTAACAAAACCTGCTTCCCATAAAGGATTAGCTCCAGTTACTGCGTCCTTTTCGTTATTGTTTTAACTAGCAACCACTTTTTGCATGTGTGTTGAACATATTAGCACCAAAATTATGCGTGGAAAAAGTATATATTTTGGAATCTCTAATGTCTCGTAAGACATACGAGATTAGATAATATGACCCGTACACACTCCAAAATGGTATTCCTGTTATGCACCTTTCTTATTTCGATTACCTGCATCGCTTCCTTACCAGTTGGGGGTGCGCAATCAAATAACAACGTATTCTTCATCGGTTTATCGAGTAATGGTTCAATTGATTATGCAAAAGCGCCAACTCCGTCGTCTACTCCAACGTCAACTGCGTCGCCAACTCCAACGTCAACTGCGTCGCCAACTCCAACGTCAACTGCGTCGCCAACTCCATCGCCTATCCCACGTCGGGGCTTTCTCCGTTACATGTTGATGGAACTCGTCTTAAAGATGCAAATGGCAACGTAGTTGTTCTTAGGGGCGTAGTTTACTCGTCAAGTCAATGGTGGGGCGATGCGGCTAGTCAATGTACGGAACAGCAATTCATTTACATGAAGAACATGGGTTGCAACTTTGTGTCCCTAAATATTCAAGATTACACTTTTGACCCCGTTACTGGAGATAATTGCTATAATAACGCTAATTTCTGGAATAAACTCGACAACATAATATTATGGTGCAAAAATCAAGGCTTATACTTGAACTTACGATTCTGGGCAACATCTGGTGCTTGTCAACACGGTATATCTAGTGGTGATCTTGGTCACTTTATGACTGTTGACCATACTTGGAATGAATGGTTAAACATTGCTAATACAATTTCTTACAGATACAGAAACTACAATCACATTATGTATGAACCATTAAGCGAAGGAAGATTCATACCATTAGCTGAATATGTCGGACATATGCAAAACGCCATTGACACAATCAGGGCAAACCGGGCCGATGCAATCATAAACGTGCAGGCTGCTGGCTCTGGCGATTGGGAAACTATGACTTTTAATATGCCGTCTATAGGTCGTACTAATATAGTTTACAGTTCTGACCCATACGGCGAATTTGTTTCTGATAATAGCATTACAGGGATTTACAATAAACAGGTGATTGATGGTGGGCGTGGTCCAGCATCAATTTTGGCTGCTGGCGGCTGCGTAATCTTCAGCGAGTTCGGCGGCAAATTTGAAGGTAATTACGACTCTTGGGGTTCAACATATACCAAGAATTTTATGGCGATGTGCGACCAATACGGCATTTCAGGATATAATGCTTGGCGATGGTGCACAACTGCTGAAGGTCCAACACTGCGGTTGCTAAACGATTGGAATGGAAACTTAAGTCCATATGGAAATGACATAAAAACGTATTATTCGGCTCGCCGTTGAAGTTTTTTCTTTTGTTGAATCTACTTTCCTTTTTTTGGGTAACGAGGATATTTTAGGCTGTAATTGTAGTTGCTTGAGGGGTTTAGTTTTTTGCGTATTGAATGGCGGAGTCAAAAATATCTTTAGGCGCGGGATAGTTTTAGATGGCGGAACAGTTTAGGGTAACTGCAAAAAATATTTTCTGGATTGCTAGGCATCGTGGTTGTTGTATTGCTCGCAATTCATACACTATCCTTCACTCAGATAACGCAATTCAATGCTAACGATTTGGGATTGCTCACAAAGTTACCCCTGACTTTTTGGATAGGGATTGCTTATCTATTGATACTTCTGTATCTTAGTAGAAAATCTGGGCGTCAAACAGTTATCGTGGTAGTGTTAATTTCTTTTTATTTGGTTGCCCTACCCGTGTTAATAGAGCAGAACAAAGCCGAGGGCTTAGGCATTTCTTATTATTTTGCTACACAAGGAACAGATTTGCTGTCTGGAGGTTACCTTAAGCTTGGGAGCTTGGATGTGTGGGATCTTCGTAATTGGCCTGGATTTTTTATTGCCACTGCTATTATTTCATCAGTAACTGGTTTTTCGGCAACTATGCTCGCTGATTACTTCCCTCTGCTTACAATGGCTTTATTGGGGATAATGGTTTATGTGATCCTGAGATTAAAGCTAAATATTATCTACTCCTCTCTTGGTGCTTTATGGTTTGTTGCAAGTTTCTGGACAGGTCAGCATTACTATTCTCCACAATCGTTTGCATACTTGATGTTTTTCGCTGTCTTTTTGTTCTTAGCAAAATTTTTTTTAAGAACGACAAAAAACATTTCGTTACAATTGTGTTTTGTCTTGTTGTTTACAGCTGCAGTAATTACACATTTGTTGACTTCTTTCTTTATTCTTTTTAGTGTAATCGCACTCTTCTTAGTGTTCAAAATTTTGCGTCAACGCTTCATTTTGTCTTCTTTATTTTTTATTAATATCTTTTTGCTGTTAGCTTCCATTTTTCTTGTTTACCAGGCACTGGTTATACCAAATGCCTTTTCGAATCTGGTATCACTTTTGGCTGATCAAATTTCTGCTAATGAAACCCATCTTGCGGCGATATCAACGGGTCGATCGTTCGGGTCAACACCTCTGACGCTGCAGATTATGGGCACCTACAGCTTAACGATCGTAAACGCGATTATAGCAGTGCTAGCAATTGTGGCTACAGGTATAGGTGTATTTCTTCGCAAGAAAAGATGGACTAATGAGTTATTTTGGATTGCTTGGATTATTGCAGCGGGAGTCTTGGGTGTGACAGTGAAGTATGGTGCGGAGGCTTTAAACCGTGCTATGATGTTCATGCTAATTCCCGCTTCCTATTTTGCGTTGAAATTTCTAAGCAAGAAACCCCGAATACTAGTTGTATGTCTCATGATTCTAATTGTCTTATTTTTTCCAGCTAGATATTGTTCGGAAAATTATGTATACGCTCCCACAACTGAATTAGAAGGGGTTTCTTTCTACACATATCATGCTCCATCTAATGCTACCTATCTCTCTGAGTTTCTAGTTCCTTTTGGACCACCTTTAGGACCTGAAATTACAGGTGAGATGTTATCTATATCTAATGTTGTAGGTTTACGTTCATTTCCAAACTCTGATGATGTTAACTATCTGATAGACCAAGCTCAGTACGTAGTATATTCAAATGAGCTGAGAAATTATTACGTGTACTTTTATGGAGTTGATTTGCTTGAGAATTTCAGTTCCAATGCTCAACATAGGCTACTATACGATAATGGCGATTTAAAAGTATACAGTCGGTTTCCGAACTGATTAGACTTGGGCTAGTCAAATTCAACAATTGAAAAAAATCAGCTCTCCGAAGGTAGGTTTACCAATCTTGAGTTTGGAGAGCTTGCGGTTTACGCTATTGATTTTCTTCGCTAGATGGACTCATCTTTGAAGAATCAGCGAGGAAAAACATTAAACGTTCTCGCGGTAAACTGAACTATATATCTGCAGAGGTATTTGAATGACGAAAATCGCGTACAGCATGCTAGTACATAAGAATCCAAAACAGGTAAGTAGACTGATAACGAATATTTATTCGTCATCAGATTTTTTTCATATAAATATCTTCGGGAATAATTCTACAAAGGAAACTTGGAATAAAGAGCTATCGAAATATGGCGGTAGTAATTTTGTAACTACTTATAACTATGGAAAGGCTTGGGGTACTTTCCAGCTGGTAGATGCAATGCTACAATCGATGAAAAAACTTGACTGCTTTGATTATGATTATTTAATCAATCTATCTGGGCAATGCTATCCTTTGAAATCAGTTGATTCAATAAAGGACTTTTTGAATAAAACAAGTTTCGCCTATATGGAGCAATTCAAAATACCGGCAGGTGCACCGAAAGGTTGGGGAAAACGGGGAGGCCTAGACAGGGTCGAATATTCGTATTACAAAAACCCACTTCTCATTTTGACGGAAGTGATTTTTAATAAGATCTCAAAATCTTCAAAATATGATGCAAGAAGGCTTATCAAACTTCCTCGAATCAATAAGCAGATACCTTACAACCTTGAACCATATGGGGGTTCAATGTGGTTTTGCTTAACCAAGAAACACGTTGACTTTATTTTAGGGTTTTTGGAGAATAAATCTGATCTGTTAGATTTCTTTAAACATACCCTTATTCCGGACGAACTTTTCTTTCACACTATTATTATGAATTCACCTTTAAAAAACACTGTTTTTAATGATAATTTAAGATATATTGATTGGACTAAGAAAGGAGTATCGCTTCCTGCTACTTTAACTGTTGAGGATAGGGATAATCTGTTGACATCCCCAAAGCTTTTTGCGAGAAAATTCGATATTGAGTTGGATGAACAGATTCTAGATCTGATTGATGCTAATAAGAATAAGATAGCTTCCGACCTAACAAGAAAATGACTCTTGAGATTTAGTTAGGGTTATTCGTAAATGAATGATCTTTGATTCCCATAGGATATTCAAATAAGAAAGAATCAAATCTAGAATAATTAATGTTCAATTTTTAATGAATCATTTCTTTGAAAATATTTGGTGAGGCGTCATTCATAGTGCAAGATCAAGAATGCAAAGAAGTTGTCGATGTCACTGTAGGGCTCTGCGTGAAAGACAGCGAAAGAACTATTAAAGCTGCCATCCTTAGTGTTTTAAATCAAACTTTTGATAAAAAACGTATGGAAGTAATAGTGGTAGATGATGGTTGCAAAGACAGAACAATACCTATAATTATTGAGCTCCTTTCAAAAGGAGACCTTAGGCTCCGGATATACTCTACCAACGGCGGCTTAACGAGAGCCAGACAAATGGTCATAGATAAATCTTGTAGTTACTTGGTGGTTTTTATAGATGGTGACATGGTTTTCTCGAAAGATTTCCTTCAAAAACAAGTTGAATTAATGGAAAAGAGTCCTTCGATAGGTGTTTCCCAAGGTATCATGAAAGGCAGAAAAAGCGAAAGTATTGTAGCTGAACTTGAAGACTTATCATGCTCAAGCGCCTATGAAATCGGAATACACAGAACCTGGAGACGAAATCCTCAAGCATTGGGGACAGGCGGAAGCATATTTCGTGTTGACGCAATGAAAGCTGCAGGAGGTTTTGATACTAGAATAAAAGGGGCAGCGGAAGATGCAGACCTTACGGCACGTATTAAATTGGCTGGATATTCGCTTTCCGCAAGCAATGCTATTTTCGAGCATGAATTCAAAAAAACCTTGAAGACTTTGTGGAAACAATATTCTTGGTATGGTTATGGGATGCATTACTTTTATCATAAACACGGGAAACTGAATAGTTCGGTGCTGATTAATTTCTGGCCGATTACCTACGTTTGGAGTCTTATGCGTGCAATACTTGTTTTTAAAGCAACCCGTAGAAAAATTGCTTTTTTCCTTCCTTCTTATAACTTTTTCAGAGCTACCGCATGGTGGTTCGGTATCTTTAAAGGGCATCAAGATGGATATGGTCATGAATTTCACTATCGTAAAATGAAAAAGACAATCAATTAAAACCTGTTTGTTCTTTATGACTGATACCATTAACCAATTTAACGCTTTGAGGATACTTATGATAACTGCCTTTATTACAACTATAATTCCTAAAGTCACACAAGAACGTTTTGAAAAGGGAATATTTGGTGAAGCAATATCTAAGTTGATTTCTACCCCCCCATTTGGAAGGTTAGTTTTTCAACTCACGATATTCATAAAACAACTTTCTCTTCAAATGGCATGGAGTCCGAGTGCAGTTGAAAATATGGGCGGATGGTTCGATAGAGCGGTTGAATACCCTTGGGTATTAAGGCAAATAACCCGAGTTCAGCCCGGTTCTCTAGTTCTTGATATTGGCTGTTCGGAAAGCCTTCTATCCCATGAGTTATCAGCAAGGCGATTCAAGGTTGTGGCTTTGGACATAAGAGATTACCCTTTTAAAAGTAAAGAAGTACTTTTTGTCAAAAGAAATATAACGGACACGCGATTACCCAACGAAAAGTTCGACGCAATAATTATGGTTTCTACCATAGAGCACGTAGGACTAAGTGCATACGGGCAACTTGAGGTCGAAGATGAAGGAGATATAAATGCGATGAAGGAATTAAACAGAATACTTAGTCTAAAGGGAATTATTATCCTTACCACACCATATGTGGGAGGCAAAACTTTCGAGATATGGCAAAATTTCGAAAGACTTTACAACAAAGAACGGCTGAGTAAACTTATAGAGGATTTCAATATATTAACTGAAGAATATTTTTATCCAAAGAGAATCGGAAAAAGACTTGTGTGGAACCAAATGGATCACAAAGAAATCGATAAGCAGCACTTCTTTGAGCTCGCAGGTTTAGCTTGCTTAGTCTTAAAGAAAAAGCAAAAGATAGAATGCAAACATCTAATACCCCAGCCGACATAAAGAAAAGTTGAGACCTAAAGAGCACTCCCCTTAATATGAAAGCAGGATATCAACAATATAGTTTCTTGTATGGAAAAAATAGCCATTTTTAATATAACGATAGAAGGAAAGCAATTATGAATGCCGGAATCTACATGGAGAAACACGAATTGGGTAGCGGCAAGCCTTGTGTAAGCATTGGTTTGCCAGTGTTCAATGGGGAAAAGTACCTGAAAGCAGCTTTGGACTCTATTCTTGCCCAAACATTCATCGATTTCGAGCTGATAATATCCGATAATGCCTCAACCGATAAAACACCCCAGATTTGTCGTGCGTACGCTGCAAGGGATAGTCGTGTAAGTTATTATCGCAATGAGACTAATTTGGGGGCGCCTAGAAATTATAATCGTACTGTTAAACTCTCTCAAGGCAAGTATTTTAAATGGGCTGCTGCTGACGATGTTCATGCGCCTGAGTACCTTAAGAAATGTGTTGAGGTTCTTGACAACGATCCATCTATTGTTTTGTGCCACTCTAAATCAAGTCGTATTAATGAGCAAGGAATACTGGTAGGTACATATGATCACAAAATGAGAATTGGTTCTTCAAAAATTCAAGAACGTTTCGGCGACTTAATAAGCATAATGACTAATCCCTGTTGGCCTATTTTTGGAGTAATGCGAAAGGATATACTCGTGAGAACACCGCTACATGGAGATTACCGCGGTGCAGACGCAAATTTGCTTGTAGAACTTAGTCTATATGGCCGATTATATGAAGTTCCTGAGTACCTATTTTTAAGGAGAGATCACTCACAAGCTTACACCAAAAGGTTCTGCTCAAACCAGCAATTCAAATCTTCAAAAGTTTTGGATGCGCAAATTGCTTGGTGGTCAAGTAATAGCTGGCTTAACTATACCAACTTGAAGAACTGTTACGAATTTTTCAACTCGGTAAACCGCGCGCCTTTAAAGTTGTCAGAAAGAATACTGTGCTATCGTGAAATATTCAAATGGATATTTAGAGAGGGCTGGAAGTTATTTGGCAATGATGTGGACCAGTATCTATTGAACCGTACTAGCTTCGGACGTACTTCCATCAAAGCAACTAAGAATTTGATGAGACACTTCGGTATCCATATTATTGAAAAAGACAATTGAAATCCGATTTCTTTTCCATTTTCTTTATCTTGGACAAAGCGCGTGTTATTGTAGGTTACAAAAAGTTAAGACTTTTCCCAAGTAAAAAGAATCACCAAACTGCACTGTGCAAAGTTTGAATTTTTCAGCAATAACCTCTTGACCAAAACCATTGATGACCCCCAAAACCATATAAAACACTCTCATATACCGCAACCCACAAATGAGAATCATGCAAATAGACGACATGCTCTATCAGCTACAGTGTTTTTTTATGAAGATAACTTCGCTCTTTGTGTCGGAATTTATTCAATTAAGTATCTATGTGCCGAGATGCTGAATATTCTTTCATTTAGCTTCACGGTCAAGTTTTCTATTTTTGAAACGTTGAGAACATACGAAATTGATTAAATGAGCTTGAAATCAATTACCAAAACACGCAGAGGTAGATAAGCGATGAATATAGTAGCTACCGTAGGACTTTGTATAAAAAACGCAGAGGCAACTGTAAGGGAAACTGTTCAAAGTATCATCAGTCAGGATTTTCCACATAATTCAATTGAACTAATTGTTGTCGATGGGAGGAGTAGCGACAACACGATGTCAATCATAATTAATAACCTCTCAACCTCTGACATCCAGACGAGAACATACAGTGATCAAGGGAAAGGGCTCGCAGAAGCTAGACAGATTGTGGTAGATAACGCTCGTGGTGAATACCTGATATGGGTTGACGGAGATGTCGTATTGCCTCAAACTTACGTGAGGCAACAGGTACAGTATATGGACGAAAATCCTCGAGTAGGGGCAGCTCAGGGAAAATTGGGAATATATGTGACAAAAGGGTTGGTAGATGTTCTCGAAAATCTTAGCACCTTCGAAAATAAACATGAAGAAAAAAACCCACGTGCGATTGCTACTAGGGGGATTTACCGTGTTAGAGCCATAAATCAGTCTGGAGGCTTCGACAAGTGTATAAGAGGCGCATCGGAGGATAGAGATCTATCCTATAGGATTTGGAAGAATGGATGGTTACTCGTTTTATCTGAAGGCGTTCTCTATCATCGAGCCCGAGAAAAATGGAGTGAACTGTGGAAAGAATATTTGTGGTGGGGTTACGGTGAACATTACATTAGACATAAGCATCCGGCTTTGATCACGATGTGGCGAATGCTACCGATAATACGTGCGGCAGGCGGACTTATCCAAGCTCTCAACGTTTATAGACTAACACATCTAAAGATCGTATTTATCTTGCCACTCCATAGTTTCTTTAAAGCGTCAGCTTTTTGTTATGGTTTTATTACGAGTCATATAGATAGATATGGGCACAAAATGAATAGTGATCCAAATGGTCATTCGCATGTAAATAAAGGTTAGTTTTAAAATTTCATTTGATTAATCTCTCGATTAAAAAACGATTCTATTCTATTGACAAAAAAATTCGCCTTTATTGTCGAATAAATGAACTTTCTGAATATCTGTTTTTTTGACGAGATCATCCACAATGTATGCACCGAAATAAGTTTATACCAGGAACGTGAATTGCTACTTGCGCTATGTGCAAATTGCTTGGTGGTCAAGTAATAGCTGGCTTAACTATACCAACTTGAAGAACTGTTACGAATTTTTCAGCTCGGTAAACCGCGCGCAAACAATATTTCCTTAGTCGTTTCATCTTCGGACCCAGTTCAATCACGGTAGCTAAGAAGCTAATGCGCCATTTAGGTATCCGCATTATTGAAAAAGACAACTAAAACAAATTCGTCGCCTTCATCCATAAAAATTTCCCCATCGAATATATTCGGAGTCGTAATATTCTATATATACTAGTGTTACAAAGTATAGTAAAACATGTAAATGCACAAAAGAGGAATCTAAGAAATGAAGAAAACAATATTAATTATTGCTTGTGCGACTATATTAATAACTTTGGCAATTTTTCCGTCACCATCCACAGTAAAGGCAGCAAATGACCCTCATGGAGCTATTTCTATAACTTTCGACGACTCTACTAAGAACCAATTTTCTTATGCTTATCAATTGATGCAAGCTAGAGGGATGGTAGCAACATACTATGCAATTTCAAACCAAATTGACCAGGATGGGTTTCTGACTCATACGGATCTTCAAACGTTGCAAGCTAACGGCAACGAAATCGGCAGCCATAGCCAATCCCATCCCCACCTCACTCAATTGTCTAACTCTTCAAAAATTCAAGAGATTTATGGCTCCAAACAAACCTTGGAATCTTACGGGCTCACAGTTAACAACTTTGCTTACCCCTATGGAGAAACAAACGATACTGTTGACTATTTTGTATCCCAGTATTACAGATCAGGCAGACAAATAATGAATAATCTTGTTTTATGGCATTTTCCAGTTCCTAACTACACTAACTTTACTAACTTTTACAATGTGCCTGGATATGCGTCAGAGACAGGTGACAGCTCAGTTTTACCTAGGCTTAAAAGTGCGGTGGACAATATCTATTCGCAAAATGGTTGGGGAGTTTTTGCATTCCACAACGTGCTTCCAGGTGTAAATGACACCCTTTACACAATTAGCACAGAGAATTTCACTGCATTCCTTGACTATGTAGCTAACCAAAGGTATACCCACAATAACCGTTAACCAAGCTCTAAATCTAGGTACAACATCCACACTTACATTATCAACCAACTACGGGACGGTTACACCTACAAATGGCCAGTATGCAATAGGATCAAATATTACAATATCTGCTTCATCACCTGCCAATACTACAGGTATGCGATATGTCTTTCAAGGATGGACTGGCACAGGCGTTGGTAGCTACACAGGTCCAAATAACCATAGCTTCAGTAATGATGACTGACAACATAACAGAAACAGCTTCCTGGAAAATACAATACGACTTGACTGTCGCTTCAAACCAAACGTCAACTCCGTCTAATGGTTCATATTGGTACGATAGTGGAACACCTATCACTGCCTTTGTTACAACTCCAGTTTCCGGCGGGACCGGTGTCCGATATGTATGCTTAGGTTGGTCTGGTACTGGCAGTGTTCCTGCTACTGGCGCAACTTCAGCTGTAACCTTCAATATCAATGCACCTTCAACTCTTACTTGGAACTGGCAGACTCAATACTACTTGACTGTTACTTCTCCTAACGGTACAACAAGCGGTACAGGATGGTATCCTGCAGGAACTACTCAGTATGCATCTGTTACTCCGACAACTGTGCCTGGATCTGCTGGGACTCAGTTTGTCTTTACCAGTTGGAGTGGTGACGCTTCTGGCAGTTCTTCGCCTTCAAACTCTATTGTCATGACCGGTCCAAAGACTGCAACAGCAATCTGGCAAACACAATACTACTTAACAGTGTCTTCTGCTTATGGAACTGCTGGTGGCGCAGGATGGTATGCTGCAGGTAGTTCTGCGACTGCTACGATAAACTCGTTAACTATTCCTGGCGATACTGGTGTACAGTACGTCATGACAGGATGGAGTGGAAATGCCTCAGGCAATGCAGTTTCATCAAACCCAATCACCATGAACGGTCCCAAGGCTGCGATAACCAATTGGCAAACTCAGTATAACATAACTATAGCTCAATCTGGTCTAGTTCTCTGACGTTTCTGGTACAGTCTTAACTGTTAACGGTACTAACTATGGTATAGCTGGGTTCACAGTCTGGGCAAATGCAAGCGACATTTACACCTTCAGTTATGTATCTCAAAAGGTCATAACTCCAAACGGCAAGCAATGTCTAATTACGGGCGTAACAGGCAATAGCACTAATTCAGTCTTGACTGCTTCCGCTCCTACAACCGTTGTTGGGGCTTATAAGACTCAGTACTACTTAACTTCAACTTCAACCTATGGTACGCCTTCTCCAGTCGACGGCTGGTATGATAGCGGCTCAAGTGTCTCTGGATTCGTTGCATCTCCTGTTACCGTTGACAGCACTACACAGTATGTTTGTTCTGGTTGGTCTGGTACTGGAAGTGTTCCTACCACTGGCACGGCTTCAGCTGTAACCTTTACGATCAATGCATCTTCTACTATTGCTTGGAATTGGAAGACTCAGTACTTGGTGTCCTTCGTTGTTGATCCTTTAAACTACGGATCAACTACTCCATCAGGTACTACTGTCTGGCAAGATGCTGGAACAATCTCGATCGCTGCTTCAGCAAACTACGGCTACAGGTTTTCCTCTTGGACTAGCAACACAACAAACATTACCTTCCAATTTGGGGCTTCTTCAACTATGACAGCAACAATAAATGGACCGGGAACAATAACTGCTAATTTTATAGTCGCTCCAGCTCCAACTGCTACTCCAGCACCATCTCGTACGCCTACTCCGACTGCATCTCCATCACCTACTCCAACTCCGACTGCCATTCCTACAGTTGCTCCTTCATCTACACCGACGCAGACACCTGATGACACTGACAACTCAGTAAACTCTTCTCTACTCTACGGTGGAATCATTGCAGCAATATTAGCCGGGGTTATTATCGGTGTCATAGCAATAAAAAAATTGAAAAAATAACCCTTTAAAAAAACCCTAAACAATCTCTTTTTTCTTTTAGTATTATGTTGATTATAAGACAAATAATCTCTGCCCTCACAACCTTCTATTTCTAAATTCAGTAGACCTTAGTTTCAATTAGCGTTTAAGGGCTGAAACGAAGGTTTTATTGGTAAAAAGGCGCAATATTTGCCTTTTGGGCTGCGCGCGCAAACGGCTGATCAAACATCTTCTTCCACAAGATAGAAATCGGCCGCTCCAAAGGAGAGCTTATCGATCGCGTATAGTAGCTTTTGCAGCTGTTTTTATATAAGTCAGAAATATTCCCTTTTCGAGGATGTACTATATTGAATAGTAACTTAAAAGCCGATGAGTTGACAGAGACAATAATTCATATTGCTGACGAGAAGAGTCCGCAAACTGTGAGAGAACTCATAGCTCTTGTACAAGAAAATGCGCCCTGGTCCCAAAAAGAGATACTTGATGCTGTTCTGAAACTACAAGATGAAGCAAAAATCAGACTTGTCAGTTCCTCTTTGCCCGTCCCATTAAGGTTTTCCGCCTACTTGAGAACCAAAAAGGTACTGTGGTATTGGGCAACTGTTACAATCGCAATAATGAGCATGGTTTTCACTATCTTGATTAAAGAAGACTTCTATTCATGGAACTACTTTAGAAATGTTTTCGGACTAATATTTGTTCTATGGTTACCCGGCTATACTTTCTTAAAAGTGCTCTTTCCAGCTAATCTGCCAATAACAGAATCATCCACAAATCTAAGTAATGCAGAGCGAATTGCTTTGAGCGTCATCATGAGTTTGGCTTTGATTGTATTAATCGGTTTCCTTCTAAACTATTCGCCCTGGGGCATAAACTCAACTTCGATAGTACTAAGTTTACTCACGTTTAGTCTGATTTTTGCCACTGCTTCAGTCGTAAAAGAGTACACTTTGATAACAAAAGTGAAACGGAATTAAATACTCTAATCCGTTATTTGCCTCAGTTTTTTGAGCCGCAGTCTTTTAAACTCAATGTCTGTATTCAGCAGACTGGTCATTTCTTTTGGATAGGGTGCCTTGATAAATATATGATGAAGATTGTAACTTAGCGTTTCTTGAGATCTTGCTGGCTCCAAGACTTTACGGGTTAGACTATAACTTTCTTTCAAAGAAGGATTGAAAAGTCAGAAAAATGGTTAAGCGATTATAGCGGCAGATTGGATAGTCTTTCAAAACATCCATGATTCCTATTTCAATGTTTCGTCGCTTTCATTAACTGGGTAGTGTAATGATTCCCACGCAGGAATGATAAACTCAATCTAGCAGTAATTGGTGAAGATTAAAGTTCACAAAAGCATTCGTCGTTTAGCTTAAGAATAAGTATAAGCGCTCTCGCCCTCGATTGTAGAAAAATGGACCGCGCTTGAAAAGACTTTAGTGCATTTGATAGAATACCAATAAACAATCCTGAAATGTCAAGAAATTATTTGTTTGCTCATTCTAAATTCTCAATTGCAGTAATGTAGGTTTGATAGATTGCTTCAGCGGCTTCACACATTGCTTCTTGCTCACTTTTGAAGAGATTATCATATAAGGAAGTACCTATACTCACGCCAAGATGTACAGGCAATCCTACAAAGGTTGGTTCAGAAATTTCTTCGAACCTCATAGGGATAGATACGGGTATTATTTCTTCGGTATTGTTTGCTATGGCTCTTGTGATATCTCTAAAAGATGCAGCTGGTCCAAATTCGGTGCCTCCAATGTTGTCCACTATAAATTTTGACACATCTTTTACATAAGATGTTATTTCTTGTTTGGAAAGATTCTGGTTCTTGGATGCTGCATACTCCTCGATTGGTGAGCCGTAGATTTTCACAGTAGACCATAGTGGAGTTGCTGCATCTCCATGCTCTCCTCCGACCCAGCCTCTGACTTCAGAAACTGGAACTCCGAGAGTCTGTGCCAGTTTAGATCGAAACCTCAATGATTCGAGGTTTGTTCCAGTGCTAATTACAAAACTGGCTTTAGTGTATTTTTTACATACCATTGCCATTGCATCCACAGGATTCGTTATCACTATGTACTTTGCACCAGGGTTCTTAGCAGCTGTGCCCTCTGATACTATTTTAATTATCTTAGCGTTTTGAATTGCTAAATCTCGTCTAGTCATCTTAACTCCAGGAATGCGTGGCTCTCCAGCTGAGATCAGAATAATGTCTGCACCAGAAACATCTTCATCTTTTTCGCAAGAATTAATTTCTACGTCAAGTCCAATACTTGCAGTAACATGGTTTAGTTCTTCAGCAAACGCTGCTGCAAAGCCTGGTTTCAAATCACATACTGTTAGCTTGTCTGCAATTCCTGAGCACATTATTGTATAAGCCGTCGGACGTCCAACCCTGCCAGTTCCTATTTGAGCGATATGCAAGTGTATCGAACTCCAATTGCTTTTTCTGTAATAGCAATCACTATTAGATTTTTATCTCTTTTGTATCTTAATTTAGAATCCAAAAAGTAAATAAGTTGTTCAAAGGAAGTCTTTTGTGGAGAGTATTAATATACAAGAAAAAAGCCTACCTAAATGTCGTTTTTGCGATGCTCCATTGAAACATACCTTCATTGATTTGGGAATGCAACCCCCATGTCAAAACGTTGTAAAACCAGAACAATTGAATCAAATGGAAGCATTTTATCCATTACATACCTATGTATGCGATAGCTGTTTTCTAGTTCAATTAGAAGAATATGTTTCACCAAAGGAAATCTTTAGTGAATATGCATATTTCTCTTCATATTCAGATGGCTGGCTAACGCATGCCAAAAACTACGTTAATATGATCACCGAAAGACTACATCTGAATAAAAACAGCCTTGTAGTTGAAATAGCCAGCAATGATGGGTATCTCCTTCAGTATTTTGTAAAGAAAGCAATACCAGTATTAGGCATTGAACCTGCAGCAAATGTAGCAAAGGTAGCGATGAATAATGGAATTCCAACCATGGTAAATTTCTTTACATTAGAAACAAGCCATAATCTGTCAGAAAAGGGTCAGAATGCAGACTTGATTATCGGAAACAACGTTCTCGCTCATGTAACGGATCTTAATGGATTTGTGGAAGGATTGAAAGTATTGTTGAAACCTTCTGGGAGTCATAACCATGGAATTTCCTCATCTAATGAGGTTAATTGATGGTAACCAATTTGACACAATATACCATGAACACTTCTCGTATTTTTCCCTTTTAACGGTTGAAAAAATATTTTCAGCACATGGCTTAAAGATTTTCGACGTTGAAGAGTTACCGACACACGGAGGCTCATTACGAATATATGCTTGCAAAAGTGAAAATCTCTCAAACCCAGTTAGGACCACTGTAACTAATCTAAAATTAACAGAAATCGAACAAGGGTACAATAGATTGGATAAGTACTTTACTTTTGCTGAAAAAGTGCGTTCCACAAAACGGAATCTACTTGCTTTTCTCATAAAACTAAAATCTGAAAAGAAAACTATTGTCGGCTACGGAGCACCAGGCAAAGGAAACACACTTCTAAACTACTGTGGGATTCGCTCAGATTTCTTAGATTACACTGTTGACCGGAATCCTTACAAGCAAGGAACTTTTCTACCCGGAACTCACATCCCAGTATTTCCACCGACTCAAATTGAAAAAACAAAACCCGACTACATTTTCATTCTGCCTTGGAATATAAAAGACGAAATTATTGGCCAATTAAATTACGTCAAGCAGTGGGGCGGTCGTTTCATTATTCCTATTCCAGAAGTGAAAGTATACGACCCAAACATACGAAAAATCTTAGAGTCTATCAAATGGTGAAAAATGGATGAAAGTCGTTCTTTTTTGTGGTGGTTTAGGAATGAGATTACACCCATCTACAGAAAATATTCCTAAACCTTTAGTTACTGTGGGTGAGAAACCATTAATTTGGCATCTAATGAAATATTACTCGAGTTTCGGTTTCAAGGACTTCATACTTTGTCTGGGTCATAAAGGAGAAGAAATCAAGAGGTACTTTTTAGATTATGATGAATGCCTTTCAAATGACTTTGTTCTTTCAAATGGAGGCAAAGATCGAAGGCTTATTGGTGATTTCGACGATGATTGGAGCATAACTTTCGCAGAAACCGGAATAAATTCAAACATTGGACAACGACTAAAGGCGGTACAGAAATATCTTAAAGGAGAGAAAATATTCTTAGCCAATTATAGTGATGGAATGACCGATCTTAATCTAACCAATCAAATGGATTTTTTTACTAAAAGCAACAGAATAGGCTGTTTTTTATCAGTAAAACCCTTTAGTTCTTATCATGCCATAACCTCAGATAGTAAGGGGGCAGTTATAGGCATAACCCCTATTTCTCAATCCAACTTACGCATTAATGGCGGCTACTTTATTTTTAAAGACAAAATATTTAATTACATAAAAAACGGTGAAGATCTTGTTGAAGAGCCATTTCAAAGACTAATAAAACAACAACAGCTAGTTGCTTATGAATTCAACGGGTTCTGGGCTGGCATGGATACTTTCAAAGACAAGCAGCGACTTGATGAGTTGTATGCCAACGGCAAAGCTCCATGGCAAGTATGGTTAGACTACGTAACAACAAAGGTTATACAATAATTATGTTTAAACTAAATTTATTTGCATTAAATCAACAACCCAAAATTCTTTGCTTAGGGGCTCACCCCGATGACATAGAAATCGGTTGCGGGGCTACATTGCTAAGGATAATCGACGAAGTACCAAAAACGGAAATATGCTGGGTAGTATTTAGTGGAGACAAGCTAAGGCAAAAAGAAGCTGCTGAAAGTGCCACTAACTTTTTAGTGAAAGTTAAAACAAAAAAAGTTAGTTACAAAGGATTTTCGAGAATCTTATTTTCCATACATTGGAGAAAAAATCAAAGATTACTTTGAAGAACTAGAAGGTGACTTTCGCCCTGACATAATATTTACCCATTACGTTAATGACGCTCATCAAGATCACCGTTTAATTTCAAATTTAACATGGAATACATTTAGGGATAACTTGATTTTAGAATATGAAATTCCCAAATATGATGGAGACTTGTCGATACCAAATGTTTATGCCCATGTTAATAATTTTGTTGCTAAAAGAAAAATAAGTCTGATTATGAAAGGTTTTCCAAGCCAAAAAGAAAAGAAATGGTTCAATGAGAAAACATTTCAAGCTATTCTTACGCTACGAGGAATTGAATCAAATTCGCCAACCAAGTATGCAGAGGCTTTTCACTGCAGAAAAATTATTTTTTGATAATCACTGTGTCTAAAACCCATTGATTTTTAATCCTCCAATATTACTAGCAAACATTAAAGGCGTGCAGTATTATTCTTGGAGGGAACTTCTATTATAGAGTTTAGTGTTTCATTGCTTGGAATAACCTTTAAATTATTAATCAATTTGTTCTTAAACGAAAAGACATGTCAAGCCAAGCTGGTTCAAGAGATTGTGATGTTATTAAGGGAGGTTGAATGTTGAAGGTTGCTATTTTGGCTGGGGGTTTAGGTACCCGCCTTTCGGAGGAGACTCAGACAATACCAAAGCCGCTTGTTGAGATTGGCGGATTGCCGATTATCTGGCATATTATGATGCGATATTCATATTTCGGTTTCAACGAATTTGTAATTGCTTTAGGCTATAAGGGTGAACTTATCAAACGTTGGATGCTTGAATACGTCAATTTAAACAAGGATGTAACCGTCAAGACAAAAAATAAAAGTGTACTTTTTCATGACAACACTAAATCTTGTTTTCCTGATTTGACTGTGCATCTAGTTGATACTGGTCCAGAAACACTTACAGGAGGTCGAGTTAAGCGATTGGCTCCTTGGATTGGCAACGAACCTTTTATGTTAACTTACAGTGATGCTGTATCAAATGTCGAATTAAACTCGTTATTGAAGTTTCATCGTTCACATGGTTGTTTGGGAACGGTGACTGCGGTTCGACCCCCGCCACGTTTTGGTCATCTTGTATTAGATGGTGATAAGGTGACAGAGTTCAAAGAAAAGGCACAGTGTTTAGAAGGATGGATAAACGGTGCTTTCTTTGTCTTGGAACCTGAAATCTTTGATTATATTGAGGGCGATAATACGGTGTTTGAGAAGGAACCGTTAGAACGATTAGTGAAAGAGAACCAACTTGTGGCTTATCGTCATGAAGGGTTTTGGCAATGCATGGATACGATACATGAAAAGCAGGTTTTGGAAAAGATGTGGCAGACTGGTAAGGCACCTTGGAAAACATGGTAGCATGAGTTCCGTCTAGTTTTTTTTAAAAAATATCGCGTAAATTGGAATATGCTTAATATATTCGAGCAGAAGATTTAAGGAATTAAGGCGACTACTATATGCGTGTCTTAGTAACAGGGCATAAAGGATATATCGGTTCAATTATGGCACCGATGTTACAAGCAAAAGGCTATGAAGTTATAGGTCTTGACAATGATTTATTTGATGGATGCGGTTTCGGCGATGAATCTATTTGTGGAAATATCCCCGATATTCCATACATCAAAAAGGACATACGTGACATTGAATCTTCTGACCTTAAAGGGGTAGATTCTGTCATTCATCTTTGTGCCCTTTCGAATGACCCGCTAGGAAATTTTAACCCAGATATAACTTTTGAAATTAATTATGAAGGTTCATTGAAGCTTGCAGAGCTAGCAAAGAAAGCAGGTGCTCAACGCTTTATTTTTTCGTCTTCCTGCAGCGTTTATGGTGCTTCGGAGAACGGTTTTGTAAATGAAAGCTCTGGACTTAACCCAGTCACCGCTTATGGTACTTCGAAAATTCGTGCCGAAAAAGCTATTTCTACTTTGGCCGATGCTAAATTCAGTCCAGTTTTCATGCGTTCTGCAACGGCTTATGGTATATCTCCTATGTTACGTTTTGATTTGGTTCTCAATAACTTGGTTGCATGGGCGTATACAAAAAAAATAATCTTACTAAAAAGCGCTGGCACTGCTTGGCGTCCAATTGTTCATATAGAAGATATTTCTCGCGCTTTCGCAGCTGCTTTAAGTGCTCCCAGGGAGGCTGTGCATAATCAGGTTTTCAATGTTGGTAGAACAACAGAAAATTACATTGTTCGAGAAATTGCTGAAATCGTTAAAGAAACAGTACCAGACTCGAGAATCGAATACGCAAAGGATGCTGAACCTGATTCGAGATCTTACCGGGTAGATTTTGGAAAGATTGCTTCTGTTTTGCCTGAATTCAAGCCACAATGGACAGCTCGGTTGGGTGCAAAGCAACTATACGAGGCATATGTAAAAGCTGGAATCGTTCTCGAGGACTTTGAAGGTCCACGATATAGACGCATTACACATCTTGAAAATAGTGTTTCCAAAGGTTATTTAGATAAGACCTTGCGCAGAGGTTCATAAACACGGTCAACTAATATTAGTTAAAAATAGGAGGAGTTGGTCTTTGCATTTTTTCCTAATACTTTGAGGAAATTTCGTTACAGATTTTTTTATTTGCTTACAAGACAATTCGAAGAAGAAAAATGGAATTATATTTATCAACAGTACAAGCGAAAATACAACATACATCCGACTTTTTATTTTTGCGGTCCAGGGATATTTTTAGACGGCTCGGGAAAGATGATTTTTCAAGGCAATTCATCCATTGGTCGTTACTCCACAATTTATGCGTCAGGAAACGGCAGAGTGGAAATTGGCCAAAATTGCTCGATTTCATATTTTGTTTCAATATTTGCATCATCTATCCTAGCCGACCAGGACTTTAGCAAAACTAATATTTGGAAAGGGGACTCCAGCCTTTCTAAAAATAAAACTGGGTACGCTGTAATGTACGTTGAAGTTCCAGGCGCGGGCCATGATCCAACAACCTTTGAGGGCTATGAGCAAACGATATATGAATGGTTCAGGGATCATCCATTGACCCAAACACCTTCTCCAACGCCAACTCCAACCCCTACGACAACTCCAACTCCTACTCCAACTCCAACTCCTACTCCAACTCCAACAGTTACCCCAACCCCGACTCCTTCCTCGACCCCAACGCTAACCCCGTCTCCTACACCAACCCCTACTCCGGCTCCTACGGCTACACCAACTCCTACTCCAACCCCCACGCCAACACCAACTCCTACTTCAGCCCCGACTCTAACACCAACATCTACCCCTTTTCCAACCCCGACCACATCTCCCACGGTTACACACCCCCCAACACCGACCGCTACACCAAGACCCTCGACTTCAAGCACTCCTAAACCAACAGTTACTCCTATACCATTAACAATTGTAACTGCAACAACAGATAGCGGTGCAACAGTTAACTTAAAAATAAATGGAAATGTAACTAATCTGCAGATAGTTAATACTATAATTGCCTCAAATCTGTCAGCATCTATGACAACATTGTCATTTACCGTAACGGGTGAAAGTAGAACAACAGGTTTTAGCAACATTACTATTCCAAAAAGTGCAGTACCTTATGGAACATCACCAATAATCTACATTGATGGTCAACCAGCTCAAACTCAGGGTTATGCCCAAGACGCAAACAACTATTACGTTTGGTATGTAACCCACTTTAGCACTCATGAAGTATCCATTGTATTTGCCACAACTCCCAATAGCACCAATTCGCCGTCGCAGTTCCAAAGTTTTCCTCAAGAAGTAATCTATTTAGCAGTAGTCGCGGTGGCTGTTGTTGTAGTAGTTGCAGTTGCGGTTATCTTAAGAAGAAGTAAAAAGGTAAATGTCGAGAGAACATCAACGACTCAATAAAAATAAGAGCGACTGCATTTTAAGTTGTTCTCATCGTATTATTGCTGTGAATTTTCATTCGAATTAATTTCTGTTGTTTGAAGTAAGAAAATTGGTCTTGATAGAAATTCCTTTTATATTTGTGGCATTGTTTTATGTAGACCCAGGGCAGATTTGATGGCATGTCAGACATATATATGTCCTAGTTGCGGTTCAAACGAGGTATCTGCCTTTTATGAAGTGCAAAATGTTCCAGTAAATAGTTGTATATTACTTTCAACGGAGCAAGAAGCGCTTGACTTTCCACGTGGAGATGTTGTTTTGGGTTTTTGTAAATCATGTGGTTTTATAAGCAATGTAGCTTTTGACCCTTTGAAAGTAATTTACTCCTCGTCTTATGAAGATCAGCAGTCATTCTCTCCAACGTTTAACACGTTTGCTCAGGGATTGGCAGAACGTCTAGTTGATAAGTATCAGTTGCATAATAAGATCATTCTAGAGATTGGTTGTGGAAAAGGGGATTTTCTAGCCTTACTCTGTGAGTTAGGTCCTAATTCTGGTGTTGGAATTGATCCTGCATACATAGATGGTCGTATCTCAAGTAAAGTATTAGATCGTCTGGAGTTTATTGCTGACTATTACTCCCAACGTTACGCTAACCTTCACGGAGATTTTGTGTGTTGCCGTCATACTCTAGAACATATTCCTAATGTTTTTGAATTCGTCAATGAAATCAGAAAATCAATAGGGAATCGTTTAGATACTGTTGTCTTTTTTGAAGTGCCTAATGTTACGCGCGTTCTTAGAGAACAAGCTTTTTGGGATATTTATTATGAACATTGTTCCTATTTCAGCCTAGGGTCACTTGCAAGGCTCTTTCGGCACTGCAGGTTTGAGGTTACTGATCTTTGCAAGGATTTTGATGATCAATACCTTATACTTGAAGCTAGACCGAAATTGCAGTCATCCAATAAAAAAAATGTGTTAGAAGAAGACGTTACTAAAAGTGCAAGCGATGTACAGTACTTTGCTTCACATTGCAAGGAAAAGATAGCTCAGTGGAGAGACCGTATTAAGCAATCCAATGATAGTGGGAAGAGAGTCATTGTATGGGGTTCTGGGTCAAAATGTGTTGCTTTTTTGACTACTCTTGGCATTAAGGATGAAGTTGCATACATTGTAGACGTTAATCCATTCAGACATGGCAAGTTTATACCTGGAGCGGGCAAAGAGATTATGTCGCCCCAATTCTTAAAGGAGTGCAAACCTGATCTTACAATAGTTATGAATCCGGTTTATTGTACGGAAATCAAACAAACACTTTTTAACATGAACATAAACACCGAAGTAATGACCCTTTAATATTACAAATAATTTGGAAGTTAGAGATAGATAAACTGGGTAGCAATTCCTATTTTTTTTATAATTGTAGCTATCTCTTTGCTATAAATTGAATTCAACACGATTACAAAATCAGGGCGGTAAGTTGATAGAAATTCTGGAGATACAATCTCTTGTCCCGTTCCTGCTATATAACTCCATTGCAAGTGAGGATTAATGTCAACTACATATTCGATTGCTGAATCTTTGAAGATGTTTAGGAAAGTTACGGCTTTTGAACCTGCACCCCAAACAACACAACGTTGTCTGTTCTTCTTAATTTCATCCAATTTTAATCTTAAAGCATTAGTTTTGCTTTGCCAATTAGCATTAAGTGATGAAACATAACTCGCAACTATCCCAGAATTTGGCTGATAATTGTTAAATGCTTTGTGCATACCGTTTGGTTTAGCATAGACGCATAGAAATTGTCCTCCAAAACTCTCAGTAATTTCGCAAACGTTAAACTTAGATAACGTAAAAATAGCTTTCAACGAGTTAGGCGTAAAATATGAACAATGCTCATAGATTACATCCCAACAAGAATTTTTACGAAGAGTACTTAATGCATTAGGGACTTCAAAGAATACATCCGTCTCTAATCGATCGCCAATTATACTACGCAAATCATGCAAAAAGTTTCTGGGGTATGGTATGTGTTCCAATGTCTGTCTGCAAACAATCAAATCAGCCGGACAATTGCTATACTTTTTCGAGTAATAATCTTGAATAAAACTAATATGGGAACTTTCTTAGAGATAGAAACTTCACGTTCAATATTACTAGGGTCAAAGCCTACACCACAATTATTTCCAAGCATGCAGAGCGAGCTCAAGAAATTACCGTTGCCGCATCCAACCTCAATAATGTTTTTTCCAAACAGCTTATAACGTTCAATTATCCCCCTTGCCAATGACCTTGAGTATTCTTGAAAGCGGGAAGAGTAATCCAAAGATTTTTCATAGACTTGTTGTTCATATTTAACTATTTTTGGGTCAAAAGCAATATTACTAATATAACCACATCTAGAACAATATGCTAGCTTGATATCTCCCTTAAGACAATTTAGGGCCTCAAGTTGACTTTTACGGCGAATATTAGAAAAAATTGGCATCTCTAACATTACAAAAAAAATCGTTAATTGATCAGATTCACAAACAGGACAGGAAATTACAGCTGAATTTGTCGAGATATTACGTTTTTCTTTTTCAGATAACATAGCTACAAATCAACTTCCTGATTTTCAAACATATATGCTTTTGTAATATATAACGCATAATGGGCATAGCATTGCGTTTTTGCATTTCATCATTAATTTACCTCTTCTCTGTTTTGGAAATCTAAGTCCGGTAAATTTGATTAAGGGTCGAGACCATACGAGATATGTTCTAAGTTTACCAATATGTTCTCACTGGAAATACTCGTTAGACAGGATACAACTTAAAAACGCAACCAGTGCAATTACTACAAAAATGCAGATAATCAAGTAGGTCACATTATTGCAATGTAATGTGGCATTTTTCACAATAGAGAAACTCATATTATTGACTTTTATCAGTTTCATGTTTGTTTTATTTAATTTATGTAATATTGTCTCATCTGAGACAGAGTTATATTTTCCGCACTTATAAAACATCCATTTATTATTTCTCATTGCATAAAATGTATTATCCAACTTATCTTTTTGTATTATCCGTGGTTCAGCTGCAACTGCGATTGAATTAGATGGCAAATTTTTAGAGATTGTTACATTTGCACCTAAACGACAATTATTGCCTATAACGACATTTCCAACTATTGTTGCTCCAGCACCAATAATACAATTGTCCCCGATAACTGGACTACCCACTCCTTTTGAATCAGGAATTGAGTTTGTACCTATGGTTACATTTTGGAATATTACGCAATCTTTTCCAATGACAACAAGATCAGAAATAAAAACGCCGAAAATATCATGTGGAAAACAAGCTTCGTTTTTGAAAATTGTTTCAAGCCCTATGTAAGAGATGTGCCTATTTAAATAAGCCCAAAATAAACTCATATATACTTTTTTAATAAAACTATGCTGCGAATTTTGGATACGTGTTCTAAATTTAAAAAATCCACCTGCGCTTCTAATGATTAATTCAGAGAGCGATCCGAGAACCATTTAAATACACTTCTATTTTCAGGAAATTAGTAATAATGTAATATTCATCAATTGCCAAAGTGCCCATAACCACTTCTTAATCTAATTTCTATAAAAAACTTTCGTTAATGAAAAGTCAATGTTCTATATAGAAATGGCCTTACACTTTTCTTTTGACCTTCAATCAACTTAATTATCAAAGGTATTGCTTGACTTTCTTTCCAAAGTTAATTCCTAAAGTCACTACTGAGTAAAAATATAAAAGCAACCTTTTCATAGGGAATAATGTTCTGACTCACATTCCAAGACCTAAACAATGAGTTGCTGGTTTAAAGATTATACTTAGACGAGAAAAGGTTGCCACTATGAAGTTTGCAGGAATTCCCAATTATTTTCTTGAAGAAGTTAACGAAACAAAATCTCATTATGTTTTAGTAGCTATTCCAACATTGGAGGGTTATTTCTTCATGATATTTAAAGAAACAAAATTAAAAGGTGCATACACCATTGAGATTGAAAAGAAGGAGGACGAAAGAGGTTTCTTTGCTCGAATTTGGGATAAAGATGAATTAAAATCTCACGGTTTAAACAACAAACTTGTACAAGCAAGTGTATCGTTTAGTAAAATAAAAGGAACGTTACGTGGTTTGCATTACCAGAAGTATCCTCACGGCGAAGCTAAATTGGTGCGCGTATCGAGAGGTTCTGCATATTATGTGATTGTCGACTTACGAAAAAACTCTCCTACTTTTAAAGGAAATTTTGGCATTATTCTTTCAGAGAGAAATTATCTAATGCTGTATGTACCCAAAGGTTTTGCATCTGGATTTATGACCTTAGATGATAACACTGAAATTATTTATCAAATGTCTCAACCCTATATTGCAAATGCCTCATTCGGAGTGAGGTGGGATGATCCAACTGTAGCAATAAAATGGCCGCTTAAACCGGCTATAATTTCCGAAAAAGATAAAACTCTGCCTTATTTAAGTTGAGAAATTATGAAAAATAATTCTTATGGTAAAAAAATGTATGATTTAATTAAGAAACTATATCCTATTTGTCGGAGTATTACCGGTGGCGGGGTGAGAGATACTCTAAAGATTATTGGTGCTGAAATCCCAGTCAAAATTAAAGAAGTCAAATCCGGTACTCAGGTGTTTGATTGGGTTGTTCCTAGGGAGTGGAATATTAAAGATGCATACATCGAAAACTCGAAAGGAGAAAGAATTGTAGATTTCAAGAATAATAATCTGTATGTAGTCAATTACAGTGTCCCGGTTAGAAAAACTGTTTCTCTAAAAGAGCTAAAAGAACATCTTTTTTCTCTTCCCGATCATCCAGATTGGATTCCTTACCGAACTACCTACTACGATGAAGAATGGGGTTTTTGTTTATCACATAGTCAACTTTTGGATTTGAAAGATGAACAATATGAAGTTGTAATTGACTCTTCACTTGAAAAAGGTAGTTTGACTTACGGCGAACTATTAATAAAAGGAGCGTTGACAGACGAGGTTATCATTTCAACGCATATTTGTCACCCTTCAATGTGTAATGACAATTTGTCTGGTATTGCGGTTGCGACTTACCTTGCAAAATATTTGAGCCAAATGAAGAATAGATATTCATATCGATTCCTCTTTATTCCTGGAACCATTGGTTCGATAACATGGTTGGCTTTGAACGAGAAAAAGACAATAAAAATTAAGCACGGATTGGTTCTGACTGGATTGGGAGATTCTGGTTCAATCACATACAAAAAAAGCAGACGTGGAAATGCCGAAATAGATAGAGCGACAGAGTACGTTTTGAATAATTCAGAGGACAGCTATTCAATCATTGATTTTTCCCCCTTTGGCTATGATGAAAGACAGTATTGTTCACCAGGATTTAATTTGCCAGTGGGAACATTTATGAGGTCACCACATGGAAAATATCCTGAATACCACACATCTGCAGATAATCTTGAATTCATAAAATCTGAAAAGCTTAACGATTCTTTACAAAAAATTAAATCTATTATCAGAGATTTTAGAAGGAAATAAAACCTTTGTTAATCTGAACCCCAAATGCGAACCCCAACTTGGTAAAAGAGGCATTTATAAAGCTATGAATACAGTGGGAAAAGAAAAGGCTAAACTTCAAATGGCAATTCTCTGGATTCTAAATTTATCTGATGGTACCAACAGCTTATTGGATATTGCCGAAAAATCAAGCTGTGGATTTGAATCTAATTAAAGATGCTAGCACAATTTTATTGAAGAACAAACTACTTAAGGAAATTGAAAATGGATAAGTACAACTTGAATGGGAAAACTGCATTTATAACGGGGGCAACAAGCGGTATAGGTGCTGCAATAACATTAGCTTTTGCAAGAAAAGGCATGGACTTGTTTTTGACGGGAAGGAATCTTGAAAGACTAGAAGAACTTAAAAGCCAAGCTTTGAAGAATGGCTCGAATAAAGTTGTTATAAAAGTGGGGGACTTGGAAAAGGTTGAGGAAATAATAGAACTCAAGAATTATTTCGATAAAAACTTTAGCAGCATTAATATTCTAGTAAACTCTGCTGGAATTATTACACTAGGGTCTATCGAAACTTCGACAGTTGAGGATTTTGATAGCCAATACAGAGTTAATCTTCGTGCTCCTTTTTTTCTAACTCAGCTTTTTCTTTCAGACCTGAAAAAAAATAAAGGTCAAGTTGTTTTTGTTAACTCGAGTTCAGGTTTGACAACAAAACCTGAAATTGGTCTATATACTGCGACGAAACATGGGCTAAAGGTAATCGCGGATACCCTTCAGGCTGAGGTTAGGAAGGATCGAGTTAGAGTGGTCAGCATATTTCCAAAATCAACGGCAACACCCATGCAAATAAGGGTTTCAAGATTAAGAGGGAAAAAGTATCGACCTGAAATTCTACTGCAAGCCAGTGATGTAGCTGAAGTTGTTGTTAATGCTTTGAATAGTTCTGCATTGAGGTTTTTTTATAGTAACTCACATTTGCAAATGCTTAGATGGAAGCTAATACTGTTTATTCGGAAACTACAATATGAAAACTAAAAAATAAAAATAGAAGTTGCTATATCAACCCGAAACCCGCAGGAATTGAAATTCTTAAAACTGCACTTTTATTAATCAATCGACAAGAGGTATTGACTTCGTAGTTATTGGCGATAAATTTTTTTAAAGACTACGAAAGGTTTGACTAAGTAGAGTAAATGTTGTTGAAATTAAAAAAATTCATAGATTAGTGTCAAAACATAAGAAACAATTTCTGGCATAAATAATAAGAATAGCCAATAGCAGCAAATTCGAAGGGCGCTTTCAAGATATTCTTCTTTGCTTGGTGAGTTTTAAGTAAAAGAACTATATTTGTGCCGTCATCATTCTCCGATTTAGAGATGTCGAGCACCTAGAGTTCACTATGCTTCTCGTGATTGCCAACAAAATTGCAATCGCTGTTTTTACCGAAATAAAATTAAGTACCAATTATTTTCATTAGAATTCTCTGTTTAGCACTCTTGTTTTTTGGAGAAGGTGCCAGTAGGATTAATGGTACCGTTTTGAGTAATGACAAGTAGATTTCACACTTAACATTTAATACGTGGTGTCTGGTGCGAGTCCAATACAGTTCCATTTTCCTCTTGTGCTCTTTAGTTTGTGTGAATTCTTATTTTTTTAGGAATTAATCGCTAAAAATTTGGAGTGGCAATATACAATTAGACTCTAAGCTTGAAAACAAACTTTGCCTCGGCAATTACATTCTCTTGGCTAGATATTTTTGTATTTACCCTGGGAAAACATACGCTTCGCCAATATGTAAGACCTTGACTTCGCAAAATAGCTAAGTTGACTTCGCAAACCTGAGAATCAAGTTGACAAAAAACATTATTCGATTTTTCAAAAAGCTATAAAACACATCAACCCCAAAAGGTTCAAAATTCGAGAGAGAGAGAGAGAAAAAAAAATGAAAACAAACAAATTCATTAAAACACTAGGCTACATAAACCTCAGAAAACTTGCAAAACCCGCTGCATTATGCTTCAGTGCACTCTTCATCATGAGTATGCTTTCATTTTTGGCTGCAACCACAGTTCAAGCTGAAACTGTAACGCCGACTTTGTATACTTTCGGAAACACAGTAGTCGGAACGATAACCAATTTATTTGCAACTGATAGAGATGCAAGCAGATTTCAACTAACTCAAAGTGGTGTACTGCAAAGCATCACAGCATACTTTAGAAATGCAGGTTTCAACGCTAAAGCAGCAATCTACACCGATAACAACGGTGGGCCGTCTACACTAATAGCCCAGAGCAGCATCCAGGCAATAACTGCAAGTGGCTGGCAGACATTTGCAGTTCCCGAGTTCCCTCACTGCGGGGTATTATTGGCTATGTGTCGTCTCAAGTAGCTCATCATCTGCTGGAGCAACAATGATGACTGGGTCGACAAATACTCATGTTTGGAAAACTGCAACTTACTCGGGAGATTACCCTTCAACTTTCGGAACTCCGGCTGGATACGATAATTCCGCAACAAGCATATATGCCACCTATACTGCTACGACACCTATGGCTACTTCAACTCCAACGCCAACTCCAAAGCCAACTGCGTCGCCAACTCCAACATCGACACCTATGGCTACTTCAACTCCAACGCCAACTCCAAAGCCAACTGCGTCGCCAACTCCAACATCGACACCTATGGCTACTTCAACTCCAACGCCGACTTTGTATACTTTCGGAAACACAGTAGTCGGAACGATAACCAATTTATTTGCAACTGATAGAGATGCAAGCAGATTTCAACTAACTCAAAGTGGTGTACTGCAAAGCATCACAGCATACTTTAGAAATGCAGGTTTCAACGCTAAAGCAGCAATCTACACCGATAACAACGGTGGGCCGTCTACACTAATAGCCCAGAGCAGCATCCAGGCAATAACTGCAAGTGGCTGGCAGACATTTGCAGTTCCGAGTTCCCTCACTGCGGGGTATTATTGGCTATGTGTCGTCTCAAGTAGCTCATCATCTGCTGGAGCAACAATGATGACTGGGTCGACAAATACTCATGTTTGGAAAACTGCAACTTACTCGGGAGATTACCCTTCAACTTTCGGAACTCCGGCTGGATACGATAATTCCGCAACAAGCATATATGCCACCTATACTGCTACGACACCTATGGCTACTTCAACTCCAACGCCAACTCCAAAGCCAACTGCGTCGCCAACTCCAACATCGACACCTATGGCTACTTCAACTCCAACGCCAACTCCAAAGCCAACTGCGTCGCCAACTCCAACATCGACACCTATGGCTACTTCAACTCCAACGCCAACTCCAAAGCCAACTGCGTCGCCAACTCCAACATCGACACCTATGGCTACTTCAACTCCAACGCCAACTCCAAAGCCAACGTCGGGGCTTTCTCCGTTACATGTTGATGGAACTCGTCTTAAAGATGCAAATGGCAACGTAGTTGTTCTTAGGGGCGTAGTTTACTCGTCAAGTCAATGGTGGGGCGATGCAGCTAGTCAATGTACGGAACAGCAATTCATTTACATGAAGAACATGGGTTGCAACATGGTTTCTATAAGTATTCAAGATTACTCTTTTGACAAGTATCATGGTGAAAACTGTTATAACAATGCTAATTTCTGGTCGGATCTCGATAACATCATGAAGTGGACTTATGCTCGCGGCTTATATGTAAATTTGCGGTTCTGGGCAACATCTGGGGCAGATGTTCATGGTCATCAATCTAACGACTTGGGAATTTACATGAAAGGGGACTCTGGGCATTTTGCTTGGACTGAATGGTTAAGTGTGGCTAACACGATTTCTTACAGGTACAGAAATTATAACCATATTATTTACGAGCCATTAAGCGAGGGCTTAAACGTTCCGTTGGCAAGTTATGTTAGCCACATGCAAAATTGCATTGACACTATTAGAGCTAATAATCCTAATGCAATTGTTAATGTGCAAGCTGCTGGTCCACCACCTTATGATTGGGCAAGTATGACATTTAACATGCCATCCATAGGTCGCTCAAACTTGGTTTGGAGTTGGGATCCCTATGGGTTCTGGAATACAAACTCAAATACACCTAACGGTGTATACAGTACAGTTATGTACGCTGGAGGCAGGGGTCCTGCATTAATTTTAGCTGCTGGTGGCTGCGTTGTCTTTAGTGAATTTGGCGGTAAGGAAATTTATGATTCTTGGAGTTCAACTTGGGTAAAGAATTTTATGGCTATGTGCGATGCGAATGGTGTATCGGGTTATACTGCTTTTAGATGGTGTACAGCGTCAAGTGACAGTTTCAATTTGTTGACGGCTTGGAATGGCAATTTAAGTACTTTTGGAAATGACATAAAAACGTATTATTCGGCACACCGATGAAGATTTTTCTTTTGTTGAATCTACCTTTCTTTTTTGGGTAGCGAAGGTGCATCTCTATCGCTTACTCCAACTCCGACTGCCATTCCTACAGTTGCTCCTTCATCTACACCGACGCAGACACCTGATGACACTGACAACTCAGTAAACTCTTCTCTACTCTACGGTGGAATCATTGCAGCAATATTAGCCGGGGTTGTTATCGGTGTCGTTGTAATAAAAAAATTGAAAAAATAGCCCTTTAAGTAAAACCCTAAACAATCTCTTTTTTCTTTTATTTTTTAATCAAAAAGGCAATTGCTCTTTGTATTAATAGCCTTCTTTTGCCAAATTTAGTATTTAATAAACCTAAACCATTTCTTAAACTGGAAGTAAGCTCTCATAGAGATGACTGGCTTTTCGATGGGCAAGTCGATTATCAACAATGTTCAAATTCCTGAGAACTGTTTCTCCTTTAGAATAAGATATTAATTGAAGTACCAATAAAGATTAGTGAATGCTTCAAATAAAGAAAAAGAAAATTAGCCAAGATGTAACCACAGTGGTCATGATAGGCATAGCGCTCATGACAGGCTTAGTTATGATAGTGTTCTCTGCGCTGAATGGTTCATCCTTTCTAGCTATTATAGGAGTTTCTGTTGCCTTCTGGAGTATGCTGCTTCTCTTCTTCACTCCTACGAAACATGCGTTCCTCTCCTTGTTGAAGGCTTCTGCAAGCGCAAGCGGTAGCAACATTGAACGCTCCCTCATAGAATTCGATTTGGGTGAAAAGGGAATATACTTGCCGCCCCAAAATCTTCGCAACTTTGAGTCTAGTTTGGTGTTTGTTCCTAAAACGAGTCAGACGCCTCTCCCCACAGCTTATGAAGTAAGCGATAAGTTGTTTGCTGAGAGAAAAACCGGGTTATTCTTCACTCCTCCGGGACTTGCTCTTTCAGCGATGTTTGAAAACGAACTCGGCTTGTCTTTTAGAAAAATTTCTCTACCTCAAATGCAGAACAATATTAAGAGACTGTTCATAAACTTGAAATTTGCCGAAGACGTGCAAATTCAAATCCTAGAAAGAACCATAACCTTAGAAGTAACAGGCAGCATATTCAACACGCTTTGCTACGAAACTAGAAATAGTCAACCCCGAACTCACGCGCAAGTCGGATGCATTTTGGCAAGTGCCTTCGCATGTGCATTTGCCAAAGCATCAGATAAGCCGATAACGATTCAAAGTGATACGTTAAACCCTGATAACAAAATCCTAATCATAGAGTATCGTATGGAAGAAGTGTAATTATGTTACTTCCTCCTTTAACTGTGCAGGATCTTAGTTTGCTTCTGGCTGTGAGCGCGATTCTTCTCCTTGTTACAGTTGAAATTGTACCTTATGTATTTGGGGAAAAGACGTTGGTGTCAGACATTAAGAAACTTCGAATTTTGGCGATGATACTAGGTATATTATTCTTGGTGACTGTTATCATAATTATATTCAATGTAGTCTAACCTTTAGCTATTAAAGACCGAATCCTACAATATTGTCTTGTGATTCGTTGATTTGCTTCATATATTGGGCTAAACCCTATGTTATTTTAATGCTTAATTTTAAAGTCTAATCACCTCTGCTCTTTGTGCAATGCCAACTCTGAAAGTCTAAAATTAAAGAAGGCTAAAGCCACTAAAAACACTGTCTTTTAATACACAATTAACCTACTTTATGCTAACTGAAAATATCGGAATGGAGAAACATGAAAAAACTGCAAACCCTAATAATCGCACTTTTGATTGCGTTATCAATCTGCGCATTTGAAAGCATGCAAGTTAAAGCTCAAATAACCGGGGTTTCTGTTACTGCTTCTTCTATCGATAGAGGTCTTCAGACTTCTGTTTTAACAGCAATTATTTCAGGCGGTCCTTACAGCAGCTATCAATGGATGATGGCGGCTCCAGGTCAAAGTACCTTCACAAATATTCCGGGTGCTACTGAAATTACTTACACCTTTGCACCATCAAGCTCTGCAACAACTGGTAACTACCAATTTGAGTTTACTATACCTGGTCTTTATCAAAGTGACCCCGTTTCTGTTATGGTAAGTGTTGCTCCGACTGTCAGTGTTGCTCCTGTTGGTCCTGTTAAGATGGATGTTGGTCAGGTTCAGGTGTTTACTGCTACTGCTTCAGGCGGTTCTGGTGCGCTTAGTTATCAGTGGTATTTGGATGGTTCTGCTGTTTCTGGTCAGACCGCTTTAACTTACACGTTTACTGCTGTTTCTGTTGGTTCACCCATAATTTACTGTAAGGCTACTGACCATGCTACTCCTCCGGTAACAGTTCAGTCAAATACGCCTTCTGTTACTGTGAGTGCTTCTCCGACTGTTAGTGTTGCTCCTGTTGGTCCTGTTAAGATGGATGTTGGTCAGGTTCAGGTGTTTTCTGCTACTCCTAGTGGTGGTTCGGGTTCTTTGTCTTATCAGTGGTATTTGGATGGTTCTGCTGTTGGCAGCAACAGTGCAACTTATTCTTATACTGCTGCGGGGGCTTCTCATTTGGTTACTTGTAGGGTGACTGATAGTGCTTCTTCTCCGGTTACGTCGCCTGTTTCTAATGCTGTTTCGGTTACGGTGAATCCTGCTTTGGTTGCTCCAACTGTGTCTGCTTCTTTGGGTACAATTACTCAGGGTCAGACTAGTAGTTTGACTTCGTCTTCTGTTACGACGGGTACTTCTCCTTATTCTTATCAGTGGCTTTCGAGGGCTCCTGGTTCTGGTTCTTACTTGTCGATTAGTGGTGCTACTTCGTCTAGTTACTCTTTTGCTACGTCGATTTCTACAGCTACAGGCAGTTGGAGTTTTAAACTTCAAGTGACCGACAGTGCCAGTACTTCAGCGGTAGTTACTTCTCTTGGGGCTTCTGTTACAGTGAACGTTGTTCCGACTGCTGTTATATCGCCCACATCTTGGATTATGGATGTAGGTCAATCTAAAAACTTCTTAGCTACTGCTAGTGGTGGTTCAGGTGTTTACTCTTCTTACCAGTGGTATGTAGATGGTTCTGCTAGATCTGGTGCGACTTCGTCAACGTTTAGTTTTGTTCCTGTTTCTGCAGGCTCCTACTTGATTACCGTGTCGGTTAGTGACAGTTTAGGGACGACTTCAGCTCAATCTTCTGCTGCGTCTGTTACGTGTGAGTGCTTCTCCGACTGTTAGTGTTGCTCCTGTTGGTCCTGTTAAGATGGATGTTGGTCAGGTTCAGGTGTTTACTGCTACTCCTAGTGGTGGTTCGGGTTCTTTGTCTTATCAGTGGTATTTGGATGGTTCTGCTGTTGGCAGCAACAGTGCAACTTATTCTTATACTGCTGCGGGGGCTTCTCATTCGGTTACTTGTAGGGTGACTGATAGTGCTTCTTCTCCGGTTACGTCGCCTGTTTCTAATGCTGTTTCGGTTACGGTGAATCCTGCTTTGGTTGCTCCGACTGTGTCTGCTTCTTTGGGTACAATTACTCAGGGTCAGACTAGTAGTTTGACTTCGTCTTCTGTTACGACGGGTACTTCTCCTTATTCTTATCAGTGGCTTTCGAGGGCTCCTGGTTCTGGTTCTTACTTGTCGATTAGTGGTGCTACTTCGTCTAGTTACTCTTTTGCTACGTCGATTTCTACAGCTACCGGTTCTTGGAGTTTTAGGCTTCAGGTGAGGGATGCTGCCAATGCAGTGGTGAATTCTTCTGTCGTTTCAGTTATGGTAAATATTCCTCCACTTGACCACTTTATTTTTAACTCTATAGGTACTCAGACTGCGGGTACGTCGTTCAACATTACCATTACCGCTAAAGACGCTTCTAATAATACGCTTACAAACTTTGTTGGAATAAATACTTTGAATGTTTCAACTGGAACTATTAGTCCAACTAGCACTAGTGTCTTCTCAAAGGGTGTTTGGACAGGTTCAGTGACCGTGACTGGCGCCAATTCAGGAGTTACAATTTCCACAACAGGTTTGAGCATGTTTGGAACAAGTAACAGTTTCACGGTTAATCCTGATGTACTCAATCGATTTATTTTTAGTACCATTAGTAGTCCTCAGACCTCGGGTTCTGGTTTTATTATAACTGTTACGGCTAAGGATGTGTACGGAAATATTGTTACGGGTTATAATGGTAGGCCATCTTTGACTGTTTCATCAGGATCAATTAGTCCTAACACTATGAATGCATTCGTTAGCGGAGTCGGGTCAACTACAATTATGGTAACTGATGCAGATTCAGTAGTTACCATTACAGCTAATGATTCTATTTATTCTGGAATAAGTAACTCATTTACTGTAACAGTTGCTCTTACTCCAACGCCGCTACCCACTCCAACTCCATCACCTATGCCAACTCCAACCCCTTCACCTACACCAGAACCTACTCCAACGTCAACGCTAACACCCACGTCAACAATTGCTCCAAAAGCTACTCCAATTCCAACAGCAAAGCCATCGCCTTCTCCAACTCCACTAGAAACATTTGTAAAAGCTAAGATAGATAGTGTTGCAACAGTTAATCTTGCAGTCAGCGGAAATGTCACAAGTGCCCAGATGTCCAACGTTACGATAACAACAAACCACTCCACCAATTCAACAACAGTATCTATTATCGTGACAGGCGAAAGCGGCACCACAGGTTTCAGCAATTTAACTATTCCGAAAACCGCAATACTCTATGGAACAAACCCAGTTGTATTCATAGATGGCCAACAGGCTGTAAATCAGGGCTACACACAAGACCCAGAAAATTTTTACGTATGGTACACAACGCAATTCAGCACACATCTAATGAAAATACAATTTACCAGCTATTTGCCGTCGCAAATATCATCATTTGAGCCTTTGTTTGCAGTTGGCATAATAACCCCCGAAATCATTTTAGTCTACACAGTAATGGCTGTCAGACGTTTGAGGCGAAGACCAGAAAACACTTAACCAAACCTTGAATTTGCAGTTTTCTGACAAAACTCTTTCACGATCTCGATCCAAAAAGTCTTCAAAGCTAACAAATCAAGCCAAATTTAACCGTAACATATTGTAGGAGCGTTTTTTTCCAATCCTCTAAAGTTTAGATTTGCTTCGCTATTGCAGAACAAGGAATATTACACGCTCGTTAAGCAACAGTTTATATTTCTACACAAATAAAGAAATCTCCAATAAACTAATAGTAAATCAAACCGGGCGAAAAACGAGAATGCAAACTACACCCAAAAAACCAAAACGTAATTCCATTCGAATTGCAGTTTTACTTTTACTCTCAGGAATCGCCTTGTTTGTCTTATCAGTTTTTTTGGGCTCACAAATAATTTGCGTCATTGGATTAGGTTTAGTCTTCTGGGGTGCACTTTTCCTACTAGTAACACCCCAAAAATATGTTGAAAGCAGCTTTTTAATATCCTCAACTCTACCTGCCTATTTAACCATTGATAGAATGCTCAATGATCTTCACCTAAAGAATGAAGCATACAACATCCCTCCATGCCCCAGACATATTTATTTGCCTGAACACCTCGAAGGTCTCAAAGAAATGGTCACATTCATCCCAGCGGAATACACCACTGGAAGGGTGGAAATTGAGGACATAGCTAGAGGTAAATTCATTATTGAAAGACCAAAGGGGCTTCTAATAGCATCCCCGGGTATAGGCTTATTGGACAGAATTGAACAAAAACACGCGTCAGACTTTGCCCAAATCCCCATCAGCGAACTTGACGAAGCACTGCCAAGCTTGCTCGGTGAGCTTTTCTTAGCCAAAGAAATTACGATGACCACAAATGAAAACCACATAATTCTACAAATTAATAGCTCACTTTATGAAAACCTCTATAGCCCAAAATATAACCTCAAAAGTATCAACCTAATTGGATGCCCACTGGTCAACGCAGCAGCATGTGCTATTGCAAAATGCACAGGTAAACTCACAATGATACAAGAAATAAAAACTTCCCCTAACAGTAAAACAATGACTGTAACCTTCAAAATCGCTAATAGCTCGTTTGAGAAGCGACAGAAACTGATCGAGGATTACTGGCAAGTTTCTTCAAGAAGAAATGAACTGATAGATGTAATTAATGTTTCAATAGGCATCGTTGATTTGTCGTTTGACATTCTGATTGGTCTGCAGAACAAGCGAATTAATTGGCAACTATTAGAAGACTATTCTAAAGCTTTTGGGGAGACCTTGACTTTTACAGGACAGTGGATGCCCTCGCTGAACTTGAATTTCTTAAAGATTTCATCAGCCATAAAAAATCAGATTCCTAAAGAAACTTCAAAAGAAGCCTATAGTATCCTAAAACTTATTTATGACTATTTTGACACCTTAAGTCTTGATGATGACCCTAAAGAGAACGCTCCTAATTTCCTGAGTGCAAAAGCCATAATTTTATCGTATTATACGTTAAATGACTTTTTACTTGGTAAAGCGGTTGGAGATATAGAAAACAAGAAAGAGACGCATCAACTGGAAAGTGTATTACAAATCTTAACTAACAGCACTAACTTTAAAGTTAACATTGAGCAGCTTATGGTAAACATAGGTAAAACAATTCCTGAGACATGACTTAGAAAGCTTTATTGATACAATTCGAGGTATTTTCAAGGAAGAGCTCACTTCTTTCCTAGTTTGTGAAAAATAGGTAATTGTGATTGATATGATAATCCCTCTAACACTTTTCGACCTTAACCTTTGGATAGCCATAACGGCAATAATACTTCTTATTACCTCTGAACTTCTCAACGCATCACCAGAATATTCAAGCCGAATCCCTATCGGCAAAAAACCGACTGAGAATTGCCGCTATCGGATGCGGAATTGCCTTCCTTAGTTACCGTCATATTACGCTTCATATAACTTCTAATCTAGAAGCTAAACCCGCTTTAATGCGAAAAATTTCGCAAGACATCTATAAAATTGCTCTGGAAGACTTTTTAATAGCCTTAAATAATTCCTACCGCGAAAAGAGCCGAATATAGGTGGTAAATCCATACAAAAATATTTTTTGAGGCTTGAAACAACTTTTCGAGAACTCAAAACAAAACTCTGTACATAAAGAGCAACAAATATACACCACCAAAAATCAGGGAATTATTGGCAATTAAATCACCGACGGAAAATAGAGTAGGTTCTTTTCAAGAAGGATGTATTAAAAATTGACCTCTAAAACCAAGCAAATTATCTAATCCACAATTCAATGCAGACTGAGCTTACTTTGATTGATTTTGATTGATTGCAAGAGCTAAATTTTGAGACCCCAGCAGTAGATCTTCTTTTTTAAAAAGCTCTTTGGATGTTTCCCTATGATAGTCGTTATTGTGCCACTATTATGCCTCTTGTAATTCTGAAAAGTCATAGCACACTCATATCTAATTCGTGACTATATCAAAATTCTTAAATCCATGTTTTTTCAGTCTCAATAAATGCCGCAGCCAAAGAAGTGCTTTTTAATTACCCATTTGTATTCAGTCAATAATACAGACAGAATAAGACTGAGGAAGAAAAGAGATGAGTAAAGCTGCAGAAATGGCTAAAGTTTCAGCAAAAGGCAGCTTCCACTTACTTTGGGGGCTAGTGATCTCCACAGTTATCTCTGCAATTGCAACGATTTTTGTCGCGAGACTACTTGGATCAGACCTATACGGTCTTTACGGAATTGTTATGATCGCGCCTTCCCTCATAGGAGTATTTCGAGACTGGGGCATAACCTCAGCCATGGTGCGTTACACCGCTCAATATCGCTCAGAAGATCGTGCATCAGAAGTTAGAAATATACTTGTATCTGGAATAATCTTCGAAATAGTTCTTGGAATGGTACTGTCCGCAGTATCTTTTGCTCTCTCAGGATACCTCGCGTCAAACATATTCCATCGTCCCGAAATAGCTTATTTAATTCAAATAGCTTCCATCACAATCTTAGCTGGCGGACTCATCAGTGCAGCCACAGCGGCCTTCACAGGCATCGAAAAAATGGAACTAAACAGCCTCATGCTCATCTTTCAATCCATAATAAAAACAGTCATTATGATTACACTTAGTCTTTTTGGGGTTAGGCACCTCCGGAGCAGTCTTAGGCTACACAATCTCGATGGTAATCGCTGGATTAATAGGTGTGGTACTTGTGTGGACTCAATACAAGAACCTACCAAAACTAACCACTGTTAAACTCGAAATAAAAGCCTACATCAAAACAATGCTATCATACGGCGCGCCTCTGTCGATATCAGCAATAATTAGTGGCTTTCAGGGGCAATACTACGCTTTTCTGCTCCCAATCTTCTATATAACCGATAATACAGCAATTGGCAACTATGGTATAGCATCAACTTTCGTTGTCCTAATCTCATTTTTTGCAACTCCTATAACAACGATGCTGTTTCCAGCCTTTAGCAAGCTCAACCCTCAAAAAGACAAACAAACCCTGCAAAACGTCTTCCAGTATTCAGTCAAATACGCCTCACTCCTAGTTGTGCCAGTTGCATCGCTTGTTATGTGCCTATCTGAACCAGCAGTCTCAACACTGTTTGGACAAACATACTCTTCGGCACCGCTATTTTTGGCGTTACTTGCACTCACCTACTTCTTCACAGCCTTTGGAAGTCTCAAGTACAGGCAACTTCATTAGCAGTCAAGGAAAAACTACGTTTCTTCTTGTACCTAACCTTGATCAACGCAGCCATCGGCATCCCCATGGGCTACGTTTTAATAATGCAGCTTGGAGTACTTGGACTCATTGTAACTTCGATAGTAACTGCGATTCCTAGCACAATTATATCACTTTATTGGATAAAGAAACACTACGAACTCACTGTAGAGTGGCGCTCGTCAGCAAAAATCCTGCTTTCATCCACAATAGCTGCAGTCTCAACATACATCCTCATCTCAGAACTGGGCTTTTCCAGCTTAATACGGTTAATAATAGGTGCAGTATTCTTCGCATTTGTGTTCGTCGCCTCGGTCTTGTTAACCCAAACAATAAACAAATCTGACATAGAAAACCTACGCGGCATGGTAAGTGGACTAGGAATAATTAGCAAAATACTAAACCGCGTCTTAAACCTCATCGAAAAACTCATGAAAACCCAAAAACCTCCCAAACGTTGAGGAACTATTATTAACAAAACATTAAGAAAGATTCTTGTCACTGGCGGCGCAGGTGCTGCTTCGAGCATTAATCAGCTTGTTGCTGATTTGAAAACGGTTACAAATAAAAAGTCTAACGTTAAACATAGTCCTTCAAGGTTAGGTGACATAAGAAGTAGCTATGGCGACCCCACTAAGGCTGCAGGGAAATTAGGTTTTAGAGTAAGTATCGACTTAACAAAGGATTTACAAATGCTATTTGAAGAATATAGAAAATAAATGATGTTTTCATTTTTTTCTCTGCCAGAAATGATGACGAAAAAGCCCACTGAATCCTCAACGGGAATAGCGTTTTTGTTTTTTAGAATGGTTTGCAGAGTCGTGAGTTTTACTATTTGTTTTCAGTTGTCTTCTGGATGCAGGCGAAGCTTGTTTTAATAAGTTGTGTTAACCAAAGAACAAATGGTCGAACCTTAAAAACTCTTCTTTAGACGTTTCTATTTTTTTCTCTATCTATTTGTGAGGATGTTACTGAGTGACTCTTGTGTGCAATGCCTCAGTGTGACTACTTTCAAAAAAGTAAACGTCTTTCAAAACATTTTTGGGTTGAGCAACTTGACAAACCTATTGTCTCTTTGAAATCAAATCTGAATATAAACACCCAAGACATCGTAGTTTTTGAAACATTACTGGTTTAAAAAACATATTATGTTTGTATCAATTCCAAATTGTCGTTTCCAACAGTATTCTTTTCAGGATAGTGAGGCCATGTTTTACCTTCAGCTTTTTCTCGCCTAACCGTGCTCTATACAAAATTGGTATTTCCACAATCTTAAATCCGCGACGCTCTACTAGTTGGTTTAGTTCAACTTCAATGTCGAATCCTTTGGATTTTATATGCCACCCTTGCAGGATTTCGGTGCGTATTACTCGTAGTCCAGTTAAAGGATCTTGTAGTGGTATTCCATTTAGCATTTTATGAGCCCAAGCCAACAGTTGATTACCCATGTGGAAAACGCTGTGTAATGCTTCCTTGCTAACTTCTCCATTTAGCCTATTGCCGCAGACCATACCCACATGCGGATTTTCTTCCAGCACCTTTATCATGTCAGGAACGTATTTGGCTGGGTAAGTGTAGTCTGCATCCGTAAGAATGACGTATTCAACGTTTGGATCAACGTTCTCAAGAGCTTTTGCTAATGCGTCACCCTTTCCTTTTCCATCCTGATAGACAGTTTTTGCACCCAAGTTTTTAGCTATCTCGACTGTTCGATCGCTGCTTTTTCCATCTACTACTAAAACCGGAATTTCACCTAACGTGTCTTTCATCTCGGCAATGGTTAGTCCTATTCCTGGGGCTTCGTTTAATGCTGCGATAATTAGTTGTGCCGACTCGCATGCTTCGATTTGGTGAATTAGAATCGTCAAATTTTTCTTCTCCTTTTTTAATCGTTAATCTTAAATGTTGTTACACGCTATAAAAGCAACGTTGCAAAAAAAACAACATATCAAAAATCGCAATACTTCAGTTTTTTCCATTTCTTTCTGCATGTTCTTGCCTGAGTGAATATGAAATTTCGCTTTTGTTAATTGCTTCTGGCAGACGTGAAAAAACCTACTTTTGAAAGCTCAATCATCCTCCTTCCTAAATTTTTTGCTTTTTTTCTTAGTCAATAGTTGTGACTATGTCGCCAAAATATTGTAGGATATCATTTTAGAAGTATAATCACCTCACAGACTTTTCTAACAAGAACAAACTAAACAAAAGAGTAGTCAATACCTAAATTGAATGCAAGTTTGTCGCAAAATAGAAAATTAGACATTATAGCTCACTTATAGGATCCTTTGTAGTCGATTTTCCCTCAGCAACCCTTACCCTCCCTTTTAGTCCCTTTTGTAACCGCGTTCTGCAAGCATTCCAAGACCTGAAGATGAAAATCAACCCAAATTAAGCTTATCCAAAATGCTAACCAGGTTATGGAAGAAGAAGATTTGTCCTTTTTGCGACTTTTCCCGATTATTCCCGATCTTTTGCGACTTTTCCCGACTTCAACCTGCAACCGCCACAAGCCCTAAATCAAGAAAAGCAACCCAAACCAAGCTTATCCAAAATGCAGCAGCGACTCTTCTTCTATCACACAAAAATAATTACTAGCCAACATCATCAACATCTACGGACACCAATTATCCGCAAGAGAGATCTACAAAAAAACTGTGCTAATATATTGTTATCCTAAATGCGATTGCAGCTGCGTAATCCTTTTAATTTGTAGGTGTTTTTGTGGTGAATTGCTGAATTTTGTAGGAGTGTTGTTCAGTTGTGCTGCATACCCTCAGAAACAATAATATTTATTAAGACTTACGACGCACGATAATTGCGGGGACAGAAAACGCCAAAAATAAAACTCTCAATAACAGCATCTATAGTAATTTTAGTTGTTATCGCAGTAGCCTTAACACTCACCACATTTGCAGCAATAAGCACATCACAAAGTGTACAATCAGACGGCCAAGTGACTACTTCAGCAAACTTGGGTGTATACTCCAACAGCAACTGCACCACTCCTCTAAGTTCCATAAATTGGGGAACCTTGCCCGTAGGAGGAAACATAACTCGAACAATCTACATTAAAAATACAGGCATCGGCCTCTCACTTGCATTAAACATGGCAACAAGCAACTGGAGTCCCGTTGGCTCAAACGGACCAATAACCTTGACATGGAACCAGGGCGGCACAAGACTTCAACCAGGACAATCAGTCGCAGCAAACCTAACCTTAACCGTGTCACCAACGATTACTGATGTTACAAACTTTAATGTACAAATAAATATCACTGGTATAAACTAAAACAAAAATATCCAATCCCACTTTTTAACAAAATTCCAATGCTTACTCGGATTGGTACCCACGACGTTATTCATTCTTTCTATGCTATAAGTATGAAAAAACAGATTTTCTTTGGACCCCCGGCATCGATGTATAATGCAGATGTTAAGCTACATTGACAATTGCAGAGAAAATGTTTACGACCACCAATGAAAGTGTAAGTAGGCAAATAGCGTATCCTGAGGTCAAGAATTTTTTTGCCAGTGGCGAAATTTGACTGGTTAATTTTGCCTTAGTTTCAGCCTTGTAGAATACAAGTCCGGTTAGCGTTATTACGGAAAGTTTCACAGCACTAAAGAGAAGCATGTTAGATCTGGTTAATCCAGCAAGCAAAAAGTTCGTTTCTGCCGCTCCAAAAAAAACTACCCCTACCAGAGTTGTTAACCAACCCAAGACTCATATGAGAATGATTATGGTGCAAAACAAAACTTCTTTCTTAACCAAACGTTTCAAATGCTCCTGTATAGTTTCTCTTAAAATATATGGTAAGGGTTTCAGTTAATCATTCTCAATGGCTACCTGTATTAACAGATATGCAGCTGTACATCAGAATTCACTTAAAAATAGCAAAAAAATGTTTGATATTATGGATTTTTGCAATTTAGAAATCAAAGATAGCAACATTTTTGTTGAACAACTAAGAGTCTGTAAATAAATTCATGTTATATCACCAGCCATCTCAAAGACGAAAGGTTGCGAAAACCTAAATCACAATTCCTATAAAATCAGCGCTAAGTTGAATGAAGCCAACCGCGTCCACCCTTCTTAGCCTGCTGGCTCTTTTTAGGCGGAGACTTATCAGCGATATAAGCAGCAACACGACTGCCTTTCTTGACTTTACCATTTATCTCTGTTTTTATGAACTTATTCCAGCCGCCAACATTTACATCAGGTTGAATATATCGTTCAGCGTTTTCAACTTTGTATTTTTCGAGTATCTGTCTAAGGTTTAGGATTTTGAAATCTTTAGTTGCATGGATTATTGTTCCTTTTTCCACATCCAAGATGGCGTAGTCATTAACAGAAACACCCTCTGCTCTTACTCTATCGTGATAGCGTTCAATCCATAGAAGCTTCCACTGGGTTTTTAGCTCTTCGATTAATTTTTTTTGCGCTTCGGCTCTTGACTTGCCATCTTCCAAAACAGGATCTTCTTTTGAGCCTCCAGAAGCGTTCAGTTTCTTCTACTCCATCCACTTTCCCCTCACCATTGAACTATTTAACGCTTGTTCTAGAAAAGAATGTATCTTTTCTATTTTTCATTCAAATTTTAGTATTTGAAGCTACAAGTTAGCGTTCAAATTTCAATCGTGGGTACTGCTAAATAACCATCCGCTCTAATGAAGAGAGAAAACCCAGCAATGGTGCAAAAAAACAAATCATTGAGATTTCTATTTTTTAACTGAGTCTTGTTTTTATTACTTTTGGATTTGTTATTGGTTGATTTGAAGGGGGTGATATGTCCGTTTTAGGTAATATATCGGAAATCAAAATAAGTCATATATTAAGTCTTAATATAATGTTGTTGACGAGTAGTACAAGAATGCATAAAGCGAGGAAACAGCGTGATTCAAGAAACAAAAAGGTTCCCTATAATTCAAATAGATTTAAGCGATCATGATACGTCAAAGTTTGACCAAACTGTTATTGAAGCAGTAGACTTATCCTTCTCAAAACTTGGCGTTAGAGTCAAAGAGGCATTCTATTCATCTCTAGCTTCTGAATACAAACTAAGTAAGGAAAACATAACAGTCCTGATTGAGGAATTTGTTGAAGCGCTAGAAAAGATTTTTGGTTCAAGTTCATTACTTCTTGAAATTGATGTCATGAAAACTTTGCGGAAAAAGATTCCGGAATTCAAGTTTGAGGCAGAAAGTTCCGATTTGTCATTTACTAGTTATTTAAAGTCTCTGAAAAGTTTTATGGAATATTCTTAGGTGTCTTTGAAAATTACTTTTAAAATCTTATTTCTTGTTTAGGTGTCTTGAAATTGTGTTTGTGTTTTAGTCTTTTGGCTAGTTGAAATTATGGCACAGAGGGTTGATTGAGAATTGAGTTTTGAAAAAAAGCAATCCTTATATTGGGCTTTATTGTATACTAAGACTTGAGTATTATATGTACGATAATAGACCTATTGTATGTACGTAGAACAAAAATACAGAAGCGAAAAAAATGAATCCCATGCACAAAGAAGTCCAAAAAAAACTAACAAAAAGCCTACTAGATCTAATAATCCTACAAATGCTAGAAAATCACCCAATGCATGGATACGAGATCCTAATTACAATCCAAAAATCCTTCGGGGTCTACTGTGGCGCAAGTACAATATACCCCATACTAAATAAAATGGAAAAAAGAAAACATGTAAAATACTGCTGGAATATGGATACCGACCGACCAAAAAAAATCTACGAATTAACCACTCAGGGGAAATCAATGCTCGATTTAACCGCTAGTTCGCTTAGGTCAATTTGTAAATCCATAACAAAAGATTCCGCAGCCCAGCCGAATGAAAAACACCAAACTATAGAATTCCATGTTGCTAGATCGTAAGTAATAATGTGTTCACACAAATGACGAAGTTCTCAAATTGGGTTTTTGCGATTTTGACGCCTGTCGAAATTAGGCGATAATGTGTTGGTGAGATTTATGCAGAAAGTTCAAGTTTCAGCATTTGGCATGTTGTATATTAAATAACCATATATGCGACATGTTTTATTGTATATCAGTAATTCATAAAGCCTAAAAAGATCCCACCCCACAAAACGTATCAACAATAGAGAAGTATCAAAATGAGAAAACTGCCTGAAGGCCTAAGAAAAGAGTCAAATCAAATAACTACCTTCGACGAAACATGCTTCGAACTTGATTTATCAGAAACAGTTAAGTTAAATTCTGAGCCAACAAAAACAAACAATATATGCACAGAAATATCTGAGGACAAACAAAATTTTCTTGAGCAAAAATTTGATAAATTCTTATTGGAAGCAATTGACGAAGCATTATATTCTTTAGGTGAACCAGTCAAAAACGCCGTGTACCTGCATTTGCAAAAAAAATTCGGAATTGAAAAGAAGGATATCCCAAGAAAAGTAGAAGAATTTTCAGGCATTATACATAAAATTTTCGGATTAGGCGCAAGTCAACTAGAAATTAGATTTATGAAAAACCTTAATTCAAAAATTGTAGTTGATATTAAAATGCCTGAATATCAGTGGCCCCTATCAAAATGGATAGTTGCTGATTTTTCCTTTGGAGTATACATATTCAATTTTCGTAAAAATTACCTCAGTCAATCTGAAAAAAACACAATTTGAATACCCAATAAAAATTGAACTTAACTGAATAGAAGCTGCATAGGCAACTAGAATAACCAAGAATTTGGAACCAACAAAGAATTGGGTAGTCAATTTATGATTTGCTTATTTTAGTTGCATTTAGCAAACAAAAGTGGAATCTTGAAAGATGATGACAATTTGAATTTGGGTGAAGTATTGAGATGGATTTGAGATTCAGAATGCTTTATTTTTACTTCGTTGTCATACAGATTATAGATTTAAACAGAGGTTCACAAGGCTACATGAGCAAAGGCACGTCGAAAAAACGGAAAACCATTGATGCAACCAAAGAATTGATTAGTTGTTTTTTCCAAAAATTGCCTGTCTTGAATTTATCTTTTGGAAAGCAGGCTAAAGTGGGCTGGTCTTAGCTTTGAAAAATGGTGAAGAATTTCTCAGTATAGCTGATTATATTAAAGATGCGATAGTTTTAGTTGATCAAAAAGCTAAGATTTTGTATTGGAACCCTGCTGCCGAGAAGATTTTTGGCTATACGAGTGGAGAGGTTATTGGTAAGAGTATTCATGAGCTTGTTGTTCCGAACTCTTTTTGTCGAGAAGGGAAAAATCGGATAGAATTAAGTGTGAAGACTTTTGCTAAGACTGGTGTTGGATATTTCACAGTTGGAAACGTAGAATTGGCTGGGTGCCGCAAGGATGGAAGTGTATTCCCCGCGGAATTATCAATTTCGCCAATTAAGAAATCTGGAAAATGGAATGCCCTTGGTGTAATAAAAGATATTAGTTTGAGAAAAAAAGAAGAGCAAGAATTGAAGGATGAAGAGCAGCGTTATTATGCTTTGTTTAATCGGGCTCCATTAGGAGTTTTGATTGTTGATCCGGCAACTGCTGGTTTTGTTGAATTCAATGATGCTGCGCATAGGCAGTTGGGGTATTCTAGAGAGGAGTTTGAAAAACTAAGTATTTGTGACATAGAAGTTAGGGAAAACCCAAGTGAGGTCTTGTTACATATTTCGGAAATAATGAATCAAGGTGAAGGAGAGTTTGAGACTAAGCATCGAACAAAAGATGAATCCATTAGGAGTATCTTGGTAAGCTCTAAAGTAATAAAATTGAGGGGTAAGATTTTTCTTCATTGCATTTTTCATGATATTACAATACGTAAAGAGATGGAGGAACAGTTAGAAAAATACTCTAACAATCTTGAAGAAATTGTTCAGCAAAAAACAAGTCAGCTCGCTGAAGCACAAGCCCAAATTGTGAAGTCAGAGAGGTTAACTGCAATCGGTGAATTAGCAGGAATGATTGGACATGATTTACGCAATCCTTTAGCAGGCATCAAAAACGCAGCTTTCTATTTGAAACGTAAAGACAAGGAATTGTCAGTTCAATCTAAAGAAATGCTTGAAGTAATTAACAAATGTATTGAACATTCAAATAAAATAATCAATGACCTCTTGGATTATTCTAGGGAAATTCGTTTAGAACGGAAAGATATTTCGCTTGGGTATTTGTTTTCTGAGGTTTTTTTGACAGTGCAAGTTCCTGAAAAAGTGAAAGTTGTAAAGAGATTTAGGGAAACTGCTGAGTTAAAAGTTGATAATGACAAGGTTGAGCGGGTCTTTGTTAATCTGATTGAGAATGCTTTGGATGCGATGCCAAATGGAGGAACTTTAACGATTACAAGCGAAGAAGTGAATGATCAGTTGCAGCTTTCTTTCTGCGATACAGGAACTGGGAATTTCTGATGATGTTTTGCCAAAGATTTTTTCGCCGCTATTCACCACCAAGGCGCAAGGTATGGGTTTTGGTTTGGCAATTTGTAAACGTATTGTTGAAGCACATGGTGGAACCATAACTGTTCAAACAAAGAAGAACAAAGGGACAACATTCATTGTTACATTACCTTTGGAGATAAATATGGAGCGGGAGGTGAAAACGATTGGATAAACAAGCAAGAATATTAATTGTAGACGATGACGAAAACATACGCAAAACTATGACGGCAATACTTGAAGACGAAGGATACATAGTTGATTCGGCAGCTAGTGGAAAAGAAGCCTTAGAGAAAGCTAACGGTGCAACCTATAACTTGGCACTTTTGGATATTCGATTGCCAGATATGGAGGGTGTTGAATTGCTGAAATTAATGAAGGACAGTTTACCTAGAACACGTAAGATAATGGTTACTGGCTATCCATCCGTGCAGAACGCTATATCCGCTGTAAACAAAAGAGCAGATGCGTACTTGATTAAACCCGTAGATGTTGAGAAACTACTTGAGACAGTAAAAGAACAGTTGAAGTTGCAGGAAGAAGAAAACAACTTTACTGAAATGAAAGTTGCTGAATTTATTGAATCTCGAGTTAAGGAACTTTAATAAACTCTTTTTTTCTTTATTTAAATGAATTTTTCACTGAGAAGCAAGCTGTGGCCATTAGCCTGTTACATTAAATGAGGTCCCACATCTATCGCATTTATAGGCTTCCACGGAGAAAACAGAATTAGCTAATCGCTTATCTGGCTTAGAAAGTTCTTTTCCACAATTAGGGCATTTAGTCAATTCAACTAGCACTTAAAGAGGTACGTTGCCTCGGATGATAAGAAGCTATGTTGTTACAGTCAAGCTACAACAAAACCCCAAATAGAATCTCTGAGGTTTTTTTAAAGTTGCAACAGAGAAGCAAAAACACGCGATCTTTTTCTTGCATTCTTCAAAAATGGCTATGCGATTGAAACTGCGGAAACTAGAGACATATTGTTTCTTGTGTGATAGAAGAAGAAGAGTTGCAATTGCATTTTTTGGATAAGCTTGTTTTGGGTTGCTTTTGTTGTTTGGGGCTTGTGGCGGTTGCAGGATGCGTCTGTAGAAGGCGCTATTTGTCTTTGTTGCGTCTGGGAACGGCTGGAAAAGGCTGGAGAAGGCGATCTTCTTCTTCCATTTGCCCACGAATGAGCGAGGTAAGCTTGAGACAGGGTTGCATGACTAATTGGGTGATGATAGCCGCTTATTTTGAATTCTTCACCTTATTTAGTCAGTTCTGCAATCGGACTGTATGCTTGAAGATTTATGTGGACGATTGATAGATGAAGGCAAGAAATGTGGGAAGGATGACAAGTAAATGTTTTTGATTTTTTTTTACTTGTTCTTAAATACCAACTCACCATTTTTCTCATCGACAACAATTGCACAGTTTTTATCAACTTTTTCGTCCAGAATCATTTTGGATAGTTCGTTAAGCAAGTTCTTTTGAATAACACGTTTTATTGGTCTTGCACCGAACTGAGGATCAAAGCCGATTTTGGCAATAAAATCCACAGCTTTTTTGGTAACGGACAATTTTATGTTGCTTTTTTCAAGCATATTCTGGATGTTTTTTAGTTGAAGTTCCACTATTTTCCGGACTTCTTCATGCGTTAGCGATTGGAACATGATTATCTCATCGATGCGATTGAGGAATTCTGGCTTAATGCTTCTCTTCAGCAAATCGAAGACCTGTTTTTTTGTTTGATTTAAGATTTCTTCACGATTTTCATCAGTTAATTTTTCCATGTTTTCTTGAATTATATGCGAACCGATGTTTGAAGTCATTATGATTATGGTATTTTTGAAATCCACTGTCCGACCTTTATTGTCAGTTAATCTGCCGTCGTCAAGCACTTGAAGCAATATATTAAAAACATCTGGATGTGCTTTTTCAATTTCGTCGAGAAGCACAACTGAATAAGGCTTTCTTCGGATAGCTTCTGTTAGTTGCCCGCTTTCTTCATAACCTACATATCCAGGAGGTGCACCAATAAGTCTTGAAACCGTATGGCGCTCCTGATACTCCGACATATCAATTCTAATCATGTTGTTCTCGTTGTTGAAGAGGAATTCAGCTAGAGCTTTGGCTAATTCTGTTTTCCCAACACCTGTTGTACCCAAGAAGATAAAAGATCCGATTGGACGTTTTGGATCCTGCAAACCGGCACGATTTCTTCTAACCGCGTCTGATACAGCCGAGATTGCTTCTTCCTGCCCAACAACCCGCATGTGAAGTTGATTTTCTATGTTTAGCAATTTCTGTTTCTCACTTTGAAGCATTCGGCTAACAGGTATACCTGTCCAGCGGCTTACTACTTCAGCAATATCTTCAGCATCAACTTCTTCATTTATCATGGCTGATTCTTTTTGAGCTTCTGACAATTTTTGTTTTAAGTCTTTTAATTGTTTCTTCTGCTTCAGGGATTTTGCCGTAGCGAATTTCTGCGACTTTACCTAATCACCTCTGCGGTTTGCCTGTTCATCTTCAAATTTGAGGTTTTCGATTTCGTTCTTTTTATCTTGAATCTGTTCCACTAAATCTTTTTCAGATTGCCATTTAGCTTTTAGCTGATTGCGTTCTTCACTGAGGTTTGCTGATCTCTTCATTAAGCGATTTGAGTTTCACCTCATCTTTCTCACGTTTAATAGCTTCTCGTTCAATTTCTAACTGATGAATTTTTCTTTCTATTGTCTCCAGTTCTTCAGGAGCAGAATTCATTTCAAGCCGAAGTTTCGATGCAGCCTCATCAATCAGGTCGATGGCTTTATCGGGAAGAAAACGATCAGAAATATATCTCTGTGAAAGTTCAACAGCAGCAATTATAGCTTCATCTTTGATCCTGACATTATGATGAATTTCATAACGCTCTTTTAGACCACGAAGAATGGAGATAGCGTCCAATGTATCTGGTTCATTGACCATAACTGGTTGAAATCGTCTTTCAAGAGCTTTGTCTTTTTCAAAATATTTCTGGTATTCATTCAAAGTGGTAGCACCGATTGCCCGTAATTCACCCCTAGCCAGAGCCGGTTTTAGAATGTTAGCAGCATCCATTGCTCCTTCACTGGCGCCAGCGCCTACAAGTGTATGAATTTCATCGATAAAAAGCATGATTTGGCCTTCAGCTGAGATAACTTCTTTGACAACGCTTTTCAATCGCTCTTCAAATTCACCTTTATATTTTGCACCAGCAATAAGAGCACCCATATCAAGTGAAAAAATTTGTTTAGATTTCAGGTTTTCAGGTACATCTCCATTAATTATACGATGAGCAAGCCCTTCAGCAATTGCAGTTTTGCCAACACCTGGTTCACCAATTAGAATTGGATTGTTTTTTGTTCTTCGTGATAGAATCTGAAGCACCCTTCGGATTTCTTCGTCGCGGCCAATTACAGGATCAAGTTTTCCCATTCTAGCCATATCGTTCAGATTTATCGCATATTTATTTAGGGCATTATAGGTCTCTTCTGCAGTTTGAGAAGTAACTGTTGATCCTTTTCGCAATTGTTTGATTGCTGTCCTCAAATCTTTTTCTGTGACTCCGCTATTCGTAAGAAGTTTTGAAGCAGCATCATTTAGGCTCAAGATTCCCAGTAATAGGTGCTCTATAGAAATGAACTCATCTTTGAATTCTGAAGCTATCTCCAGTGCTTTCTGGAGGGCTCGATTAGAACTAGAAGAGAGGTACTGCTGCCCTCCGCTGACTTTAGGTAAGGAATCAATTTGCTTATCAAGAGTCTTAGAAAAGACGTCAAAGTTTACATTTAGTTTCCTCAATAAATAAGGAAAGACATTTTCATCAACCATTAAAATTCCTTTCAATAAGATGTAAGGCTTCAACTGATTGGTTCTGTTTTGCAGCCGCAATTTCTGTGGCTTTCTGAATGGCTTCTTGCGATTTAATAGTAAAGTTGTTCAAATCCATTTATGATACCTTCCTTACTAAAGCGACTGTCATACAATTAGCGCACCCAACTAATAAAACATGAAAATAATAAAACAAATTAAAAGTTTGCTTTGGAATCAGCTATTGAAGCATCTTTCTATTTCGTTATCTCTTCAAATGGAAAGCGGGTCGGAGATATTGAAATCTATGTGTTCTTAGATGGAATGCTATCGCCTAAGAAATATAGGTTAACTTCAAACTTGCTAAGGTTCGTTTGCGATGTTACTAAGTAAATGTTAACTGTTGTAGTTTGGCCACTTGATAGAACAACACCTGTTCCTGGAACTGCAGGCAAGGAGAAATCTGACACCGAAACGTTTGTTGAGTTTAATTTGCCGTCTTTATCATAAAGTTGAGCGATCAAGTACAGATAAGCTGTGCCGTCAGCCGGTGAAGTTTGACCCTGGTTATTCAGAGGCGGAGCTGGATTATCAGCGGTATAATCGTTCCTTAAAGTCATGGAAATTACAAATAATGGAGTATCCTTCTCAACAATTTGTCCATCGGGAGTAGCGTAGGTCTCATTAGCGTTGCCGTACGAAGTTAGGGCTTCAATAAAGTAGATTTTACTCGGCTTGCTGTCGTAAACTAAGTAATGTGGACTATCTGAAAAGTTTTCTGATGTAGTTAGGGTTCCAAAAAAATAGATAATGCCCCCAGCCAATGCTATTATGCATAAAATAATTAACGTTATCGCTAGACGTCTTTTCATACAATCGCTCTTTAACTTTCAGGTTCGTTATTTTCTAACTTTACCTTTCTTTAACGTATACCGCTGTGGTTCCCCTTAAAACCACTCGGACAAAGGAGTGATAGACTGTTCCATCAGCCGCCTTTTCCTCAGAGAAAAACGACAAATGCACTATTTTCCCAATTTGTGCCTGACCATTTGCGTAGTTAATTATATCGTATGTTTGGATCTTGCTGGCCATAGCTTGAGGATTAAAGTAATAGGTGAATGTGCCATTGTTCACTGGTATAACACCCTCTTCAAGAACTGCACCAGGAATGATAATAGCATAGAATATATCTGAAGCCGTAGTTTGTCCAGTTACATTCAAACCAGCAATTGGAGAGAAAGTTTGCTGCATAGGCATCTTCATTGTTATCCCTGGACCTGGGGCTGTACCATTTTCAATAACGTATATCCAACCGCCGGCGTCAGGCAAGCCTGGGACATGTCCCTGGTAGCCATTCCAAGTTGCATTGACCCTGTAGGTCCACACTCCGGACTGGTTCAAAGCAAATCCTTTGGAACCCGCGAAATATCCATACTTGTCTCCTTGACCTGTTGAGATGTATGTTATATTGTTAGGAGCAGTTAATGTGAATGTAACGTTACATGGTAGTATTGGATCAATTTGGAGAACAGGCGTGAAAGTTGCTCCCAATTGATATGTGGAGCCAGGTCTTATCGGGACAAGGAAGAAGCGAGCCGATTTATTATCTGGAGATGGCAAGTTTTCATCACCCGGACCCACGATGCGGTTGTTATTTGTTCCTTTGGGCAGTATGAATGCTGTAGCCTGATAGCCAGCATAAATAGGCGTCTGATCTTTATTCTTTAGGACAACACCACCTAAGAGTCTATAGATTGTTCCAGGCATGTCTCCGTTGTTCGATGCGCCATATTGACCGCCGAAGTTGGTGTTGCTTGTTGGCCAGTATGGTGCTCTTGTATAGTCATATGCAACTATAAACCTCGCATTGAATCCTGGTTGTGCACCCGCACCGTAGAAATACTGCAAATTTGTGATGAATTCAGGGAACATTTCAGGACATAAATTATTGCTTGTCTTCGTCACAATGTTGGTCCGACCAATACCCTGTATATTTGGATCATATGCGGTGGCATTTGTTGCATTATTATATGACAACACAGGTTCAATCTTGTTTGAGCCTTGAAATTCACTTGCAATTTCCAAAACATCGCCAAAGTTGTAGGGGAAATTAATGTGCTGTAGGTAAAGTGTTCCATTAGGAGCAGTGTATCCTTCTTTCTTTGTTTGCCCCCGATCTACCAAAGTGCCATTCTGAAGTTGGAGTTTCTTCCCGTAAGCCACAATTGAAGAATTCGTTGGATAAACAACCCCTGCGTGAGTCATCGCAGCAACCCATAGAACTCCACCAGGATCAACGTAAGTTGCAGTTACTGTTCCGAAATATTCCCCTGGCGCTGGAAACGACAAAGGAACCATACCTTGAGCGGCTCCCCAAATACCACCCCGAGTGGCGACACCGCTGGAAACTATAGTAGTTACATTGCTAGGGTCAGAATTTAGGAAAAGCTGTGCCTTCATAGTTACGTTTGCAGGCACAGGGGGGTTAAAAGCTAAATCCCTACCATAACGATTGCCTACATTGTAGGGCATGCCTTGGAATGTAGCCGTTGCGACAGTCAGCCTGTTGCCAATCCAGAAGGTGTAGTTGCCGCCGCCCTGATAACGATTACCCCAAACATCCAAAATCCAACCCGAGGCTTCAATAGAAT
>CAWFTD010000023.1:0-158651 GCA_963818655.1 Candidatus Bathyarchaeota archaeon
CGCTGATTGTATTTGGAAAGTTAGTTCCAAAAGGGCGACCCCACCGGAAGAGGATTAGGGAAATAATTGATCCTTTACTCTTGTGACTGTACTTGTTGTAAATAATTGGGACCATAAATAAAATACAAAGGGTAAAATGGAGATAAAGCTTCAGACAGTGGGATTTGGACAATGGATGCGCAGTTCGAATGAGTATATGTTTACTACGCACAAATCGTTAATACTGAATTCAGTCTACCGTAAATGACGGGATAAATATGAGGCACTCCAAGCTGGAAATGTATGTTGAGATTCTGAGGGTTCTAGGACAAAAAGGTCCCCTACAGCTAAAGCACATTATGTCTCAGGGTAATGTTAACTGCAATATTCTAGAAGAGCACTTGGGGTTTTTGATCAAGCAGGGATTGGTTGAAGAAGTTGTGGTTGATAAAAACAATGTGGTTTATTCGAACACAGATCGTGGAACTTCAGTAATTAGGTTTTTTGGGCAATTAGATAAGTCATTTCCAGTCAAACTAGAAGAAGACGAATCTTACTCATTTCAAATTGAAACAGGAACTAGGGTTACATCTCCATTCTCGAAAATCCCGTTTCATTCGCCTTTTAAGAAAAATGGAAACCTTTCAACTATTAGGTCTTTCGACTTAAGACTGTTTTCAAGAGAGAGGTAGTGAAAATGTTTTTTTCCAATTTTAAAAAAATAATAACAAATAATTCATCCAATCTCTGGCGAAAAAGGAAAAATTTTACACAGAATCCACATTTGACCAAAGTAGGTAGAATTGGATTAAGAAGAATATTCCGTTATTAACGAAACTGGAGTTTCTTGCTGCTCGGAGAATTTTGAGCCAATTCTCCAGAGTTAATGGCCACTACTCTTAGCAACTGCAGAATGAATGAGGATTGGGACTTTGATTCATTGTACTGGATAAGCTTGCTTAGACTTAAAAAAAGTCATTATTTTTTCCCGAAAATTCGTGGATCAATCTGCTGGCGTTTGCCATCCTTATCAACCACGTACATGTGAAAGTCGTATTCGTCACAGTAATTCTTGAACTCAATGTACCTCTCTTTGTTGCCTTCAAACATCTCAGGAGTAGCAATCTCACAAATACGAGTTAAACAACCCTTCTTTTCTGCTTGAATATCTGGAACATAGCTTTCAGCAATCATGGATGGTTTCTCATACCCTTCCAAATCCGCTTTGACAGTCCAGTTATCTCGTTTCAATTCCTCGGCAACTGCCATAACACAGGAATCGTGGTTTTCCTGAGTTTTAATTTTTTTCTCCATCGCACTCAAACCTCATCATATTTATTGTTTTTTCCAAGGACATTTTAATACCATTGTTATCTCAGTAGGTACTGAGCGTTCTTAGTCCAGCTGTTTTTGATTAGAAAAAACACATTATTAACAATTATTTTTCATTAAAATAAACTTTTGCAAAAATGCTTCTAAGAAAAATACTTGCTTGCTGGCTAATTTGAGGATCTGTTTAATCAACTACTGTTTATTTACTTTCCTATGCTTGTAAAGTGGGTTTTAATGCTCAAGCATTGACCGCTGGATAAAGAGCCAATAAAATTTTGAGCCATGTGTGTATATAGCAACAGGCATATTTTTGATTATTCTTCTGTCTTTCTTATGAAAAAACATGAGTAAGGGTTGATGGTGGGCCGAGGCGGATTTGAACTGCCGACCTTTCGATTATCAGTCGAACGCTCCAGCCAAGCTGAGCTACCGGCCCCCACTTTTTGAGGTGACAGAAGTTTAATATTATGTGGGTTTATAAGAATTGCCGTAAATCTTTTAATGCAACTCCATTATTGAGTTGTTAGGTTAGTTTAGTTTGGGCTCGTAGCCTAGCACGGATTAAGGTGTCGGCCTTCGGAGCCGGAGATCGTGGGTTCAAATCCCACCGGGCCCGCTTCTTTTTGAATTCTTCCTTAATGTAAACTATAACCCCTTTAGTAAATCTTAAATCCGTCTACCTATTCATAAGAAAGCGCAGGAAGAGGGCGAATAATATGGTAGACATAATACAAATCATAGCAATAATTGTACCCTCAGTTGTATTGGTATATGCGATTCTTTCGTCACTCCGCATAGTTAGACCCACAGAAAAGGGATTAGTTGAGCGCCTCGGCAAGTACCACCGCTTTGTACAAGGAGGCATAACCTTTCTTGTGCCGTTCGTAGACCGGATAATAAAAGTCAACATCACCGAACGCATGACGCCTGTGCAGCGCCAAGACGTCATTACAAAAGATAAAGTCTTCATGGGTGTAGACGCTGTCGTATTCTACAAAGTTAAAACAGATGAAATATCAGTAAAAGCATCACAATATTTCGTAAATAACTATGTATCTCAGATTGATACATTAGCAAGGACAGTTCTCAGGGACATAATAGGAGGTATGGATATGACTGTAGCAAACACATCCAGACCCGTAATTAACGAAAGACTAAAGGAAGCTTTAGATGAACAAACTAAGGATTGGGGCATAGAAATCGTTAGGGCAGAAATTAAAGACTTAGAACCTCCTAAGGGATTAATGACCTCTATGGAATCTGTCCTCAAAGCAGACAACGAACGGCAAGCAGCTGAGAAAACAGCTATAGCCGAAGCCACCTTGGCAAGCGGACAGAAAAATGCTGCAATTCAAGTAGCAGAAGGCCAAAAACAAGCTGCCATTCTCCAAGCTGAGGGTCAGAAGACTGCTACTATCGCGATAGCTGAAGGTGACGCTCAAGCAACCAAGCTTAGGAACGAGGCTTTAACCACGTACTTCAAAGACAGCGCGATCACCTTCAAGCAACTGGAAACTATTGCAGCATCTTTACAGAATAACACAAAGATAATCGTCCCCGAAGGCAAAGCCATTTCACTAATCCTCAATGAGCAAGATAACCTTTCAAAAGCAACCATAATTCCAATAACCGCCACCACCACAGAAAAGCAACAAACAAATGTAAAAACCTAAAGCATGCTCTAAATTGCGTGATCACACCATTTTTGAGGTGTCCACGTAATCTTTTATCATTTCTTCATGTTCAAAAGCCAACGGTTTAGGCAAGATCATTTAGGCTGAAGAGTTTGATTTCTTGGATTTCACTGTCTTGCTTTTTGATTTCTCCGCCAACAGGTTTAACCACAAAACAGGTTGGGTAATACTCGTATTCAACGTCGTCTTTAACACCCTTCTCAATATACTCGCCTACTTACTCGTACAATGGCCACGTCAAGTCCCGTTTCCTCCTTAACTTCCCGAACAATAGTTTGTTCGATGGTTTCGCCAGGGTCCATTCTGCCGCCGGGCAACGCCCAGTAACCTACGAAGGGACGAGTGTTTCGTTTTATCAGCAGAATCTTGTCGTCTGGAAACGGTATTATCGCTGTTGAGGTTTTACCCGTGTACTTCTTCATATAAACGCATCCTATGTTGTTAATTTTAGTCTCCAATTAATAATACTGTTAGCAGCAAAGATTGCGATTCCAGCGAAAACAACCATGGGTCCGGGGAAGGTTATCCGAAACCAAAGATGCTCCAAGCAAGATACTCCTGAGAATCCAGCGCTACACCAAAGACTGCACTCAACCATCGAGTATCTTCGCATGTGTGCCGCTTAGGTTTTTTGCCGCTATCGCAGGAACAATAACTAGAAAACCTACAAGTAATGTTCCAACTATTTGGATTCCTATAGGCAACGACGACGGATACGAGGAAAAGATAGAGCAAGTTTGTTCTTGCCACGTTGATGCCTTTGGAAATGGCGAGGTCCTCGGAAATCATGGCCAAGACCAGTTTGTTATAGATTACTTTTGTGAGGACTATGGCTGTTACGACATACGGCTGCGGCTCCCGTGTGCTAAGTAGTGTAACTTGTGAAATGTCACCAAAAAGCGCCTCTTCAAGAGCATCCAAATCTCGCCGTAAAGTAGTATACCTATTGCCAACGCAAAAGTAAACATTGCGCCAACAAGCGCTTCAAAAGAAATTTTTGTTACTCTCTGGATATGCCAAATTATGACGGCTGAAACAAACAGAAATGCAAATGCACCAAGGAATGGGTTAAAATGAAAAGTGACTCCAATGGCTAAACCTGGCAGGGCAACGTGTGATAATGCGTCTCCGACAAGCGCCATTTTCTCCAAAACCATAAGTGAACCCAAGATAACCTGCGGCAGACGCCTACAAAGATTGATAAAAACTAAACTGTAGAATGTTGTATCTAACATGCATTAGTTTTCTCCTCGTTCGGTTTCAACGCAGACTGTTTCGCCGTAAATCTGTCTCTGGATGTCTGGTTTAGCTATTTCCTCTGCTGGTCCACAGAACGTGACGCATTTGTTTAGTGCAAGTAAATCGTCAGCGTATTCTTGGACGATGTGGATGTTGTGGGTTATTAGGAAAATTGTTATTTTCTGGGTTTTTTTGATTTCGTTTAGCATTAAGTAGATGGGTTCTTCGCTGTCCATGTCAACGCCTGTGGTTGGTTCATCTAAAAGAAGTACGTTGGGATTGTCGTTTAATGCCCAAGCAATCAAAACCCGTCTTAACTGACCCCCCGAAAGCACTCCTAACCGCTTGTTTAATATATTATTATCCGTCAACCTTACCTTTTTTAGTGAATTCTCAACGTCTATCCCATTTCCAATAGAAAGAAACTCCCTAACGGACATAGGAATATCAGAAACAGCAACGTACTGAGGAACATATCCGATTTTTACTTTTTCAGTCCACTCAATTGAACCCGTGTGTGGGACAAGGTTTAGAAGCGTTTTAAGCAGGACTGTTTTACCTGCGCCGTTTGGCCCAAGTATGGCTAAGGTGGTTCCTTTCTTTAACGTTAAAATTTATGTGGTCAAGCAGGGTTTGGTTTTGTAGTTTTACGCCAAGATTTGAAACCTTTAATATGTAATCGTTGTCTTCAGCCACAATTAACCGCCTTTCTCAAGCCATAAATAACAATAGTAATGTGCATGAAGAGTGCAATAAGTTTTTTGAAACAACCAATAGCTATATTGTTAATCGGCTGGTCAAAGTCTGCTGCTCCTTATCAGAGAGCCAGCCTTCATGTTTAAGGTACACTAAGCCCTTCGTAACATTTTCTTTGAATATGCTGCTGTTAAGAAGGTTGTTTCTTTGAATTAAATCATAAAGTTGGCTTTCAAACCTGCTGTTCTGTTTTGTTAACTCCTCAACTTTGGCAATTATGGAAGTTATTGCTTTAAAGCGAGGCACAAACAACTCCTTAGTTTTCGACATGCCTAATGCTCCTTTGAGTTTCGCTGAGAAATCAAAACTGCTAATTGTTGAAGGGCCAAGCATAAGGTAGCGTCTTGTCAAGCCCATTTCATAACAAACAACATAAAAAGGTACGTAAAATAATGCAGGACTTTTTGTCCCTTGGTCTCTAAAGCCAAGAACTTCAAAATTAGCTTTAACAGATTCCCGCATCTTAAGGGTTCTGTTTAAATCCTCTAGCACTGGCTTTTCCAGTTTGAATAATTTTTCAGCTTCCTGCTTAAAAATACGGATTTTAGCTTCACGGGCAACTTCGAGATCAAGCAAAGGTTGCCGCGCCAGCTTCATTTGTCCATCAAGGTCAAAATTTAACTTTGAAGTTTCCTGTGTTTTCTGTTTGCTCAGTTTTTTAATGTTATTTTCAATTTCCTTGAGTTCTTTCTTGAGTTCTTTTAGTTCTTTTTGATTTCGCTTGATTTTTTCCTTCCATCTTTTTTCATAGATAGTGTGTTTTTTTGTGGCTTGAATTTTAGTTTCTCGCTGGTAGAGGCTGTTTTTGCCCTCATTAATTTCGATGGATTTTTGAGTTTTTGTTTTCAGTTTTTGCAGGCTTTCAAGTTCTTTGTCAAATCTTTCCGTTAACATTTCTCTTTTGGCTTTGTATTCCTTGTTTAGTTTTGCTATTTGGGGGTTTACGTATTCTTCTAGTGCTTTGATTTTAGCGTTCATTTCGTCCGTAACTGCTTCTGCTTCGTAATCGAGCTCGGTTAAGTATTGGCTGGTTGTTTTGTTAACTAGTCTTATGCATTCTGGTATTTTCTGCGTTTCATCTCTAATTGTTGACTGTACTTTTTCAAACTCCGATATTATTGAGGAAATCGTTGATTCTTCAAGAATTGGCGGAAGTAAAACTGCGTTTACTTGTGCTGTAATTTCCGCGGCTTCTTTGCGGTAAACATTAATTTCGTCTTTAAAACCCAGGTCAGTAATTAAGTTTCTGAAAACGAATTGTTTTTCTTTCATAGATTGTTGAAAATAGTTGCTATGGTCTAAGAGGAATGCGTTGTAGTTTTCTCTTGGCTTTGAATTCGCCTCTAAGCTTTCCATAAATCCTGTGACCGATGGAGCTTCAAGGTAAGAAATGCGTTGATTTGAATCGTAGAAACCGTCGAATACGAAGGTTAAGTCGTTTTTAGGAACCAGCCACAGCGGGTAGCCAACTTTCGTTAGGTAAACTATCTTTTCCTCAGTTTGTCTGTTGATTATGCCGCCTCCCTTGTTTCTCTCAAACTCTGCAACGGCAAAAACAGCTGCTGATTCCATTTCGGATGCTGGGTCTTTCTTGTTTGAGAAGGGGAGGATAAATCTTTTAGTTGCAGAGGTTAACATCGATTTCACTTGACCTATAAAGTAGTTGTAGTTTTAAGATTTACCTTCTTTTGGTCTCTAAGGAAATCTGTGAACCTTTCGAATTTTTCTTGTTGAGCTCCTTTTCCATTGCTTGTGCTAAAAGTTTCCAAACGTTTGAATCATAGTTACAAAGTTTTTCCGCAAGCAAATCGGCGTTTTCTTTGGGTGTTTCTTCTTCATGTTCTATGTGGAGTGCCGTAAAGTTTAGCCGTGAAGCACTTTTACCCTCGGCTGTGACCTCATATATGAACTGAGAATACTTGTTGGGGCCGGTCAAATGTGTCGAGATCCAACACAATCGGTTTGGGTATAACTGGACAAGTTTTTGTTTCTCCACATTACGTTCGTTTGTGTGAAGAGTTTCCTTCAAAATCACGGTACTGTCTGTTAGGTGTGTCACTTGACGTTCAATCTTGTCTTCCCCCATGAGCGCGTGATCTTCAGGTGTAAAATCAGTACACCATTGGTAAGCCTTATGTGCAGAAATAGCAAAATGCTGACAAAAATCGTAACGAACAGCGATTAGCATGTTTTCTCTATTTCTCAGAAAGAAACAACTAGTATTTCATGGTTGTGTTCGGTTTAAAAAAATCTATTTGGTTGAAAAGAAGTCGCTTATCCTCTTTTGAAAGAGCTCTTTCTTTAAGAGCTCACTCTGCAGAATCCATCGTTGTATTGGAATCTCGAATCTGCTACTTAAAAATTTAAGGGATTCCGCGAGATTCTTAAACATGTATGGTTTTTGGTGCATGGCGTTGCGTACATTTTCGCGAACTTGCCACACGCCGATTGGCATGATGTAGCCTGGTCTTGCTTCGCGGAGCACAATGGCAGTGGCTTGGCGTCGTTCTTTTTGGAGTTGCTCGCAGATGGCTAAGCGTGCGGAATAGTAGCAGCCGCCGATTTGGGCGTAAGTGGTGCGTCCGCTGTTTCCTTCCCAATCGGAAAAGATTGCGATGTTTTGGCCAGCGGGGTTCCAGACGGTTCCAGGGTACCATGCCTCCATGGATTCGTAGCTCCACTGGGCAGGAATCATTAGAATCTCAAACACATTATCCATGTAAATGGATTCGTAAACTCGATATTCGTTGATTTCTGGGAAAGTTTTTACTTTTTCTCGTAGGTTTTTGGAGATAATGTCGTCTACGGCTGTTATGCTCCAACGTGTTGGGACAAGGCGGCGTTTCTTTTCTATTCCGAAGGCGCCAACGCTGAAAGCTTTCTGGATTTTGCTTACCATGACGCCTCGGCTGTAGAGGTCCACAACTGCCTGAGTTGCGCGTAAATCAGTGTCGTAGTATGCTTTCTCGATTTTATCGTCATAACGTGCGTTTCCGACGTGGAGGTCGCGTATGGGCGCTGAAGGACCAAACGGTTGTACATTATCATCGAGGTAAATGGAGCCTCGGGGCTTCTTTGTAAGGTTAAGTTCAATGTCAACACAGCTGTCAGCGAGGGCTAACTCACGAGTCTGATCTAGAATCTTGCCCCCATCCATGAACTTCTGAACATTGACCCGATGCTTTCCACGTACAAGCAAACTACGAAAGCCGACAATCTCATCCATAGACTTCCCAAACCACCGTTCGGGCAAATCATAAATCCCCGTGTCCTCATGGACGGGTGGTACAAGCGGTCCCGCGTAAACGTTGGGGTAGCCTATTCTTCCGATAAAAACGCTCGGCGGAGACATGCCATCGATGTCTTCAGTCGCCATAAGCGGTACGCTTTTGAGGAAATAGTTGACTTTTACAATTATTGGGCAGCGGGTTTTGCCGCAGAGAGCTCGGGCTCCTTTGCAGAGAACGCAGAGGCTGTCGTTTCTGGCGCGTGTTGTGATTTGTTGTTGTTCGATAGCGTTGCTGTTGACTTTTTGTATGATGTCCATTAGCCAGTTGTTGGGTTTTGTTACTGCACGAGTTTCTTGGGTGACAGTCATGTGTGCTTAAGTTATCGTGTGTGGTCTCATATGGTTTTTTCTACACGAAAATGACGAAAACGCACTGTTTATTCATCGTTTTTCAAGAGCATTTTTCCATCTCCTGCTCACTTTTCAAAGAGTGTTTTAGTGATTATTTTGAAAACAAGTCAACATTTTCGGAAGTTTAGGTTTGCCTTAATCACTATTTCTCAGACACAAACGGAATTGGAGTACTTGTCACTTTGGCATCGATAATTTTCAGTTCACCATCGATTCTCTTCAAGTTCTCTGCTTTAATATCAAAAACATACGTACTTGTTAATAATCCGTCTTAGCCGAGCCAGCTCCTCTTGGGTGTGGTTGCTCTTCGCTTTTTATTCAAGAACGATTCTTTCTACACTATGTATTGGATTGCAATTTCTGGAAGCTGCACTTGTTTGTGGGTTATTTCAGTACTTAGTTGCGGAATATGTAACGGAAGCCATGCGGATATGTCTCTGCATCCTTTGGGGTTGCAGGAGAATTTTTTCCGTTTTCCATTCCATGACTTACAAGTGACACAAGGGATTTCATCTTCTTGGTCCATAACACCCTTTTGTGATTAACTTGATTTATTGCTTATGAAAAGGAAATATTGAGTTGTCAATTGTATTTGAAATCTGAAGATTAAACTGAAGTGGCGCCCAGGCCGGGATTCGGACCCGGGTCCTACGGGCGACAGCCGCATATACTGGACCGAACTATACTACCTGGGCATAAGCGCCGCAACAATACTGATAACTTTAGCTAATTAACCTTTCTCGGGTTTGAGTTAAATATCGGTAATGAGGCTGTTTCATAATTAAGCATCTACTATCTATGCTGAAGGTGTTTGTTTAGCGATAATTATTATACCTCTGAAAATATTATTTGGGTTATGTTGGTTGAGGGTGAGTGAATACAGTTAAAACAGATACAATCTGGACGGCATTTTTGGAGAGATACTGGTTAGTCGCAATGTTTTTGCTGTTGACCGCCGTTTCGTTTGTTTCACGTGACATTGCTGTTTTCACCGCGTTGGTTTTCACTTTTTTGGTTCCAGGTTTAATCGCCTACAGGTTCTTCAACTTAAATTCCCATGAGATTTGGGCTTTCGTGCCTATCTTCAGCATTTTGGTTTCTGTTCAGTTGATTTATTATCTGTCGTTAGCTGTGGGTTACTCGCAGCATACTATCCTAGTTAGCTTTCTATCTTTAACCGCAATCTATGCTTTGGTTGTATACAAAAAAGGCGAACCAATAAAACCCCAAAAGTTTCTCAAACTAAAACAGGTCAAGAAAACTAGCCTACTGGTTTTTGCCGTAATATTTCTCATAAGTCTTGCCGTGCTCTACCAAAGTGTTTGGCGTGGCGACCAGTACGGGATAGTCTTAACAGGCTCTAACTGGCAGGACACACCCTTCCACTACGAAATAATCGAATCCCTCAACCAAGGCAACTTCCCACCCCAAACCCCCAACTACATCGGTACACCGCTAACTTATCATTATTTCGTGGATTTTCACACAGCCATCATCGAAAAAATGTACGGCTACCTACCCACACTTATGCCAGTTTTGAATGCTCTGTTCATTTTAGTCTTTGCATTCGCGATTTATGCGTTGGCACGACCTTACGGCAGAAGAACCGCGATTATCGCCACTGTTCTGGCGGTTTTCGGTTGGGGCTTTAGCTATTTTGGCTTGTTTGGAGCACTGTTTAACGGGCAGTTTGACCCTAACCAGAATTACATCTACCAGTTTAGGCAGTTGTTTGGGTTGCCTTCAATGTTTGATAATTTGCTCCAGCAACGCCCATTGTTAGTTGGGTTGCCCGCATTTGCGTTTGTTTTGGCTCTACTACGCAATATGAGTGATAGAAATCGTTTGATCTTAGCAGGAATAGTTACAGGATTGGTTTATCAGTTCCATAATGTGGCGTTTTTCTGCTGTTACGTTGCTTTCGCTGCTTGCCTTCTTCTGAACCTCAAACGCTTCAAGTTCAGTTATCTGTACTTTTTGTTGCCTAGCGTGTTTGCTTTACCTTTCATATTTTCAGGTGGACCACCACTAACTTTTGCCTTCAGCACCGCCTTTTTAGCCGATTTTGTACAGAACCCATTCATTTACTACTTCCTCAATTTGGGTATCCCGTTTGTTCTGGCAATTGTTTCGTTCGTCAAGCCTGGACACGAATACCTGAAGATAACTTTCCTGTTACTATTCATGATTCCCAACATTCTATTATTGACGCCTTGGGACTGGGACATGTACAAGTTCTTCATGTTCGCGTGGATTCCAATCGTGATTTTAGCTGGTATAGTCTTGGCTAAGACGCCAAGGATTCTGATAGTGACTTTGGTTTTGCTTTCCATAATCACCACAGCCAGCGTCATAATCTATAACACTCAAACACAGTATTCTGGAGCTAGCTGGAGCGAATACAAGCTTGGACTATGGGTAAGAGACCATACACCGCAGAACTCAGTGTTCTTAACCTATTATGGGATACATGAACCACCCAGCATGATTGGTGGTCGGTTGCGTGTGTCTTCTTATGTGTATTGGCCTTATGGACACGGGGAACCACTTGATCAGGTAAACCAGCGAGAACACGCAATCGACATGGCTTACAATGGCACTGAATCTCAGCTTGCAAGTGTAATACGAGAATACAACGTAACCTATGTTTATGTTGGCGCTGAAGAATTAGGAAATTACCCAGATTGCATTACGCATTTTAGTGTAATGCCATGGCTGCCGCAAGTTTATGAGGACGTAGGCTTGAGGATTTACCAGGTGGATTTAGCTAAAGTGGGCGGTTAAGCGCTGAGAAGTCTTAAATATAAAAACAAATAAAAAACAAACTATGACAACCAAACCAGCCAGCCTAGGCATAATCCACAAAGTCCTCATAGCATTTGTAGCGATTAACATCATCGGAGACATCGGCAATGTCATATTTTGGTGGGCTAACCCTGCTTCACGCGCTGCATCACTGAACGCGGGCTATATTGGCGCTAACGCAGGCGTCAGCAACGCACTCACTGCAGGTACCTTTATCCTGTTGGTCGTTTCAGTCGTATACATCGTAGCGTTGTTCGGTTTGCTGAAACGATTGATGTGGGCGCCTAAACTAATAATAGCTATATCCGTAGCCAACCGTGCACTCGCATTAGTCCTCTACTTCATAAGCCCAGCATTCGCGTTTTGGGCAATCTGGAGTATAATGCTAATAGCAGTCTCCTACTTTGACTGGCGCAAAATGAATACAACAGCCACCGCGGCATAACCAATTTTCTCTATTTTTCTATTTTAAGATTTTTGGTGCCTGATGTTTTTTCCCTGACATGTAACTTATTTCTATTTTTCCCATGGTTGTGGATACAAGCTTTTCGGGTTTAATTTTGGCAAGCTTGGCTTCAGGATTCAACGAGACCTGTCGAACAAGGATTTCCATAGCGTGACGTTTCTCGGCTGTGTCAGTGATCAGGCTAAATTTGCCGCTGAAGTGAACCGACGTGTAAGCATAGTCGCATTCTTCGGTGACGCCGAAGTCTAAGATTGCTTGTCCCCAAACATTCGAGTTAGCTGTCGCGTAGATGAGTTTTTTGCCTTCAGGCGCGCAGTGGAAGTAGAGGTAGTTTTGATTTTGGTCATACCCATGGTTAAGGGCAACCAAATATGGTTCGTTGTTCATGCAGAAGGCGACCGTTACATATTTCGTGCTCTTTAGAATTATCCGCATTTCATCAAAGTCGGTGATTTCCCGCTCCCTACGCCTAACATGAAAAGACATACTTTGACTTTAAGTCACGAGGCAATTAAATTTTTTCGCTCTTACTCGGCTGTTTCGATATTCTGTTCTTTAGAAAATTAACCACCGTGGGAGTAAAAATTGAGAGCGACGCCAATGTGAAGTTCAATGGAAAAACGTACGGAGACTCGAAGAGGTTGTCGCCGTAGGAACCATTAATGTTTTGTATATACCCCACAAATTGAAACAGCGACCACCCTGCAACATATAATAAGGCGCCACCGAGGCGAGCCAGATACTTCTGCTTTCGACTTAAAACCTCACTATGAAGGTTAGTGTAGAGGATTTCTCCTGCCACTGCACCTGCGGCTCCGGGGAAAAAAGCGTTGACCAATACTTTCTCTACGATGTTGCCAGGTACGAAGGGAGTCACCCACCAAGGCATAAACATGCTTAAGATTGGCAGGTGAATGCTTCCTGTTGCAATCCTAATCGTGGCAGGAATAGCATAGATAAAAGCGCCGCCTAACTGCCAAACCCAAAATCGTCTACTTCGAAGAGTTGATGAGATGGCATTTAGATACATAGCTCTAACTTAGCCGTTCAGTTTTTAAAAAGTCTTCCTAAAAAAATTCAATTTGGTTTGAGGGGCAAAAATGGAGTGTTCGGCGGACCAAGCCATGCGCTAACATCAGGTAAAGTGCAGAAGTTCGAGGGGGACACTTTATCTTTCTTTAGCAGCCAGACCCGCCTAACTGGGGGTATTAGTTTCTATCTTTTCCAATTAGAGATTAAGATTCAAAATGATATAAAATGATGTTGTCTCAATATGAAGCTACAATTAAAAGAGTTCTCAAAAAGTTAATGTGAAACACGGAAGTTTGGGTTGATTGTGATTAGTGAACAGTATTTGAAAAGGTTTAGGGTCTGTATCCACTAAGAGTTGCAAGGGCTAGTGCAGCTGCAGTAATATCGGCTGTTGTTCCTGGGTTGTAGTCATTTCCAGCTTTTCGGAGTTTCTTGTCGAATTCAACGAGGGCTTTTTTGCCTTCCGCGGTTTCTACCCCGCCGAGATCCACTATTTTTTTGGCGGTCAAAGAAACCTCGCTTGCTTTTTCTTTGCCGACTTTTCTTGCGATGAAAGTATCAGGGTGCTCGGCGAGGATCTTTAAGAAAGTGTCTACTATGGCTGTATTCAAATCCTTATGCTTCAACTGCTCCATCAAGTAAGGATATGCTAAATCAAATGTTATGGGAAAATTGTTAATCCATTCGCTGCAGATGTCATCGTATCCGGAGGCAATTTTGAAAACTTCAAACAAAGACACGTTTTCTTTGAGTAGTCGTTCTTTGGATTTGGGGTCTTTAACGCTTAGGTCGGGTGCACCGTTGAGACCGCTTGGTTTAGCAATGTCTATTGCTTCGTACACTTCAACGGAATCCTTGGCGTTTGATGATTTAATAACGGTATCGATGTTTTTTCGAAGTAACCGAAAATCAAAGTCAAAATTCTTTTTGGTCGGCGTCATTCCAGCGGCAACCGCGAGAGGTGCAAACAAAATTATGGTGCCCAGCAAGGTGTTTCCGCCCCTTTGCCACTCGTTAATGTCATTGATGCCTATTTTGATGAGTTCTCCTAAACCTGCCTCGACGACGGTTCGCTTTTTCTCGGCGATTTCGGTTCCTCTGTAGGCGGCTTCTTGGAATGAGGGTCCTGAAGCTATGGCTGAAGCCAAAAAGTGTTCGCATCGGGTGCCTTCGAAACCGACAACTAAGTTTACGTTTCCTGGTTTGTCAGCGCTTACTTCAAGAATTATGGCTAATTCTAAGCATCTGCAGATGTACTTGGCTTTTTCGCAGTTTCCCATATTGGGTACACTGACTAAGTGTGGTTTAAAAAAAGGTTTATTAACGTTATGTAAAAAAATACAAACCATTGAAGTATCTTACAACACAGGAACATCTGAGAGGAAATTGCTTGAAAGCACGTGAAGGCGACTTAATCAAAACTATGAGCAAAGTGGTTTTCGACGTTAAAGGCTTAGTTCACCCACCTAATAGGATTATTGCATTTCCTCGCTTCATTCCCTCACCAAAGGGCACAAGACAAGACAAAAACGCTCTTTACGGCAAAGTCTACAACCTTGCTGACCGCTTCAAGTACCTGCAGGAAAATCATCCTGACCTCATCGTTTTTGACCCCGTATTCGACGAGACAATGTGTGAAGTGCCCGTTGACCAAATCGCCGAGCACTATCAGCCCCCAGAAAAACTCGCCTCACTGCGCACATCCAAGAACCTCACCACACATAGAAAACAAGGCGCTGCAACTGGCAATGGCGCTAAAAGAAAAATCGGGGATCCCCTGGAGCGCCATCGGAATTTCTGGCTCGATAATGGCAGGGTTAACAAACGAAAAATCAGACATCGACCCACTTGTTTATGGAGTGGAAAACAGCCGCAAAACCTACAAAGCCCTAAAGGAGCTACTCCAGACTGATGGTTCAGGCTTCAAACCCTACAGCCAAACAGAGCTTCAAACACTCTTCGATTTCCGTTCGAAGGACACCCAGATGAGCTTCGAAGACTTCGAAAAAGTTGAAAACCGCAAAGCATTCCAGGGCACGTTCATGGGAACCGACTACTTCATCCGTTTCGTGAAAGACTGGAACGAAACCAGCGAACAGTATGGTGCGGTGTGGTACAAGAACTGCGGCTACGCAAAAATAGCAGCCAACATAACTGACAGCTCCGATGCATTATTTACACCCTGCAGCTACAAACTCAGCGATGTTGCCGTTGTTGAAGGACCCCCACTTTCTCCAATAACAGAGGTTGTTTCTTTCCGCGGCAGGTTCTGTAAACAGGCAATTGAAGGCGAAGCAATAGAAGCCCAAGGAAAAGTGGAGCTCGTAACTGATAAGAAAAACGGCAGTGAACATTACCGTTTAATTATTGGTAGCAAACCATCCGATTACATGGTGCTCAGCCATTAGTGCAAAACTTTGAGGACCTGCTCGTAGTACCGTGGACAATAAGTCAACGTAACCTGATGGAAACTTCCCTTTGCTGATTGGGCTTCTTCGAGGTTGCCCTCAACAATCACCGTCTCATCTTTTTGGGCTTGCTGACGGAACTCTTCCATATAACTGAAAACCCGAGTTGCTAAAAGCGCTTCTTTGGGTCCACTGAGAACTTCCAATGGCTCAATACCGTAGATGGATGGAATGAAAGGTGCTTCGTCGTCTACGGTGACTTTGGCTTTGATTTTTGCCCAACCCTTCTGCACAATCCTTGTCTTTGGGTCGTATTCTGATTTGATTTCACTCCAAGCCTTCACCGGCTCAAACTCAGCTTTGATGACTCTACCGCTTGATTTAGTGTCGTCGTATAGACCCGTAAATCATTTTTCGGCGTTGATGCCAGACAAAATCTTTCACAGTGAAGTTCTTGAAACGCCAGTCTTTGCCCTTCATGACATCCGCTGATTCGAATTCGTTGCGTAAGCCTGAACTGCTATCGGCATATAGATCCGCCATTGTCTCGCACATTTTGGCGTTTTCTGCTTTGCCATAAATCGTAAAATCTATATCTGAGAACTTAGGGTGATGAAAACCATGCAGCATAGAACCGAAAACCCCAAAACTCTCAGCTGGAACACCCGATTTCTCTGTCGCGATGCCCAATACTCTGTTCCATAGCTGCTAGCAACTGGTCAGTTGGTCCTGCCTTAAGTAGTTCTTGTAGACGTGGCTGAGGTTGTCTGGCTTCAGCGATTAGGTTTTGGGGAACGCCAACGATTTTTAACCCAAGCATTTCATGGTTGATTAGATATTGTGGATACTTTTTGGAAACGAGCTTCATTCCTTCGTCATTGTAGAATTTGTAAAAGAGTTCACTTCTGCCTTCTCGGGGTGCCCGTGGGTCGGTTGATTGGAAAATTTTTGAACTGGCGTATTCGGCATCGCAGATGTAAGCCTCTTTGGGGTGGCTATAGCCGAAGACGCGGAAAATTATGCCTTCCGCGGTTTGGATGGCGTCGCGGTCACGCAGTTTTACAGAGGCCATATGTACTCTTCTTCCGAAGTAGCTGTACCCACGACGACTTGGTAGAAGACACTGCTGTTATGTGTTGATTGGACTTTTTCAAGGGTTCCTGCAACTTTAATTTGTTGTCCTACCCTTGCTACGTTTCGGTAGCACCCAATGTTTGAGACAACTTGGATGGGGATTTTGTCGAGGTCAAGTTCTGATTGGTCGTCTTGGGGTTGGTAGTTGCTGATTTTGTAGATTGCTGGGCGATACATAGTTTCTGTGTCGTCGCAGACGGTTGCAGTGAAGCGAAGTGGCGCCAAGGGTGTGTAGGTGTAGTCGCCGAATTGGGTTTTGATTTCTTCTGGTTTTTTTGTTGCATTGTACATCCAGATTTTTCCTTGGTATTTGCCCACGAATTTTCGGGCTGCTTCGATGCGGTTGCCTGCGATGTAGGTAGAGTTTATTTTCGTTTACAAGTCTTTGAATAGCATCTTCTACAATGCGAAAGTTGTTTGTGCCGTAGACGACAAAGTCAATGTCTGATTCTGGAGCATGCATTTCCAACGCGATGGAGCCATGGATGCCTAAATCGCTGCAGGGTACACCTGATTCTTTGGAGATTAAATCGATTAGTTGAAGTGACATGGTTTGAAGTTTGTCGGGGTGCTTTAGGTTCTGCAGCCAAACGAGACGGTCTTTGGGAACAAAAACTTGTTCAATCGCGTCGAGCGGCGCAGTTATGAGTTCTTTACCACGTGTCTGGTCAAAGTAAAGGTAGTTTGGGAAAGTTTTGCGGAAGGCTTCAATGAAGGTTTGGTAGTTCTTAGCTGTATAGAGTTTTTCAGCTCGAAAAAGTTGTTTTGTAAGTTCGCTTGAGCCGAATTTCCATGTTCGCGTAAGCATTTCCACGTTGAATAGCTGTTTGTATTGAGCTGGGATATACTTTGAGGAATGCGAAAACACGGTCATCTGGGTGTTCGTACCCAAAAGTGTTCATGATGAAACCGTCTTTTGTGACGAATGTGTCTCCATCCATAGGAGTCCAAATCTGAGGATCTTCTTCCGTAGTTGTGCACCGCAAAATAAGGGTGAAACGTGAATTAAAAAAGCTATTGCCCCAAAAAAAGAGGCGTTTAACTCCAAAAAGCAGATTAGGAGTGCCCTAACTATTTTGGTTTCGTAAAGTCTTTCTGCAAGGCCAATTAGGTAATATTTACTGGCGGATGTTGATGACATTTGAACGATATTTTTTTTGTGTGATAGAAGGAGAGGTGCAATTGCGTTTTTGTCAAGACTTATTTTTGGTTGCTTTTTGCTTTTAGGGTTAGAAATGTTTGCAGGATGCGCTCTGTGCGGCATTAAACGGGTTTGTTGCGGCTGGAAACGGCTAGGCAACGGCAAAAGAATACCGTTTCTTCTTTCAGGTTTATGGCTATTATGAAAAGGGTTAAGTCACTTGTTTGAAGTTGTGGTTTCTGAGTGGAATTTTAAGATGAATAAATCTCATCTTGACCTTGGTAGAAAAAAGTTGTTACGCCAAGATTGGGCGCCTCAGGTTAGAAGTACTCGTCTAGCAAATTCAGCAGACTACCACTTCTAATAAATAACGGAAAAAACACCTCTCTATTTCTGGCTACAAACGGTTCTATTGCAGGATAACATTGCAGCTTGATGAAGAACTTCCAACGCTTTGAGTCGCTTGAATGCAGGAAACTATTCGGGAGCTGCTTTAACTGCAGGAATAATGAGCCACTACATCGCAGACGTAGCAGTTTTCGCCCATGTAATGGGTGCAAAATACAGATTGGGGTGCCGAAACTGGAAATAACCACTCCAACTATGAAAGCTACGTTGAAACTCGAACAAATGCCTATTCTGATACATATAATTCCTATTTACTGTTTGATGGGACCCTGTCAACAGTCTCCGCGTATGATGCAGCCAAAAATATTGCTTTTGATACAACGTTTGACAGTGGCGGAGCTTATACTTGTGTTTGGATGAATAACAATTATGACACTTCCAACCCTAACTCTCCCTATTGGGTTCGAGTTGGAGAATCACTCAACCTTGCAGTAAACACTCTCGCCGATGTCCTTCACACTCTCTACATTGGCTCTAACGCTCAAGCCCTCGCCTACTGCGACAGCCTCTCCAACCCCTACGCCCACTCCATCAGCGCTCAACTCCACCTACTCCAACTCCAAGCCCTTCCCCAACCATCAACACCTACTCCAACTCCCACTTCCACTCCTTCACCTTCTCCAACTCCCACACCATCACCAACACCTACACCTTGCACCAACCCTTACTTCCACTCCAACCCCCACGCCAGCTCCCTCACCTTCTCCGACCACTGCTCCAACTCTTACACCAACCATTGCAACCACAGGATCAGATTCCTATAGCGACACCTTCACCCATTCCACACGTTACATTAAAGCCAGCACAAGCTCCGACAACAACGCCTTTCTACCAACACCCCTGATCCTTCGCCAACAATCCCAGAGCTCCACAAACCATAATACTACTCATAATTGCCACAATATTTCTAATGGTCACTCTGGGTTTGGTTGCTTATCGCCGACGCAACTCCTCAACTTTTAGTTCTTATTTTCGTTAATAGAACAACTTTTTTCTGTTATGATCTGGACAACTTTGTCCGAAGTCAGGAAAGGTCTACGCTTCTGCTTAACCTCTTAGAGTGCTTTTTACCCTTCGAGTTATAATGCGCACTTCTCTAAGGTGGAAGTGCTGAGAAGGTATTGTTAAAATTCAGGGGTTTATTTGTTGGTGCAGGGGGTGGGATTTGAACCCACGAACCTCTGAAGGATAGGCTCCTGAAGCTAGCGCACCGCTTGTAAAAAGCGGCTCTACGCCTTTGACCATGCTCGGCGACCCCTGCATAAAACAGGCTTCTCGTAAGTCAAATCGGCTTTAATGATAAATACATTACCAATCTTTTGATACTTGCTTGTTACTCAAGATCAAATCTGGCGAGCAAGAAAATTAAGACCCAGCTGTTTGCTGAGCTATTAGCTGTTTTACTTTTCGCTCAATCTCGTCCCGTATTTCTCTGACTTTTTCAATGGGTTTGCCTTTGGGGTCTTCAAGTGTCCAGTCGATTGTTGGTTTAAAGAATGGTCCGGGGCAGATTCCTTGGTCGTTGCAGCCCATAGTGACTATGAGGTCTACTTCCTTAGCCATTTTTGCCGTTATTAGTTTTGGTATGTTTGAGGATAGGTCGATACCTTTTTCTTTCATAACTTCAACTACGGTTGGGTTCACTTTTTCGGCGGGTTTGTTGCCTGCGCTCGAAACAGTAAATTTGTTTTCTCCATATTTTTTGGCAAATGCTTCTGCCATCTGGCTTCTGCCAGCGTTCTCAACGCAGACAAATAAAATCTTCTTCATATTTAGCCATCTCAGTTTAGGTTAATGCGGCTTCTTGAAGTTTTTTAATTGATTTTTCGGTTTCCTCTTCAGAAGGATGAGATATTGCGCCAGCAGGACAAATATCCTCACAACCCCGGCACATAACCACACACGCATTCAAATTAGCTACAACAGTCTTTTTCTTCTTGCCTTTTCCCTTAAAACCGAAAGCTTGCACATGGCAAAAATCCACGCATTTTCCGCATGTAGTGCATTTTTCATAGTTGATAATTGGGTGCCAGACTATTTTGTTTCTTGGAATTCCTTCGTATGTTTCTTCAGACATGATTTAATCCTCTTTTATGTAGTCCAAAACGAGTATACTTCCAGGTTCGCAAACTGCCCTTTCAAGTAAGCTTTTACTTCGTTTTCGTCTAAATTTGGGATTCCGTTCTTGTCCTTATGCAATGGGATGCCTGTTTCTCGAAGTGATTCTCCCTTTGGAAAGTCATAGAAGATGAAGTAGCGTTTGTCATGGAGCATTATGATTTTGAGTGTGGAGAGTTCCTTGTTTTTTGAAAAGCCATTTTGTTCCAAAATAAAGACGATGGAGCCTGGTTTTTTTTCGTTGACTAACGCTTTGAATTCTTGCCAGCTTCGTATGTGTGCGTGTCCCTCAGTCAATACAATCACATTTTGTTTTGGAGTATCGTACTTAATTATTGGTTTGCTGGCTCTAATTGTTTTTGTGCAGATTTAACTTGATTGACGTATAGGTAAAGGTTTCGCGATTAATCGATGGTGATGTCTTCCTAAATACTCCCTGTTTTTAGATTCAAAAAATTTGATCATTAAAGTCTATTGTTTCGAGGAACATACCCCAACTGCTCTCACCATACTATATGGTTTATTTCAAGTTGTCTGCGTATAACTTGTAACGATATGTCCCAGCCAGTTAGATGATAAATTAATTCCTTAAAGTCTGGAAAATTCATTTTCGTTTTCTCTTGTTCTTTGATAGTGGTGTATATTGTGGATAGATGGAAACGCTTCCACGTTAGGTAAAGAGTTCCTTATTTTCTTTGCCAGACATGTTAATTCTTCAGTTTGCATTGTTTCTTTTTTCTCCAAATATTGTCTGTTTTCTTGCTCACTTCAAAATGATGTCTCGATTTATTTTATGGTTTTTGAAAAACTTCAATAGCGTTAATTGTCAACTTTAATCAATTTTTGCAAACTCAACTTAACAAAGCATGTGGAGTTTAGAAAACTTGCTATTTTTGGACTGGAAGAACTTCATTGGAAATCGAGACATCTTCCACCCAACCTCCTATATTTGGTTATAAAAGTGCATGAAGTGGGAGTTGAACCAATTCAACCTTGGAGAGTCACCCCAGAATTCCTTTTTCTCCATTGTTTTTATTGGGCGAAGACATAGCTTTTTTCATTAATGGCTTCATTTTGCCAGGTGCCTTGCCAGATTATTCTATAAGGAATGCCAATTGAAGTTGTTGAGTAGTCTACCACAATGTTGTAAATGGCGTTTGGAATCACGGGATAATTTATTGTAACGTTCCATCCTTGGCTATAATACATGAATGTTTCTGCACCAACAATGTTTTGAGGTGTAACTCTTCCTCCCGTCCAAACCAAGTTCTTCATGAATTGCGTCGTCTCAGGATGGTTGACCTCTATGTAATGCATTATAGAGTTGAGTATTTTTTCTTGGGTCGTCAGCTCAGGAGTCGGTGTTGGTGTTGGATTAGCTGAACTTGTTGGAGTTGGCGTCGGTGTCGGCGTAGGTGCAATAGGAAATGTAGCAGTTGGTGTAGGTGAAACTGTTGGTATAGGCGAAGCTGTAGGCGTTGGGGAATTGTTTTGGATAAAGAGTTGAGTTATAGCATAGTAGCTTATCGCCACGGATATTGAAGCGACAATAACTATTAGGCTTGCAACTACTATTTTGGTTAATCCTGACCTTAATGATAAGAAATACAAGTTTAGAGTTTAACCTCTTTTTTAGTGATTGTTTTCTTTTTGTATCTCCAGTGTATAAAAAACTTGTTAAATTTGGGTTCCAGGAACCAAGATCTCACGTTTGCACAGTGTAACAACTTTTTTTGGCTGAAGTGTTGTACAACTGACTAAGTTATGAATTAAATCGTAACATTTAATATAGAATTGATGTAACGTTCTCTTAGGGGGCTTAGACAGTTGGGTCTGTACAAGAAAATATTCGTTGTATCATTTGTCATTATCGCGGTTGGATTTGTTATCATTAATACTAGCGCATGGAATCTCTTGGGAAAACCGATTAATTTAGGTATAATAGCTGAACAAGCTGTTATTCGAAAGGTCTCATTTGACAGCACAAACAATAATGCACTCTTGCTTGATGTGCAATCAATGTACAGCAAAACTATCGTCTTCAATACAGCAGTTATCAAAAATTCACAACATAATACTGTGGCCACGATTGTTTCATTTCAAGACGAGCTGCCTGCCGGAAAAAATATGACCATAACACTTGACCTTAGTGGCATCAATCTAGGTTCTGGAAATTACACCATAGATCTTTGGACTACAACCAGTCATTTTTTCTCTTCGCCGTCGTTTACCATATGGTAAAATAGAAATAGCTTAATCCCACTGTTTGAAAAATAATAATCCTTTCTGCACTATTTGTCGCCTCCATCCAGTGGAGAGTATAACCCACATAATCCCTTTTTTTACAACTATTATTATCTGTAGGCGCTTCCAAAAAGAACCGTTATTCCAACTTCATCCATTAACGTTCTCTTATTCCAATAATTTAGCGACATTTGATTATATCGATTTGACAATCTTGGATTTTCAGCACAGATACAATGGAGTTTAGCCGAAAAAAAGAAGTCGGTCGACCGTTAACCTCCAAATTTATCGGTGCGGCGCTAACCTTTGGCAAATGTTTCGGCAATATCACTATCTAAACAGCTCGTTAGTTCCTCATGCCCGATGCTACTGTGCATTATACCGAGACAGACCGATAGCTTTCATTGCCGTAGTCCATATCCACATGAGAGCAAGATACTGCCGAGTCTCCAGACTCGTTGTACTCCCGGACTATCAAGGCATAGGCGTCGGAAAACGGCTCTTAAACTTCATAGCGGAACTCTACGCTTCTCAAACCAAAGTTCCGTTTTACATCTTAACAAGTAACCCTCAGATCATACGTGGAAACATAAAGAACTGGAAAATAACCAGATTCGGACACGCCAGCAAAGGAAGAGAAGATACAAGAATAAATAATGAAATCAGAAATAGCCTAAGCCGAAAACGAATAACCGTTTCTCTGAAATATGTTTGCCTAAATAATTTGTTAAACGAGTTTAAGCAGGGGATTTGACATATAGTCCTAGCAACAGGTTCTAAGGGGGTATTCAGAATTATTGATAAACATTTTGTTAAAATAATAAATGAAGATAATTTAATTTGTGTTGAATTAGAGAGATTTTAAATATCTCTATAACAAATAGTTGGCTTTCGTTGGCGGGCAACCTCTCAAAAATTTGCCTTGCTAAACACAATTATAGGAAAGAAAAAAATGAAATTTGCTAAAAAAATGAAGACTTCTTTGATTGCTTTGCTCTTAACACTAACTATTGCTGGTACAGCCCTAACTGCCTTGCCAGAAGCTAACGCTGCATTATACATTAATAATAGCTTTGTTTACTGCTTTGCTTCTCCTAATGTTGTTGGTGTAGGTCAAGAAGTGTTGATTATCATGTGGACTGCAGATATGCCGCCAGATATTGGCGAACAAGCTGGCACTATCTCTTCACCAAGCGGTAGAGCCGGATGGGCTAACATACCGATAAAAGTCACAAAGCCTGACAATACTTCGGAGACCTTCACCATACCTTGGACCGATCCAGTCGGTGGCGGATTCATCACATACGTACCTGAGACGGTCGGTACGTATTACGCCCAAACTCTATTCCCGGCAAATTGGAAAAACACAACTGCAGATCAAAGATACTACAGTGCTGCCGAGAGCAATATAGTGACATTTACCGTACAGACGGAACAAATACAGAAGTATCCTGAAGCGCCTCTTCCAAGCGACTATTGGACGCGACCAATAAATGCTCTGAACAGAGACTGGTATGTACTTGCCGGAAACTGGCTAGGCGGCGCAGCTCAACAACCAATCGGCGCTGCAGGCGGCACAACTACCCAGTTAAGCCTCGGTCAAGGACCAGAAAGCTCTCATGTCATGTGGACAAAACCATATTATGCTGGAGGCGTAATGGACGAAGCGTTTGGCTCTACAGGCTACTTTACATACTTCTACCAAGGTTTTATGTTCGGTGCTAATGCAGGCGCAGGCCCAATCATTATAAACGGAAGAATCATCTATGACTACCGTGCTAACGCCCATCAATGGCAGGGCTACTTCTGCGTTGATCTATACACAGGCGAAACAATCTTCTACCGAAATACAACCTCCCCGTCCTTTGCCCAGATATATAACTATGAATCTCCTAACCAGCATGGAGGAATACCATACTTGTGGAAAACATCGAACGTGGTCTTGCCTCAAGGATGTATAACCACTAGCGGCCTTCAAAGTTGGGAAATGCAAGATGGATACACTGGAGAACCAATATGCCTAGTAGCTAACGTAACTGCTGGTGGTACAGCTGTCTACGGTAAAGACGGAAGTATGCTACGCTATAATCTTGTTAACCTGGGAACTACAGCTTCACCGAATTACTATTTGCAGGTGTGGAACTCTTCTGCAATAAAGACTATGCTTCAAGGAACATCAGGAACTAATTATTGGTCATGGAGACCTGCCGCAACCAACGAAAGCAGACAATCTGAACGAATATATTCCATGTACGTACACAATGGAGCAGCCGCTTTTTCATTGAACACATCAATACCCACTGCGAGCATGCTGGGTCCAAGGAACGCAATCCAAAATCAAACGGGTACTATAAGAGCAGTCCGTGAGGGTGAGTTCATTATCATTGGAACCGCTGGATTGAACGACAATACAGGCACTGTTCAGGGTTATAATGTAGCATTGAGTCTTGAAAAAGGACGAGAAGGCACAAAGTTGTGGGACTCAACCTTTTTGCCGCCACGTGCACCTAGCAACGTTACCATTAGTATGACAGGCGTATATCCAGAAGATGGCGTTATCCTCTTTGAATCTGCAAAGTTGTTGAAACGTTGGGGCTTCGATCTTTACACTGGGCAACAACTCTGGGAGAGTGAACCTGAAGAACCAGGGAACTATTATGGCATGAGTGACAACGTCTATGAAGGCAAGTTGCTTACGTGCGGTTACGGCGGAGTACTGTTAGCCTATGACATGAAGACTGGGGAAAAATTGTGGAATTACACTGCTAGAGCTGAAGGTTTCGAATCTTACTATGGAGGCAATTATCCAATGGCTATTAGCAATATTGTTGATGGAAAAATCTACATAGGCACTGGCGAGCACTCATGGACCCAGCCTCTTTATCGTGGACGAGTCTTACAATGCATCAATGCATCAAACGGCGCGTTCTTATGGAATCTTCCAGTTGCTGGAGTTTCTATGCCCTCAGGGAACGCCGGAAGTTATTTTGCTATAGCAGACGGCTACCTCATCGCCCTCAACGGATATGATGCTCAAGTGTACTGCATCGGCAAGGGACCAAGCGCCACCACTGTTACTGCGTCACCGAAATCATCAGTGTACGGCAGCACCGTCCTGATAGAAGGTACAGTCACCGATCAGTCGCCATCTGGTAAGCGCAACATTAACGGCGGTTTAGATACTCCGCTAAAGGGTACGCCAGCAATATCCGACGACGATATGACAGCATGGATGGAATACATATACATGCAGCAAGCGAAGCCGGAAAACGCAAAAGGCGTTGAAGTTACCTTAAACGCAGTTGATCCTAACGGCAACTATGTCCCCATAGGCAAAGTCACCAGCGACATCAACGGCAACTATGCTATTCCATACACACCCAGAAGTTCCAGGTACCTACCAGATCATTGCTTCATTCGCAGGCTCCAAATCATACGGTCCCTCCTCTGAAACAACCTACATAACAGTAAGTGCAGGGTCAACAGCTACCCCTGCAGCAACAACACAACCACAAACCATCGCTGAAACCTACTTTGTTCCAGCAATTGCTGCTATAATCGTTCTACTCGCATTAGTGCTTGTCATATTAGCGGTGCTGATGTTTAGAAAACGACCGTAAATATAACTAAAAAAACAATTTCCCCTTTTTATTTTTTTAAGGGCTATAAACACAGACAGTCTAACCATAGTTTTTGCTGTCCTTGCAGGAAACCTGAAAAATATTACTTCGAGAAATCTATGAGAAGGTAAACTTGAAAGTGCTTTGATATTTTACTCTTTCTAATTTAGTCTGTTTTTTCTTAATTGTAGATTTTCCTTAATTAATCAAAATGGAGAAGCGAGACAAGAGTTTGGAAGATTCCTACCCTTGGTGCATGGAGTTTTTCTCCTTTCTCCTCGTCCTTCTCCAATTGACTATTATTAGAAATATTATATAAGTCATATTTTGAACTTGGAATATTACAAAAAGTAAATGTTCTTTTAGTGTGGGTGTTGTATTTGCAAAGGTGCTATATTAGTCTTGGAAATTGTATTGCGTGATCACTTACTATTTAGATGCTACGTTGATTGTTCAGGTTTGACTTCGCACGTTATCCGTATTAGGTATTTTTTCAATTAGCCATGTTGTTTCATTTTTCTTATTATCAATCTTGTTAACCTTTATACATAAACCAATAATTAAGAAGGCGCTCAGGAAACCCATCATTGGTGATAACCAGCTATTAAATGAAATAAGACTAATCAGGAATAGAATACTGCAAGGTAAAACGAACCAAGTTAATTGAACCATTATCACCAATCTCTTGAATTGCTCACTTCTAACGCATACGATTTTATCTTTTAAGCATTTTTAACATGCCGCTATATACATTAAAAGTGTTTTTTTATGGCGCTCACAAAAGAATGAAAGAAATCTGATAAAACAGACTTGAGAGTCAGAAAGTAACTACATTATACCATAAACTACAGCTATTTTTGATAAGCGCGCGAGTGCGCTGTAAAAAAAGAGAAAATGAAGTTTTCTCTATGGTTTCTTGATGAATCGAATATGATTCAAGTTATTACCGGTGTATCAGAACCGCCTACGCTTTATAGCCTCAAGCGACGAATGGCGGCTCCTGGCTGCTCATATCACCCAAGGCAATGTTTTAGCCGTCAAGAAAGCCCTTCGCCACAAACGAATTGAAAACACAATGAAGTACATCCATAGAATTGACTTTCAAGACCCACAAAGCTTCGACATAGCTGTAGCATCAACTATCGACGAAGTAAAGCGTCTCGCTGAAGCAGGTTTTCAAAAATTTGATGAAGTCAACGGAGTACACGTTTATAGGCGACCTAAGAGATTCGGAAACTGAAACAAATGTAACCCTTAAACGCTGAAATGTAATAGGTAAAGGTTTAAGTGCAACATTCATGCTTATTTTGCCAAAGGTGTAAAAAATGCCAACTCACGGTTCACTTTCGAAAGCTGGAAAAGTCCGCTCTCAAACGCCAAAAATCGTCGCTCAAGAGAGAACAAAACCGAGCCCAAAAACCAGGACTCGACGCACATACGAGAAACGTGTGATTCTACAGCGAAAAGCAGGCCAAAACTGGGTCTAAACAAGCTTTTTTCAAGCTTAGTTATATTTTGTGTTAGTTTAGTTTATTTATTCGCAACCTAAACCTTATTCTGGTGTCTTTTCCCATGACCAACCAAGTTGCACTCAGAGAAATAATTACATCGTTGCTTTCTATGCAGTCGCCTACGCATGAGGATGTTAACCGCTTAAAAATCAAGGTCGCGGCAAAGTACCATTTAGAAGCCGTCCCCGCCAACGCAGATTTAATAGCTGCATTAATGTCGACGGAAGCAAAAAAGCTCCTGCCTATTATCAGAAGAAAAAATACCCGCGCAATTAGCGGCGTAACAGTTATCGCCGTCATGACAAAACCTTACCCCTGTCCACAGCCTGAACCATGCGCTTACTGCCCCGGTGGACCAACCCAAGGAAGCCCACAGAGCTACACCGGGTACGAACCAGCCGCATTACGTGGAAGCCAAAACAGCTTCGACCCATACGAGCAAGTTAAGAGCCGCATCCGTCAGCTTACCGCTATTGGGCACAAAGTTGACAAGGTTGAGTTAATTATCATGGGCGGCACTTTCCCAGCTACCCCCATGGAGTACCAGACTTGGTTTATCCAACGTTGCCTAGATGCTATAACGGGCAAGAATTCGTCGAATTTGGAGGAGGCAAAGGCAAACGCGGAAGTTAGCAAAACCCGCAATGTTGGCATAACCGTTGAAACGCGCCCTGACTGGGCAAAAGTACGTCACATCGATGCAATGCTTGGCATGGGTGTAACGCGAATTGAGCTTGGGGTCCAGAATCCTGATGACGAAATTTATCGTTTAGTCGGCAGAACACATAACGTCGCAGATGTGGTTGAAGCAACTCGAGTTTCCAAAGATGCTGGATTAAAAATTGTTTATCACTTGATGCCTGGAATGCCTGGCTCCAACCCTGAGAAGGATATTGTGGCTTTCAGAAGGGTTTTTTCCGATCCAGATTTCAAACCTGATATGATAAAAATCTATCCTTGTTTAGCCATTGCTGGCACCAAAGCCTATGAATGGTATCAGAAAGGCACGTTTGAACCTTACACCACTGAACAAGCAGCCAACGTTATTGCAGAAATCAAAAAAAACATCCCGAAATGGGTAAGAGTAATGCGCGTGCAACGGGACATTCCAGCAAGGCTCATTTTGGCAGGCGTAAAAAAGAGTGATATTCGAGAGCTTGTCCAAACTAAACTTAGAGAGCAAGGTAACCAATGTCAATGCATCCGTTGTCGCGAAGTTGGACATCGCTTAGCTGTTGACCATGTGAAGCCTGATTTGGAAAAAATCAGAATCCTAACCCAACGCTATGAAGCTTCTGAGGGTCAAGAATTTTTCATATCAGCCGAAGACCCAGAAAACAATGTTTTGTTGGGGTATTTGCGCATGCGTGTTCCATCGGCAAAAGCTCACAGACCAGAAATCACCGCAATGCCTTCAGCTATTGTGCGGGAACTCCACGTTTACGGACAATTGGTCCCAGTTGGAAAACACAATGACAGTGCATGGCAGCATAAGGGCTATGGGCAAGTCCTCTTAAAAGAAGCCGAACATTTAGCTAGCAAGGAACTTGGGTTGAAAAAGCTTTTAGTTATCAGTGCGTTAGGAACAAGAAGGTATTACATGCGTTTCGGGTTCGAGCGTGATGGAGTTTACGTTTCAAAGAGGTTAAATCAACATGAGTGAACTTGAAAATTCAGGTTACAAAGGTTCGGCATTGCAACTGCTAAAACAAGCCGACTGTAATGTCGGTGACATCCTTAAAGTTTCCACCAAGGGTAAAACATATGAGGGCATATTGATTCCCCGCTCAGGAGAAGGCACTGCCATCATTATCAAAATGAAAAGCGGCTACAACATAGGAATCCAAGCTACCGTTGACGTTAAAGTCGAAAAAGTCGGCAAAGGCACCAAACCCACATTTGCTTCACCCCCCATCCCCAAACAAAACCCTGCATTGCCACATGTAGTAATTATGAGTACAGGTGGAACAATCGCAAGCCGAGTAGACTACCGCACAGGCGCTGTTCGCTCAGCGATTTCAGCCAGCGACCTATACGGTGTAGTTCCAGAACTCGCCGATGTCGCGCAAGTTGACACAGAAATTGTCTTCAGCCTTTACAGCGAGAACATAACCCAGAAACATTGGAGTGAACTCGCCCAAACGGTCGCCAAACGAATAGAGCAGGGTGTAGACGGCATTGTAATCGCTCATGGAACGGATACGATGGCTTACACTTCAGCCGCGTTGAGCTTTGCCTTGCAGAATTTGCCTGTTCCAGTCATACTTGTCGGCGCACAACGTTCTTCTGACCGCCCTAGCAGCGACGCAGCAACAAATCTCATCGGTGCAGTAAAAGCCGCAGGAGAAGCACCATTCGCCGAAGTTGGCTTAGCCATGCATGAAACCGTATCTGATACCACAATCATCGTTCATAGGGGCGCTAAAGTTCGAAAGTGCCACACAAGCCGCAGAGATACCTTCAAGTCGATTAACGGTTTTCCTATAGCAAAAGTCAAAGATTTGCAAGTTACCATGCAAACCGACCAATACCAGCGTCGAGATGCCAAGAAGAAGCTGGTTCTAAAACCGAACTTTAGTGAAAAAGTTGCTCTTGTAAAATTTTATCCTGGACTTGACCCAGCTATCATTGATTTTTACGTTGAAAAAGGAATGAAGGGTATTTTGCTTGAGGGTTCAGGTTTAGGTCATGTCAGCAAATTCTGCTTTGACGCAGTTAAGAATGCTGTGGTCAAGGGTGTTGTGGTTGCGTTGGCTTCACAATGTATCTGGGGACGGGTAAATATGAACGTCTATGATACAGGACGAGATTTGCTATCATTCGGCGTTGTGCCGCTTGATGATATGTTTCCCGAAACAGGGCTTGTTAAACTCATGTGGGCTCTTGGACAAACCGATGATGCTGAAGAAGCTAAGAGACTCTTAAAAAATAACATTGCTGGCGAATTCTCACATAGAACGCTTCCGCAAGACAAAATCGTTGAAGGAGGACAACAATAATGGCAATCGACTATTCTAAAGTGGGTTTAAAAGTCGGGTTAGAAATCCACCAGCAACTAAATGTCAACAGCAAACTCTTCTGCAGTTGCCCACCCGAACTCTTCAAAGAAGAACCCGAAATCACCTTCCTGCGCAGACTCAGACCAACCCAAAGCGAACTGGGACAAATTGACCCAGCAGCATTCTTTGAGTTCCAGAAAGGCGTCAAAATCCTCTACGAAGCTAACCACAAAAGTTCGTGCCTAGTCGAAATGGATGAGGAGCCACCGCACCCCATAAATCTGGATGCGGTCGAAGTAGTTTTAACTGCTTCACTAATGATGAATATGCAGCCAGTCGACGAAGTTCATGTAATGCGCAAAACTGTCATCGATGGTTCAAATACTACAGGGTTCCAGCGTACATGCATAATTGCTTTGGATGGATGGATAAAAGTCGGCGAAAAAATTATTCCCATGCAGGCAGCAAGTCTGGAAGAGGATGCTGCACGCAAAACAGGAACTCAAGACGAAGGAAAAACCATCCGCTACCGTATCGATCGTTTAGGAATCCCACTCATCGAGGTCGCCACAGCACCAGTCATATATTCGCCCATGGAAGCACAGGAAGTTGCGTTTGCCATCGGCAGAATCCTCCGCGATACAGGAAAAGTTATGCGCGGTTTAGGAACTATTCGGCAAGACCTCAACGTCTCTCTGCCAAACGGCGCTTTGATTGAGATTAAGGGTGTCCAGGAACTCGAGCTAATCTCCACGGTTGTGGAGTTTGAGGTTCAACGGCAACTCGGCTTAATCGGCATTAAAGAAGACCTCGCCAAAAAAGGCGTAAAGGTCGAAGATTTAAAAGAGGATTTCGTTAACGTTACCAACGTTTTCAAGGACACCAAATGTAAGGTCATTAGGAAAGCGATTGACAAAAACCAGAAAGCCATGGCCGTTAAACTTGTAGGCTTCGCGGGGTTGCTTCGGCGGGAATTGATGCCTAACTTCCGGTTAGGAACGGAACTGTCTGACCGCGCCAAGTTCTGGGGAAGAGTCGGCGGAATCTTCCACACCGACGAAATGCCCAACTATGGAATCAGTGCAGAAGAAGTTGAAGCCTTACGAAAGATGGTTGATGCAGTTGAAGGAGATGCAGTGGTTTTTGTTGCTGATACGGGAGAGAACGTTTTAGATGCCCTAAAGGCGGTTGTGGAACGTGCGCAGGAAGCTATTACTTGTGTTCCAGCGGAAACAAGAACTGCCAAAGACGATGGAACCACTCGGTATATGCGCCCACGTCCAGGAGCAGCGAGAATGTACCCTGAAACCGATATTCCAGCTCAACCGATAACAGATCAGTTAGTGGAGAAAGTACGTTCGTCATCTACCAGAACCCGCAGACAAGAAGTTTGCACGTCTGATAAAACAATATGGTTTAAACGAAAAATTAGCCAAACAACTCATTGATTCCGAATATATTCTGCTCTTTGAGGAGACAGCCAAGACCAGCGGCGTCGCAGTTTCCACCATTGCAGCATTCCTAACCGAAACAGTCAAAGCGCTCAAACGCGAAAGCATCCAAACAGAAAACGTCACAGACGACCAAATCAGTGCCATCTTCAAAGCCGTTGGCTCAGGAGAACTCGCAAAAGAAGCCTTATCAGATGTTTTCAGCTGGCTCTCAAAAAATGAGAACAAGACGGTGCAGGATGCAGTTGTGGCTTTGGGCTTGAAAATGTTTACTGAGGCAGACTTGGCGCCAATCATAGATCGAATAATTGCAGCCAACAAGCAACAAATCGAAAAACTGGGAAAGAACGCTCAGGGCATGCTTATGGGCGCTGCAATGAAGGAAGTGCGAGGAAAGGCTAATCCTGAACTTGTAGGTAGACTTTTGCGAGAACGCCTGAAATAATCTTTTTCATGTTAATAGAAGCTATTAGCCACAAATCCTAAATGGCTTCTCAGAGTATAACAAGTAAAGAGGCTTAGCTTGATGAAACGAATAGAAGCACATATAAAGACCGGTTTCGGCGAAGTCGTAATTGAAGGCGAAAGCCCAGAAGACATAATGAACATGCTTGAAAGTATTCCAGAGAACTTTGTTGAGAGACTCTCAGATTTTGTTTCCAATCGCTTAACACCCTCAGGAGCACAACTAAAAGGCATAATTGAACCCACAACTGAGGGTCCAGTTATCGTGACACGCGAAAACCTCACCCACTACGAAGCAGTCGGTTTGGTACTGTATGCTTCACAAGAGAGAAAAAACACTGCAGCTCAAGTACAGAAGCTTTTAGAATCCAGCGGCATAAAAAGCATGGTCCCTGCACGACTAAATGAGATGACCAAACGCGGTCAAGTCTTCAAACCCGACCCAAGCAAACCCGAGTTCAAACTTACCATCCAGGGCGAAAAATGGGTAGAAGATGACGTTCTCTCTAAACTCAGAGGCAAGATGGGTGAGCGGTAAACCCGAAAAAATCCACGTGCAAATTAAATATAAGGGCGTTGAGCAGCAGTTTTCCGCTGACCCCCAAGAAACATGGCTGCTCCTAAATCAGTTCTTCAAAGATATGATTCCTTCTTTTGAAATTGCCCAAAAACTTTGGCTTAACATAGATATTGCGCAGCTAGCTAAAGACCTTAATGGAATAGTAGTTTTTTCAGGCGACGGCGCAAGTCTGCTGGTGCCCAAAAACAAGTTGACGGATAACGAGGCGTTGTTGGTTTGGCTCGCGGCTCATTACTTGGGGAACAAACTGGGTTTAATCAATTTTGATTCACTTTCAAAAGACCAATTGCAAGCTACGTTGGGTAAAAGTGGGAAAATAACCAGTACACGTCTTGGCGAATTGGTAAAAAACGATTTGGCAATGAAGACGGTTGATGAAAAGTTTAGAATAACAACGTTTGGTGTACTACAGCTTCAAAAAGAGGTTCTATCAAAAATAAAATCAAAAATTATGACATAAGCTTTTTTGAGCAGTAAACCGCTTGGATAAGCCTTATTACCTACTGATACAATTTTTTATTGAGGAATTTTAATGAATAGTGTAGTCTTGATGACTTTTATTTATTCTATTCTGAGCAGTCTGGGTCTTGGAGGATTTGACATTGGTTTCCTTATAGTACTCGTCATCATTGGTTTGGTAATCATAATTCTTATAAAACTATTCCTAGTGCTGATCCCTGCAATTCTCGTTGCTGTGGTTGTTTATTTCTTAACTGGCGATTTGTTCTGGACGGGAATTGCTTTCCTCGTCGTTGCGGCGCTGTCGATACTGTCTAAACTATAGTAAGCCAAGAAGTTGTGCACAGAAACTAAACCATAACAACAATCAGTCAAAAACACACCCATTTTTCCAGAATAAACCTTGCTTTTTTATTTTGAATAAATTTCTGTTTATTTAGCTTTGAAGCTCTTTCATAAGACTTTTATATTTGGTATGGCGTTCTTGCATATTAAAAGGAATGGACAGGGACCCTAAAATGACGATGATGGAACCAAGTAAAAAACCACTAAATGTTCTCATTAAACAGTTGCATGGAAACATTGAAGTTGTTCTAAAAAACGGTTATGAATACAAAGGAAAAATGATAAAGTGCGATGGTCACATGAACATTTTGTTGGAAGGTGCCACAGAATTCAAAGAAGATCAATTGATGACTAACTATGGTAACGTGCTTCTCCGAGGAAACAATATTCTTTACATAGTTATGGATCCCAACAAACACTAAAAAACTAGACTTCGGGATTTTCCAGTTACATATTTACAAGCTGCTTCTTCTGTTAATTCTAACTTAAATTTACGACTGAAGTAAGTCAGCAAATTCTTAATATCTCTCTCCAGCAGTTCCGTCGCATTAGCATGATCGGTTTTTACCGCTTGTGGCCAATCAATGATGAGAATATGCCCATCCGCTTGCAGAATGATATTGTATTCGCTGATGTCGGCGTGGATAAGATGTGCTTTGAGATATGCTTTTCTAATGTTACACAGAATTTCTTTTAGAACTTTCTCGGGTTTACCTATGTCTTTGTACTTTGAGAGTTGAGCGCCTTCAATCATTCCCATAGCTACAACATGTCGGTTTTGGGTTATAGGTTCAGGTACAGCTACGTCGTTTTCATAAACTGTTTTCATAGCTTGGAACTCACGTTCTGCAGCTAAATGAGATTGGAAGAGCCACGTTGAGTGTTCGCGGGTGTACCCTCTTTTGCGTCTGGTTTGTCTAAAACTTATCCTACCCAGTCGATGGAACTTGACAGCTATACGTTTTCCGTTAGCATTTAGGGCATCATAGACATCGGCTTCTTTTCCCACTCCCAAAGACTGCCCAAACGATTCAATTACGCCTGCCTTGACTAGTGCATTTATAGCGAGACAATCGTATCCTGCGTAGTTTAAGGTGTGTCCGTTGTAGGTTTCTTGTGTTCGATACGTTAAACCCAGCTTGTTTAGTTTGCCCAATGTGAAATCTATGCGGTCCATGGGAATTTTAGCGTATCTTTGAATTTGTTCTTTGGGAACAAATTCGTGTTTGTTCATGCCTGCTTCAATTATGTTGAGGATTCGGAAGTCTTCAATTTCAAGTTCTTTAAATATGTGGACGGCTACTTCGGCGCTTGACATACAATTGCTTAATATGTTATTTTTAGGTATTAAAACTAGTTTTAATAAGGATTAACTGGATTGTTTAAGTGGAACTTATATGTGAGAAGTGGTTTTTAATGGCTATGCAAAAACCGTTCACCAATATGACATCGATGAATAGTAAACGTATGGTTTTGAAATATGGCAGTAGATCAAGGAAACGTTTCGAAGATACTTTCGGTCCTTTCGCATCCCTTGCGACGGGAAATATTACTGGACCTTAGCAATAACGGCGAGTCATCTTTTACTGACTTGCTAAATCTGCTGAAGGTTGATACTGGTAAGCTTAGTTTTCACCTTCGATCGCTTTCACCATTCATAGAACAGACATCTAGTGGCAAATACAAATTGAGCAGGGCTGGCGAAAGCGCAGTTAGAGTTATTCATGATGTAGAGGGTTGGGCGGAAGTTGCTGATGTGCAGGGGAAAGCGAGTACGCTTCCGCTTGCTTCTTTTAAAAATAGGGCTTTTGCATTCATGTTTGATTTCGGACTAATATTAGCAATTACAGCGGCAATAACTTTCGTACCTGACATCGTTTCGCTTTCGTCCACAGGCTTCCTAGAAAATAGAGTAAGCGCATTGCTTTTCGTAACGGTTGGGCTTCTTTGGCTCTACTCCACTTTACTTGAAGGATTCAATGGTCAAAGCATTGGCAAACGCGTTATAGGTTTAAAAGTCGTTAGAACAGATGGCAAGAAAATGTCCTACGATCACGCTGCTGTACGGAATTTTGGCAAAGTCTTACCTTTGCTTCCATTTGATTTGCTTCTTGGGTGGCGAATAAAAAACAGCGCTTTCATGAGATACTTTGACAAGTTCGCTGGAACAACCGTCATTGATTTGCGTTCCCCGCTTCATCAAGCTGTGGATTCGATAGAACCTCCAGTTAGCTGATTTGCAATCTTCTAATAACCTATGAGTAACATGGGAAAAAACCTTGCCATATTTTACTACCCAAATCCTCTACGAGCCAGTATGGTATACTTTTCGAAAATTTTTCATGAACAAGACCCGCAGGCTCAAATTGGTGGGCTTTTCAGGTCAAAGTTAGAGTTTGTGGGTATTGAGGAAAATGTCGGCTTCAGCAGGAGAAACAAAGCTCGGTGCGGTTAGTGGAATCGAATTTGGCTTAACTTGCCCAGTCGACTGCCCTGACAATCGAGTTATTACTATTCTTGACGAATCATCTCTCATTGCTTTACCTTAGATGGCAAATAAGCAGTGGTGTCAATAACTCTAAGGCGAATGTCTGAGAAAAAGAGAAATAACACATGTTTTACATTTATTGCGTATTTATATTGGTGATTTATATGTCTGCTAAAACTCAAGTTAACCTATCTTCTGCATATCGACTTCTTCATCCTATGCACGCTGTCCTTGTTTCATGCCTGGGAAAAGCCAATAAACCCAATGTCACCACTGTGGCTTGGGCAATGCCAACCTCAATCAACCCACCTCTCTTGGCTATAAGCCTAGCACCCACCCGCCATAGCCACACCCTAATCGAAGAATCAGGCGAATTCACTGTAAACATCCCGACCATGGAGATTCTGCAGGCGGTCTATTCCTGCGGCAGCCTGACAGGTAGAAGCTTCGACAAGTTCAAAAAAGCCAACCTCACACAGATGCCCGGCAAAAAAGTTAAAGCCCCAGCCATCCGTGAATGTATAGCGCATCTAGAATGCGAAGTCGATGGACAACTCATCACAGGGGATCACACAATATTTGTGGGCAAAATCCTCGAAGCCTATGCAGACATGGGAATCTTTTCCGAAAGTGGCTTCGACCTCAAAAAAACACGATTACTCTATCATGCAGGCGGCAACAACTTCGCACTCTTAGACCCCAAACTCTACAAATCCTAACGGAAAAATGTTCCTGCTCCCTTCTCCAGTCTAATTCAAGCAACAGAGCGATGACAGAACAAATGAAAGGTAAACACAACTTATAAAACGTTAATCCCATCATAAGGTTGCTCATGACAAACAAAAAGAAGAAAAAATACATGATAACACAAAAAACGATACCGACAGAAACCACTGTAACATTCAAAGAAATTTCTGAATGAAGCTACTTTCCAAATAATATTTTTGTTAAAAAATATTGATTTCATTACTTTAAGATATTTTATTAGGTTTCTTTTGTTTTCCGTGTTTCAAAAGGAATGTTAGTGCAGCTGCTAGGATGACTATTATTGTGGCGGCAACAACAATGCTGACTGGCAGAAACAAAGTGGCTGTTGAAAATATACCTGAAGGAGTTGAAGTTGCAGATTCAGGGGTTGAACCGGTTGGTAGGGCTATTGTTTGTGTATCGCTCCATGCACTTCTGCCAGTTTCATTGAAGATGCTGAAGTTTTGGTTTCTCCAGCAGCTTGGCATTTCGTCAGTTATTTTCGTGTAGAACCCGTTGATGCCTCGTACTTGAAAATCTATTTGGCTTTCATTAGTGATATTGCCGAGCCAGATGCTCCAGCCGCCGGGGTCTGGATTAGTGCTGCCGAGCCCAAATTTTATAGTTGTGTTCTTGTCTTGTGGTGCAAGGTTTCCGTAGATAGTTGCATTTCCCCAGTCTTGAGAGTGTCCCTTGATGTGGACGTTATAGTATAGTTTCACGATACTGTCGTTTACTACGGAGTAGAATGAGTAGGGTACTGTATTTCTGATGACGACATCGATGAATTTTATTTCTATGATGATAGGTACCAGAGGCATTCACTACGTCGCGAGATTGATCTTCAAGTTTTAGGGTAAATTCTGGAATGGCTGGGCTAACTTGGGTAGTTGCTGGTTCAATCATAATTAGGTTGGATGATAACAAAACGATAATAAGTAACAAGGTAACTCTAAGCTTCATGATCAAAAATAGATATGTTGCTGATTTAAAAATGCTTCAAATTATTAGCATAAAGCTCAGAAACGATTTAGTCTGCAGTTATTTAGTGCTTAGGTGTGGTCGTGTTTATTTTGGTCCTCGATTGTTTTGCCAAATCGCCTCATGAAGAACTTTCGGATTTCTTCGGCGAATACAACTATCAGTGCCAGCGAAATTAAAAATGCCCAGTCTGTTAAACCCAATGCGGATGTTCCGAAGAACTTCTGTAGCAACGGCACATAAACCAGGACGGCTAAGATTGAAAGCTGCGATATTATACCTGCGATTATCCACTTATTGGTTTTGAGGCTTGTTTTAAAGATTGATTGTCTGCTGGTTCTGCACGCAAGAACGTTTCCTGCTTGTGCAACTACGATGCCTGCAAACGTCATCGTTACTCCTTTGCTGTAAACGCCGCTTGTGAAGAAGGAACTGTTCGCAGTTAAAGCCATTCCATAGTGCCAACCGCCAGCCATCCAAGCGCTTAAGCATCCGATCATTGCACCAACTGCGATGATTACCCCGATGTAGAGTGAACGCCCAAAGACTCTGCCTGTGAATAGTCTTTCTTTAATGCTTCTTGGCGGTTCTTCCATAATTCCTGCTTCTGGAGGTTCACGGCTAAGCGCTAAACTAGGAATGACGTCGATGGCTAAGTCGATAGCTAAAACTTGGACTACAAGCAGAGGCAAAGGAATTCCCAAAACTGCGTAGAGGACGTAGGGGATTAATTCAGCCCAGTTGTGCGAAAACACGTAGACTATGAACTTGCGGATGTTCTCGTAGATTGCCCTTCCAGATTCAACAGCTTTAACTATTGATTCAAAGCTGTCGTTGAGCAACACAATGTCGGCGGCTTCTCTAGCAACATCTGTTCCAGACGCACCCATAGCCACACCGATATCAGCTTCCTTAAGCGATGGTGCATCGTTTGCTCCATCACCCGTAACTGCGACAACTTCACCGCTTTTCTTGAGAACCTTTACTATACGAAGTTTCTGTTCGGGAGAAACTCGAGCAAAAATTACGTTGCCCTTCTTAACTTCATCAATTATGGTTTGGTCGTTTAGTTCTTCAAGGTCTACGCCTCGTATGACTTGGGCGAACTCACGTTCTACAATGCCAACATCTTGAGCTACAGATTGAGCGGTTGGGCCATAATCGCCAGTGATAATTACTGTTTTAATACCTGCCTGCTTTGCTTTTTCAACTGCATGCTTTACTTCTGCTCTTGGCGGGTCGCGCATTCCTGCTAAACCAACAAAGATGAGGTTGTTCTCAACTTCTACGCTCTTGTTGTACTCAGTTTTGGGCATTTGTTTATAAGCTGTTGCTATTACACGCAAGCCTGCTTTGGCGAATTCGTGGATTCTTGTTTCAATCCACATAATGTTATCTTGGTCTAACTCTACGATTTTACCATCAATGAGCACTTTACTGCAAACATCAAGGATGTTTCTTGGTGCACCTTTAGTGTAGATTAAAACGTTGCCGTTTAGTTTGTGAACAGTAGTCATTCGTTTTCGCTCAAAACTAAAGGGTAAAACATCCAGAATTGGTTTGGCAGCTAAAGCATCTTGGATGTTTACGCTCGATTTAAGTGTGGCAACAAGTAAAGCTCCATCGGTTGGGTCGCCGATTACATTCCAATTTCTGTTTTTGTCTGAAGGAGGATCAAGTTTTGCGCCGTTGCAGAGGGCTGCAATCTCAAGAAGTTTCTCCAAAGAAGATGCTTGTTTATCTTGTAGTGGTTGACCGTTTATTGTGAAATCGCCCTCCGGCTTATAGCCTGCGCCAGAAACGTCCACAACTTCGTCGAAAACCCACAACTTGTTAACCGTCATTTCACCCTTGGTGATTGTGCCTGTTTTGTCAGTACAGATAACGGTGACGCTACCCAAAGTTTGCACAGCAGACAACCGTTTAACCACAACATGCTGCTTTACCATTTTGAGCACGTTAATGGCTAAAGCACTGGAAACTGTAACCTGCAAGCCTTCAGGAACACAAGCTACCATTACTCCAATCATAAAAAGAAAACTCGTTTGGATAGAAGCACCCAAGAAAAGATAACTGACAGCAAAGAAAACTGCACCTACAACGACAGCTATAATGAAATCGTATTTTGCTGTTAACGCTATTTCCTTCTGTAATGGACTGTCTGTCTCTTTAATCGTCTGAGTTAAACTCGCTATTTTGCCAAACTGGGTATCCATGCCTGTGGAGTAGACAACTGCTTTACCTTGACCCTTAGCTACGCTTGTGCTCATGAAAACAAGGTTGGGCGAGTACAAGTATGCTTTCTCGACTACTTTGACCGTTTCTGCAACTCGTGGTTGTGGTTCAGATTCCCCAGTTAAAGGCACATTATTAGTCCATAAGTCAAAAGCCTCTATCAATCGTGCATCTGTTGGAACACGGTCGCCTTCTTCCAAAAAGATGATGTCTCCCGGAACAATTTCTTTAACGGAGATTTTCTTGAGTTCGCCATCTCGAATTACTTTGGCGTACTCAGGCATCCAGCTTTTGAGGGTTTCCATGGCTTTTTCAGCGCGTGATTCTTGAAAGATGCTGACGAAGATGTTGACGAATACTACTGCAAGGATGATTAGGGCGAGTTCTGGGCTACCACTAAAATAAGATAGAATAGCTGCAACAAGTAGCAAGATGCCGAATAAATCTTTGAGATTTTTGATAAATTTGTGTATGAAGGGAATCTGCCTTTTTTCAGAAAGCTTGTTGTAGCCGTACTTTTTGAGACGCAGTTTAGCCTCTTCAGTTGTTAATCCATTTGCTGAAGTGTTTAGCTCATCGAAAACTTTGTCAATGGGCATAGAAGCAGCTTTTTCCAATTTTATTCCGCCAAAACCTCAGTACAGTTAGTCAGTAACACCCTCGACAAAAAGTGAATATAACGGGTGCTAATGATACTAGAAGTAATGCGTCATTTCGATTTGCTGGAACAGTTTGAAGGTACATTCATATCCTCAGTGGTTAAATCTACGTCGCCAATTTTGGCGATTTAATTTTGGGTTATTGTCGATTGTTGCTTTTAAACTAATCGCAAGCAAAGCCATCTTTAACCCGAAAGAAATGAAGTAGATCAATGAATTGTATGCAAGGACATTCTTACTCATTTAACTTTTTTACTCCTTTGAGCTCCAGATTCTTTTGCTAAATAGAAATTAAAGCGGATTTAATCTTTTTTGCGAATTAGCCTTAACCAACTTGTAAAATCCAATTAAACCTCGCTTTTGAGCCAAATGAGCAAAACAAGAACACAATCTTACCAGAAAGACCCCACCAAAGATGACTTGCACGTCATTTTCTTTACCCCGACTAATTTAAAAAATTATGCCATAAAGTTAATAGGCTACAAACTCAACTTCCATGTAGTTTATCAATTTCATGAGAGAGTAAATAATGCTTCAAATAATTAAAAAACAAGTCATTCAAGTAATAAATTCAATTAAATTGGAGATTGATTAATTATGGCGCGTTATAGGCAGACCGACGAAATTGTAAAACTGATGGAAACCCCAATTTTCATACGCAACACCAGCATCATCGCCCACGTTGACCACGGAAAAACAACCCTATCCGACAGCCTTCTAGCAGCAGCAGGTATCATCAGCACACAAACCGCAGGACAAAAACTGTTCCTTGACTCTTGGGATCTTGAGCAAAAACGTCAAATGACCGTTTTCGCTTCAAACGTCAGCCTAGTCCATACTTATCAAGGAAAAGATTACTTAATCAACCTCATCGACACACCCGGTCACATCGACTTTTCAGGCGCAGTAACAAGAAGCCTACGAGCAGTCGACGGTGCACTCGTAGTTGTCGACGCCGTTGAAGGACCGATGACCCAAACAGAGACTGTTCTAATGCAGGCTCTAAGAGAACGCGTAAAACCAATCTTATTCATCAATAAAGTTGACCGCTTAATCAAAGAAATTAAACTAACACCAGCAGAAATTCAAAGAAAATTCGCCAAGATTCTCTTAAGAGTTAACAACCTAATCGAGAAATATGCTCCGGCTGAACACAAGAAAGATTGGCAAGTAACAATCGAAGATAGCCGTGTAGCATTCGGCTCCGCCCTACACAAATGGGGCTTAAACCTTGACCACATGAAGATGAAAAAAGTCACTTTTCAAGACATTATCGACGCCTATACTGGCGACCCAATAGAAGTCGGCAGAAAAGTCGATGAACTCAGCAAAAGAGCACCCTTGCCAGAACCAGTCCTAGATATGTTCGTTAAACATCTTCCAAACCCATATGAGGCGCAACCTTACAGGCAACCTCAAATTTGGCCGGGAGACGTAGCTAGCCCAACGGGTCATGGAATGGCAAAAGTTGATCCTAAAGCACCGCTACTCATGTGCATATCAACCATTGAAGTTGACCCACACAGCGGAACAGTTGCAATCGGCAGAATCTTCAGCGGCTCAATCGAGAGAGGCAAAACAGTTCAGCTTGTAAGCAGCAGCCAGAAAGGCACAATTCAACAGGTCTTCATGAGTATGGCAACAGACCGAGTTCTCATCGACCGCGTGCCAGCTGGCAACATCGGGGCTATCTCAGGCTTACCATCTATTCACGTAGGCGAAACCATAGCTGAAGAAGGCCAGGAAGTCCACTCTTTTGAAGGCTTACGCTATGTTTCAGACCCAGTCGTAACCGTCGCCGTTGAACCAGAAGACGTTAAAGACCTGCCATTATTCGACAAAGTCATGCATAAACTCACAACCGAAGACCCTAACTTGCACTTCATCATGAACAAAGAAAGCGGCGAATTCCTCTTATCAGGTATGGGTGAACTTCACCTTGAAATTACCGCTTACCGAATGCAAGAAGCAGGCTTAAAAGTTAAACTCAGCAAGCCAATCGTCATCTTCAGAGAAACCATAAGCCACGACTACAAGGGACCAGCAATCATGGGTAAAAGCCCCAACAAACACAACAAACTCTGGATAACAATCGACAGATTATCTGACGAAGTAATTGAAGCCATTAAATCCGATAAAATCAGTGACATGCAAAGCAGAGACGAAAGAACCAAAGTCTTACGGTCACTTGGTTGGGCAACAGACGAAGCAAAAGGAGCAGTTGCTGTAGAAGAAAACTGCATACTTGTTAACCGCATTCGAGGACGTCAATACGTGGAAGAAATCATCGACCACATCAAAACTGGATTCCGCGAAGCAGTCCACACTTCCCCACTCGCTAAAGAACCAGCTTACGGCTTAAAAATCAACTTGGAAGACATAACACTCCACGAGGACCCAGTTCACCGCGGACCAGCACAAGCTATCCCAATGACTTGGAGACCAATCTACTGCGCTATTCTCTTGAGCGATCCAAAACTGCTTGAGCCATTGATGAGCTTCGAATGTAAAGTTCCAAGTGAATTCGTCAGCGCCGTAATCACGCTGCTAAACAAACGACGCGGCAAAATCCTAGACATGCCCTCAGAAGATGACATAATTACCGTTAAAGCAGAAATGCCAGTTTCCGAAAGCTTCGGCATAGCTGATGAATTGCGCGGTTCAACTTCAGGCAGAGCATTTTGGGCCACACAGTTCAGTCGTTGGGCATTTGTTCCAGAACAAATGCAGGCCGAAACCATAAAGAAGATTCGTGAACGCAGAGGCTTACCACCAACTGCGCCAAAGCCAGAAGAATACTTCGAGAAAGAATAATTTCTTTCTTCTTTGTTTCTTTTTTCTTGTTTTTTGTTTTTCGAAATATTTTTTTGCAAGTTTCTTATTTGAAGGAGAATGCTTTAAAGGGGATCCCAAGTTAACGTTTAGTGACCGTTTATGATAGTTGGAATCTGCGGTAGCCCAAGAGAGCAAGCAACGGATTTTGTTCTAAAAGAAGCTCTGAAAACGCTCGGAGCGAAAGGGTTTGAAACCCGTTTCTGGACTGTGCGTGCCAAACACTTAGGCTTTTGTACGCACTGCGATTTTTGTCTTAAAAACCACGAATGCGCCTTCAAAGATGACATGCAAGAACTCTATGCCCTACTAAAAGGTGCAGAAGGCATTATCTTTGCCACGCCAGTCTACAACGGTGGCGTCAGTGCCCAAACTAAAGCAGTTATGGACCGTTGCCGAGCTGCAGTAGCAAGCGATAAAAACTTTTTCCGAGGCAAAATTGGTATGGGTATCGCACTCGGCGGCGACCGCATAGGCGGACAAGAAGGCGCCCTGCAGCAAATTCACAACTTTTACATCCTAAATGGTATGATTCCTGTCAGCGGGGGGTTTTTTGGGGCAAATCTAGGTGCGACATTCTGGACTAAGGACACATTGGATGGTGTGAAGCTGGATGAAGAAGGGTTCCGAAGCCTCAAGAAGACAACTAAACGATTTGCTGAATACTTGGAGCTTTACAATAAAAAGTAAGGTGAATATAGGTGAATATTTATGGCTGAAGTTAAAGTTAAGAAACTTAAAGTTGCCTGGGGCATCACAGGTGCAGGTGACAAAATCGCGGAAATACTCGAAGTCATGAAAGACCTCAAAAAACAGTCCGAAGATATCGTGCAAATCGACGTTTACCTCTCCAAAGCCGCCGAAACCATGCTAAAATTCTACCGGCTTGATGAAGAATTGAACAAGAACTTCACAAAAGTCACGGTGGAATCCAACGCAAACTCGCCCTTCCTTGCTGGCATGGTGCAGAGCCACAAATACGAGTTCCTCCTCATAATGCCAGCATCGTCAAACACTGTGGCAAAAATCGTGAACAGCATCAGCGACACTCTACTCACCAACGCAGCACTTATGAGCCTCAAAGCGTTCGTTCCCGTCTGGATCATGCCCGTAGACTACAAAGAAGCCATAATATACACCAAATTACCTAACGGCAAAGAAATGAAGCTGAGAGTACGCAAAGAAGAAGCTGAGCAGGTGCGAAAATTGGAAGCGACGGAGGATGTGCGTGTTTTTGAGAACCCGCAAAAACTGCGTGACGGCTTTTTGACCTGGCTAAAAACCGTTCAAGTCATAAACGTCTAGTTTTGTGGATTTTTACCTTCTGCTCTTGGGGTGTTTCTTATTTTGGGAAAGTAATTTAAATCTACTCTTGGTACATGAAGCATCTGCTGGTGCAAAGACTTGAAACAACTAAAATTAGACGTCTGCATAAAGTTCAGGTAGGATGTTTGTTTTGCCATTCCAAAGCGCAATAGAATATGTTATAATGCGTCTTTTTCGCTTCTTCACCAAACTACCTCTTAGGGGAATGGTTCATTTGGTTTCGCGCAAAGCGAATTTTACGGATTATTTTAGGGGATTCGAGAAGAACCGTGCCGTACAAGGGATATTTGGGGAAAAAACTGAGGAAGTTCTCAGGAACTTGAAGGTGGATTTTATCTGGTTTGGTTACATGGGTGTCAGCGACTCAGACGGTCACTTGATGGTAAACAAAAGTTACTTGAGCACTGGAAGCAAACAAGACATTTACCTCGATGTTATCCATGAACTCTGCCACGTCAAACAGTACCTCGACGGAAAAGAACTCTTTGACCCACGCTACGACTATGTGGATAGGCCAACAGAAATCGAGGCGTACCGTTACTCTGTGCAGGAAGCCAAACGCGTTGGTCTGAGCGCTAAGGAAATTCGGGTGTACCTACAAACTGAAATGATGAGCACTCAAGCTTTAGAACGGCTAATCAGGAACATGGGTGTAGACCTGTAGAAACCTGATTTTTGAAGAATTCTTCCCAGCTTTGTGGTGGGGCCGACCGGATTTGAACCGACGACCTTTACCCAACGATGGCTCTAAGCCAAAGTTTACGGGTTTCTGCATGATCGCTCCGGAAATTCGTCATTCTCCTCGCGGAATCAGCAAACCCGTGTATGTTTGCTTTCTGGAACCCGTCGTCATACCTGCCATTAGCCTTAGTTCTTTTGATGTCTCTTGTGTTGTTTCTATGGGTCTTTGTATCTCTGCTTTGTTTAGGGCTGTATAACTTTGGGGTTTATTGTTGGAGCGTAGCGGAGGGATGCGGAGCGGAAAAGACTAACCCTATTTCCGTTTCTTATTTGGGGTAGGTGCCTTTTTATAATTCCTCTTGTATCTTTCTAAAAATAACGTGGGGTTGTAGTATAGCCAGGTAGTACGGCGGGCTCCAGAAAGCATAAGATTGCTTGACCCGTTGGGGATGACGAAATTCTGGAGCGGTCTACTTTGGGGAAACCCGTTGGTCATCGGTTCAAATCCGATCAGCCCCACCAATTACTTCACACACACCTTTTAAGCTACTGAAACGATAATTCTGAATTGAGTAGAAGCAATGCAAGTAGTGTCGCTTTTCTTTTAGAACAGTAATTGTGTCACGATTAGGCAGCTGTCCAACGAACTTCTTATGTCAACGAAAATTGAGTAAATATTATTATATATCGAGGATTCATAACCTCGGATGAGGATAGTAGCTAGTGTCGCAAGTTTCGCAAGTGAAAGACGATTTAGAATTGCTAGATTTAATGATTTCTGATATGTATGCGGCTCCTGAATTTTACAAGCCTACAAATTATTGGGAATTATATGAAAAAGTATTCCTGTCACAGTTGCGTTCTAAAGGATTACGTGATTTTCGTAGAAACAAGCGTATGGGTGTGCTAAGTTCGTTTGGTGCTACTGACGTCGTAACGCCTTATTCAAGACTAACGGATCAATTCTTGAAATCGTCGACACTTAGAAAGTTTTCTCGGCTTGTTTCTTTAGTGTATGCTGGTGTTGATCTTCAAGATGTGAGGAAGCTTTGTTACAATTTTGCTAATGTCTATGGGGCTAAATGCGGAGCTAAGCCGTTAGCAAAGTTTGAGGCTTCGACCGTCGGTAATCCTGAAGACATTTTTATGATTGAAGGTCGCCTCTATACAACTTCGTTGCTTTATTACTATCTTCAGTATGCGTATTGTTGCCAATTCATTGATTTTGATTCTATTGAGTCGGTTATGGAGATTGGAAGCGGTTCTGGGAAACAGGTTGAGGTCATAAAGAAGCTTCATCCTCACCTGAGTTTCTATGTTTTTGATATTGCACCGCAATTATATGTTTGTGAGCAATATTTGTCTGCCTTGTTTTCTGGTTCTGTAATATCTTATAGACAGACCCGAAAAATGACCATTGCTCCAAAACCTAGTGATAACAAGATTTTTGTTTTTGGAAACTGGAAGCTGCCTGAACTAGCCGACTTCAAATATGATTTGTTCTGGAATAGTGCAAGCTTTCAAGAGATGGAGCCAGACGTAGTTCTTAACTACCTTAAGTTCGTAAATAAGCAAGCGCAGTATGCGTTTTTACATGAAGCTATGAATGGAAAGGAGGTAGCTTCTGCGAAGGGACAGCATGGCGTTCTTAAACAGACGCGCCTTGAGCATTATAAGGAAGGGCTACTAGACTTTGAACTTAAAGATATGTCTGATAGCATTTTTCTTCCAAGACAAGAGGGAAGCTATTCTCTTTCTTTTTGGAAAAAATAAGGCTGAGCTTATCCTCCACCTTATTTATTGACCAAATTGAAGGCAAGGGTAAATGCTTTCCTACTTGCTCTCGACTCGGTTAACAAAAAAAATTATATGGATTAAATATTTCAATTTATCATTGTGTGTACCCACCAATTACTTCTAATTTAGAGAAATGAAGTTAAGAAGGCGGAGTATGTGTCGCAAAACTTTGTTTTTGTTTTGTTATTCCCGTTGCAGGGTTTTGTGTTAATTAGGTCAGCTAACCATTTTTTGATTTGGCCGGGTTCGTTAATGTTTACGATTCTTGCAACTTGGTTTAATGAATGCATTCTGCTTCTGATTGTTTCTTTTGCTTTGCCGTCTAACTTTAGTTGCTCTTTGAATTTCTCTAAGGTTAGGGCTGTTTCTATCTCTAAGTTAAGCTCTAAGGGCTGAAAAATTCTGTAGGTGTTGCAGAAATTCTGTCAGGTATCGTCATACCTGTCTAGACTACGACCCCATCCTGCTAGGCAGTAACCAATTACTTGGACAGGCATCCATAAAGATATTTCATTACCCCGTAATCTCTTAAACAAGAAGAAAGCAGTTTCTCACAGTTCAATAAACTGGTGAAAGGAATTTAGCCTCTTAACGTTGAGGCAAATCCTTTAAAGACGTCTCTTATTGATTGAAGAAGCGGATGTGGTATTTTTTCAGGAGATAGATTTTCCAGTCGATTCACCCTGAAGTAAATTGGGGGGTGCGAATCCAAACCAACCCATTCTTGAAATCGGAAACTCGGTGCTCGCTCGAACAGGAGTCTGTGGAATCCGATTTTCTCCAGCGCCCTCGCCATGACTTTAGGTTGCCCCATCATAATGGCTGATGTCAAATCAGCGCGGGCTTCAAAGAATTTCGCTATAAAGAATATAAGAGTCATTACCGCGAAAAAGTAGACAAAAAACAACAAAGGCGAGAATATGAACTGGAACAAAGCAAGCACGTAGAATCTGAATAGGAACTCTGAACTCAGCAGACCAAATAGGATCAAGGGGTCTCTGCCTTTAAGGTGCCCAAATTCGTGCCCCAAAACACTTATGACTTCAGGCTCTTCCAACTGAACAAGTAAACCGGTAGTTATCAGAACAATGCCTCTGCTAGGGCTCGGACCGGAAGCTGCAGCGTTGGGAACCATTGTGTTTGAAATCACGATTTTGGGAACTTTGTATCCGAAGCGGTCTGCAACTTTCTTCACGAGTTCGTAGACATTGATTTTTTTTGTGGACAAACTGCCAAGTTTGCAGGATACACTGTATTTGTTGAAGATTTTTTCTGCTTCTTGGCAATCGATTGCTCCGTGCTTAGCTATTATTTCTTCGTAGACTTCTTTCTTTAATGCTACCAGTTGCTTGGGAAGAATTTGTTTGTAGTCGTCAAGGGTACCCAAAGAACCAATTGGAGGCTGATATTCTAAGAAGTGTATGATGGGGTTATCTTTGGTAATTGTCCAGTCGCTTGACCGGGCAATTATCTTGTTTGAGTAGAAAACGAAAACGAATTGTGACGCAATCAAGATTATTGGAATACTCCAGAAGTAGGCTGGAAAAAATGTTAAAACTACAACAAACAGCCCCAATCCAAGCCCAATAAATACGAAAGTTAACAGTACTTGTGTTTCCAAGAAAAGGCGGTTGAAGCTTTTTTCGTGGAGTGCCACTTTTTCAGGTACAATTTCTTCTCCCTCCCGCCATGCAAAATACCATGTTAATTTTCGGGCTTTTTCCTCAAACAATTTCATAGCGATTAGAACATCTTGTCTCGCTTCTGTGACGGTTGCGTCTGTAATATCCGATTCTAAGGGTGTTATGGTGGCGTTCAATTTGTCTGTACCTGTTATTTCAACTTGGATGATTTGTCTTCCTTGCGTGTCGAGCACCATGTATGAGATTCTGTTACTTGTCTGTCTGAGTTGTTTCTCTGGATAAGCTTGTAAATCGCTGTTTTTGCGGAACAAGGTACTGCGTATAAATGAAGTCAAATAGCTTCTCAAAGTACATTGATGGAACATCAGTATCTATTGCGTACAAAACTGGGGCAGATACCATTGCGTTTCAAAACCTGTTTTTTCTAATTTAAATGGGTTTTTCATGGTTATAACTTTATTGTTAACAAGGTTGCTTTAAGAAATCTAGCTCAAACAAACAGGATAGCGTTTATTAATATCGAAAAACATTGATAGAAATGCCCAAGCCAAGGGGATAAATGTCTTTGTTGAATTCAAACCGATTACGAAGGTTTGGTTTCGCAGAAGATTATGTCGATTTATGATGACCTAACAAGGTTTAAGAAAGCCGAGGTTATGAATAAGAAGGAAATGTTAGAAGTGGCAGAAGCTAAAAAAACCATACTCGTTGTCGATGATGATAAATCGATACTTCGAACATTCACGCGGATCCTCCAGAAAAGCGGTTATGATATTGAAACAGCGGAAACAGGCAAAGAAGCGATTGAAAAGGCTGAAAACCATCATTACGACTTAGCGCTCGTAGACATTAGGCTTCCGGATATGGATGGCACTGATTTACTCGCAAAACTCAAAAAGCAGCTTCAAGGCACAGTTAAAATTATGATTACGGGTTTTCCATCTCTTGAAACCGGAGTTAAAGCACTCGACGAAGGCGCAGATGCATATTTGGTTAAACCTGTGAAGCCACAGGAACTGCTGATTCTTTTAGAAGAAAAACTAAAAAACCGGGAAGAATCCGCTGAAATAAACCCTTGACATTAATAGTCTCATAATCGGTTCTTGATTTTGTTTGAGATTAATAAGAACAAGATCAGGGTTTTGTTTTTCGGGAATTAATTATCAATGCGATGCCTATTATTTTCATTTGTAAGTCGCTACTTTGAAGGCTAAAACCCAAAGAAGGGACAATCGAAAAGTCAACTTGAATATTTTCCTATCGTAACTCCATAACGTGTTATGTTTTGATATATTACAACTCTGAGAATTGCAGTTATAGCTCACCCTCGCGATTAGCTCTGTCGACAATAGAAATTATTAGGAGCGTGATGTAGGATTTGGCTGGTCTGTCTAAAAATCAAAAGAGAATTTTGGAAATGCTAGCGATAAAACCTAACATGACAACCAAGGAAATTGCCGAGATGATTTTCGGCAAAATTATTGAGTATAAATCAAAAGAATATGCTTCTGTCCATCGTAGCCTAATATCATTGGAAAAACAAGGTCACATTAGAAGAGTTCAGATTCAGCTTCGCTGGCAAAGATCAATCCAAAATGAAGAAGCTCAAGTAAAGAATTAATCGAAAATTGATTAATACAAATATTCATGATTATGTCACACTATAGCAATTCCTTCTAGAAATAATTCAGGTGCTACAGTGTTAAGCGTAAACTGCTTCCTTTTCCATTAATAGTAGCACTACTAAAAGATTAGGATTGAACAATATTTTGCGTTATCGTCAAAATATGTGTTCTAGTTTAAGCGAACCTCAAAATAATCTGATCACACTTGACTAAAGTTAACATACAAATGGCAACTACGGAAGAGGCATCTTTGCTAGAATGTTGATGTGAACTCTCTGGGAAGAGGCCAAACGTTGAACAATCTTCCCAAGGTTATTTGCATATCTATCAAACCAGGCATGCCGGCGATTTGTTCTTGGACAGCTATTAACTGTTGTATATTACATATCATCAAACTTAGAATAAAATCAAAATTGCCGCTAGTTTTAATTACAAGGTTAACATCCGGAATTTTGGCAAGGTCCAGTATATGGTTAGGTGAATTTTCTTCCGAAAAAGCTAAATTAAATATGGCGAAAGCGCTGTATCCTATTTTTGTCGGGTCAATTTGAATTACGACTTTAAGGTCCCCATTTTGTTTAAGTTTTGCATATCTCTTTGAAATCGTATCAGTTGATACTTTTAGTTCCTTAGAAATTTCTCTAAAAGTTGCACGGCCATTAATTGCCAGTTTTTCAATAATTTCGGTGTCTAATCTGTCAATTGTAGTTTTTCTTTTTCGAATTACTATCTTATCTTTTTCTATAGGGTCATCTTGGATAGAGAGTATTGATAAGTTTTCTGGACTGGTTCTTATACCTAACAAAACTATTATTTCGAATCCTAAAATGTATGGCATTTTCTTGATTAATTTTTTAATTTCTTCCATTTCCTCTATATTTTTCATAATTAATAAAGCCGCTAACCCTGGGTGAATACCAATATTGTAAACATAGAGAAATTGCGGAATTTTATAGACAAGTTCAAGCACTTGTTTTTCTTTGTTGGGTTTAATTTTAAGGTAGATACCTGCAACGAGGTTGGCTCCATAGCAGGCTGGGCTATTATGTACGGTTGCTCCAACGATGATGCCTGCTTTTCTCATTTGTTTGTAGCGTTTTGTGATAACGTCTTTTGATGTGTTGCAGTCTTTCGCGATTTGTGTGAATGTCTTACGACCGTCTTTGAGCAAATCTTTTAGAATTTTTGCGTTTAATGGATCAATTATTTGAATCATTAAATCTTACCTTTCTTTTAAATCCGCTTAATTAACATATCTCAAGAGATACAAAATCGTATAATAAACCCTTATAACTTCTTTAATATACTCATATTATAATATTTTTCTACTTTTATAGTTCATTGAACAGAATAATGGAAAATGATAAATACCTATACCTTTCATATTGGCACTCACTGAAATTTAGGAAAGGAAAAAACATGAAATTCACAAAGAAAAATATGAATACTTTGATTGCGTTGTTTCTAATGTTATCTTTTGTTGTTCCTCTTGCTGCTTTACCGGCAGCGGATGCAGCTACAAGAAACTTCTATTCCTATGTCTACGTTAGCACTAGCGCTGGACCCCGCGGTGTCGGTGTCAGTGAACAAATGTTGCTTGTCGCTTGGACTCAGGAAATGCCCCCAGATACTGGCGAAATATTAGGTGTAGTTTCTTCACCAACCGGTAGAGCTGGGTGGTATGGTATGCAAGTAAAAGTCTGGGATCCTGACAATGAGACGACAACCGTTGATATGCCCTTTAGCGATCCAGTCGGCGCAAACTGGGTTACATACACTCCCACTAAAGTCGGCACATATAGAGTACAAGCTATCTTCCCCCGTACTGATAAAGAACTTAAAACTACAATAGCTTCAGGTGGAAGTACTTACGTTGCAGGGGACCATTATATCTATACAGCCGCCGTTAGCCCAATAATGACTTTCGAGGTTTCTGCAGAAGCTACACAACCATGGATTGAGTCGCCTCTTCCAAACGATTACTGGACTCGCCCAATAAGCGGCGCATCCAGACAATGGTACACGGAATCGGGCAACTGGCTCGGAGGTGCCGCGAACGTATGGCCTTTAGGCAGTTCAGGAGGCAACATCGGCACTTACGCTTGGGGCTCATCCCCAGAAAGCGCTCACATACTATGGTCAAAGCCATTCTTTACCGGAGGTCTTACAGATGAACGACTCGGCGATACCGCAGGCCACACCGCACACTATCAAGGTGTCGAGTTTAGTCCAACAATAATTCTTGATGGCAAAATTCACTGGACCCCACGCTATACTACACATGGCAGCAAAGGCTATGAAATAATTGATCTATATACAGGTGAAACACTATTCCTCGACTGGAATGCAACAAAGCCCGCTATGGGTTCAATATATCAATACGAATCTCCTAATCAACATGGAACATTCTCATATCTATGGGATACTGGCGTAACTTCCTCCTTCTTTGGTTCATCCGGCACCCCTATCCAATTGCCACAGATTGTCACAGTAGCCCGCGCGATCCAAGCTGGAAACTTGAGCGTAATCAGGACAGGAATTCCATATAAGTTGAATAGAACTACAACATCGTTGGTCACTGATACTATTTGGCAAATGAAAGACGCACATACAGGAAATGGGATATGCTACATAGCCAACGTTTCCACAGGCGGCACAAACGTCTATGGCAAAGATGGAAGCATACTCTACTATAACCTAGTCAACAAAGGAACTACCGCGAACCCCAACTATTTCTGCACAGTATGGAATTCTTCAGCTGGAACTATGGTTGCTAGTCAAAGTGGAACAGGCTACTGGCAGTGGAGACCTGCAGGCGGTGATTTCGGAGCAGAAAATCCGTACTTTGGAACAGGTGACTTCTTTAACCCTATGACTATGGACTGGAACATCGTGCATGATGGCAACCTCTTCTATTCGCAGAACTTCTCAATACCCAACATAATAGGTCCATTTAACAGTGTTCTCAACGAAACTGGCACAGTTCGCGCTATCCGTCAAGATGATCTAATGATTGTTGGAACTCAAGGACGAAACGACAAAGCTGGAGTTGTACAAGGATGGATGAAGGGTATTAGTCTGAAACCAGAAAATAAAGGCACGCAGCTTTGGGCAACCACCTTTACTCCACCATTCGTTGACTTAGATAAAAACATCACATCAGCAGGAATGTTCACAGGCGGATTTACCTTGAATGGCGTGTATCCGGAAGACGGCATAATGGTGTTCTCAGAAGTAAAGCAGCTCAAATGGTGGGTCTACGACTTGTACACAGGTCAAAAGCTATGGGAAACAGATGAAGCTTACGCAGCCGCGAACCAATACAACTTCTATGGTCAGAGCGTTGCCGTAATTAATGGAAAAGTCATCATCTATGGTGGCTACCAAGGAACATTTACAGCCTTTGATGCTAAGACAGGAGAACAAGCATGGGTCTACAACGCTTTAGGCATCGGCAGCGAATCCCCCTACGGAAATTACCCAATGCAAGTAGCAGCAATCAGTGACGACAAGATTTACACAACCTCATGGGAGCACTCGTACACTATTCCAATAATCCGCGGTCCAAACTTACGCTGTATCAACGCCACAGACGGAACAGAAATCTGGAGCATATTAGACTTCGGTGGTGGCGTAGCCATCGCAGACGGTCGACTAGTAAGTAGCAACAGCATGGATAACATGATATACTGTTACGGCAAGGGCTTAAGCGCTACTACAGTCTCTGCCCCGCAAACTCTTCCAACACTGGGTTCTGGCATAATGATCACGGGAACAGTCACCGACGACACTCCTACTGGCAGGCGTACCACCAATGACAAAATCGATTTCACCCTCAAGGGCACTCCGGCAATATCTGATGAAGACATGAGCAGGTGGATGGAATACCTATTCATGCAACAGGTATACCCGGCGGATGCGAAAGGTGTTGATGTTAGCTTAAGCGCCATCGATCCAAACGGCAACTTGATCTCCATCGGCACAACCACAACTGACATAAACGGCAACTATGGACTTCAGTACATTCCAGAAGTTCCAGGCACATACCAGATCATCGCTAGATTCGATGGATCCGCATCCTATGGTAGTTCATCAGCCACAACATACATGGGTGTAACAGACGCAGGACCAACAACAGCACCAACCGCAGCACCTCAACCAAACCTGGTAACAACCTCAGACCTAATGACCTACATGGCAGCTGGAGTAATCGCTATAATCATTGCAATAGTCATAGTCGGATTGTTCATTATCAGGAAAAAACCATAACAACGAAAGTGCTAAAAAATCCACTTTCCCCTTTTTTAGTCTAAAAAACAATAGAGAAGAGAACGCTCAAAACAAACCGAAAAAAAACCAGTTGATAAGTTAGAAAAGAACTTTTTTGAAAAAGTAATTACCTTATAAATTCTAATACAGTTCAGCACATACATAGGATCCTTAAAAGATAGAATGAGCAGAGTAGATTTACCCTAAATGAAAAAGCTTCTAAACGCATGCTGTCGAGGGTTTGAAAATTTCTAAGTTCTAAACGCTTTGCTTATGGGGCTGAAATAAATAATTAAAACTTGCTCAGGAAAACGCTCTAAGAAGTTCAATCGTTGGAACCGATTGTTCAAATAACTCCAAGCTTGCATTAAGAAAGAAGGTGGGTTGCGTGTGCTAATGTTTTACCTTCTATAGCGAGGATGGGAAACACCTACCAACGTCAAATTTGAAAAAGTTTATAACTAGATAGTTACAACAAGAACATGAGGATTAAACTTAGTAAAGAAACAAATAGCGTACACTAACCAAGGGAAATACTCGGAGTCATTAAAGGTTGAGATAGAAAAACCTTAAAACTAAATTCATCAAGACAAAATGGAATGTGGAAAGAGATATGAAAAGAAGAGTTGTGTGTATTGTTTTATTTACTTCTTTTTTCTTTTTTTTATTTTTTTCAATAATCTGGACTTCAACTGCTCAGATAGGCACTTCTCAAACTCCAATAGGGGTTAAAATTGGAGATGAATTTACTTATAGTTCTCAGCTTTCCCTTGTTTCAGGAGGTCCAAGCGAGAGTGCGAGCGCTTTCTATTTGCAGTATGATAGTCTAGAATGGTTTAAGCTAACAATTTCCACTATTGTAAATACTAGTTTTGTTGATTACAGCATGGTGTTTCATTTTAACGATGGAACTGAATCAACTAGTGGACCGTTTAGAGGCGGTACTTATTTGGATGGTAGAGGAGGTGACTTCTTGGTTTTTCCTTCAGGTCTAAGTGGTGGTGACTCGCTGTATCCATTTCCAGCAGATGACGATGCACGTTCATATATAATCAGTGAAACTGTGCCAGTAGCTTACTCTGATGGCAGCAGGATGACAAATCACGTTACAGTTGCGGACTTTGGTCATCATTTGCCAAAAGGAGATTTGTATTTTGACAAGGAAACTGGAATGCTTGTGGAATACATTTGTTCAATCCCACAAAGCACTGACTCAGCAGTCGCAGCTTTAAGTTGGACCATAAAGCTCACAGGATCAAATGTCTGGTCCGTTGGTTCATCTCCATCAATAACCCCTTCGGCTACTCTGAAGCCAACATTGCAGCCCAGTTCCACGACAAATACAACTCCAACTCCTTCAATATCAGCTACTCCAACTTCGAGTCAAAGCATAGCTACTAATTATTGGTTAAATTCAATAGCACTTATAGTGATTGCATTCTTGTTGGCAGTCATTATTTTCCTGCTACTTTATATTAGAAAACGAAGAACCATTGATTCCAAAAGCCTATAACTAGAAGTCAACAATACAAAAATAGGAATATAAAATGAGTGGAGTGAGTAGTAAGAAACTACTAAGCCCTAAGGCGGGTTACGTCCAACATACAATACCCATATTAGACAACGCACGCTTAAGCAGAGAAACAATATATTTTTTAGCTATCAATAAACGGTTCCAATACTTCACTTAGATAGTCAAAATAATCTGAGCATAACTTACAGCATAGCAACTACTTATCACTTCTTGCTAAATCAATCATAGGTACCGATGGAATAACATCTAAAAAAATCTTCAATGAGATAGGGCGTCAATGACGTATCTGTCTTTTTCGCTTGATTGTGTTTCGAGTTTATCTCTAAGTACCTAATTCTATTGCTTACATATCGTCAATTGTATTTGTGTATCTCAAGAAACCCTAAAAAAGGCAATCTCAACATGCGTAGGTTACCTAAGTCATTATCTGTTGGGGTTTACCATCTGGGTAGTCTTTCGGTTCCACTTGCATAATTAATCTGCGTTAACTTGGTGCAGGAGCTATCATTGGTGGATACGATGCTGCTGGATATTGAATATGCAGCAAAATCATAAGTGCCAGAACTGAAGGGTGCCAGTTTGTGTTGTCGGGAGTATCTGCTGTTGCAGACCAGCCGCCGTTGGTAGACTGCGCTGCTATGATATTTTGCACAAATTTTTGTGTGAAGTCAGGGTTAACAAGGTTGCCTTGCCCAGCTTGGTAGAGGAAGGCGGCAGCTTCGAGTTCAATGTCGTCGATTTGTGAACCGTCGCCGATTAATGCTGCGTTCTTTTGGTAGAGGGTACTTGTGAAGTCTTTTGGTAGTTGGAGGCTGCAGTGGTTGTTTTGTAGCCATATGGTCGCCAGCAACGCATGTGTCAGCAAGTAGCTTCCACTATTACTGGAGTGTTCCGCATAAAAAGAACCCATGTTCATAGCTTCTGTGAGCTGGGACAGGTAATCGTCGGGTAGCCCTCTTCTGTCGGAGTAAAGGGCCGGAACCGTGAGGTGGTCGAGTTGGTCTGTCACCGAATTGAAATCCTCTGGTTGGACGGCAGAATTGTTATAGTCTGCTATGCGACGGAATATTCGCAACCATGGGTCTGGGTTGGAAACTAGTAGTTGGTCGTAACGTTGTAGTGAATCGTTGAATTCTACTATGTGGAACTGTCGGTAAATTACATTAAGCATTAACAAACCCATAGGGTCTTGGGTCTGTTTCAAATAGTTAATTGCTTTTTTTATTGCTTGTTGTAATTCGGGATCTATTGGTTGTACTGTACTTGTGGGTGTAGGTTGCGGGGTTTTTTGAGCGGTGGTTTGGGGTGTTGGTTGTACAGATGTTTGCAGCTCATCGTCAGAAGGCGCCGAGGGCATTAGCAGAATCGAGATTGTGAGGAGGCTGCAGACTACGATAACACAACAGGCAACAACGAGTGGTTTCTTCATACCTCTTTTATTCAATTTGACGGCTTTTATGCGTTTATATTATGAACGGTTCAGGCTTAGTCTTTAGATTTGAATATTCAAAAATCTAATATATAACTAGCTGAGAAGATGCTGGTTTACGAGATAGGCAACCAAATGCCTATCTAAACAACATTTAGAGGAAAAAAAATGAAAAATACGCAAATGAAAATGTCATTATTTCGATTTCAAAAAAACTGGCAAAAGATGAAACAATCTATCAACAAACGACTGCTAAGTATTATAACACTAATACCTATCGTTCTGATGATATTCATTGCAACACCAACAGTAAACTCACAAGTAACTGAAAGACAATTTACACTAAATGCTGCCGCTGGACCTAGTAGAATAGGGATTGGTCAAACAACACAAATTGTTGTTTGGGCTAACGTTAATCCAAGCACTTACATCGCTTCAAATCTCAGTGCAGGTCAAGGGTTGCTTAGATTCCCACGCTATCACAACTATGTTGTCACAATCACTGACCCTGACGGAATAGAAGAAAGCAAAACATTTAGAGAAACTGACTCTTTAGGCACAATAGGTTTTAGTTATGTCCCCACCAAAATCGGCACATACACAGTAATTGCTTCCTACCCTGGTGAATCATTTGCAAACGTTGAATTCTTCAAAACTAACGTATCTTTCAAACCCGCAACAACAAGACCAGCGACCTTTGTAGCTCAACAAGATCCAATACCAAATTGGGTGGAGACTCCTCTTCCAACTGAATACTGGACTCGCCCCATTGATGCCTCAAACATACAATGGGCTGATCTGACAAGCAACTGGCTAAAAATGGGGATGGGTGGCTCTCAAGGTAGATACTGGACTAACTTCCAAGAATATGGAACAGCGCCAAATACAGCACACATACTATGGGCAAATGTTTATGAAAATGGAGGAGTAGTTGGAGGAGAAGCTGGAGAAAGCGGCTATTACACTGGAGAATCCTACCAAGCCAAATTCCTTCCGATAGTTCTCAATGGAAAACTCTACACAAACACAAGAGTTGGACCCGCAACTACACTAGGCTATGTCTGTTATGACTTGGCAACCGGAAAAGAATTATTCCGAAGAACCGATTACACGCTAACTTGTGCCTTTTCATTTTCAAATCACTGGGAAAACGCACATGGAACAATGGACTTTTTGATTTCACGCAGTGGTACTACAATGAGCTTCTTTGACCCACGCAACGGAGAAAACGTCTTTAACATTACAGGTACTCCATCAGGAGGCGCCATAATAACAAATGCAACCCGTGAAGGCATAACTAACGACTTTTACATATACACTCTTACCGCGGGCAATTTGACTAAATGGAGTTTCTATCAAACTGTGAAACCCACTGGAAGCGCCACTTCATGGACACCCTCAAGAACAACAGCATATAACGGAACTGCTGGAATAGTTTACTCAGTCCTTATACCTAGACCGCAAAACTCTGCAGGCCAATATCTATCAGGAGATTACTCTTTCGGCACTAACGGCGGCGAAAACGACGGCAACTGGATAATTGCAAGATCAGTAAACACCACAACAGCACCACCAACAGTCTACTTAACAGGCATAAGGGCTAGCGACGGCCAAAAAATGTGGGAAACAAACCACCAATTAATTGAAGACCCAGGCATATGGCGAGGCGGTGGAGGAGCACACCTTGACAGTGCTAACGGAGTATACCTCAATTATAAGAAAGAAACAATGCAAGTCTTAGCTATCGACATAAACAATGGAAAAGTAAAGTATTACACTCCTACGCGCAACGCTAGTGATTGGGGAAGTTATACTTCAGGTTGGCCCATGGATAGCGCTTACGGCATTTTATATGTCGGAGCATACGACGGCTACATGATGGCATATGACCTATCAACAGGAGACTTACTGTGGCAATACTACTCTGGCGACGCTGGTTTGCAGACTCCCTATGGCACATATCCCTTCTTCCTTGGTATCTACATGGGAATGGGAATTGCTGATGGAAAAGTCTTCGCTGCGACAGGTGAACACTCAGCTAACGATCCATTATACAAGGGCGAACGTTTGCATGTTATTAACGCTACAACTGGAAAAGGCGTCTGGAGTATTCAGGGCTGGTGGGTAGACTTTGCTATTGCAGACGGTCAATACACAGTATTCAACGGATACGATGGTAGAATCTACTCTTTCGGCAAAGGACCAAGCGCCTTGACAACGACAGCATCACCGAAAGTTTCAGTAAGCGGCGACAGCGTTTTGATAGAAGGAACAGTAACAGACATCTCAACTGGCACAACCAATACCGAACAAGCAGCACGATTTCCAAACGGAGTTCCAGTGGTTTCCGACGAAAGTATGACTCCTTGGATGGAATATGTCTATATGAACCAGCCAAGACCTACAAATGCAATTGGCGTAACCATTAATTTAGAAGTTATCGACGCTAATGGCAACCTCAGACCCATTGGAACAGCAATCAGTGACGCAAACGGATACTATAGTTATGACTGGAAACCAGACATTGACGGCAAATACACTGTTATTGCGACATTCCCAGGCTCAGAATCGTACTGGCCATCACATGCAGAAACTGCTTTTATGGTAGATCCATCTCCGGCAACACCAACACCAGAACCGATAGCTGCTCAACCTCCAACTGACATGTACATTCTCGGCACAGGCGTGGCAATAATCATTGCAATTGCTATAGTAGGCATTATAATACTGCTGACAATCAAGAAACGACCATAAAACATCTAACTAATCAATATCCTTCTTTTTTTTTTTCTTAATGATTAATGATTATATGGCACATTTTGGTAGACTGATGATTAACCTACTATCTATTTTATGACCGCTAAAATTCTCCAAAGAGGTTACTCTTCGATCAACATTAAGGTTAATGTTGACTTTGCATTCTTAGTTTTTCTCAGACGATAAGTTGCGAGTTCTCTCAACTGTTCCAATGATTTAGCTGCCATTTTTGCGATTAAATTGCATATAACATAAATTATTCAGAAAAAGAAATGAGATATTATAGGATAATCTCAAAAGCTAGGGATTATTTCGCACCCGTTTTCTGTGGTGAGGTCACCATTCTCCACACATTTTTCCTTCTTTTTTTGGAGGCTTCTTGTTTGGTTAATGTTGACAGGGTTAAACCTCTGGAGCGGGGAATTAGATCAGTAAAAACCCCACATCAAACTTTATTGATGAGGCACAGGAATTTTACCTTATCTAAGACAGGATTTGACCAGCACATAACAATTATGACCTTAGAGTTTTTTCCAAACGAATAGCAAGTCTGGGGGGTCATTATACGTTAACTCGTAGCTGTTGCCAGTGTAATTGCCTGTTATATTAAATGTGATGGCGGTTGCTTGCTTACGGTCTTCATTAAGTAATATTTCTTCTGTGGAATTGCTATCCATAGTTGATAATGGTTGGTTATTTGTTTTCAAATAAAAGCTTTTTTCGATATAAAATGAACGTTCTGCGGGTGGTGAAGTCTGAGATCACTTCGATTTGGAGAGTTATTTGTGTTTTGTTTGTATCTTTATTGTAGCTTCTGCCGCTCTCTTGATAGTTTATTTTAACGGCGTCTGGAAGTAAATAGATAGGGGCTGGAGAAATTGAAGGTGCATTAGTAGCTATGAGAGACGGTGATGGGGTTGGCGAAATACTTGGTTTAAGAGTTGTTGTACTTTCCGTTGTTGTCGGGGTTGGGGTGTTGTTTGCTGGATTGGTTGTGTTGTTTGTGTTTGGTTGCGAGTCGTTGTGGTTTACGTAGGCAGCTGCGGAGAAAGAAAGTATTAAGACCATTATTGCGGTGGCAATTATGCCTATGCTTCTTTTACGCATATGACTTCCTTCAATAACTGTCAATTGACAAAGTGGAATACCTCGCTTTATGGCGGCAAGGAATTTAAACTTAATTTTTAGTTAGGTAGTCCAAGAGGAGATATCAAATCAGTAATAGTTTGCGGTTCTTAGGTTCATGTTGTTTGGTTTTTATGTTATTTAAATATGATAACGTTTTTGATATGCGATTCTTTTTGATTATCTCTGGTTAAAGCAGATTGAAAAAATAAAAAAGGGGTTAAATTTTTTATGTTGTTTGGCTTTTATGGTCGTTTTCTTTGAATTAACACTATTACGATTGTGGCTATTGCGATTGCAATTACTATTGCTGCAGTTGAGATTGCAAAGTACATCTCAGTCGGAGGTAGAGATAGTTGAGGTGGCTGTGTTGGCTGTGCGGGTGCTTCTTCACCTATAGCTAGGTAGGTAGTTGTTGATGATGAGCCGTATGCTTTGGATCCATCGAATTTGGCGATGATTTGGTATGTGCCTGGGACTTCTGGAGTGAATGGAATTCCGTAGTTGCCATTTGCATCAGATGTTACGGTGCCAATTGAAATGTAGTTGCCGTTAGGATCAATAGCGGCTAAATCGACTTCAACGCCTTTCGCGTCTGCCGGTTTTATTTGGTTCATGAATAGGTATTCCATCCATCGACCTTGGTCTTCGTCAGATATTGCTGGTGTGCCCTTAAGGACGAAGTCCATAATGTCGTTGGTGTTGCGGCTTCCTGCGCCTGGTGTGTCGTCAGTGATTGTGCCAGTGAGCATCACGCTAGATCCTAATGTTGGGATAACTTGTGGTGCCGAGACTGTGGTTTTGCTGCTTCCTTTACCTATGCAGTAGATCTTGTTGTCAAAGAAGTTGAGGCCTAAGACTTTGCCGTCTGCCATTTGCATGTATTGTCCATTGAGGCTTGCTCCACCATTTGCGCCGAATCCGAGTAAGTTCCAAATCTCCGTTCCGTCAGTAGCGTTGATGCAGCGTATGTTTGGTCCTCTATACAGTGGCTGGCTGATTGAGTGTTCGCCTGTGAGAGTATAGATTTTGCCGTCAGCGATGGCGAATACGTTGATTGGGTACATACCATATGGCGATTCAGAGCCGATGTTAGTAGCATTGAACATCCACATGATTTCGCCTGTCTTGACATCAATTGCTCGGACCTGTCCGCCAAATCCGAAGGTTAGGAGTTTGCCATCATAGTAGTTGTCTAGCATTGAGTAGTAGTTGTTTTGTTCCTCTGTTGGGGATTCCCATATTTGTTGGCCAGTTTCTAGGCTTATGCCCCATCGTTTTAACAGTTTAGTGGATTCGAAGCAAACGACTTTTTCCTCTGGAAACACAGCAGTAAGGCTAATACTTACGTTGCCTACTAGTGATGCGAATGGCGGGGTATAGGTTATGTCCCATAGTTTGGTACCTTGCTTTCCGGGTTCTAAGCTAACACATAGCATGTAGCCTGGAACGACTCCGTTCTCATTGTTCTGTCCTGCAGTTCCGATGACCATGTATTCGTCTTGTCGAACACATTGGATGCTACCGGTTTGGTTGACAATTGCATTTCGTGGTCCATATGGGCTCGGTATTGATACATTCAAGCTGTAGAAGTCACGTCCATCGTGTACAGTGTTGTGGTTAGCGGTTCCTGCTGCATATGGGTTAGTTCCTCCGAAGGTTCCCCCTGATGGCCTCCATTGCCAATATCCTGTTCCGGTTTGGCTGGAAACCATGGTTCCTGCAGAAGAGTTCCAGATCTGTATATAGTAGTTGGGTGCTGTTGTAGTTCCTATGTTAACCATGTTGTAGCGTAGTATGCTTCCGTCTTTGCCGTAGACAGCTGTACCGCCTGAGGAGACGTTTGCAATATAGCAGACTGTCTGCAGTGTATATGCATCGATCATCTTCCATAGAGTGCCAGCATTTACCTCAGAAGCATTTAATGTCTGAGGAGCTAGGTCGCGGACTACTGTATAGTTGGCGTATTCGGTTGCAAAAACAACTGAAACTGTTGCCGGTAAGGTAACACCGGATGTTTGCCAAAGATATGCATATCCGCCGTGTTGATTACCTGAGTCATACTGGTATATTTGACCAATTGAGGGCATTGTATCATTTACGTATTTTAGTGTCTCGCCTGTGTATAAGTCAACGACAACGTATCCTGCTGTTGTGTGTGCGTCATCTCTAGGAGAGTAGAATATTTTTCCGTTCATGACTATTGCTGTCCAACTCATTCCTTGGTAGTGTCCAGTTTGGTATCCTTCTGTGAACCGTCCTTCCGTGAGACCACCGAGATAGTATGGCTTTGACCATAGTATGTGAGCACTTTCCGGTCCGATACCTTCAACCCATCGCGAGGTGGTACCGCCGGCCGCCCCTGCTGGTTGTTCATGAGCACCACTTAGCCAGTTTCCGCCGAGAACATACCATTGTCTGGCAGCTTGATTAATTGGGCGGCTCCAATATCCATCTGGAAGAGGAGACACAGCATAAGAGGGCATTTGCTCGGTTTGTGCAGTGAAAGAAACAGGTGGACTCCAAGCTTCAGAATAGTAGTATTGATTTGCAGTTGAGTTTCTCCATTGAGCTGGGAAGTGAACTTGCACTGAGTAGACTCCAACGGTTTCAGGCACGTAATTCGTCCATCCGCTGCCGATTGCGTCAGATATTGGAATTACTATAGTTTTGTTTTGACCATCTGGATCAGTAACTATGAATTCTACATTATACCATGCAGCTCTACCGGATTGGGAAGTGATTTCGCCAATGTCTACTGGCATGTCAGCAGTCCAGAAGACAAGTAACTCAGTTTGCCCTATGCCGATTGTACTCATACCTACGTTAACGTAAGGATAGGATTTGTATTTGTTTACAGCAGCATTTACCGAAATATTTGGTCCAGTTTCTATAGCTAATATTGTCACCATAATAATTATAGCAATTAAAGCAATCAATTTCTTGTTTCTTTGTTTCATAATTTTTTTTCCTTTCCTATATTTTATGTTTGGCAAGGCGATCTTTTGAGTGATTGCCCGCCAACGGGTAATGGGTTATGTAATTGGTGTATATAAAATTAATTAGTTAATGCTGATTGACAATGAATACCAATTTGTAAAAAAGAAGGTTTACTGATATTAGTTAGGAGAAACGGAACATAGCAAAACGCATAGCTAACCCAAACTTAATGCTGATTCATTTCCATAACTTTCGACACTGGAATGCAACAACTGAACAATATAAAACTAAAGATTCTCTGACACGTCAAAATGATTCTAGGACACAAATGCATTACATCGACAGAAAGCTACATTCACCTCGAAGAAATGCTGTATATCGGAGATGCAAACGACCAATTCACTGTTAAAGTTGCAGATACAATGGAAGACGCAATTAAATTAATGGAAGTCGGGTTTGAGTTTCACGCTGAAATAGAAGGACATAAATTGTTCAGAAAAAGGAAATGACATATAATGGATAACCTCAAAAGCTATGGTATAATTTCGCATCCATTGTATTTCAAGTAATCGAAATCTTCAAGCCTAATTTGTTTATTCTTTAAAAGTTTTTGGATTCTTGGCATCTCATCTTTCACAGTCTCAATGAGTTGCTCAACAGTATAGCAGACTTTGCTATAAGCCTCATCTGTCCATCGTTTTGTAATGTTGGTATATAGGCATCTGCCTCCACATAGGCCGAGAATTGAGCATTTGTTGCATGGTTTTTCGTTAACAAACAGTTGTTTTAGCTTAAGTGGGTCCGTATCTTTGATGTGGCCTAAATAATATTTTTTCATACCCCACATGGTTGGGCAAGGAATTATGTAGCCGTCGGTTTGGATTGCGTAGTTTATCCAGCCACCCCCACAGCGCATCAGAACGTTTTTGTCTTCATGCAAAAGCGACTCAGCAATACCCAGCAACGGATACAGGTTCAACACTACACCTTTCTCCTGCATCTGGTCAACCCAAAAACGCGCAAGATCCCGAACACCCGGAATGTAGCTGGTTTTTGTCCATTCCTCAAAGTTGCGTCTCTGGTAATCGTTTCCCCAGAATCCCGCGTTAAGCTGCCAATGGATTGACGAAAAAGATAACTCATCATTATTCAAGAGCCATCGGACTTGCTTGTTTAGATCTGTTTGCTCCATTATGGTCATGCGAGCAATTAATTCTCCAGCAAAACCGTTTTTCTTGATGAGTTTGAGGTTGTCGATGACTTTGCGGTATGTGCCTTTTCCCCGATAATAATCTGTTAAGGGTTCTTGTCCATCTATAGAAACAAGGATCGTGTGGAAGCGGTTAACGTATTTTGGCTCCAACTTGTCAAGGAGCAAACCGTTTGTTTGAATCATAAAATGCTTAGGCTCAACTTTATCCATGATTTGCCTTAGCCTATCTAGCTCAAGCAAAGGTTCCCCACCATAGAAAGTTAAAACGCACTCCGGATCTTTGCAGCAAAACTCCTTGAGCATATCCAAATCATAGTTAATTTTGCGGGGTAAATCATAATCCACTTCTATGTCTTCACCGAAGTCTTCGTCAAAATCGTCTAGACTCTCGCCAAAACAGTATTTGCACTGTAAGTTGCATTCCGATGTGAGTATCACGTGGAAGAACATGAACGCTAATCAATATCTATCTGGCTTAATAGTATTTTTCCGCTAGTTTTACCGCATCTTCGTATTTCTCGGTATCTTTGGCGTCTCGCGGTTTCTTCTTTCTATTTTCTATGTTTGATTGTTTTTGGGCTTTCTTTTTTGCATTCTCAACGTAGCTTTTAAGATCCCTATCCTTCATGACTTTTTCTGGTAAGGTCTCAGGAGCATAAACTAAGGGCAAAATGGCTAAAAACAGGAAAAAAGTTGTGAATGTAAATAGAGCGTTGGCTGCCAATAGTTTACTACTTATGAAATTACCTACCGTCAGTTCAAGGAGTTTTGAAATGAAAAAGGGAGCGACTCCTATAGCGTAATATTTTTCAGTTGAATTGCCGTGACTTAAATCACCCCATAAAATCAGCAAAAAGAGCGACAACAGGATCCCCCACGCAGCCCCCTCTAAAACTGAGCTAAAGTATAAACCTTGGTCTCCTAAAAATCCTAAAACAGCAGATGACAAACCCAACATGGCAAATCCAGCAATAGTTATTCGTTTGCGTCCAAATGAATCCATCAATAACCCGCCTACAATGGCGAACACTCCAAGAAAAACTGTCTTTATTAAAAAGAGAATATTTGAGGAATCTCCAGTTGGAATTAGTGGTGCAGCTAGATAATTGATGAGCGAAAACATAGTCCATGGTACGAAATAGGTGAGAAAAGATTGCCGCCCGACTATGGACTTATAAGAAGAACCATTTTTAGTAGGTAGTGTTTTTAATTGAGATTTGAAACGCCAAGAAAACAACAAGGCAGAGCAATCGCCATACTGCAAGTAAGGTTCCTAGAAGCAGCGCATTAGTAAACGGTAAAGCAGCAAAAAAGAATATGCCTATTCCGCTTATAAACAATGTTACCCCACCAATTCTACCACGTTTTTCAATAGGTATGTAATCTGAAAAATAGCTCATACCAGCAGGCATTCCTATTCCCAGAGATATGCCTAATAGTAAAACAAGTAAACTGAGGATAAGAAAACTTGAAGTGTTTAATAGAAATAGCATTAGCGATGAAACTACGCTTAGAGTTATCCATATCGTGAGAAATTTTGTCCGTTCTATTTTTCTTGATAGAAACGATCCGAGTAAGGCTGAAAAAATTACACCTGAAAAATGGATAACCCAAAGAAGAATTTGCACTTCTTGGGTAAAAATATATGATTGTCCAACTGATCCTATAACATCCATTAAAGTGAATAATATTGTAGCATACCAAACAAACGCACTAACAACTAACACAATACTAATTAGGACGGCTCTTGTCGAAAGCCAAGATAGACTGAACGGTCTTTTGAACATCAACTTCCCTTTTTGTTTTGTTGTTTCAGAAGATAAGTATTTAGAATGTTAAAACAAGATTTGAAAACAATATTGACCACAAATCTTTTAAGCTCATCTGTACAACAGAGATACAGAGAAAGTGAAAGGAGAAGACTTCAGAATGCGCAGTAAACCATTAAGACCAATCAGGAAATATTGGGGTTAAGTGTTTTTCTTTATTTTTTTCTTTTTATTCAATTTCATAGTTGACTCTTTGTTAGAGATCTTCTAAAGTGCTTCTCAACAGTGACTCAAGAATACTGTTACAGTGTTTTATTTGAGATATATTGGCTATTTCTTTTTCGGTCAATTGTACCATTTCATTAACTAATGCGCGGGTTTCCTCAAAATCTATTGTTAAATTTACAAGCGATTCAATTGTTTCTTCTGTCATTTCCTTTTTTAATAATTCAAGAATCAAAGGACCCCTCGATTTATCTTGTAAAGCAAGAAGAATTGGGAGAGGTAGACATTCCTTCTTAACTCTGTTGGAAAGCTCATCTGGTTCATAAACGTCTATAAATTCATCCCTCAAAGCCAATAACAACCCATAGGTTCGACCGTAGTGACTTAATAAGTCAATTTCCTCTTTCGAGCCTCCACCTATGATGGCGCCAATTCGGGTTGTTGCTTCTGCAGCAGCCACTTTCTGTCTAATAATGTCCAAGTAAATGTTTTTTGGAATATCAAGTTTACCTCTAAAACTTACTTCTTTTGCTTCACCAGCACAAATCTCATAAAATGCTCCAAGAATTGAATCCAAAATCTCTCGTTTATTTCCTTTTGAATGATTTTCACATGCGTCATGAAGCAGATATAATCCTTGAGTCAAAAGTATATCACCGGCCAATGTCGCAATATCCCGCCCAAACTTGCCAAAAACTGTTGGCATGGGTTCTTTAATTGTTGATTGATCTATTATATCGTCATGAATATCAGCGCCACCTGCGAGTAACACCACTGCGGCACCAACATTCGTTGTTTCGTCAGGATTTCCACCAACGGCTTCACACGCAATTGAAATTAAAGCCGGATGTAGGACATCAAACCAGAATTCGTTCATAAAATATTTTATTGCTTCATTAAGAGGTTCGTAATCAATTTTCTTCCTAAGAACATATGCTTTTGATACTTCTACAGCTTCTTTACCTCGGTTTTCTAAGAGTTCAATTACATCTTTCATAATCTTTACGTTTGATGACATTACCAATCTAATCTATTCTTAGCAAGCTCTTCGTATTTGACTTTTTAGCCTATAGATAAAAAATTCTGCAATTTCTAAACTAATTCTTAAAAAGATACCCGAAATAATTTCAACTCAGTACCTAATCAAAACAAAACTCTTAATAGCTAATTTCTTAATCAACAGGTTTCATGAGCCAAACCAAGCAAATCGAGCAGAAATGGCAAGCCAAATGGGATGCTGCGCACGTTTTCGAGGCTGACCCTGACCTGGAAAGACAGAAGGTAATGGTTACTTTTCCGTACCCATACATGAATGGCCCGTTGCATGTTGGTCACACTTTTACAGCTTCACGCGTGGATGCTTATGCGAGGTTTAAGCGTATGCAGGGCTACAATGTGCTCTGGCCTTGGGGCTGGCATTGGACTGGTCAACCGCTCCTTGGAGCAAGTCAACGTATCGCTAGAGGCGATGAAGCATTCATCAAAGTCCTAAAAGAAGTTGATGGAGTACCTGAAACAGAACTCCAAAAATTTGTTGACCCACTCTACATGGCTCAATATTATACTAACGAAGGTCGCTTAGCTGCAAAAAGCATCGGATTCTCAGTTGATTGGCGACGTGAATTCACCACCATAACTCCAACATTTCAGAAATTCATCGAGTGGCAATACAAGAACCTCAAAGAAAAAGGCTATGTAACACGAGGCACTCACCCGGTGGTTTGGTGTCCCAAAGACAAAAGTCCCACGGGCGACCATGACCGCCAAAGCGGCGAAGGGGTTACCCCAGAAGAATACACACTAATCAAATACACTTTAGATGACGGCACAGTTTTGCCTGCCGCCACTTTCCGCCCAGAAACCATCTATGGCATAACAAACATGTGGATAAACCCAGATGCCACCTATGTCGAAGCCACGGTTAATGGAGAGAGCTGGGTAATCAGTAAGGAAGCTGCTGAAAAACTAAAAGAACAAGAAAAAAAAATTGAAGTCAAACGTGAATTCAAGGGTAAAGAACTCATCGGCAAAACTTTTGAAAACCCGGTTACGAAGCTCAAGTTTCCGATTTTGCCAGGGTGGTTTGTGGACCCTAAAACAGCTACTGGCGTTGTTTATAGCGTTCCCGCACATGCACCTTATGATTGGCTTGCACTCAGAGACTTGCAAGAGAAGCCTGAAACTCTTGCTCAATTCGGTTTGGGTCCAGAAATTGTTAAACAAATTAAGCCAATCTCAATTATCAAAGTTGATGGTTTCGGAGATTTCCCCGCTGTGGAAATCGTTGATAAAATGAGTATAAAAGACCAGAAAGACCCCAAAGCAGAACAAGCCACAAAAGAACTCTACAAAAAAGAGTTTCACAGCGGAGTTCTCAAGGAGAGTTGCGGTCCATACGCTGGCAAGAGCGTGCGCGAGGTCAAGGATATTCTGATAGCAGATTTCAAGAAGATGGGTGTAGCCGACAAAATGTATGATTTGTCGGAACCAGTGATTTGCCGATGCATGACCCAATGTTTTGTAAAAATTCTCTCCGATCAATGGTTCCTAAACTACTCTGATCCACAATGGAAAACCCTGGCACATGCTGTCGTTACTCAAATGAAGATTTACCCCGAATCGGCGAAACCATGGTTTAACACAGTTATCGATTGGCTACGCGAGTGGGCTTGCGCACGAACCACAGGCTTTGGAACACCGCTACCTTGGGGAAAAGGCTGGATAATTGAAACCCTAAGCGACTCAACAGTCTATATGTCATTCTACACAATAAACAAACAAATTAAACAAAATAACATAAAACCTGAATCGTTAACTCCTGAAGTCTTCGATTATATATTCTATGGCAAAGGAAACCTTGCAGAGCTTTCAAAAAACGTTGGAATCAAAGCTGAATTGCTAGATTCAATGCGTGCAGAATTTCTTTACTGGTACCCGTTTGATTTACGAAACTCAGCCAAAGAACTCGTTCCAAATCATCTTTCATTCTGCATCTTCCACCACGCAGCACTGTTTCCACCTGAACATTGGCCCAAAGCAATCAGCGTAAACGGTATGCTCATGGTTGAAAGTCAAGGTATGCACAAGAGCAAAGGCAACTTCATAACCATGAAAGGTGCCGTGGAAAAGTACGGTGCTGACGCTACTCGTTGCGGTTTGCTGTTGGGCGCTGAAGGCATGGATGATCCAGATTGGCGAGCCGAAAACGTTAAGGATCTGCAGAGCAAGTTTGAAGGGTTAATGGATTTTGCAGCTTCAATAATTTCATTCAGCCAAAAATGAAGAAAACACAATGTTGGAGCGGTGGTTACAGAGCAAGCTTCAATGCACGAATAAAAGAAGTCACAGAAAGCTTAGATGAACTTAAGACCCGAACTGCACTTGCAGGTGGCACTGTTTGAGACATGGAATGATTTGCGCTGGTATATTCAACGAAAAGGCAACACCGAGGCTAAAGCTTTGAGTGAAGCAGTTAAGGTTTGGTTAAGAATGCTTGCACCTTTTGCACCTTTCCTCTGTGAAGAGCTTTGGAGCCAAACTGGCGAGGAAGGATTTATCAGCGTTGCCAAATGGCCAATTTTCGATGATGATAAAATAGATGTTGCGGCTGAAGAACAAGAGAACCTGGTAACTGACTTAATGACTGACACCTCCAACATTCTAAAAGCTACGAAGATAACGCCAAAACGCATATGCTACTACACTGCTGCATCATGGAAGTGGCAGGTTTACCTTAAAATCTTAGACAAAAGCATAGCTGGCGAAGCAAAAATCAACGAGTTAATGAAGGAATTCGCCGCTGACAAAGACCTAAAACCCCACATGAAAGACATCGCAGGGCTGGTTCCGCGGGTGATTAAAGCTTTAACAAAAGTTTCAGGTGAACGGAAAGCAAACATGCAAAAGATCAAAGCGGTGGATGAGCAAGCGATTTTGGCAGGTGCAGCTGGGTTTTTAGGAGAACGCTTCAAAGCGGAAGCTTGTGTTTACCGCGAAGACGACCAGCAACGGTTTGACCCTAAAAACCGCGCAGCGATGGCAATGCCCTATCAACCAGCAATCTACATCGAGTAACCACTTAGCAATAGGTTTTCTAAGTCCATTGGCGCCAAACACTATTTTTTTTAGATGTGTTTGGCTTTTGATTTGAAAAAGCTCTAAAACGACCTTACCCACTTAGGTCTCTGCTACTGCTCCAAAAGAAAGAATAAAGGTGGGGTGTTCGGTTATTCTGCGCCTGCCGAGGAATCCACGATGCTCTTAATTTCCTTATTCAACGCCTCAGGTAAACCCAGAATGCTAACATCCATGAAGCCACGTATTATAAGTGAAACAGCTTGTTCACGCGACAGCTTCCTCGTCATGAGGTAAGTGATTTCTTTTTCGCTGATTTTGCCAACTGCCGCCTCATGGGTTATCTCGACACCTTTCTTTGTTGCAATTAACTCGGGGATTGACTGCATGAACGAGTCGTTATCCATGATTAATCCGCGGCATTCCAAGTGCCCCTTGCAATCAGAATTGTCGCCCTCTATCATCCCTCGAATTATCATCTTTGAACCTTCCCGGGTGATGGCTCTGCTGACCATTTCAGCTTTGCTTCCCCTGCCAGTGAGAACTGCTTTCGAGCCGATATCTAAGAGGCTGTCCTTGTGCCCGTAGAGTATGCTGTTGAAGCTAACACGGGAGTTTTCGCCGGCGCAAGTAGCAGCAGGGTACATTTGGACATCGCGGACAGGACGCATACAGACATAGTTTGAGATGAAAGAGGCGTTGTCGTCGATTTGGGCGCCGCTTCGGGGACGAACCAAGGTTTTTTCGCTCCATTGATGAATCATTGTGAAGTTCAGCATTGCCCCTTTCTTCACGTAAATCTCCGAGATACCCAAGTGTGAAGCGTTTGGGACGCTGGAGTGTTGAACGCAGCTGGTAATTATGTGAGCCTTCGAGTTTTCTTCTGCTATGATTATGTTGTGGACGCGTTGTTCCAGGTTTTTCTGGGTAATCATGAGGCAGGATTGCAAAGGGAAAGAGATTTCGGCGCCAGGCATAATACGCATAAAGTAGCCGCCGCTGTAGTCCTCAGCAACCTTCTTGGTGTATTCATCTTTGTCTTTTTTCACCAGTTTCCACATGTAATCTTCAAGCCAAGAATACTTTTTCAGAGCTGCTTTGATGTCCATGAGTTCCAGTTTTCCCTCGTAGAGCTCGTTGACAGAAGCCGCGACGGTTTCTTGGTTTAAATGGAAGAATGTGGCGGAACGATTTTTTTCTCCAGTTTCAAGCCCTGCCTTCTGTGCTTCTTCGAGGATTTTATGCGGCAGTTTTGTTAAGTCGCTTTCTTTGCTCATTTTTTCCATCCCTCATCTGTTCTTATTCTACAAGCCACGCATTCTTCGTAGCCTAACCGTTTAATGTCTTCGTAGATACGCATAGGGTCTTTGTAGCAGTGGAATTGACCGTTGAGCAGTATGCAGCCGTATGAGGCTTTAATGTATTCGAGGATGTCTCCTTTATGGGTAATAATCAACGCTGAACTGCCTGTGCTTGCCACGTAGTTCTGAATCTCGGTTGAAATCATCTTTAAGCTCTCAACGTCCACACCTGAATCTGGTTCATCCAGCAGAAGAAGTGTGGGTTTGAGGAAGATTAACTGCAAAATTTCCGAACGTTTCCGCTCGCCGCCGCTGAAGCCTAAGTTGACATCTCGGTTCAGAAATTCGGTCAGGTGGAACGCTTCAATCTGCTTAAGCTCTTCTGCGCTGAACTCGTCTGACGCGGTTTTGCCAAGACAGAGCTTAAGCAAATCGCCAAGCTTCACTCCTGTTATTTCGGGAGGATTCTGGAAGCTCACGATTATGCCCAGTTTAGCCCGTTCATCGACGGTTTTGTTGGTAATGTCAATACCGCGGAAAAATATGTTACCCGAGACCACTTCGTATCCGGGAAGACCCATGAGCGTGCTGATGAGTGTGGTTTTTCCTGAGCCGTTTGGTCCGAAAAGGATATGGCTGGCTTTTTCTTTGAGGTTGAAGTGCAGGTTTTTTAGTATGAGTTTGCCTTCAACTCTGACTGATAAATCTTTAACTTCAAGAATTTCCATTGCTGATCTAGAAGTGTTTGTTTTTATGTGAAATAAACCTTTTCTACAAGCAAGACTTCAAGAGCTTGCCTTTTTGAAACTCTAAGTTGATTATTTAGAGGAAAAACCTTTTAAGAAAAATTAATAAGAGCGTCCGGCTCAATGCGTTTTCATGTTTGTCTACGTGGCTTTCTTGAGGGGAATCAACGTCGGCGGTCGCGTCGTCAAAAAAGAAACGCTTAAAGAAGCCTTCATTTCACTCGGGTACCAAAACGTCGTCACCTACAAGCAGAGTGGCAACGTAATCTTCGAAACCGACATAGCGAACCCCCAAGAAGTCACAACTAAAATAGGGGAAAAACTCCAAAACACCTTGGACTATGAAGTCGCAGTGTTCCTGCGCACAATTCCTCAGCTTAAAAACATAATTAACCTAGACCCATTCAAAGGACAAGAAAAAGAAGGCAACAGCTTCCTTGTTACTTTTCTTTCCATTAAGCCATCTAGTTTTCCGCTGCAGTTGCCATTGATAATTCCAAAATCCACTGCTAAGGTGATTTCGGCGAAGGGAACAGAAGTTTTCAGTGTCACTCATGGCGGCGGTGAAGGTGCGTTGCCTAATCCTTTTTTGGAGTCCATGCTGAAAATGAAAGCAACTACCCGAAACTTGAACATAATCCGTGAAATAGTTGAAAAGTGCACTTAGAATCCAAGGGGCTTAGATTCTCAGTTTATCTCTATCAAAAGAAGCTAAGAACAATTGAGTGTTTCCCTGTGCTCTCTTTTTTTATCCAATCTTGCGCGAAAATTTCTGCTTCTCCACTTTCTATGCCCTCAATAATCTTCTTAACTACGTAGTCCGCTAAGTCTGGTGGGAATGGACTATACGGCTCCAGTTCGCTTTCGAGCACCGGGACGTCTTGAATGGTGTTTCTCTCAAAATTGGTAAGTGTAAATGTAGGGATAGACAACGCTTACGGTTATGTTATCGCTCTTTAATTCTTCTCTTGCGGTTAAACTTTAGGTTGCTAACGCGCGTTTTATTGAAGCGTAGGGAGCGTTGTTTCGTAAGGTCATAAGTGCCACAGCTTAACTTATGTTAATAATTGTGCCTCCACCCTGCTTTCTCATAATTGGGATGACCTGTTGCATGGTACATGAGGAATAAAAAATTTCTTCTCTGCATCGTGTTAAGTTCAGAGCTTTTTTACTTGTTTCTTGGTGGCAAGTTCTTATAACTCAACTCGACCATTAATCGCATCGGTGACAGGTTGCCTGGATTAATCGAGCCTTTAAAAGTGAAGAGTTACACGCTTAGAAACCGTATTGTTTTGCCGCCTATGCAGACGGGAAGGGCAAGTTTTGAAGGCGGTGTAACCAACCGACTCATTAATTTCTATGTTAAACGATCAGTCCACTTGGGCTTACCCATAGTTGAACACTCTTATGTTTCGTCGGAGGGCAAGATAGGACCTAAACAACTTGCAATTCATGACGACTCCGCAATTTGTGGCTTTGAAAAGCTTGCAAGCGCTCTCCATGACGTTGGTGCTCCCGCGGTCGTTCAGATTTCCCATGCAGGTGCAGTTACCAATAAAAGAGTCATCGGTACCAAACCCGCGGGTCCTTCCCCAAGAGACAAATCCCGGATGCTGGAAATAAGCGAAATATACGATATCGCCGACGACTTTGCCTTGGCGGCTGAGCGTGCAGTTAAGGCTGGGTTTGACGGCATTGAGCTGCATGGAGCCCATGGTTACTTGTTAAACCAGTTCTATTCGCCCCTGTTTAATAGGCGCGAGGACGAGTTTGGCGGTTCTCTAGAAAAGCGGATGCGTTTTCCCATCATGGTTGCAAAAAGAGTTCGCGAACGCCTTGGATGTAAGCTTCTACTTTACAGGTTAGGCTCAGACGATTTAGCACCATATGGAACTCACATTGAGGATTCGGTTGTTTTCGGTAAAAGACTTGAGGCGGCGGGGGTTGATATAATTGACGTGTCTGGGGGCATGTGTGGGAGCGAACCAAGGCAACTGCGTCAGGTAAAAGGCTACTTTGTTCCACAGGCAAGTGAAATAAAAAAGGCGGTCACTATTCCAGTTATAGGAGTTGGCGGAATAACCGAGGCTGAATTTGCAGACAAGCTTGTGCGAGAAGGCAGAGTTGACTTGGTAGCTGTGGGCAGGCAGTTTTGGAGTGACTCTCAGTGGGCAAAAAAAGCATTAGAAACACTGAAAATTAATAAATCTAAAAGTAATCCTTGAACACAAATCAAAACCCTTATGCTTAAGAACTCTGTATAACTCCGAGACGAGGATGATACGCTTTTAGTCCTAAAAAAAGAGCTCCAAGAAACGCCAAAAACCGGGGCAGAGGAATTGCCTACCCAATGGAAATTGGCGAAGAATTCGAAGTTGACATTATAGATATGAGTCCAAACGGTGAAGGAGTCGCAAAAATCAAAGGGTTCCCGGTCTTCATTAAAAATGCGAAAGCTAACGAACACGTAAAAATTAAAATAACCAACCTAATCAGTGGCTGTGCAGACGCAGAAGTCGTACCCTAAAAATTGGTTTCCAAACTTTTAAGGTTCACTAGAACCAATTTTTCGTTTGTTCAAAAACAATTGTGTTTTTTAGAAACCAGCATTATTCTTTTTTTCTGTCTAGTTTCTATCTTAGGTTTTTCTAGAGAAGTTCCGAGCGCAATTTGCCAGCTTGACCTATACTTGAAGCAAAATGCTTTCATGTTAAAGACGACAAAACCATAGCGTTCATCGGAGAATATTTGCCTAAAGTAGGCGAAGACCGTTATGACCTTTCAGGGGAAAACATTTTCAAGATTTGGATTAAGTAATTCGCCACCTTGAACTAAAATTTTTTGTCAATCAAAGATACTCATTTTTTGGAACCGTTTGTTTTCTCTTATGTTTCCTCAGTTTAGCTTGCGCTATCTGCGATTGCTCAGTTTTCGCTTTCCAAAGCTCAGAGGATTGGTAGCGGGTCAGTTTTTTACCTTATAATTCAGCCAAACATATCCTTTGGGATAAACTTTTTTCTTGTATAACTTCAAGCTCACGTTCTTCTCGATATTGCCAAAGATGTTGTATGCTTTCCTCCCAACAATGACTGGATGAACTAAAAGACTAAGTTCCGAGGCTAACTTTTTCTCAATAAGCAAATTACCCAGTACCCTGCCAGTATCAGCCAACACCCTCTTGACACCATACGTTGAGGAAAGAAGTTCAAGAGCCAACTCCAAATCTATTTGTTTATCCCCCACAACATGGTAATCATATTTTCTTTCTTGAAGATACTTAACATAGTCCTGTGGGGTTGCTTCCGAAATGAATACAATGACATTCCTGCAGAGCTCAAACCGTCTACAAGTATGCAACAACCCCTTCAGCTTTCCTCTCGTGTCAAGAATAACCCAGTAAGGAAGACCCGCCTCTCTTCTAGGCTTTTCAAAGTCAACTCTTTCCTCTGGAGGAACTCCATCTTCATACAACTCAACACCTGCGCTGACAGTGTTCGAGCCAATCAAGTTAGCACCCGCTCTATAATCTCCTGCAATTTGGTAATGCAACTGCATGTTTGGTTCAAAACCCGTAAGCGAACCATCAAGACTAATTGAGTTGTGAACAACGACTTTGGGCAACATGATTTACCACATTTGTAATTTTGTTTCTCATCAAGTTAAACATTGTTAGATCACAACAAGTCAGAATTCATGTTTCACAAGACTAAGAAACTGGAAGCATAGAAATAGCAAAACATAAGGAAGTAACCAAGCTTTTTCCTGGAAATTTCTCGGCTCGCCTTAGAAGGACTGAGGTCTCTTCAAAATACAAAAGAGGTATAGGTAACGCAGAGCAACTACTCTATTTACGGTTGGGTACCCACCGCTGCTTAGGATTGGAACCTTTCGGTTTTTCTGCTTGAAAGCCGCATACATAGCATTTTCCGTCATGCACCGAAATAACGTCGCTACAGCTTGGACACCGATACTTTTCTGCTTGACTTTTAAGGAATTCATCCATCCCTTTTTCCTGCATCATTTTTTGGTTTTCAACCATGCTCATACCGTAACGTGCGCGGTAAAGCTCGTCTAATTTTGCTAGTTCTTTGCAGGGCATGTCTGCGCACTCATAGCAGAACCTTAGTTGTTTACCTACCTTTTTGTGGCAATCGCGCTTGATGAACGCGCAGTTCTTATTACGTACCAAGCAACCATTGCAATGTGAAACTTCGCCTTTCTTGTAGGGCACTCCCCGCGAATAGGCAAGATAAGCTTTACAGATTCCGCAGTTCATACCACACGGCGCAATTAAGTCTAGCGTAAACACTTTAGCCATGCCTATCTAATTATTATGGAACACTAATTAGCCTTATTACGCGTGCTAGAGTAAACGTAGAGTAATGGAAAAACCTGATGCGGTGTCGCCAATGAAATCGCTACTTGTAGTGCACTCATGCCACCATAATAACACTGAAAAAATCGCCAACGTCTTTGCCAGAGTTCTTGACGCGCAAATAACAACGCCACAGCAGATAGACCCAGAAGTGCTTCAGGAATACGGTTTGATAGGATTTGGTTCAGGAATTGATAGTGATAAACATTATCAAGTTCTGCTTGACTTTGCTGACAAACTGCCACAATCCACAAACAAGAGCGCATTTATTTTCTCAACCAGCGCGATAACTGGAGAAGACAAACTTGCAAAAGACCACTCAGAACTTAGAGAAAAACTTCAATCTAAAGGGTACAAGATAGTCGGTGAATTCCAATGCAGAGGTTTCAACACTAATGGTTTTCTCAAGTACTTCGGTGGAATGAATAAAGGCAGACCTAATTCTGAAGACCTCAAACATGCCGAAGAGTTTGCTAAGAACCTCAAACAGGAAATTCAAGAGACGTAAGGAAATTCTGCTTATATCGAACTTTTGCGACAAACCAAACAAATCGTCACATTCTCCAAAAGTAGTATGTGCTTGCTTTTGACAGATTTGGATAGTTTCCGTGAGACCCCCTCACAAGGAAACTCCGTGAAGGGGGGTCACAAGGAGTTTCCTTGAAGGTACCCGATTGTTTTTGAATTCAGGCTTCACGATAGTTTAAGGTGACAAGAAATTGGTAAATATAATTGAGGATTGGGCTGTTCTCGAGAAATATGATGGGGAAAAATTGGGTTTCTTCCAGCTCCTCGAAAATGACGGAATGACAGAAATTCGTGTTTTGACCGGAACCAAAGTCGCTAACAAACTAAAAAACGACCGAATACACAAAATCCCCTTTCACATCTTACGCCACTGGAAAGCCACAACCGAATATGCCAAAACCAAAGACATCCTCCACGTAATGAAAATTCTCGGCCACAAAAACATCCAAAACACATTGCTCTACACTCAGCTAATAACCTTCCAAAACGACGAATTCCACTCAGCAACAGCAAAGAATATCGAGGACGCTCAAAAACTAATCGAAGCAGGATTTGAATACGTATGCGACTTTGGAGAATTAAAACTATTCAGGAGACGAAAATGATAATCAACATCGCCCTAGGGGCCGCTGGAAATGTGGTGAGGCCGCTGGGATTTGAACCCAGGATCGCATACGCCCCAGGCATGTATCCTGAACCATCCTAGACGACGGCCCCACAGGATAGATGCCCCAGAAGAGTAAAACAAACTAAAAAAGCTATTTCCCTTGAAATCTTAGACGCAATAAACAAAACAGTCACCGAAATAAAAAACAACGGAATAGAATCCTACAAACAGGTAGAAAACCAATTAAAACAAATCAGCCAAAACAAACCTAAACAAAAAAGAAATAAAAAAAAAGAATTGAAAACTTCGATTATTTTCTTGCTTTTATGAGAATCAGTATTGCAACCAATACGAAACCAACGCCTGTTATGCCTTTAACATCATTACCAGATAACGGTATACCAGGTTGACCCCATGTTACCAGAATAGCATCGACCGCCAAGATAATAGCGAACATTAACACAAGCAAACCTATTACTATATTTTCAATTTTGATATTTTCGCCTCCTTTCTTATCAAATTTCTTTTTAAAAGAGAGCAAAATACTATTTTTCTTACATTTTTCTTTATATGGTTTTCGTAGGTGGCGTACGCAAAAACACCTCAGGTAGCGAGTACACCTCCCTAAAGGGCACCCCCTCGCACCTAAGGACTCTGTTTTTGCACTAAAAGGTCGTAGATATTAAAATTGAAGTATGAATTTCAAACGGTTATTCATTCTCATGAAAGCAAGTAAACGTTATATTCTCATAAAAGAAATCGTATTATATGGAAAGCGAAGAAAAAACATTAGCATTGATTGAGACCCTTGATAACTACAATTTTTTCATAACCGATAGGAGACTTTTTGTTATGAAAAAGGATAAAAGCAAAAAAAAGATGGAGGTGAAAATAATGAAGAAAAAGATATTTTATGCTTCTCTAGTAGCACTGTTAATGCTTCTTGCGGCTGCAACTGCATTGGCAAGCCAGCCAAAACTAACCTATGCGTATGGGGGACGTAGTTATCCTGACCCAGTTAATCCCGGCACCACGTTTACTACCAACGACATTTACCACGGCAGAGATGTGGGTAATATTGGATTCAGTACGGGATCACCTTGGGGAGATCTCACCCTTGTTTACACTGGGAATTTTGAGGTCAATTTAGTTAGCTATCTAGGAACAGGTATCAATCATTACGTGAATACAAATCCAAGAGCTAGGTTTGAAGGAATCAATAACTATGAATTCACTGGAGCTGGTTGGTTAATCTATCATGGACCAACTTTCATAGCCACAACACAGACGGAGTAGCGGTAACAGTAAGTGACGGGAAACCTTTCACCGGACTTTTGCTTTCAGGAATGACGGTTGCTCATGGTACAGCTGATGGTAAAGGCGTCCAGATTAGGACTACATGGTCTGGGGTCAATTTAGGCGGTCCTTTGACTTATGGTTTAGTTGGCAGTATCATGTGGGGAACTGCTACATACTGGTACACTGGCAACTAATCCTCAAAGAACATGGTCAGAGGATTTCCTCTTTTTGTTTTGCTTACTGCAAGACTAAGTAAAAACCAAATTTGAACGCTCTAAAAATAGATCGTTCCTCTTGTAGAAAGTAGTTCTACCAATTGGACTTGGAATTCTAACGTTTAGATCTTTAACCAGCCTCTAGAACTTGAATAATTATTAAAAGTAAAATAATTAATGACCTAGCTTATGAAAGCTAAATAGATGCGTGAATAACAAAAAATCCCTTAATACTTATTGGAACAAAAGGTTCTAACAATTGGACTTTTACGAGACATTTTCACCCTTGCTTAAGTCTCTCTAAAAGCTTATAACTAGCCAGCAACAATAAGGAATCAGGGATTAAACATGAATGAAGAAATAAGTAGTAAAGAATTACTAAGGCTTAAGGCATGTATCCTGAACCATGCTAGACGACGGTCCCCATTACTGGACGAGGATACAAAAACGAGCAGGAAGTAATAAAAACATTACTCAAACTAAAGTCAACAGGCAGAAAAACAAACATTAAATTTATCCATCCATTAGTCTCGATAGTTTTTCAAGCAAAAATTTTTATTGAGTACAGTGGGTATTATTCAAAAAGAGGATAGGCAATGTCTGAAACTTCAAATATAAAAAGGGTAGGTTCAGCAGAAGTAATAAGCAAAAACGGCGAAGATTTATGGGTACATATCCAGCTAAGTGCCGCTCCAGATTTGGAGTGGTTACAGTGTTTTAGGGACCCTATTAGTTACCAACCAAGCAAATCACATCCATCAAACGCCCGATTTACGTCCGCTGATGCGCTTGATTTTGAGTCAACAATGGGTGAACTTAAAAAGGACATTAAATGGATGGATAAATACTTGGAGGAAGCCAACGCTGCCTATATCGCCAAGAAAGCCAAAGAACTTGCGGAAAAAAAGCGAGAGGAAGACTTGGCAGAAGAGAAGATAGAAGAAATTAAGAAGATAAACGAATCTATCAAAGGCTTATAACCCTCTTATTTTGAATTGGAAACTTAACAGTATCTTCTTCGCTTCACTCGTTGCGCTTCGCCCTATGTACAGCCAAGCAAAGAGAAGTTACAAGAGAAAGACAGACACTCCGATTTTTCTCGTTATGCTGCAATTAATAAAATCATCTGTCCTGTGAACCCAATCTGATACCGCTATGGTTTAGCTAGTATCCCGCAGTACCGAAAACAGTAATTCTTTCGTCCAGAACCTTAATTATAAATTATCTTTTTGATAGAACCATCTTGTGCGTCCTTCAAAACCCTACAACTGTAAAATTCATTCAGGAATAACAATGAATGACAGGCGTCTTATCTTGATAACAAGAAAAGCCCCACTTCACCAAACAAATTAGGGAGAAACTTTGCCTCTCGATTCTTGAAAATATAGGCGGAATCTTCGACGGTTATTTTGTTTTTTCGACTATATTCTTTGAAGTCAGCGATGCTTAGAAAGTGCAAGTTGGGAGTGTCATACCATTCGTAGGGTAATGATGGGGTAACGGGGACTTTTCCTCGGAAGAAAATTTGAAAACGATCGGTGATAAAGCAGAAGTTTGGAAAACCAACGATTACTTTTTTTCCAACTCGAAGCGCTTCTTTTATAACGAAATCAGGTTTTCTTACCTGCTGCAGGGTTTGGTTAAGGATGACATAATCTAGGCTTTTGTCAGAGAATTCAGTTAAACCTGTATCGATATCCTGTTGGAATACGCTTAAGCCTGTTGAAACGCAGTTGTGGATGGCTTGTTCGCTGAGCTCAACGCCTTGAGCATGCACTTGCTTGTTCCTAACCAATAATAAGAGAAGTTCGCCGTCGCCACAGCCCAAATCCAATACCGAGGCTCCGCTGCTAATCCAGCCTGAAATGACTTTATGTTCTAAGGCATGAGTTTGTTTGGTCATGTTTGGTTGCCGCTCCCGTTTCCTCCTCCTACAGACTTCAAGAAGCCCCCGATAAGCTGCGTTTCTTGCTTAGTCTCCAAAAGGAAAGAGTCATGTCCATAAGTACTGGTTATTTCACAGTAAGTTGCATCCACGCCCGAGAGTTTGCAGGCTTTTACGATTTCTTGACTTTGATAAGCTGGGTAGAGCCAGTCCGATTTGAACGCTAATACCAGCACCTTTGCCCCCAAATCCTTAAAGACGCTGCTTAAGGCATGGCCATTTAGAAGGTTGAAGTTGTCGATGGCTTTTGTAAGGTAGAGGTAACTGTTGGCATCGAAACGTTTGACAAAGTTGTCGCCTCGGTAGCGTAGGTAGCCTTCAACTTCGTAGTCGGCGCTGAACTTGAAGGGGTCTTTGTAAGCGTGGGGTTTTCTTCCGAATTTCTCCGTCATGGATGTGTCGCTCATGTAGGTTATGTGCCCAATCATTCTTGCTACAGCTAAACCTTTCACTGGTGGGCTATGACCGTAATATTCACCGTTTCTCCAGTCGGGATCGGACATTACTGATTGACGCCCGACTTCGTTGAAGGCAATTTGCTGTGGCGTGTGCTTCAGGGTTGTTGCGATGGGGACTGCTGAATAGATTTTGTTTGGGTAAGATGCCATCCATTGCAAAACCTGCATGCCCCCCATGGAGCCACCCACGACTGATAGAATCTTCTCGATGCCTAAATGGTCGATTAGTTGTTTTTGTGCTTCAACGATGTCTCTGATGCTCAATTATTGGGAAACTGAGACCGTAGGGTTTTCCTGTTTTGGGGTTGGTTGAGGATGGACCTGTGGAACCTTTGCAGCCGCCGATTACGTTACTGCATATGACAAAGTACTTGTCGGTGTCTATTCCTTTGCCTGAGCCTATGAGGTTGCTCCACCAGCCATCTTGTCCCGCGGCATGAGCATCTCCGGTGAGTGCATGCAAAACAAGAATGGCGTTGGATCTTTTGGCGTTGAGTTCGCCATAGGTTTCGTAGGCAAGTTCTATTGGACCCAATTTTTCAACCGATTCCAACACTAACTCGTTGGGGGGATTTGCGAATGTATAGGTTTGTGTTGGGTTGGTTTCTTTGGTTGATATTGGTTGTGTTCCTCCATAAAGATGAAAAGGTGTTTGACTTTAGGGTTTGGCTGATGCTTTGAGCGCTTGGTCTATGTCAGCGATTATGTCTTCAGGATCCTCTAAGCCAATTGACAGTCTGATGAAGTCTGGCGTTACTCCTGTTGCCGTTTGCTCCTGTGGCGTTAACTGTTGATGGGTAGTAGATGCTGGGTGGATAACCAGGCTTTTGGCATCACCAATGTTTGCTAAGTGCGATAGCAACTTTACGGATTCGATGAATTTCTTTCCCGATTCCAAGCCTCCCTTGATTCCAAAACCGACTAAGCCACCGTAATATTTTTTGAGGTATTTTGCTGCGACTTTGTGGTTGGGGTTGTCAATTAACCCTGGATAGTTAACCCAGTTGACTAAGGGATTATTTTTCAGGAACTGCGCAACTTGCAGGGCGTTTTCGGAGTGTCGGCGTTGTCTTAGCGGCAAATCTTCTAGACCTTGGAGGAAAAGGAAAGAATTGAATGGGCTCAATGATGGTCCCAAGTCGCGGAGAAGTTGAACTCGGGCTTTGAAGATAAATGCCACGTTTCCTAATTCTGGGAAATTGCCGAAGGCATCCCAGTATTTGACACCGTGATAGCTTGGGTCTGGTTCCGTGAATTCGGGGAATTTGCCGTTGTTCCATTTGAATTTGCCTGAGTCAACGATTATTCCTCCGATGCTTGTGCCATGTCCGCCGATGTATTTAGTTGCGGATGCAACGGTGATGTCTGCGCCAAAATCTATTGGTTTCACTAAGCCCACACCAACCGTGTTGTCGATTACTAATGGTATGCCTGCGTCGTGTGCGATTTTCGCTAACGCTTCAAAGTCAGGAACATCAAGTTTTGGGTTTCCGATAGTTTCAGCATAGATTGCGCGGGTTTTGGGTGTTATGGCTTTTTTGAATTCGCTGGGTTTTTGGGAGTCTACAAACGTGGCTTTTCTACCCAGTTTTGGGAAGGTGTAGTGGAGTAAGCTGTAGGTTCCGCCGTAGAGGTTGTTGGCTGCAACTATTTCATCGCCAACTTGAGTTATCGTTAGTAGGGCGAGGGATTCTGCTGCTTGTCCCGATGCAACAGCTAATGCGCCTGTTCCGCCTTCAATGGCGGCGACTCTTTTTTCGAAGATGTCTGTTGTGGGGTTCATCATTCTGGTGTAAATGTTTCCAAGTTCTTTTAGAGCAAACAAGTTTGCTGCATGCTCTGTGCTCTTGAATACGTATGAGCTTGTTTGGTATATTGGGACGGCTCTTGATCCTGTTGTTGGATCAGGAGTTTCTTGCCCTGCGTGGAGGGCGATTGTGTCTATTTTTTTGTTTGGCATTTGGTTGCCTCTTGTTATTTAGTTGAACAGAATGTGCATAACGGTGTTATATGGGTTCTTGCAAAAAATATTCCAAAAAGAATATTAGCACACCAAAACAATCACTAAACCATGTTCCCCACACTCGAAGACATCGCCAAACGCCGCAGACAACTAGGCCTAAAACAATCAGAACTCGCCAAAGCAGCAGGCGTCAGCCAATCTCTAATCGCCAAACTCGAAGCAGGAACCATCGACTCATCCTACACCAAAGTAAAAACTATATTTGACGTACTCGAACGCTTAGAATTCAAAACAAAAATCCAAGCAGAAAAAATCCTCCACAACGACGTCCTGAGCATACAAAAAGATCAGCCAATCTCAGAAGTCGTAAAAATAATGAAAGACCACGGTTACTCGCAGTTACCCGTTTTCAATGGAAAACAATCTGTCGGAAGCATTTCCGAAAAAGCAATTCTTCACCAAATTCTTTCAGGAAAAGACTTGGAGCAAATCTCTAAATTACCAACAGAAGACATTATGGAAGAAGCGTTCCCGCAAATAAACGAGGATGCACCCTTGTCGTTGATTACAAGTCTTTTGCAGACTTACTCAGCTGTTTTAGTATCAAAAAAAGGCGATGTGGTAGGTATAATTACGAAGGCAGACTTGCTGCGAATGCTCTAAACTTGATCTAAATGATTTCCTTTCTTCTTACTCTTCAGAATTAAATGTTAAATGTAATATTCAGGGTTCAAAACCCCAGATTTCACCGAATCTTTTGTACAAAAAGTAGCGCAAAGCCTACAAAAATCAAAAGTAACTTCTTTAGCCGCGATTTTGTCATTCACCAGTTTCTGGGCGGTTTCGCCTGCCATTTCCTGAATTTTAGGCAGATACTGCTTGACGTGTTCACCTCCTTTGTAGGCGCGTTTTGAACTTAGATATTGACTTACAGCCGCTTGGGTGGTTCCGAGTTTTTTGGCGGTTTGTGTTTGGGAGAGGTTATATTTTTGAACGAGTTCTTTGGCAAGCATTGACCTAAAGATTGGGAGAACATATTTGCCGATTACTTCACATTGTGGATCCATAGTTATCGTTTGCCTTATAACAGTCTTATAATAATAAAGTCTTTCCACAAACTTATGAATCTTTACACTTCAAGAAAAATGAAACGCAAAATTCTGGCAATATTACTCAAATAAAGGGGCAATCTCAAAATGGAAAGTTGTTTTTTTTGATTTCTAAAGAAACAACAAATAAAAAAAGGCAATAGAAGAAGATTTGGCCTTTTCACTATTTATCGCGATCTTTAGCGACTTTTGCAGCCTCAATCTGCAAAGAATCCAAGCCCTGATGAGCAAAAGCAACCCAAAACATTCTTATCCAAAATGCAATTGCACCCCTTCTTCTTTTAAAGACAATTGAGAAATACAGTTTGAAAGAGAGCATTTTTCTTAGGCGAAAGTCAGCAGTAATAAGATTTTCTTTTGTTTTTTCTCTCTTGCAGAGTTTTCAAATTTTGGAACTTAAATATGTTCTAAAATAACGAAATACAAAAAACTTAACTAACCCAAAATCCTTCCTTTGATGTAGTAATAACCAGCTAAGAGATTTTTTTGAGTTTAAAGAGATGAACCGTTTGGAAAACAAAGAACTCCCAAAAGCAAACGACAAAATTAAGATACGTGTTTTGAAAAATGGTCCCTACATAGTTTCTGGCAGCGTGCCTTTAAGAAAAATGACCATACGATGCGACAACACAAGCATACCCTCTGATTGGCTTATGGGAGAAAAACTGGCAACTTCAGAGACTTATGCTTTGTGTCGATGTGGGCAAACTAAGAATAAACCGTTCTGCGATGGAACACATGTACAAGTAAATTTTGATGGTACAGAGATGAGTGATAATGAGCCTTTTGAAAAAATGGCAAAGGTGATTGATGGCCCAGAATTGATGCTGAAGGATGCAGAGATTCTGTGTGCTTCCGCCCGGTTTTGCCATCGAGGAGGCGATATTTGGCCGCAAATTCCAAAATCAGACGATCCCAAAACTAAAAGAAAACGTTATGCGAAACGCTTGCGATTGCCCATCTGGGCGACTGGTGATTATAGATAAACAAACTGGCAAAACAATTGAACCATCACTTGAGAAATCGATTGGCTTTATTGAAGATCAAGGCATAGGTGTTGATGGTCCAATTTGGGTTCGAGGAAATATCCCCGTTTATTCCGCTGAGGGCAAGCTCTACGAGGTTAGGAACCGAGTGACATTGTGCCGCTGTGGAAAATCCACTAACAAACCGTTTTGTGATAGCAGCCATTATCCTGAGGGAGACCAAGAGGTGATTGAAGATGAGCAAAAGTAAAATCCGTGGCAAATCAAATGTGCAAACCAATATAGATGATGAGTTGAAGTCTAAGGAGAAAGCGTTTGTTCTTTTCTATGCAACATGGTGCCCTTACTCGCAGCGGTTCCTACCGATTTTTCAAGAATACGCAAAAAACAATCCGCAGGAATGCGTAAGCATAATAATTGATGATGAACCTGATTTATGCGAAAAATACGAAATAGAATACTACCCAACAGTGCTAATGTTCAAGAAAGGGGCAATAGAAAAAAGACTTGATGCCACACCAGGCTTAGGGTTAACCAAAAAACAGCTAAAAGAACTCACTTCTAATAAGTGAAACTCTTTTCTTCTTAGTTTTTAGTTAATAATTTCTATTTTGTAAGTTATTTTTCGTTTGGTGAAGGTTGCATCTTTTTGTTGAGGTGATGTTTTTGATTGTTGTTTTCATTGTTTAGGCAGTAGTTGCTGGTACTCTGTGTTGACTGCCCCGTGCTTGTTTAGAAGGATATTGTTGATTTTGCGCCAATCTTCACCTATGGTTGGCCAAATCGGACCGCCAATGATACTTTTCTTAACGTATTCAATTAAAGGCTTTTCGCGTTTTATAGTTCGTTTGCTCCAATCGACGCTGATTAATCCTGAGCGTCTCAGGTACTGAAGGTTGCGCGCCATCTGGTTTGAGTTTATGGGATACGTTATTGCGCTGTTCAGGTCAGCTGTTATTGATTCGATTGTAAATTCGTCCTCGATTTGGAGGCATATTGTTGCAATCATGTCTTGCATTAGTTTTGCTGTTCTTGTAACGTAAAATGTTCTTTTCGGAACTAAGGTTTGCTCAAGACGATATGCATGACGTTTATAGAACCAGTTTTTGACGGTTTCTGCAAGCAGTAGGTAGGTGCCAAGAAGGATGGCTAATGCCGCAAAGAACAGCGGTGGAGGAGGGACGAAACCGAATATTTCACCAAGCGGAGTAAACGGCAAAATTAAGGCGAATGCAACAATAGATAAACTACTGATTACCAAGTATCTGCTTGGTTTACTCTTCCAAAACGGTTTCCGCTGGGTCCTTATAATGAATACGACCAATATCTGTGAACATAGGGATTCAATAAACCACGCTGTTTGAAACAAAGCAGGCGAAGCAGCGAAGAATAAGAGCATGACAAAGAATGTTAGGAAGTCAAATAGTGAACTAACCGGACCCAAAGCAACCATGAATTTTCTTATGAAGCTAATGTCCCATCTCTTTGGGCGTTCAACATATTCGTCATCAACAGAGTCAGTTGTGATTGTAGATTGAGAGAAATCGTATAGAAGGTTGTTTAGAAGAATCTGTACGGGTAACATTGGCAGAAAAGTTAAGAACGCGGCAGCGCCTGCAACGCTGAACATGTTGCCAAAATTGGAGCTGACACCCAGCATGATGTATTTCATGGTGTTGCCAAAGGTTTTGCGGCCTTCTAAAACACCTTCAGCTAAAACCGTCAAGTCGTTTTGAGATAGTATGATGTCAGCGGATTCTCGTGCAACATCAACCGCATTATCTACTGACACGCCAACATCGCTGGTTTTCAGGGAAGGTGCATCGTTGATGCCATCTCCCATGTAGCCAACGACATGCCCGTTTCTCATTAGCAAGGTGATTATGCGGTCTTTTTGGATGGGGTTGACACGACAGAAAACGTTGGCTTCTTCAACAACAGCCATCAACGCTTCTTCAGGCATGTTCGCAATGTCGTTTCCAAGAGCTACACCCTTCACTTCAAAACCCAAGTCATCGCAAACTTTTCTTGTAACAAACTCATTGTCGCCAGTAAGAATTTTGAGTTCGATTCCTGCTTTGGTGAGCATGTGAAGCGACTCTTTGGCAGTTTCTTTAGGAGGGTCGAGGAAAGCTACGAAACCCAAGAACACCATGTCGTTTTCATCGTTTATCGAGTAGACAGCTTTGTCTTCTTTTATCCGTTTGTAAGAGATACCCAATACGCGAAGTCCTTCACCGCTGTAGTCGTGGTATTTTTGTTCAATTTTTTTGCGAGTTTCTTCGTTAAGGTCAGCTACCATTCTTCTTAGCTCATAAAATGAACAAACTTTGAGGATTTCTTCAGGAGCACCCTTAGCTATAAAAAACCTTAGTCTTTCGCGTTCTACGACAACGGAAACGCGTCTTCGGATAAAGTCGAACGGCACCTCATCTATTTTCGTATATTTTGAAGTGTCAATATCTTTATGTTTAAGAATGGCTTCGTCGAGTGGACTTTTTAGCCCTGTTTGGAAGTGGCTGTTAAGGAACGAATGGAGGAAGACTTTTTCATCTTCAATTCCTTCCATGTCCACGTTCAATATGAGTTTTATTCTGTTTTCAGTAAGTGTGCCTGTCTTATCAGTGCATAACACATTCATGCTGCCAAAATTCTCTATTGCAGAAAGCCGTTTTACTATGACGCCTTTTTTGGACATGGCCATGGCGCCTCTGGAAAGGTTGATGGTGATAATCATGGGTAGAAGCTCAGGCGTCAATCCTACCGCCAATGCGACGGCAAAAAGCAAGGCTGTTACTACACCGTTGGTGGTTGGATTGCGGAGAGAAATTATTAAGAACACAAAGATAACCAGAAGGAAGGTTACTTGCATTATTAGAAAACCAAAACCTTTGATACCACGTTCGAACTCGGTTTCCGGTGCCTTCTCAATGAGTTTCTTGGCGATTTTACCGTATTCTGTTGCGCTTCCAGTTTTAACAACCATCGCTGTTGCAGTGCCGCTTACCACAGAAGTACCCATGAAACAGAAATTACTCCATTCAACAATCGACCTCTCTTTTACTCTCACGGTGCTAGGGTTTTTCTCTACTGGAAAAGATTCACCAGTTAAGGAAGACTGGTTGACAAACAAATCTTTGGCGCTTATTATTCTTGAGTCTGCAGGTGCAATGTCGCCGGCTGAGAGGTAGATTATGTCTCCTGGGACGATTTCGGGGAATTTTATTTCTTGTTTAACATTATCCCTGAGTACAGTTGCTGTGGTGGTGACTTTTTGTTTTAGCAGTTGGGCGGCTTTTTCAGCCTTTGATTCTTGGTAATAATCAAGTATAACGCTGACGAAAATGATGGTTAAGATAATTATGGTGTTCGCATACTCGCCGAGTGCACCCGTAATTATGCCTGCAATTAACAAAATTATAACCAGGGGACTTTTGAAGTGTAAAAGGAACTCTTTTAGAGCGGAATGTTGATGTTCACGTGCAAGTTCGTTTCTGCCGTAAACTTCAAGGCGTTCTGTTGTTTGCTCAGTACTGAGTCCTTGTGGTGAAGCTTTCAAGCGCGCCATAAGTTCTTCTATGGGAAGATTCACCATTTCTTCGGAGGTAAGTATAGGCTGAATGGCTGCAACTGGCGTTTTGTTTGAATTGTTGCCGTCATATAATGCCGTTGCCATAAGCTTACCGCCTTAAAAAGTACAATAGAAAATATTGCTCTTAAAGGGGTTTCTAAAAATCAACTCATAAATCCCAGGAAAATTTGGGAAATAGGTAGAGAACCTTGGAAGATAATGATGATAATGATGATACGGCTACTGGAAATTGCGAGTGGGTGTTATCAATCAGAGATAAAATCAAATTGTATAGTTTAGCCTTCAAACCAGCGGCCGCGACGTCAACGCCACTAAGAGCGCTAACATGGAGCTAGGGCAAAAGGGAGTGGGAGAAGATGCAACTGATGCTGATGCAACAGCATTTTGCACAACTGCTGCATCTATCAGAAGTAAACTTTTAGCCGACTCCCCATTTTTTCATCGACAATAAAGCTAGAATAGAGATTGTCCAGAGCTCGATTTCGATACAGTTGTTAAAATCGGCAACATTGCCGTTTGTAAGGGAGTTATCATCAAGATGATGTTGATTGCCGTCAAAAATGTTATTGCAGACATCACTGGTGGTCTTTCGATTGTTGAATGACCCATAAGCTTTCCTTAACAGAAAAACGATTTTTACTTGGAAAAAATTCTTCTAAACAGGTAGAAGATGATTGGTGCGTTCAAATCTTGCCAATCTTTTTTAGAAGCGCTTCTTTGATTGTGGATATGACTACTGCCATGTTTTGGCGCAGAAACATACTTCCCAACGGTCTAATAGTGCTACTTTTCCCCAGAGAAACAGCGAACACCACCCAATTATCTGTCTCTGTTGGATTTGGGTCAAACCAAGAACCCGAAGAGATCGCCGGCGTTGCCCACTTCATAGAACACATGCTTGCAGGAGGATCAACAAAACGCATACAACTATCCCGAAACATCGAGGATTCAGGCGGAATTCTAGATTTCTACACAGACCACGAACACATGATGACAACGATGGACATTTTACCTGAGAAATTAACTGAAGCTTCACAGGTCATAGTTGAATTGCTATTTAACGAGGATTTTGAAGAACAAAAATTCAAAAAAGAACGAAAAATAATCCTTAACGAGTTATCCGAAACCCTAGATGATCCCTCAGTAAGAATTGAAGAATTGCTACTGAAGAGCTTGTTCAAGAATCATCCAGTAAAACGGCCAGTCGGAGGTTTTCCTAAAACCGTGGAGAAATTAACATTAAACCATTTAGGAGAGACTCATAAAGCCAGTTATGTTCCCCAAAATATGACACTAATTCTAACGGGAAATTTCTCAGAACAAACCGCTGAAATGGTTCTTAAAAACTTTGGGAACAGAACTGTGAGACAACCTTTTTTGAGAAAAAAGGTTCCTTTTGAAATAGCGAAACCTGAATCGTATGTGGTTGAAAAAAAACCCGGAATATCCCAAACATATCTGAGCATTGGTGCAAGGACGGTGTGTTCAGCTCATCAAGATTCACCCAAATTGGATTTGATAAGTGCTTTGCTCAGCGGCGGAACAAGTTCACGGTTGTTTGTGGAACTTCGAGAAAAGAACGCGTTAACATACGATGCAAGTTCTGATCATAATAAGGGCGAAGATTTTGGTTATTTCGACATTAACTGTGCAATCAAAGACAAAAAACTGGAGAAAGCCAAGGACTTAATTTTCAAAGAATTATCTAAATTAAGAACAGATAAAGTGTCAATTCAGGAACTTGATCGAAACAAAAACCTGATTATGGCGGAAGTTCTCAGGGGAATGGATAACCCTCATGAATGCCCAGAGATTCTTGCTTACATGGAAATGCAATTCAGAAGCGAGAATGCATTGATAGATTATATTGGCAAAATCAAAGCAGTTTCATGCGCAGACATAATGGAAGCGGCAAATAGTTACTTGCAAGAAGACAGTTTGTCAACCGTTATTCTTAAGCCAACAAAACAATCAAATTGCCAAAAAACATCAACTATCTAAAATTGGCGGCAGACGCCAAATTAACGGTTTTTATATTTCGAAAACATTGTTTTGTAAATCGAGGGAATAGACTGTTGCAACTCGAAGAAATGAAAAGAGAAATTGAAACCCTAGTCATTGCAAAAGGTTTCTACAACAAACTGGAAGATATCCCTAAGAAGCTACTTTTTGCCTTCATAGAACTAGGCGAAGCCAGCGATGCATGGAAAAAAGGGTTGCCTGAAGAAAAAATTGCGGAGGAACTAATTGATGTTATCTTTTATATTTTGGACGCAAGCCGTTTAGCATGCCCTAATATGAATATGGATGAGGTTTTTAAGAAGAAGTTGGAGAAAAATCTGAGTAGACCTTTCCAGTATGGTGAAGCACACCGTGGAAAGCAGACTGATCTTAACAAGAATTTGTAACCAACATTTTTATTGCAAATCGTCATTAATGCTTGTTGAATTGACGTGGACTTTACCTATCCGAATAATGTGGTTTTCAAATGCAGTAAATGCGGTTTATGTTGCGGAGATACAGAAGAAAAAAAACGACATATCTTACTTTTGGAACAAGAAGCAAACGTAATATCGGCAGTGTCTTGCTTGCTAAAAGAAGCTTTCACTACGCAAATTGCAGACAAGGATTCTTACAGTTATGAAATTAAAAAGAATAACGAAGGAAAATGCTTCTTTCTCAAAGACAACCAATGCTGCATTTACGAATTTAGACCTTTAATCTGCAGGTTTTATCCCTTTGAATTAAGATTTGATCCTGATAAAGGCAAATATGCTTTTAACTTTACGTTTGAATGTCCTGGAATAACCAAAGGGAGATTGGTTACAAAGAAGGATTTTAAGGAACTGTTTTCACTGGCTAAAAAAAGATTGCTTTAGAGTTGCCTTAGAACATCTGTTTGCTCAATTGTTACTCCGCAGTAATGGCATTTTAGCAGAAGAGGTTCATCATTTTCAATATAGAACTTGGAGCCCACTGGCTCATCGGCATTACTTATGCAGCAAGGGTTTGCACATTTAACTATTCCTTCGACGGATTTAGGCAGCTTAACCTCCAATTTTTCAACTACTGCATAATTGCGGATAATGTTTATTGATGCATGTGGGGCAACTAGCGCAATTCTGTTAACTTCCTGGGAGTTGAGTGCTTTTCCCTCAATCTTTACAATATCCTTAGCTCCGAAGCGTTTGCTGGGAACATTGATGGCAATGGTCATTACTCTCTTTTCTCTGCCGGATATACCTAAAATCTTGACAACGTCTAAGGCGTATCCACCGCGGATGTGATCGATGACTGTGCCATCTTTAATTTTGGAAACCCTAAGCTCCTTATCACTCATATCTTTCGCCAGTACAAGCTATACTCTTGCAGCAAATAAGATTTTACTCAAAAATAAAATAGGAATGGTTTGTAAATCATTCTCTTTTTATGTGGTATTGTTCGATTACATCTTTAGCTTTTTCTCGGCGTATTTGGTGTTGCTTAAGAAAATCGTTTATTTTTTCCGCTACGTCTTTTTTGCATTCGCCACAAAGTATTTCGCCTGCTTTGCATCGGCGCTCGCGTTCAGCTAGTTTGGCATTGTCCTCTTCAAAGAGAAAGAAATAATATTGGAATATGCTGCATATTGTTGGTTCGGCGCCTTCTTTGCGTTGCTCTGCGGCGGTTCCTTTGCCGCCTGTGAAGGCGTTCCAGATTTTCTTTTTCACAATGTCAGGTTGGTCCATGGTGAAGATGCTTGTTTCAGGATGGGATGCACTCATTTTTCCGCCCGCTCCTAAGCCGGGAAGGAAGCGGCAGTGGATTTGGGCTGGTTTGTAATAGCCGAGTTTTTGGGCTATGTCGCGCGTTACTCGCCAGTAAGGGTCTTGGTCAATAGCTGCTGGAATCAGTGCAGGAACGTTTTCGCCAGTGAGTTTTTTATGAATGAAGCAAGGTGCAGCTTGGATAGCAGGCCAAAAGACCCAGCCGATATTGGTGCTGTCTTGGAAGCCAAAGCTACTGCGTGCGGTGCTGTAAGTTATGCGTTTAGCAACTTCTAAGGTGATGTCGTAGAGTAAGTCGATATCTTCGCTATCGTAGATTATGAAGGTGTCTTCAGGTTTGAATCCTAAAGCGATGAGGTCTAGGGCGTTTTCGTATGACCATTTGCGGGTTTGTTTGAGGTCTACGTTGTCGCTGATGAGGTATTTTTCGTCGTCAGTTAACTGGAAATAGAGACGGGTGCCAAATTTCTGTTGAATGTGAAGGGTGAATATCCATGGGACAAGGTGCCCAATGTGGACGGGCCCCGAGGGTCCTCTGCCCGTGTACAAAACAAATTTTATGCCTCTATCATAGAGATTAAGTACTGTGTCGAGGTCACGGTGACTAAAGAAAATCTTTCGCTCCAGCTGCAAGTGTAGTTTGTCAGTGTGACTTTCCACATTTTTGAGCAACTGTGGCGTTAATGGTTGGGTGCCAAATTCTTTGATGAGACGATCGTAATCTACTTTGCCCTTAACTTCCCAAGGAGTGACTACCATTTCACCGTTGTTTTCTTCATCGATTGATGTGGCCGTAATATTCACCAGCACTTTTAATGAGAAACGGTGTGTTATAATATATGCCTTTTTCGGTAGAGGTGTTTTAACTTTTTGAAAAGCTCTAAGTTCTCGTTTTAATGACTAAAAAATGCCATAGCCATCTATCTATCATTTCTGTGATGAACCTGCAATTAAACTCCAAACATGCAAAAAATAGAATTAGAAGGATGTTTAAAACAAATAACCTTGAAGAGGTTTTCGAGAATTTTTCTGGTTAATAGCCAAAAAGTTAGAGTTAAGCGAACCAAGCCAAGCGCTAAATGGAAAAGACCTTAAAAGGTAGGTGGGCAACGGCCTTCTCCTTCTTTAGCGGCCAGATCCGCTTAACTTTTGTTGGCATCCCTTGCATTCCAATTAACTTGTAAATAGTCCTAAAAATATAAGATATTGTGGTTACAGTGTGTAACAACAATCGCCAACTCGTTAGTGTCCTCAAACTCAAACGTGTGAAGTCTGGCTTTCGTTTCTATGTTCAATGCTCAAAATGTGTCTGAGACTTTGATTTTTAACTGATATCGGTATGTTGGAAATTGAACAGCATCAAAGAATTTTATTGTTGCTTATTTAGTGCACGATAAATGGAAACTGGGAAACAGTTATTTTGTGTTTTGTTTTTATGGATCTGTAGTGAGTATTGTTTATTAATACGTTATACGCCATGGATTTTGAGACACCTATGAAAATCAAAAAAACAACACTGATCCCTCTAATCGCTCTAGTATTCACCGCGGTAACTCTCTCTGCAATAACTGCTGGTGTCCTCACCACCCAACAAAACGTTCCAAATAAAGGAGGAGACGTAGGCGGCAACATAACTAGCACCATCGACATAAGTGTATACAGCGACCCAGCCGCAACCATCAACTGCACAGCCATAGACTGGGGGAGCCTAAACTCAGGTGACACGGCAACCAAAACAGTCTACATCAAAAACACAGGCAATGTCTCCGAAACCCTAAACATGACAGTAACAGACTGGATTCCTTCAACTGCAATCCAAAGCCTCTCCATAACATGGAATAGGGAAAGCGCAATTTTGGAAGCAGGTAAAGTCGTGCCAGCAATAATCACTCTCAAAATTGAATCCGATACCGGTGACTTATCAGATTTTAGCTTCAACCTTGTTATCTCAGGTACCGCATAGCAGCCTTCGACTTTTACCATGGCAAGAATAGATAGTCACCAAGAAATCTGTCGCAGTTAATTATGATTATGCAAGTATCTGTGGCGGTCATTAATATTCCGATGAGAGTGATCTCCAACGTTGCCTAATAGCACTCTAAAAAAACACTCAAATAAATGATGGGGAATTCGAGTTTTGTTCAGTGATTACCGAGTGATTTACTCTTTCATTGCAAACAAAGAAAAATTAAAAAAAGGACAATTAGGCTTTAGGCGCAGGACGAGTGCCCAACGTGACTGTTGCATCGAGCTGTGAGTTTCCACGTATAACAGTCAAGATGATACTATCACCTGGTAGGGTATGTTCTTCTAAATAGCTTGCCAAGTCATCGTTGTTCCTGATTGTTTGCCCATCCATGGCAACTATGATGTCTCCAACATGTAGTCTTCCATCTGAAGGTCCTCCGCTTACTATTGTAGAAATTTTCCAGCCGTAAGTAACGTTTGCGTTTGTCTGCTTTGCGATTGAATAATCCATGTCTATTCCTGTAACACCTAAGTATGAGTGTCCATGGTATGAGCTTGCTGTAGCCAAAGCTGAAACTTCTCTAAGGATTGTGTCTGAAGGGATAGCGAAGCCCAATCCCTGGGAGTCAGAAACTATCGCAGTTGTTATGCCAACGACGTTTCCAACAGCGTTGAGCAATGGACCGCCTGAGTTGCCAGGATTTATGGGGGTGCTAGTCTGGATAATATTTGCTATTGCATAGCCGCCAGCTGTATCCTCTTTTATGCTCCGTCCTGTGGCACTTACAACACCTGTGGTTAGATGAGCCAACAAGACCATAGGGGTTGCCTATAGCTATAACAGGTTCACCTACATCCAATGTAGAAGAGCTAACTATTGTTAATGGTTTAAACTCAGAGGCAGGTGCATCAGAAGAAACAGAAACGACTGCCAAGTCTGAGTATGGGTCAGTTCCAAGCACAGTTGCTGAATAACCATGACCATCGGAGAAAGTCACGCTTAACCCAGTAGTTCCCTGAACTACATGGTAATTGGTTAACACAACAGGGCGACCACCGAGACTATAAACAAACCCCGAACCCTGTACTCCACCGCTGTCGGTTTCACCCTGAACTAAAACTACTGAAGCCCGTACATTATCGTATATGTCTGCCAGCGATGTTCCATTTTGCAGTATAGTGATGGTTTGATAGGTTGTATTTTGATGTCCTTGCAGATCCGACACTGCGCTCTGCAGATTTGTAATTTGACTGTTAAGGTTAGTTACCTGACGATAAGATACAAAGAAGATAAGCAATCCTCCAACGAGTAATCCTGCAACGAAGAGCAGTAAGAGAATACTAGCGGAGGCTTTGGTGCAATCTTTGGACGCTAACACGATGTTTTTCCTCGAGAGAGGATTACTGCTTAGGAAAATAAAAGTTGCTATGCTCGGCGGTCAATAAGGTCCAAGGCATCTGGTCCAGTGCCGATAAACGTTATAGGTACTCCTGTTCTAGTTTCGACTTCTTTTATGAATTCTTTGGCTTCTTTTGGCAAGTCACCGTATTTTCTGGCAGACCTACAGCTTGGGTAGATGCAATCCAGTTTTGTCATAGCTGCTTGGGTGGCGCCGTTTATTCTGGCATTCTTTTTGGCTAGATCAAAATCGAAGGGAGCAGATCGTCGGTCACGACCCGTTCCAGCAGCAACCTCGAACCAACCTCTTTTTAGGGCTTCTTCCTTGGTTATTTCGCCAGGTAATGGTCCAGCGCCTACGCGAGTCATGAATGATTTGTAAACGATGATAACGTCATCCACGCGGGTTGGTCCTACGCCTGCTTCTGAAGCGATGGCGGATGCACCTGTGTCTCTGCCTGTAACATATGGGTAGCCGCCGCCCAAGAAAAGCGAGAGCATGAAACCCTGAGTGCCTTCGAGAAGAACAGTTTTGTCAGCGTCTAAACCATCGTTAACTTCCGTTATTTGGTCTGCGAGGTAGGGTTTGAGTTCAGGTATGTCTTTGGCAAGTTTAGCTGTACGCCTTACACGTTCTTCTAACGCAGGTCCAACTCCTCGTCCAGTAGTTCCTATACCTTTGTTGACTGCACTTGCCTTATCTTGTTCGCAGTGCTTCTCCTCAATTATGGAGGCATTCTGGTCTATACCTATTCTTTCTTTGTTAATTTGAGTTAATGCAACTTCATCGAAGAAGGTTTTAACGTAAACGTTTGAACCCGCGGCAATTAGTAAACGGGTTTTTGGATTTATGAAAGCTGCTGGAACCATGTGTAGGGCATATTTTTTGTTTTCATACCAAACCGTGTGTGCGGCATTCACGGAGCCAGTTCGAACACAGAAATCAAGGTTATCATTTAATGCTAAGTATGAGATTATTTTTCCTTTGCCTTCATCTCCCCAGAAGGCGCCAACAATTACTGAGCAAGGCATAGTAAATTCACCTTTGCTTAGTCAGTTCAAGACTTATTTAAAGCTGAGGGTTTTTGATGGATAAAATCTTGTTTGTTTGTCTTCTTTTATCAATTGAGCTAAACGGTAATTGATGTAGGCCGAGAAGCCGGATGCTTTTTTTATGGCACATTCAACTTGACTTTGAGCCAAAGTACAGAATAAACCAGCTTTTTTACCCAGGAAAGGTTACAAAATGCACTAATTGACAGAAAAGCTCCCCTGAAGATATTGAAAAAAGAGCAAACGAAACAAAACGCACTATGAACGAAAACATCGAATAAATAATGGCACAAGAGAAAACATCCAAAACAGGAAAATAACTTATTAACCCTAAAAATCTCCCAACAATAACCCATGGCTAAAGTAGAGTTTATTTGTGATTTCATGCCAGATTGTTAAGAATAAGTCTGGCTCTCAAAAATGTAGTTGGCAAACAAGAAAACCGAAGTAACATGCTGTCACTACAAACAATCAAACTCTATTAAAATTAATCAAAAGCATTTATGTGAATCTTTCTGATGCTTCAGCATCGATTATTTCAAGAAGCCTGATTACTTTTTTGCCCTTGATTCTTTTTTCCTCAAGAGTTATTGTATTCCTTGATTGACAAATGTCATCTAAAATTATCCCTGTTTCTTCATCTAATATAACAGGGTAGACTCGGCAACCCGAAGGTCTGTCTTCATAGATGCTGCATTGGCGATTTTTGAGATCATAGAAGATACAATAGCCTCCACGATTTTTCAACAAAGCATAACCATTTTTATCGAAATTGACGAATTGTTTTTGACAGAAACCCTTTTTTTCTAAGCGTTTGATGTCTTTTTTACAGAGCAACATTTCGGTTTCTGTGCAGCATATTCCACAGTTTGAACAGTCCATAGACGGTGAATGTCGCGGCAAGTATTTGTGTTTTTATCTTTTTACATTGGTTAATCAAGCTGAGTTTTTCATCAGGTTTACATTAAGCATTTCAGCCCAAGCAACGTTCTTGAGAGGTACAAGTGTCACTTTGTGTTTGCCTGTTAGAGAGTACTCGATTAGGTTGTTGTTCTTTCCGACACCCTTATGGAGTTTCGTTAGTTGAACGTTAATTATTACTGCTCCATCTTTCAGGTGTAGGTTAACGTTTCTTCCAATGAATGATCTTGCACTGTTGGCACTGAAACTCTCCACCTTTACCATTCCTCTTCTTGGTCAGCGATTTTGCTCCAACACTGTTGACATATTGGTAGGTTTTCGCCTTTTATTTGGATGTAGAGCTTTATATTTTCGCTATGGCAAGTATCTTTCCAGGGATTTTTGCAATGTTCCATTATTCTTCCTCAACTCATCTTTTTGGTGTTTTTGCTTTTAAGACAATTGAAGAAACTTATGTTTGGTTCTGGGGAGGGGTGAGTGAAAGTGAACTCTATTCATGAAGTTTAGGATTGGTAAATTGTGAGCTAATGACTTAGCCCTAATCTTTTTAATAGTAACCGCAAGACAAATGGTTCTGATAGCAGCTTTGTCCCTACCTATCTACGGCTACTTTTTGTATCACAGTTTAAAGTCTCATTAACATGGTAGCTTTTTGACATCAGCTGTTTTTGCATAAATAATTCCAAATGCTCTATAATTAATATCAACTGTATGTCTTATCCCTGAGATCACAGGGTGCTTCGCGTTCCCGTGAGGGTTTGATTTGTTGCTTCTTGGCGATTTCACTAAGACTGCAAGGGTCGTTTCAACAAAAAGAATTAATGGTTGCGCCCATGATTTTTTGGGTCACCGGTTTATTTTTTGGATTAACCTTATGCACGATTTAAACTGGATTATTCTATTGGGTTAGAACTCAACGATTTGGGATAAAATATCTTCATTGGTGATTTTCAGTAATCCTACCGAAGGCTTATTAAATGGAGATTTCGGGTCAGTTGCACTGCCAGGGTTGATGTAGAGTATTTTTTCTTCCCAACTATTGAATGCTGTATGGGTATGTCCGAAAACAAAGACGTTAAACCTATTCTGCTGAACAATTTCCCTGCTCTTGTCTAAGCCAAAGTCAATGCCTGGATCATGCATTACACCGATTTTCCAATCAAAAATCTTCATTGAATTGAGTGTTGGAAATGCATTGTTGACTTCTAAGCCGTCCATGTTGCCGTGAACAGCCAAAACAGGGGCAATTTGTTCCAACTCATCAATCACAGTCAAATCTACCAAGTCGCCAGCGTGAATGATGTAATCTGTATTTTTGAAGATTTCAAAAACTCGCTTAGGAATTGACCGTGTTTGTTTTGGGACATGCGTATCTGAAATTAAACCGACTGTTTTGACGACTTTGAAATTTGTAGGTTCTTTATTTATTAATGCTTGTCCACCGAGCATGTTCTGGTCACCTCTCAAACAGATATTTCTTTACAATAACATGTCTGTCTGACAATAAATATTCAACTGTTAAGATTAAGCTTAAATTGAAAAAAAAGAGGTTAAGTCATGAATCTTTTAACTGCCTCGTAAAATATACTAGTTCCAAAAACAAGGTTTTCAATTGTTATGCGTTCATTGATCCCATGCATACGTCTTTCCAATTCATCATTGGGTTCATCTGGTCGCATTGGATGGAAACCATAACAAACGCTACCCATTTCTCTGAAGAAGCGAGAATCTGTCCCACCCGTTGTCAGGGTTGGGGTTACTCCGCAGTTAGGTTCAAACTCTTTCAAAACACCCGTTATTGTGCTGTAGAGTGGGGTTTGGGTGGTTGATTCGTTGCCGTCATGGATCTGAATAATCTCAAAACTCAACTTCTCCATACCAACATCTTTGAGTAAGCCTTTAATTGTAGCGAGAGTTTCATCAACACTTTGACCAGGTAGTACTCGACAGTCGAACACCGCTTCACACTCAGAAGGTATGATGTTTTCTTTTACTCCGCCTTGAATGATTGTTGGTGTAATGGTCATTTTGGTTCTAGGCCTAATTTCTTCTGCCAAAGCCCTGTCCGTCTTAGCTAATTCGTCAAGGATTTGGTCACTTTGTATGGGGTTGCACAGCAAACGTGCAAATGTCTCTTCAATTTCTGGGTTGTGTTTTGCTACTTCAGAGAGGAATTGTCTCAGGGTTGGCACGTATAGAGTTGGCGGTTGATAATTTCCAATTTTTTCTATGACTTTGTTCATTCGTACAATGGCGTTGTCAGCCATGTTTGGTGTGGAACCATGTCCAGGGGTACCTTTAGCTTTTATTTTAAACCAGAGAATACCTTTTTCAGCTGTTTGCACAGGGTAAACGTTGCCGCGTTTTTGAGGTATCGCTAAGCCCCCGCCCTCGTTTAATACGTATGGACACCAAACCTTTTCCTTATGGTTCCGTAGGAGGTAGCCTGCCCCTTCTTCACCACCTTTTTCCTCGTCGGCTGTCGCTGCCAAAACAACGTCGCCTTTGAGCGGAATCTTGTTTCTTTTAAGTAGCAGAAGAGTCATCACTTCCACAGCAGTCATGCCTTTCATATCGTATGCACCCCTTCCATAGACATAGCCGTCTTTTACTACGCCAGCAAACGGGTCAACGCTCCATTCAGCTGGGTTAGCAGCTACAACGTCAAGATGTGAAAGCAAAAGCAAGTTGGGTTTTTCGCCTGACCCCTTTAGTCGAATTATTACATTACCCCTACCTGACGCTGACTCGATGATTTCGGATTTGAAGCCATCTTTGGATACATATTCTGCTATAAAGTTGGCAGCTTTTGTTTCGTTTCCTGGCGGGTTAGTGGTGTTTATGCTTATTAAATCGCTGAGGAAACCAGTGATTTCCTGCTCTATTTCGTTTTGGATTTTTATCAACATCTTGGCTCCTGCATGTTTTAAGGGGTTTTTTCTCTTAAGAGTTCCTGTTACTGACTCGATGTTGCATTCGAAAGTTTTTCGATTATTTAACATGATGTTTATATATGATGTCAAAAAATGCTATTGAATAACGGAAATCGGTTAAGTTGATTGTAATGAAAGAATTAAAACCAATAGATTACAAGATTCTATTCGAGCTCATGAAGGACTCACACCGAAGCGACAGGCAACTTGCAAAAGCCTTAGGTGTTTCTCAGCCTACAGTTACCCGACGACGCGCCATGCTAGAAGAGAACTTTATCGAGGGATACACTGTTATTCCTAAATTCGGTCAAATAGGGTTTGAAATAGCTGCCATTACATTCTTGAAATGCAAACTAAAATATGCCACAGGCGAGGAGAAAACTCAGGCATTACAGAATATGAAAGAATGGTTCATGAAACAAACCAACGTGATTATGGCTCTAGACGGTAGAGGTATGGGTTGGGATACAGTTTGCATTTCACTTCATGAAAACTTTGGAAACTTCGCTGAGTTTATCAGGACTCTTGATTCAGAAATGTCGGATTGGGTTATTGAAAGCCAAACATTCAACGCTGACTTGAAGGGCGGAATAGTAATCAAGCCATTCCATCTCAAGTACCTGGCTTCTCTAAAACAACCATAGTTTAAACACTAAACAGACCTTTCTTTTTTCTATTTTCTTTACAAAATATTTTTTGGGTATCCTTTCTGCTAATTTATCATGAAGAATCAATGAACAGCTAAAGGTAGTTATCTTCGATTAATCTTCTTTAGTAACCGTTTTTTAGGCAGCTTTGGCTTTTTTGTTCTAGTTGCATCAGCAGTCAAACCAATCAACCAAATTTACTATCGTCACCATTCAAATAAAAGGTAATGGGCTTTAAACTTTTTTAGAAGTGCTTTCAAAGGCTAAGCAACTTGTTCTCTGCGTTTTCAAGGTTCAAAGTCTCTATAGGAGGGTAAAAGCATATATTTGTTAACTTGCCCTTCTTATTTTTCACGTTTGAGTCTGTACTAGGCGAAAATATGGCTCTATCAGATAAAATCTTGAAACTCAAGAAGGAAAAAAAAGCTGTGATACTGGCTCATAACTATCAGCGGCCAGAAATCCAAGATATCGCTGATTATGTTGGCGACAGCATTGAGCTTAGTCGAAAGGCAAGTGATGAGCAAGATGCAGAAATAATCGTGTTTTCAGCAGTGGATTTCATGGCTGAATCCGCGGCGATATTGAACCCCACTAAGAAAGTTCTACTGCCTTGTCTAGGTGCACGGTGTCCCATGGCTCAAATGCTGGCAGTCGACGAGATAAGACGCGCTAAAAAACAATATCCAAATGCTCCAGTAGTTCTGTACGTTAACACTTTGGCTTCATGCAAAGCTGAATGCGATGTTTGTTGTACAAGCGCCAACGCCATCGAAGTTATAAAGTCCTTGGACTCAGACACAGTCCTGTTTGGTCCAGACAAAAACCTAGCCGAATACGTCAGTGAAAAAACAGGAAAAAAACTAATCCCTATCCCTGCAAATGGTTTCTGCCCAACTCACCTTCTCTTCCAAGCGGAAGACGTCAAAGTCCTAAAGATGCAGCATCCAGAAGCAATTGCGATGGTTCATCCTGAATGCAGTTCTGAAATGCGAAAAGCAGCTGACTTCATTGGCAGCACTTCAAAAATGTGTCGTTTTGCCAAAGAATCCGATGCCAAAGACTTCATAGTTGGCACCGAAGAAGGTATCCTTCATCGTCTGCGTAATGAGAATCCGCAGAAAAACTTCTATCTTGCTTACGAAGGCGCAATCTGCCCCAATATGAAGTTGACAACGCTTGAAAGACTATACGTTGCTTTAAAAGAAGAGAAGAATGTGGTTAAGGTTACTGAAGTAGTCGCAAAGAAAGCTCGCGCTTCGTTGGAACGGATGTTTGAAGTTAAAAGCTAAATTGAGACTATCATTGATTTGAGGATTTTTACTCCTCTTCTTGTTGCTAGCTCGTCGCTCAGAGCACGTATTTCTGAACCTTTGCCTTTTACTGCTATAACTTCGAGGCAGTCGTGTTCTGCGAGGTGAATGTGCATTGTGGAGGAGATGAGTGAGGCGTGGTGGTGTTGGGATTCTGTTAGTTCGCTGTCTAATCCTCGTGTGTCATGGTCATATACCATGAGTAATACGCCTGTTTGGGTGGTGTTTTCTTCTTTGACCCATTTACGTTCAGAAACGTAGAGTCGTACGGCGTCTTGGATAGCTTTGCTGCGGCTTTCGTAACCCATTTTTGTGGTGATTTCGTCGAAGTCTTTTAGGAGTTCAGGTGGGAAGGTTACGCCTATACGGACGATTTTGGACATGGTGATCACGGTTAGAATTGGTCTGTTATGCCTAAAAGCTTTTATCTGACAGTAACACGACTTTCGAATAAAGTGTTACTGAGAGACCAATAATGACAGGAAACCAAGCAACAATCAATTTCTCGCCAACGAAAAGAAAAAATGCAAAGACCAACTCTTAATAAGATTTTTGAAAAGTTTTTATCAGTGATTTAGCCATCTAAGGCTGATGTCGGGCAAAGAATTTTTCTTAGATCGCTACGAACGATTGGGCTGGAAATACCAAGAAGTTACTCTAAAGCAAAGTATCCGAATCAACAACTCCAACGCAAAAGGCAAAAAACTCATTCAACGACTCTCAGACTTAGGTACACATCTTCAAAAAATCCCGTTCCTCGAATCAGGCTATTGGGTGCTTAATTCAAAAGTTTCCCCAGGCGCAACCGCAGAATACCTTCTGGGTATGTATTCGATTCAAGAGGCAGCCGCCCAAATCCCCGCTTCCATCTTCTCTCACATAAAGGGCAAAAGAGTCCTCGATGCAGCCGCTGCTCCAGGCGGCAAAACTGTGCATTTGGCTGATTTGATGGAGAACACGGGGGAGATTGTGGCTTTGGATGTGGATAAGTGGCGATTAAATGCGTTATGTAACCATTTGGAGCGTTGTCGCGTTAGCAACGCGGTTGTTTATTTGTTGGATGCACAGCAAGCCTCATCGTTAAACCTGAAATTTAGTAGAGTGCTAGTTGATGCTCCTTGTTCGGGCAATTTTGCCGCTGACAGGGACTGGTTCAAAAATAGAACCCTAAAAGATGTTGAACGTAACGCTGGTTTACAGCGGAGAATTTTGACTGAAGCAGTTGCTTGCCTAAGTGAAGAAGGCGAAATGGTTTATTCCACCTGTTCGCTTGAGCCTGAAGAAGACGAATTGAACATCGATTGGGCAGTAAAAAACCTCAATTTGCAAATTGAAGAAATCTACTGCACTGGCGAAAAAGGAGTAACCAATATTTTCGGAAAACAGCTAGACCCCTCGATTAAAAATTGCAAGCGATTATGGCCAGGAGAAACACAAGGTTTCTTTATTTGCAAGTTAAAAAAAAGGAGGCCTAAATCATGAACACAAAAGCAATTACCGATTTTGCATCACAATTTGGAGTTCAAATTACATTAAACTTGGATTTGATGGTTGAAAAGACTGGGCGCTTTTATCTTGTGAATCCAGCTTTGAAACCCTTGGTTCGAGAAAACTTCTTTTCGGCAGGAGTTTATTTGGGGAAAGCCAAAGAGAGTAAGTTCTTTCCAAGCTTTTACTTGCTGGGGATGCTTGCTAAGAAAGAAGCCAACAGAATTTTCATAGATAAGAAGTCAGCATGGCTTTTCATCTGCGGTAGGGATATTTTAAGGGAAAGTATTGTGCGTATTCAGGGTCCAGGCAAAAAGGATACGAATACTTTGGTATTCAACGAATTTGGCGAATGTTTAGGTTTTGGCAGAATTGTTGAAAAACTGCGCGAATCCGTAATGTGCAATGAAATTGTGGTTAGAAACGTATTGGATATTGGGGATTTCCTGCGTAGAGAACGATAATGGCGGAATTTTTGGCTATTTGACTAGTTAGAGCGTGTCTTTCTATCTTTTTTTACGACGCGTTTAACAAATATTGTTTTGCACATTATTTCAGCATTTAGAGTACTTACTGGACATTTATCGATGCTATCAAAGCGATAAACTTATATATGTTTATGTTTAATCTGATTTCCATAACATATGGAAACTAAATCCCAAACCTCACAAGGAGAATGAGCAAAATGAAAAATTTCAAAAACCCCGCGTGGAAAGAAGCAGTATCCAAAGTTATCCAACAAATCCAAGAGCAAGAAATTAAATTCGTTAGACTACAATTCACAGACATAAACGGCATGCTGAAAAACATAGCTGTAAACTCAAAAAACTTGGAAAGTATCTTTGAAAACGGCCAATCCTTCGACGGATCCTCAATAACAGGTTACCGACCAATAGAAGAATCAGACATGGTCCTCTTCCCAGATCCAACTACTTTCGCAGTTTTACCATGGCGACCAAAAGAGAAATCCTCCTGCAGACTCCTCTGCGACATCTACACTCCACAGAACAAACGTTTCGAAGGCGACCCACGCTATGTTCTTGAAAGAACAGTAGAGAAAGCTGCTAAAGCAGGTTTTACTTTTATATGCGCTCCGGAACTCGAGTTCTTCATCGTAAAAGAAAGCGAAACAGGCGGCCTACCAACACCCATCGACTTAGCAGGTTACTTTGATTTCCACCCTAGCGACTTAACAGACGATTTACGACGTGAAATTGCAGATACCGCAGAAGCTTTCGGCATAGAAATTGAACTCAGCCACCACGAAGTTGCGCTGGGACAGAACGAAATTGACTTCAAATACGGTGAAGCACTCGTGACAGCTGATCGCGCAATCACTATGAAGATGTGCGGCAAAGTTGTTGCTGCACGCGCAGGCTACGTCACCACCTACATGCCTAAACCATTCCAAGGTATAAACGGCAGTGGCATGCATGTTCACCAAAGCCTATGGAACAAAGACGTAAATCAAAACATGTTCTACTCAGACGACGCTAAAAACGGTTACCTCTCAGACTTAGCCAGAAACTTCATCGGTGGACAATTAGCCCACGGACGAAAGATGGCAGCAGTCTTAGACTCATGGCCTAACAGCTACAAACGCTTAGTCCCTGGCTACGAAGCACCAGTCTACCTTGCATGGGCACACAAAAACCGCTCACCCCTCATCCGCGTACCAAACTTCGGCGGAAGAAAAGGCGCCGCCAGATGTGAAATCCGATGCCCCGATGGATCAGGAAACCCATACCTACAGTTTGCGGTACTCTTAGCAACAGGTTTAGACGGCATAAAGAACAAGATAGACCCAGGTGATCCAGTAGAACTAAACGTTTACCACATGACCTACGAAGAGCGCAAAGCACGCGGCATCGTTTCATTACCCGAATCACTAAAAGAAGCACTCGACGAACTCGAAACCAGCGACCTAATGCGTGAAACCCTCGGTCAAACCGCGTTTGAGAACTTCCTCAAAGAAAAACGCAACGAATGGGACCTATACCGAACACAGGTTACCGAGTGGGAAGTCAACCGCTACATCAAACGACTCTAAACAAAAAATAAGCCTCTTTTGAAGCTTCAAATTTTTCTTTTTAATTTTTGATTTTTTCAATCAATTTATCGATTAAGATTGTGTTTTGTTGTCGGTTCGCTAAATCCTTGAGTACTACAATGCCTTCTTTGAGTTCTCGCTCGCCAACGATAACTGCGAAATCGACTTTGCGTTTATCAGCGTCTTCGAGTGCTTTTGTCATCTTTCTACCCATAACCTCAAACTCCACAGTCACCCCCGCAACCCGCAACTGCTGAGCAATCTTTAGCGCTTCAGACTTCATCGCTCCAGTGATGGGCAAAACTACAACTCTCTTACCCGCCTTTGCTTCAAATGCTATTTTCTGTGTCTGCAAGGCAATGGCAACCCTATCGATTCCATGAGCGCAACCAATAGCTGGCGTGGGTTCACCGCCGAAACCTTCTATAAGTTTATCATATCGTCCGCCACCCCCCAAAGCTATCTCGAGCCCAGGAATGTAGATCTCAAAAATCATTCCAGTGTAGTATTCTAAGCCTCGAGCGAACGCTGGCTCCACCGCGATGGATATGTCCGTGCTTTCTTTTAAGAGCTTGAGAACTTCTGAAAGGTTTTCTACGGCAACCTTAGCTTTTTCGTAGCTTGCAACATAACTTTGGAGTTGCTCAACAATATCGAGCCAATCGTTGCCCCTGATTTCAATCAATCCTTTTAGCATCGCGCGACACTTTTCAGATTCCACTAACTTGAGAGCTGCATCGAACTCTTTCTTGTCCATGAGTTGCAAAACTTTATTCTGAGTCTTCTCGTCCACTCCGTCTTGGCTAATGATACCCCGAATCACACCTATATGGCCGATTTTGAATGCGTAACCGTGAAGCCCCAAAGACTTCATCAAGTTATTCGTTATCAAAATAATTTCGGCGTCTGCTTCAGGTTTTGCTGAACCCATTAATTCAAAGTTTGTTTGCCAAAACTCGCGGTAGCGTCCACGCTGCGGCTCATCGTAACGATAAACGGTGCCTGCAGAGAACATACGTAGCGGCTTCGGCTCATTCTTAAAAGATGTAGTGACTAACCGCGCGATTGAGGCGGTAAACTCTGGGCGAAGAGCAACTAGCCGATCACCCAGATCTTTGAAAATGAACATGCGCTGCCGAATTTCCTCGCCAGATTTGGCGCTTAATAGTTCAAGCGGTTCAACGTGGGGAGTTATAACTTCTTTGTAACCGTAGAGCGAGGCGGTTTCTCGTGCTTTATCTATGATGTATGTGAAAGCTTGGGCTTCCTCGCCCACTAAGTCTCTCATTCCACGAACAGGTTGGAAAGCAGGCATGCAATTTGTACTCCTAAACAAGCTAAATGGCGCAATTATTCTATTAAACTCTCGCTAAGCGATGACAAACATTTTTGGATCCTGTTGGTATTAGTTCTTTTGCCCACTGGAACTGGTTCTGAGAATTCTTAGAGTAATCCATTGCATCCCAAGCATACTTCTGTGAATTATTCATCTTGGTCCGGCTCAATTTTGTTGAAGCTTAACGGAGAAACTGAGTAATGAACTACTTCGCCGCGTCGGTTCATGACGGCTAAGATTAGTTCTTTCTTTTGGCTTTTACATTTGGATAGTGCATCTGCGAGGTCGTTAACGGGTAGCGGTTTTCCTTCTTGCGTGATCATGATTAGGTAGGGCGCGGTGTCTTTGCCGTAGGTTCCTCGTTCATAGATGCGGAAGTCGATTCCGCCGCCGAACCCTTCTCTTACAACGTAGCCGCGGCTACGTAGATCACGGTAAACAAGGTAGTTAACCCATGCGTTGTCATTTTTTGCTTCATAACTGTGCAGCAAGGTTTGAAAATCTTTGGCTTTGCCGTTTGGGTCTTTGATTTCAAGCATACCTTTATCCAAAAGATACAGTGACTCGTAATAGGTCAAAGTGAAAACTTTATTTTCTAAGGTTCCGTAGCCTCGGGAAGAAAGCGCATCGATATTGCTCTGTTCGGATATGGTGACACCTTTCTCTGTTAGGACGCCATTGGTTCGGAATTCCACTGGAACAGTTTTTTTGGTTTCGGTCATCAGTTAAATCAACTGTAATAGGTGCATTTTGGGCTTGTTAACTCTTTAACATTATGCTTTAGCAAAAACCTTTTTGGCACAAGCATTCGTCAAGCTCTAATTCTAAGGTAATTTTTGTGACCTCGCTATTTGATTGACTAAAACTCTTTAAAGGAAAAACGGTAGTGGCCAGCAGTCAACAACTACAACCAACAAACCCCAAAAAACAACCGAAATTTAAAGCTCAACCCAAAAAACAAACCCTGCCAAAAAATCCTATAGGAAAAGCCACAACAACAACTAACAAAAAAAGTAATTAACGAGAATAGTTTTTCAAAGACAAAACAAAATCTTTTAACCCTATATTGATTGTTTTATAGGATTATCGAAGTCAAAGATAGGGGATAAGAAAAAGAAGCTTCAAACTGCACAGAAAATGAAGTCGAACCCGTGCGAGAAATGCCGCTCGGTTGAATACGAAGTGGCGGAGAAGGACATAATCGATGTCTTAGATGACTTGGCTTCACAAACAAACGCAAGGGTTGAAGTGATTTCTACAGAGTCAGAGGAAAAAGCAAAACTCGCCGCTTTGGGAGGCTTTGCCGCTCTCTTAAGATACAGACCTAATAAAGCTAAATGATATCACAAAAACCTTTCTAAGTGTCTTATCTGGCACAATTTAACTCCCAAACGCATTATGCTTAGCTGAGGCTATACTTTTCCTTTTCTGAATTCCCCAAAATCTTTGTTATAGATAACTCGGCTCTCGGTTATGATGGCTGTGACGTATTTGAGGGGCGTTGAATCAAAGGAAGGGTTCATGACAGCTACCCCATTGGGAGCGATTTGCACGCTGCCTATATGGGTGACTTCTTCCGATTTACGTTCCTCAATTTCCACTTTGGCGGCTTTACGCGTTAAATCGAAAGTTGATTTTGGTGCGGCAACGTAGAAGGGAATTTTGTGTTCATGTGCTAGTACAGCGACGCTGTAAGTGCCGATTTTGTTGAAAACGGCGTCCTGCACTATGCGATCTGCACCCACAATCACAAGGTCAACCAAGCCTTTACTCATGACATAGCCCGCCATATTATCAGTAATCAAAGTAACAGGTATCCCTTGTTGTTTGAGTTCATAAGTGGTGAGCCTTGCACCCTGCAGAAGTGGCCTTGTTTCATCTGCGATGACTTTGATTTTTTTGCCCTCTTCCCAAGCTGCACGAACGACCCCCAACGCGGTTCCATACTCGACTGTTGCGAGTTCGCCAGCGTTACAGTGAGTCAAAATAGTATCGCCGTCTTTTATGAGCACGGCGCCATTCTCGCCAATTGCGTGGTTTTGCGCTGCGTCTTCATCCGCAATTTTTTGAGCTTCCAAAATTACAACTGCCTTCAGTTCCTCAACGCTTCCTGCCGCACTCTTAGCTTTGTTTAAGACACGGTCCACACCCCAGAACAGGTTTACTGCAGTTGGTCTCTGACGTTTGATGACGGTTCCCGCTGTCTCGAGCTCAGCTAAAAATTTTTGTTTATTCTTTGCATTGGAGTTGTACGCAGCAAGTGCCATACCAAAACCTGCAGCTGCACCTAGTAGTGGGGCTCCTCTGACGCGGAGATTTTTTATAGCTTCCGCCATCTGGTCAACTGTTTTTATTTCAAGAGTGACTTCTTGGAGGGGAAGTTTGGTTTGGTCAGGTGTTATGACGGTTCCGTTTTTCCATTTAATCATCCGCATATGCATGTCCTCAAATGTGATTGTGATACCGCTTAGTTGTGGGTGGTTGAGTTAAAGATTTTCTATCCCTAATGTCTTGAAGCGTTGCACCAAATCAAACAAGTTGCCATACAAGTCCTCTAAAACCACATCGACACCCCAAGCCTGCACCTCTGGCTTTCCATAGAATTTAACGCCTTTAGCTTTCAAAGTCTTGTATTCTTTGCGGCAATCATCAGTTTCCAGAGTAAGGAATACATGGTCTCCAGCCTGCTTACCCATTGCCGCACGTTTTGCTTCGCTATCAGCCAGAACAAACGTCAACTCAAGGTCAGTTTGACCTTTGGGTGAAACAGTGACCCACCGCATATTGCCAAAAATGAGGTCTTTTCGTTTTTGAAATCCAAGTTTTTCAGTGTAGAACTTTAAGGCTTCATCTTGATTTTCTACGATGAGGGTTATGTGACCAATCTTATTCATTATTTTTCACCCTCGATGAAGTGACTTAATGAAAAGGAGAGATTAGGTTTTTCTTAAGCGGATGTGTCAAAGGGCGATTTTAGGTGAGTGACAACTTCAACGGGTGAGTCTTCACCTGATTTTAGACGTTTCTTCCATTCTTCGCCAACAGCGATTAGTGAGAAGATACCTGAAACCTCAGCCTTCGACTTCTTTACCAAGTTAACGAGGGCTTCTTGGGTTTCGCCGCTCTTAATCATGTCATCAACAACTAGGACGCTGTCGCGTTTTTTAATTGACTCCTTTGGGATATAGAGGGTCACGGTTACTCCTGAATCTCTTCCAAGGATGTATGTTTCTTCGAGGAAGGCTTTTACGCCGACTTCTTTGTTTCGTTTGGCAACAATTAGGTTAACGCCTAATGAGTTGGCGACCATGGTTGCTAATGGGATGCCATCGACTGCGGCGGTTAGGATTTTTGTTACGCGTTTCCCTGCGAAGTTTGCTAATGCGTGGTTTGCTGCTTGTTGGAGAATGTTGTAGTCACCGACGATTTCGGTATTATCGAAGTAGCCTATGTCATCGAATTTTATTCTGCTGCGGAGTTCTGCTTCTAAGCCAACGAGTTTGGTTAGGATCCGCCAAAGTTGTTTGGCTCTGGTCGTATTGGGCAGTACATGTCCTTTAGCATATCGGCTTAGCACAGTGACGGGTAACCCAGTTTTAGTGGCTAATTCCCGATAAGTGATGTTTCGCTTATATTTTGCTGTTCGGAGAAGTTCGATTGTCATTAAGCGAAGTTTCAAATCTTCTGCGTGAGTGCTCATTTTTCCCTAACCCCATTTTTACATTTATCAGTTAATTATTATATGCTATCCAATATTGTATCTTGCTAATTTATAACTTTCCGTTAAAATTAAATTGAAACAGTCAAGAATTTTTTTAAACTTTACATTTCAACATTAACCTTTTTAGATGCAACCTTAACAGCTATACTGAAGGGGGGACAAATGCAAAAAATTCAGCGATTATTCATAATTGCACTCTTTGGAGCCATAATCTTCGTCGCAAACGTATTTCTGCCGCCTCCGTTAAACTACTTGATAATAGTTGTTCAAGCTGTCTTGCTAGCTTTAAGCGCATTATTCATTCCAAAAGTAGGTGCAATGTATGTCGGCGCAGTCGGTGGAGTCTTAACAGCGTTAGTCAACCCCGCTTTAGGGCCATTCACATTCTTCTTCGCTTTCCTCTTCGGCGTATTCGTTGACCTCTTCATATTGATCTTCAAAATCGGAGGTTCCTCCCAAGGCGTAAACCGCAACCGCTTAATTGCTGCAATGACCGTGGCCACCACGCTGATTGCAATTTCAAGCTATTCAGCCTTCACAGTTTTTCCGCAGTATATTAATGGGTTTTCATTTACCAGTTTATTTGTTCAGAGAAGCCAGATGCTCGATGCATTGGTGCTGTTTATGGGTCCAGCAACAGGGGCAGTAGCAGGTTATGCAGCTTCCTATCTTTGGAATAAGTACCTTCGACATATCAACGTCTAAAGCTGCAATTCTTTGATTTTTTGGTCAACCAACTTGGCTACCATCAAATTAGAAACATAAACACACTTAACTCCAAGCAACTCCGCAAGCTCCGCAGGTTTTCGGTATTGGGTAACCAAAATCAAGTTGTGCTTGCCAGCATATTCTACAATGTCTCGGTCTTTAGCAATTTTTAAACCAGCTTCTTCAGAAGTTATAGCTTCATAACCTAAAGTCTCAAAGTATTCTTTTAAGCCAGCATACATTTCATCCAGGAGTATCTTCATGGCATCTGTGTTGTAAATCTAAATTATTTTAGCTTTTCCCTATTTAATCTATGAGGAGTATCGCAAAGGATTCTGGGTTCTTGGCAAATGGAAAAGTAACTGAAATTCCAGCATTCACAGCAGTTTTCTTTACGTTTACGCCAACAGCATCTTCTGACCAACGCGCTAAATTGGGGTTGCGGCAAATCCTCGTTTCGGTGTTGCATTTCTCGCAGAGTTGACAGTGCCCAGAAACAAACGAAATAGCTAACGAATAACCCTTGTTCATCGCAGCTTTCTCCAAATCCACAACGCTCTGCAGCATTTTACGTTTGTCATTTTTCCAATCCTGCCAGAACTTCTCGGCTTTCTCCTTGATTTCTTTGGAAACCGTTGGGTCGGTTTCGGCTACCATAAGTTTGGCTAAAACTTCAGGTTCAGCATGAGCGTTTGAAGTGAATTTCATGAACATAGCGAAGCTGTATTCACTAACTATTTTGCGGAATTCCTCAGCTGAAGGTGTGTATGGTGGACATGCGAGGGTTTTGCCATAGTTGTTACAGCCGACTTTGCATTTGAGGACCACGCGATCTTCGACGATGACTTTGCCCGTTGGGATGATTTTTGCGTCTGAGGCTCCATTTTCAAGGGCTAATTTTACAAGGAACTGGAATTTTTCAACGCCGTTTTGTGACATTCTTGTTCACTAACCTTCATGGCTTGACGTTTTCTTTTGATATAAACGTTCTTTTATTAATTACACATTTCTAAAACCGTCTATTAACTGCAAATAACTCCATTAGTGACCTCCCCTCTATCATTTCTGCAATGAACTGCTATTGGAATCTAAACGGTGTGCATAATTTTGAATCTAGTTAGCGCCTTTTTGTCTTCATAGAAGTCTATGAACCAAGCGTCACCGAACATACATTGGCTCTTGAAATCAATTTCCCTTCCCAACCGCGACTTAAAATTACTCGCGCAGCCAACGGCAAATGGAAGAAGAAGATCGCCTTCTCCAGCCTTTTCCAGCCGTTCCCAGACGTAACAAAGACAAATAGCGACTTTTGCAACCGCAACCTGCAAACGATTCAAGCCCCAAAAGACAAAAGCAACCTAAAACAAGCTTATCCAAAAAATGCATTTGCAACTCTTCTTCTTCTATCACACAACAAACACACCCCAAAAACCCCTAAAAATCCAAGGCGCAAAAAGTCCTCCACCACCTTTTACCTTAAATTCTTAATTTTCAGCTTTCCGCCAAATCACATATAGGTTAAACCACTCCAAAGAAAAATTTAATTGTACACACCCCTATGATCCAAATATCAATGCAAACAACGTAGCATTCGATTAGACAGTTGACGGTTTTATTGTCTTGCAAGCACAAGAATAATATAGCTAATCCCCAAATGTTGTGAGCACTGAAGGTGCAGTTGATATCAAAAGCAAAATCAGTACCATAGGCTACGTTAATAAAATCCAAGAAAACATCATGAGCATCAAAAAAAGAGAACTTGCACCATTATACGAAGCTCTAAATGCAGCAGACTGCGTTATCTGCGGCGGATCAGGTCGATCACTTTATTCTCTTAACGCAGCTATGAGCCAAATTGCGCTTAGCCAAGCAGGCTGGAGAAACAAAGTTGTCTTAACACCTGACGATCCAGGTTTCCCGGGAAAAAGCATGTACGATGCCGCACCCGACCTAGAACGACGGTATAAAAAAACCCTACTTCTCATGAACTCGGGTAGCGGCTACAGCGACGACCCACTAGTTATGGCACAAGACCTAGCCAAATACATTGAGGAGAAAAAAACCTCACATTTCTCTATGGGACTCTTCACATCTTCCCCCTCCTCACCCTTAGCTGAAATCACCAGCAAATACGGGCAAATCGTTGAGCTCAAAGGGCGCGGTAAATCCAAACCTGGTACCGAATACGCTGAAACGGGCATGATGGGCGATATCTTTGAACTTGGAACCCTCGAACTACTTAACAGCATGATCGAGGCTATATTCCGCAATCTACCGGTCGGCGACGTCTTCCGCCTGTGTGAAGAGGAATTTAAGAAAGTCGGCGACATGATAGATGCTAATGTAAACTCCGAAACCTACACCCAGCTCATCGATATACTGGAAAAACGAACTAACGTTTTTTTGGGAGGAAAAGGCACAGGAAACGAAATCGCCAAAATGACTGGCGTACGATTATTCCATATTAAGAGTTTCCTTGGCGATAACGTTTACATTACAAGAGGAGTCAACACGCCGCATCCAAGAGCAGGCGACCTTGAAATTTTGCTCTCATTCTCGGGCGAAACAAGGCCAGTTATCATTTGGGCTGATGTGCTCAAGAAATTCGGGGGAACAGTCTTCGCTATAACAGGCAATAAAGACTCAACACTTGCCAAAAAAGCTGACCTCAAAATCATATTACCTGAAGAAGTCAAGCCTTCAACCCCAAGACGATTCTATACCAGAGCAGCATACGTATTAAGTCCCTTGCCAGTGAAGCTTGCTGAACGCCTCGGCGAAAGAGGACTCAACCTACCCGAATACATCATAAGCTGGTACCACTCCGTAACACAATAACGCAATACGATAAAGTTGGCAACCCATTTTTTTACAGGTTTTTCAACCAGAAGGGTTCGCCAATCAGAAAATCAGATAAAAAGGCAGCAAAATCCCCATTCCTCTCATAGACTTCAAGTACTTCGCTATTAACAAGGACTCTAAAGCTTTTCTGCATCGCTTTTGCGATTAAATCGGCGACGCCAACGCTCTTACCCCCATCCACCAACTTCTCTTTCAACAACACTCTGGCATCGATAATTTTCCGTGGCAATTCAACCATCCAGCGCCCCTCCTCAATGTAGGGACCTGAAACCACTATCTCATTATCGCCATATTTAGCGAGGTATTTTTCGCATTCTGTTTCTCGTTCAAGCGGGGGACCCAAGTGCTTCTTGATGTTTGGTAACACTTGTTGTTCTATCTCAAGGATGAATACACTTTGGGTTTTTTCGTTGCTCCAAACAGCATCTTTTAAAACTTCAAAATCGTTTATTTCAAACAGAGTGCGGAGTGAACGCTTAGACCTGTATAATTGTCCCCAAAGAACATCTGGAACAGCATTCAACTCGCCAATAACCAGAAACACCATGGCTGAACAATGGTTTTTAAGCTCGTCCTTCAAGGCAGCAATGGAAAAAACCTCTGGTTTGGGCGGATAAAAATAATTCTCGGATGGTTTTTTCAAAAAGGCTCTTGATGCGCCAATTAAAGTGTAGAGTTTTTGGGGTTGCACGGCTGAAGCAACGTTTCTTCCTTTATCAACGGGGTCAACGATTACCAAAGGTTCGGGAAAAAGAAGTGCCACCTCTTTTTTTCTGTCAGCATAGAATTTCTCAATATCAATCTCAACCTGCTGACTATACTGGGCAAAGGCACTTATGGTTGCGACAAAAGAGCCATATTTGATGATCAAAAGCTCGCATAGGTAGCCGCTAAAACCACCAACCTTAATCTCTGCACCATAAACATCGATGCCCTGCATGAACTTTTTAAGAAGGCGTACCTCACCTCGCATCTCTTTTGACAAGTGTTGTCTGATGTAATCCGTATGGAATGGTGTTCGGTCGGTTGCGCTTTGCCATTCACCCGGCTTAATGTCATAGCATGGAACAACATCCACGCGGTAACCGTCAATGAAGATTTGAAGGTACGGGTGCTCGGCGAAACGTTCAAGCTGTTTAGCTTTTCCCGCGGCTTTTTTTGCAATTCTTAGTCCTATATCACCAAGGTTTTTACGCGGAATCGATGTTGGCAACCGCATGAAAATGTCGATGTCTGGATTTTCGCTTAGCCAAGTATCTTTGGCTACCGAGCCTTCAACACGCACTATTGAGGTTATCCCTTCTAGTTGGCATGCCATTATGATTTTCTGTTCCAATTCGCAGCTTAACGCGTCAATCTTGGCATATTCCTCTTTATTAGGCGTGATCTTCTTAAGAATCCGCTCTGCCAGTTGGTTTACTTCACTTTCCATAGTTTATCCTTTAAGGGCAATATTCTTTGAGCGTTGAATAAGTTGGACCCTTTGGTGAGAGTTGACTTTTTTTAAGCCTCAAACAGTCTGCTCTGATGTTGCCAAAATCGTAGTTAACTTGTTTAGTTACAAGGTCAACTAAACGTTGCTTATTTGCACCCGACCGCACACGTGCAATAGTTAAATGAGGACTAAACCCGTTGGGGTCTGGCGCAAAGCCCAATTCGTGGATTTGTGGTTCCAGTTGCTCAAAAATGCTTTTGAGCTGTTCTGCACCATCAGTTATTCCTGCCCAAACCACACGTGGATAATTAAGCGTTGGAAAAACCCCCAACCCAGAAATCTGAACGTTGAAGGGGTTAAACTTGATGTTTTTCATAACTACATAAACTTTCTCGACCATCTCAGGGTTGATTCCACCCAGAAATCGCAGCGTAATGTGAATGTTTTTGGGTTCAACAAGTTTTAGATCGGCGTTTGTTTGTATCAACATTTTTTGTGCAGCGGCAAGCCTGTTTAAAACGTTGTCGTTTTTCATGTCGAAGGCAATGAAGCTTCTAATTTGTGGTTCTGGTTCTGACATATTGGATCTTCTAGTAATTTTAACACATAACCCTCATAAATGCTTTTTAATCAAGGATGCTGCTATACAACCAAAAAGGGTAAGTTAACGTGAGCGCTGACAAACTAGTTGTTGGTTTAGCTGGGATGCCTGGGTCAGGAAAATCAGTGGTTGTTGACACTGCACGTGAGTTGGGCTACGCTGTTGTAGTTATGGGCGATGTGGTTAGGCAAGAAACAACCAAGCGCGGTTTAGAGTTGACGCCGCAGAACGTTGGAAAAGTTATGCTTGAACTGCGAGCAGAAGGTGGCAACTATGTAATCGCACAAAAATGTATCCCAAAAATTGCAGAACAAACTAGCCACAAAGTACTCGTAGACGGTTTACGAAGCCTTTACGAATCCGACATATTCAAAGAAAATTTTGTCAAGTTCAATCTCATAGCAGTTCACGCTTCTCCTGAAATGCGCTTCAGTCGCCTTTCCAACCGACACCGTAGCGACGACCCTACAGAATGGAAGGCATTCAAAGAACGCGACATGCGGGAACTTGGCGTTGGTTTAGGGAATGTTATAGCGATGGCACAGCAGATAATAGTGAACGATAATAGCTTCGAGTATGTTAAAGCTAAGGTGAGAGAGTCACTTGGGAAGATTGAAGGGAAATGGTTGAAGTAACTGTTTTTGTCGAAACCGAAATTTACCCGACAGAAAGCGAAGAAAACGTTAGAACATCTATCACTAGCTTTTTGGATAATACGAGCCATAACCGTCAAGTCCGTCGCTAAGGGTAGCACTTTAACTGCAGTTGCAAAAGGGCAAGAATCACTTATAAAACTCCGCAATATGTTGCGCAACGATCGAATCCGCGATGCAGCAAGAAGATTCCTCTTCAAATCAATCCGGGGAAACATGATTTCCTTTTGTCTAAACAAGCAAGTGGCTTTTTCTGGGCACATTTCTTTTTCGGAGCAAACTGCGGAGTCGCCACTGGGTCCCATAAGAGTCAACATTGAGACTGATAATGCCGAACAACTTATCAATTGGTTAGCAGAAAAAACTTAGCGAGAAGATACGTTTGACTGAGCGGGCCTTGGTAACTAAGAGTGGCGCGGTTCTGTTAGGGGACAATGTCGCCTGTGATGCTCACGATGCCTCAAGACCTCTTCGCATTGTTACACATGCTCATGCGGACCACCTCTATGGTTTGCGTAGTAGTTTGAAGAGTTGCGAGAAAGTTTTAATGACTAAAGCCACCAGAGACCTAACACAAACACTCAACGAATCGCTCAAACTCAAAGATACCCCAGCAGTAAAAACCCTGGAATACGGCAAAGTGCTCAAATACGGAGGCGAAAAAATCAGCTTGATCAAAGCAGACCACATCTTGGGTGCTGCTCAGGTTTTGGTCGAGGATGCAGGGGGTATTCGCATCGTTTGGACGGGTGATTTCCGATTGGCAGGTACACCAATTGTGGATTGTGATGTCCTTGTCGTTGAAGCGACGTATGGAAGCCCATCATGCAGGCGCAACTTTGACGTGGATGTGCGCGAACTTTTGGTTTCCATGATTGAAAAACGTCTGAGAGGCGGCACGGTTTACGTGTTTGGTTACCACGGAAAACTGCAAGAGGTCATGCAAATCCTGCGTAACGCTGATGTTGAAGTTCCCTTTGTTATGCCTGAACACATTTTTGAAGTAACCAAAGTTTGCGAGAAACATGGGATGAAACTAGGCTGTCTCTCGCTATCCACCAACCATGAAGGACATGAACTTTTGGACGGCAACTTACCCTGTGTAGCATTCTACCACATGAATCAACGGCAACATGTGGGTTTGCGTAATGCTCGGATATGTGTGAGTGGTTGGGAATTTCATAATCCCTGCCGACAAATCGGGGACCGAGAACATTTAGTAGCGCTTAGTGACCACTCAGATTTTGACGGGTTACTCGAGTATGTAAAACGTTCAAAAGCTAAACAGGTAATAACTGATAATTTTCGAAGCAACGGTGATGCGTTAGCCCGAGAAATCAACAAGCGCCTAGGGAGTTTCTGCAGTTGCCTTGCCCCGAAGAAACGGTCAAACCTCACTGTAACCACGACTTTCTGGGACAGGAAATGGTTAAAGTTTAAAAGCTAAAAGCCAAACACACACTTGCAAGTGAATTAGTATGACTAAATCATCTGTAATTTCAGGCTTCTACAAGCTTCCGCCAAAAGAACGGTTAGCTTTCATTGAAGATTTTGCGGGTTTAACTGAAGATGAAGTTCGTTTGCTAGAGAACACTGGTTCTTTGCCCTTGGATGTGGCTGATCACATGATTGAAAACGCTATTGGCGTTTTCCCTGAACCAATGGGCATCGGCGTTAATTTCCAAATAAACGGCAAAGACTACCTCATCCCAATGGCAACTGAAGAGCCAAGCGTAATCGCCGCAGCTAGCTACGCAGCTAAAATGGTTCGTGACGGTGGAGGATTCCACACTAGTAGCACCGCGCCAGTAATGATTGGGCAAATTCAAGTTGTCAAAATCAAAAATGGCGACGTCGCCAAAAAACAGGTTTTAGACGCCAAAACAGAACTCCTCAAAAAAGCAAATGACCAAGACCCAGTTCTCAACTCCTTCGGCGGCGGAGCCAAAGACCTAGATGCCAGATATCATCGAAACTACAATGGGACAAATGCTTATCGTGCACCTTTTCGTTGATTGTCGAGATGCAATGGGTGCAAACGCCGTTAACACCATGGCTGAAGCAATTGCCCCCATAATTGAGCAGCTTACAGATGGACACGTTTACCTCAGAATAATCTCCAATTTAGCCGTAAAACGTCTCGCGAAAGCATGGTGCACAGTACCCAAAGAAGCATTAGGCGGAGAGAAAGTAGTGGATGGCATAGCTTACGCATCTGCTTTTGCAGCCGCTGATCCTTACCGAGCAGCCACACATAACAAGGGCGCCCTAAATGGCATAATCGCCGTAGTTTTAGCAACAGGCAACGACCACCGTGCCATTGAAGCAGGAGCACATGCTTACGCAGCATTCAAAGGACCCTACACCAGTATTTCCAAATGGACCAAAAACACCAAATGGCGACTTGGAAGGTTCAATCGAGATGCCTATGGCTGTTGGCTTAATCGGCGGCGCAGTAAAAACCCACCCAATCGCACGAATCGCAATGAAAATCCTAAACGTAAAATCCGCTAACGAATTTGGCGAAGTTTTGGCAGCGGTTGGATTAGCACAGAATCTTGGTGCTTTACGCGCTTTATCGAATGAAGGAATTCAGAGTGGACACATGTCATTACACGCCAGAAACATCGCTGTAACCGCAGGTGCAAAAGATGAGCAGATTGATTTGGTTGCTGAACGCATGGTTAAAGAATCTAAAGTTCGAGTGGACCGAGCTAAAGAGATCCTAGAAGAATTAGCCAAAAAACAATAGACTCTCTTTCTAATATTCAACACCCTAATAATTGCTTACACTTCAGTAATACTATTGCTCTTAGAAATTTCTCATAGCAAAATAGAGTTCTCTTAAGCAAAGACGAGGTTATTCGAGTATTATTCTTGCGTCAACTGTTTTTGCACCTTTTGGGTAAGCCATTATTGGATTTAGGTCGAGTTCTTTGATTTCTGGTTGCTCCATAACAAGACGTGATACATTGCAGATTATTCTGACTAATGCATCGAGATCTGCTGGCGGGGTGTTTCTGTAACCGTTCAACAATGGGAAAGCTTTGAGTTGCGTAATCATCTCTTTTGCTTCTTCAGCGGTTAGGGGTGCTATACGGAAGTTTACATCTTTTAAAAGTTCGACAAAAATACCGCCTAAACCAAACATTACAGTTTGCCCAAACTGCGGATCCTTAATGGCTCCTACGATTACTTCTGTCGATTGTGGTGCCATTTCCTGCACTAGAACTCCCAAAATTTTTGCATCTGCTTTGTACTTCTTTACGTTCTCGATTATTTTTTTGTAAGCACTAGCCACGTCTGCTGTGGTTTTGAGGTTTATTAGAACTCCTCCTGCATCGGATTTGTGGATTATATCTGGAGAGACAATTTTTAACACGATGGGGTAACCGATTCGGTCTGCGTGTTCTGTTGCTTCTGTTTCGTTTTTTGCGAGGTTAAACTCGGTGACTGGAATGTTATATTCGGTTAAAATGGTTTTTGCTTCGTTTTCCAGAAGTGTATTTCTGTTTTCTTTTCTGGCTTGGTTTATGATTTTCGCAGTTTGGTTCAAAGTCATTCTTCCGTAAGTGATCTTTGTGTATGACATGTTCTTTTAAGTTAAAGATTATTTGTTTCTAATAACTATTTTTTTGTCTTTTGTATTTGTGTTCTACATATTAACACTACAGTGTACTGAGACATAATATTTAATAGTGTTTGAAACCCAAGTACGAACAGCGATCTACAATGCCAAGACTCAACCTCAAACAAACAATCAAAGAAAGATTCTTAAAAGCCAAAACCCACCTCAACACAACAAAAAATAACTCCAAAACTTCAACTTCTAACACAAAAGTAAAAACAAAAAAAATAAAATTCCCAAAAATTAAATTAAACTTGAACTTCTCAAAAAAACAATCTGAAACTGAATCAACTTCTAATACAAAAGTAAAAACAAAAAAAATAAAATTCCCAAAAATTAAATTAAACTTGAACTTCTCAAAAAAACAATCTGAAACTGAATCCGAACCAGCCCCTATAGCCAAACCTGTGCAAAAAGGCGTAAAAATCGTCGATAAATATCCTCTCTATGAGCCATTCGCCCAAGTTGCAATAATCCAAGACCCAAAAACAGGTGAACACAAATACATCCTAGATGAACTCCAGCTTGACCCAATGGAACGGGGAATATACACTCGCGTTTTAGAAATTTTGCTTGCGGAAATTGAGTCGCCCAAAGAAGAAATAACTGATCCCAGAAAGTTTTTCGCTGAAGAAGCTAAAAAAATCGTCGACAAATACAGAATCAGCCTAGGCTGGCTTCCTGATGTTTCTTGGTACAAAATTCTCTATCACGCAGAACGGGATTTGGTTGGATTTGGCAAAATTGATCCTTTAATGCGCGACCCTAACATAGAAGACATTTCCTGTGATGGAGTTCAAAAATCAGTGTACATTTGGCATCGCAATTTCGAAAGCATAGAAACCAATCTTCAATTTGAAAACGACGAGGAACTAGATAATTTGGTTGTTAAGCTCGTTCACATGGCAGGTAAGCATGTCAGTAGTGCCTTCCCCATCGTGGATGCATCCCTTCCCGGAAAACACAGACTCGCCGTGGCGTATAGACGGGAAATTACGCCCTTCGGCACAGCTTTCACAATCAGAAAGTTCCGCGATGATCCTTACTCAATTATTGACTTAATCAACATCGGCACGTTCACCGAGGAAATGGCAGCTTACCTTTGGATTTGCCTTGAAAACCGTGCCTCAGTCATGGTTCTTGGAGGCACAGCAGCCGGTAAAACTACTGCCTTAAACGCTTTAGGTTGCCTCATTAAGCCAGGAAGCAAAATAATGACCATCGAAGAAACCGCCGAACTAAACCTATCCCATGAAAACTGGGTCTCACTAATTGCGCGTCAAAGTTATGGCTTAGGCGGCAGCAGTGTAGGTGAAGTTGCGCTCTTTGACTTGGTGAAGACTTGCATGCGTCACCGCCCCGACTTAATGATTGTGGGAGAAGTCCGAGGCCAAGAAGCATACGTTCTATTCCAGGCTCTTGCAACTGGCCACGGTGGAATGTGTACAATGCACGCTGAAAACGTCCAGTCAGCTGTAAGACGTCTCACTCAAAAACCCATGGACATTTCACCTGCATACATCCCTCTAATGAACATTGTTATGTCAGTTCAGCGTGTTCACCTAGTAAAAAATGGCGAAAAGAAAGCTTACCGCCGTATCCTTGCAGTCAACGAAATAGTTGATTCTGAAAAATTCGTGGAATCCTTCAAATGGGACCCTATAAAAGACCAGCAAATCACCGACATAGAACATAGTTTTCTGCTCACCAACTTTTCAGAGCGTCTGGGTATTACAAGAGAACAACTTATCGAGGAAATGCGACGGCGAAGCAATGTACTTAAGTGGATGCGCAAGGAAAAAATTCGAAGCTATAGAGAAGTTGCATCAATAATTGCAGAATATTACGCTCGACCCAAGGAATTCTACCGCAAAGTAGTTGAAAGAGAGGAGGCCAAACCGGTTGCCGCTTATAGATAAACTTGGAGCTTGGTCGTTTCGTTTCTTCGGGCGTTTTGCTCCATACGTTTTGAAAAATATTTTTCCTCAAATGAAGAATTCTCTGGAAAAGGGTCGGGTGAGAATTTACTCTGAAACATATGTTTCTATGATGTTCTTTGTTGCAGTGTTAACTCTGCCTGTGTCCGTTTTTGCTGTAGCGGTTGCTTTAACCTATGGGTTTTTGCCTATTCTCGCCTTAGCTTTTCTCCCTCTCTTTGTGATCTTCGGTTTTCTGATTGTTCCAATGAATAATGCCAGCGAGAGGTCCTCAGGGGTGGAGCGTGAAATGCCTTTTGCGGCGGCATACATTAGCGTTATGTCGTCAGGAGGTATCGCGCCCTATACCAGTTTTAAGCGGTTAACTCAAGTGGACCTCATGCCCGCGATGAGTAAAGAGGCGAGAGATATCATAAAAGATGTAGAAATTTTCGGTATTGATCCCCTCTCTGCCCTTGATTTGGCAGCAAAAAAGACTCCGCTCGACATATTCAAAGATTTCCTGAGTGGCTACGCTTCAACTGTAATTATAGGCGGTGACATCGGGCACTATCTTGAGCGCAAAGCAGAAGACATCTTCAAAATACGTGCTCTACGCGTGAAAGCAGCTGCTGAACGTTTGGGTATGTTGCTTGAAACCTTTATTATCGTTATGGTTATGATGTCCCTTTGTTTCTACATTCTATTCGCAGTCAATGGGATACAAAGTGGATCGAATGCAAGCACCGATATATCCCAGTATTCAGGTATACTTTTGTATACTTACATTTTTACGCCAATGCTCTCGATGATGTTTATCTATTTGGCGCATAGCATGCAACCCAAAACTCCCGTGTTGGATATGCGTCCATACAAGGTCTTCGGTCTCACATGTGTACTAGCAGTAATTGTGTTCCTGTTGCTTACCAACTTCATGGGTACCACCCAACTTCCAATTTTCACTCAGTTGCAAGCCATGGGAGTTGACTTACCAGTAGCCTTAGCAGTGGCACTATTCATCTCCGCCGCCCCCGCAGCCATCATTCACATCAGATTGACAAAAACTAGAACCAGCATGGAACAAGGGGTTTCAAATTTCCTACGCGACCTCACCGAAGTCCGAAAGACTGGGTTATCACCAGAAAAATGCATTGAAAGCTTATCCAAACGTGAGTACGGCGTATTTGGTAAGGAACTTAGAAAGATTAGCTCCGAGATCTCTTGGGGAATTCCAGCAAAAAAGGTCATGATGGATTTTCTGCATCGTACACGCAGTTGGATGGTGCAAATAGTCATGTTTCTACTAGTTGAAACTATTGATGTAGGCGGTGGCACCGTAGCAATGATAGAGTCGTTGGCGCGTTTCAACAATTTAACTCAGGAAGTTGAGAAAGAAAAGAAAATGTCTGTTCGCCCGTACGTGATGATGCCGTATTTAGCTTCGATTCTGCTGGTGGCAACTACCATTATGATGATGGGGTTAACCACTGGGGTTGCTGTGCCTGGCATGGATGCGGCACCCAAAGACAACACTCTCATGCAAGTAGTGTTCATGTCATCAGTCATCTTCAACAGCTATCTAATTGGTATCGTTGCAGGAAAAATTAGTGAAGAGTCAGTTGGAGCAGGATTCAAGCATGCAGCCATTCTTGTGCTAATCTCTATTGTAGCTGCCAAAATAATTCCATCGTTCGTGAAACTCGGATAAGGAGCGATGAAGATGCGAATTAGTAACAAAAGTTTACGGAAGGATAAGAGGGCAGCTAGCCCTGCTATCTCAACGGTCATAATAATGGCTGCCGCCATCACCATGATTCTGGTTGCTATGACTTACGCAAACAACACCTTGAGCCTAAAGATGGCAGAGAACGAATACAACACAAACAAACAATTCATGCAAACAACGGGACAGCAAATTGACGACATCGCTTGGACAGTTGGCCGCACACAAACAGTCAGCTACTCAAGCAGGTACGGAAACATAGAGTTCCAAGAAGTTGCGCTCGACTATACTTTTCAAGTCCACACCAGCACAGAAGGGTGGAAAACTTTGACCTTGCCCGGAGAGACAGGAATAATTCTGTACAACATGCCTATAGGTAGCTACTCTTTGGGTAACAACTACTTTGCACGCGCCCCCTTAGGAGCTAACAGCTCATTTTTATTGTCTGATTCCACAGCGCCCATAAGCCACGTAATATGCGAACAGAGAATACCGATGAGCGATGGTAGCTACAATCGAATCGCACTAGTTCCCACGATGAGAGTGCTAACTTCAACAATAACCTCAACCACTGGATCAACGAACTACTTCAAATTCTACCTGCCCAACCTTGAAAACGGCACCAACCTCTACAGATCCCAATCAGTAACGTTGACTGGTGGCGGCATTTCAAAAAACACCCAAAATAACGTAGACCAAGTAATCATCACTGTTAGTTTTCCTCAGGCAGCGTCTCTCGGATTTGACTCATCGTTTTTCAATTTCAAAAGCACTACCATAACATTCAACAGTGCTTCTACTCCGAAGCTGACCCCAGGTTCAGTTGTTGAATTCTATGTTGGCAAAGTGGTTGTTACGATAGGACAGGTGTAGCATTGTGGAGGTTGAATTTTGCCGTCGATAACCCTCGAATACATGATCATGATTCCAGTCTTGATCCTGCAGATCTTCCTTTTCCCATTAGCTGCCTCGGCAATTATGAACACTTGGGCAGATTCCAGCATGACACTTGAGCTGCAAGAAACAGCAGGGCATATAAGTAGTTCTATTCAGCAGCTGTACTACACTATGAACCATGCTTCAATCCCCAACGGGAACATGGCAATCACTTTGGATACGTCGCCGTTAATAGACGGTTATGCTTACACGACGACCTTAAGGCATGTGGAGCATCCAGATACTTCATACCAGATTATGAATGTCACCCTCAAGCTTCTAGGTACTAAAGACCATACTTCAACATTAGTGACTCTGGGGCAAAATGTTGATTGGCAAGAAAACATGTCGTTCCTCAGTGGAAAACAGCCTATTATCCTGATTGCCAACAAGACATCAAACTCCATCTGGATATCCTTAGGAGGCAATTAGAATATGGCAAGCGGCGCAATCGACCACATGGTTTCGCTGATAATATTCATTGCAGCCATAACAATTTTTATCGGTCTCTTTAGCCAAAACATGCAGACCGGCATCGCTTATCAACGTCACAATGTCCTATCAACTAAAACCAGCGACCTCTTAGACAATATGCTCCTGAATCCCGGTATACCTAGCACTTGGGGTCAAAGTGACGGTGCAATTGCGGGGTTTGGTTTGCAGGACCCAGATTATTCCCAGTACAAGTTGAGTTCTTTTTCACTTATGCGGCTAGCTTCCACTCAATCGGCTGTTTTTTATCCCAGAACAGGTACTTACTACAGCAACGATAGTGTAAGGTTAGGCAGTTACCTACTTGTGCCTTCAGCCGAGAGCCTCAACTACTCAACCATTTCTAAGCTTCTGGGCATAAATGGTACCTACGGATTCCAATTAACGCTAACTCCGACAATAACCTTTAATATCCAAAAAATATCCACTTACTCGCCATTAACTGTTCAGGTTAACGTAGATGGTACGGGTTATCCGCTTGCAAATGCACCCTTAAGCTACAGCCTCATAATAGTCAGCCAAGGCGCAAACAATTATCCCTCATACACAGTTGTAAGAGGTGTATCTGCCACTGACGGGGCGGGTCTAGCGGAATTGGTTTTTCCACAAATCACCAGTGAAAGCCAATCTTATGCGCTAATAATATACTCAAGACTTGATGGGCTCAAAGGAATGGGTTACTACGTAAATAATCCCCCAGCCTTAACCAAAACAGTGATTCCTTTAATCGATAGTTTTCAGAATAGAACAATCCTGCTTACCCATAGCGACTCCATAGGTCAGCCTTCACAGCCTCCAGGCTACTCAGAATTGAGTTACAATGCTTCATTTGTGATTTTGACTGAAGATTACACGTTGCGTCAAATTCAATTGGGCCAGCAAAGCGCGGTTGGAAACCTGTCTTATGGGTTGGGAAGTGAACTTGACTACACTTCCATAACTGTTCCCAACAACGATGGAATTTTGATTATAACTTGCAAGAGCAATTCAGGGCAGTATGGGGTTGTTTTGATGCCTTGGGGCCTAGGTTCTCTGGCTTTTCCCTTAAAGTTTGGCGGCAACCCAGCAGGGCAAGATTGGGTCACAACTGATATTCGGCAAGTAACTGTCGGCAGCATCGCTTACCAAGCTCAACTTGGCCTTTGGAATCTGCAAGGATATTCGAGGACTGGTTAAATGATTCGTACAATTGAAGTTCTATTTGTGATCATAATTATCTCTGGGGCAGTCATAGCCACTTCATACTTTACTGTTCTGCCATCGCCACGAGAAGTTTCACCCATAAATCTTCGACGCTTATCCTTCACCACTTTGCAGACGCTTGATTCAGACTTTGACTTAAGCAGAGCTGCTTTCGAAACTGACAACGCTACAGCTTGGGGTGGGTTACAAGTTGCGCTTTCGGCTTCCCTGCCGCCCAACATAGTATACAACCTTACTGTCTATGATGTGAGCGACCAACAAGGTCAAGTCTACAATTACGTAAACTCCATCTCAAATGCAGCCACCCAAATCGCAACCTCAGAGGTCTCCACTTACGCAGTCGCTTCTTCGAACGTGACTTTTAACTTTACACCAGAGAAAATCGGGGAAAGCACTGGCGGAACAACGCTCTACATTCTCAATTGTAGTGACGCAAACGGCTGGTGGATTACTGGTTATACAGCCCAGAGCTTAGCTCAAGATCTCTACAACCTGTTGTCGCCCTATTTTGCCAACACAGTAATGGTTCAGAATACTGCTCAGCTTAGACAACTAATCGATAACCAGACAATTTCCGGTTCACCCAGCGAGCGAGTTCGAAACGCCGTCGTTATTAACACCTTTGGCGAGAGTGTTCCAATGCCACAGGAATATTATCAAGGTCAAACCCGCCAAAATCTAGGTTATGATTCAAGTGCTCCAAGTGGCTTCAACTACGTTAAGTATTGTTGGACTTTAGGAAACACTGTTCGAATGTACAATTGGACCTGGGCCAGCATCGTCGGTTACCCCTTTTATTATGTTAGCAACAACGCCGTTTTCTCAAGTAGCCAAAATAATTGGGGGATTTACGGAATGAAAATGACCAGCCAGGGCGGCTCAAGAGCATTTCTCCAAGGCTTAGATAATCAAACGTACACCTATGATGCTACTGGCGTCGCTAGTGATGTTGGAGGCGTTACGCTTACGACCAAAGCAATTGAATTCACCAACTACTACGGGATTTACCCTTCATCATACCAAACATCTACCAGAGCGCTATCTAATTCTATACTGCAAAGTTATCATTTGAGCATTGGATTTAACGTTTTCAATTCTGTAGGAACCAACAATCCTGGCGCAATATACAATCACAAGGCATCAGGGTCGTCGAACATTACTGGGTCGCTCTTAGCTTTAGGTTTAACCCGAACGCCTGACGTTCGAGTCACAGGCTTAAGTCTACTATCGTATTATCAGCCTAGACTATACGCTTCCCAGTACACGGCAGCTGGTACTTCGAGATTAGTAATTCTACAATTAGGTTTAGTGGGGAGTGGTTAAATGAACAACAAAGGCCAATTTTCAATAATAGCCGCTTTGCTTGTAGCGGTAGTTTTGATCGGTTCAGCTATGACGACTTACTCTGCAATTCGCTACAGTCCCGTTCAAGGGCAACCTCAAATCTTAAGTTCAGTAGATGAAAGCAATCAAGCGCTGAAACAGATTTTAGGTTTTACTGTAGGCTATTATGGGTCAGTTTTAAAAGTTACTGGAAACGTGACTTATGCCCAACAGTTAGCCAAAAACTATTTCGACAGTGCTGTAACGAACATGGGCTCTATTAAACCTGAATGGGGTCTATCTTTAAACAGTGTTGATTTGGAACTCAAAGCCAACTGGTTTACGAACAATAGTTATAGTCAAGGCAATATGAATGTCACTTATGATTTGAATGGTTTAGGTATTACGGGCGTAAGCTATTGCGACTCAACTCGATTAGAGGTACAAGTATCAAACTCTAACTCAACATTGCAAGCACAGTTTAAGGTATTAACAGATAACGGTGAACCACTAATCAACCTTGGAGCTAAGAGCATGAAGTTCTTCAATTATGTATATGGGAATTTAACTTGGGACTTCTCAGTACCAACCAATATTATTTCCCATGGAGATGGAACCTACTTAGTTGATCTGCCTCCAGGAGTATCGAGCAACTCATACGTGGTTCAAGTGGAAGATACCCGCGGACTCTCAGTTTTAGCTTCATCATTTAGCCAATTTACAACATCAATCGCTTGGAACACAACCGGGTTTAAAACCATCCCGGATTACGTGGACACCGCTAACTTGGATGTTTTAGGAACTCACAGCAGCTTCATCGCCCAACAAAACGGTCCCGACGGTATCTATGACACCTTGACAGAAGCAGCCAACGGAACAGTATATGTGCCAAGCTACCCCACAAACTACAATCTCTATGGTTCAACAACATTAGCAGGTGGCTCAACAAACAGCTTACAAGTTAACGATGGAGCCTATATGAGCTTTCATTCTTACATCTCTTCTTTTTCAGCATCGAACTCCACATTTGGATTTGTAGACATCGGTGCAAATGCCCAAAGCATTGAAGGCAATATAGTAGGTTCACTGTTCACTGTTCCGGATTCCGGTCAAGTTCAAACAATTTCTGCTTATTTAGAGTTATCAGGTGCAACAAATCGAAAAATAAAAACAGCTATTTATTCTGAAACTCACAATTTTATAGCTGAAACTGAGGAAAAAACAGTTTCTTCAACAGGCTGGTACAATTTCAGTTTTGCTGCTCCAAAGCCAATGCTGACGGCGAATACAAAATATATTCTCGTGGCTTGGTCTGATTCCACAACTGGAAGCGTCTCTTTACGGTATGCTTCTGGATCAAGTAATCAAGGTCACTCTCGAAATCAAGGTTACGGAAGTTGGCCAAGTTCACCGAATTTTAACCATGATAACAATAAGTACAGTATCTATTGCACTTATACTGCTGCGAATCAATTCACTGCTCAGGTTGAGTTAGCTGGGAATTCAACTGCGACTTTTCCTTGGGATAATCTTTCATGGACAATAGATGGTTCCACTTCCCAAAGTAACGTATCTGCGACTTTCCAACTTTTTAACTCGACAACGGGACAATATCCGAGCAGTGGAGACGGGTTTATGACTGCTACATTGGGAACAGGTGACCAGACAAAACTTCAAACAAATATTACGAACCCTGCAAGTTTTCTTAACAGCAGCGGACACTGGAAAGTAAATATAACCGCTGTTAAGTCTTCTTCAACTCCCTTTGACCTAAACTTGGACTTTGTACAGTATAATCCACTTGCTCCCAACTATGTGCTTCATCTTCAAGAGCAATGGACAAACGTTAACGCAACAAACCTTCGACAGGATTTATGCATTAAAACAGGCACTATGAGCGTGGAGCCTTTGTTAGTGCAAATTTTGCATGGCGGTAACTGGTTAAACCTGACGACGCTCAATCCAAATAGTTTCAACAATGTCTCTCTTGCACCGTACATAGATTCATCAACTCTTACCATTCGCTTTGTGGATGGCAACAACGCCACAGACCCAACTCAAGACGGCTGGAACATTGATGTGGTCTATCTAAAAGATGAGCCCGACATCAACTTTCTTGTCAACCAGCAGCAATCCACATTCACGCTTGAATTATTGCAGAACGGCACGATGCGGTGGTTGGGTCAAAACATGCAATTAACCACTCAAACTTTGCCTATCCCGCCTATCCCAGTAAAAGCAATCCATGTAAACCAAACCATAAACGGTGTAAACCAAGAAGTTCCCTTCCAAATTGAAGACTGGGCATCCAACTACCAAATCCCACTTGGCTTAACCAGCAACACAACGCTCTTTGGCAACAGGCAAATGATTGTTTTCCTCTTAAACAGCAAAGTTACCGATTTTACAGTTTGGTGGAATGGCAGCGACGCGGCAACCCAGACTCCACTGGCATTCACGAACCGATACTTCACCAACGACAATACTGGTGCTTCAACGCTTACAAACGGCAATGTAACTTTGCTAATTGGAAACTTTAACATCAAAGCAACTGTTGGATCCACATCCAGTACTGCAAATTTCATGCGCATAAATCAGGAAGCCAGTACTTATGGCGCTGGAGTTGCATACGTTATTCATCACGGTATAGTTCGAGATGTTATACAGCAAGAAGCCGAATGGGGAACTGGCGGTTCAGGAATTGGAGGCGCAGACGGCAGCCCCAACCTGTACGCAAACATAGTTATAACGTTACCAGCAAACACAACCTACTACACATATCAACTGAGAATAATGTTCATTAATTCAGCTCAAGCACGTTCCATCACAAATTTATCTCCAATCCAGTTAACAACATCCCTCAGCACACCCCAACTGCAAACTGAAAATGGTACCCTCGCTGGCTCTCCTATTCTGCAAAATGGCACTGGAACATTCCTGAACTCTACAGGCGGCAGCTGGACACCGCATCATTTTGGCCAATTCATTTCAAGCGACGGAAAAGGGGCTGGCATAATGTTCAACGATGTTGCTAATCAGAAGCTTTACGCGTTTGATTCTTTCTCAGGAAGCACTTCGAAGGGTGCATTGAAAGCTAGCAGTGGACTACTTGAGTTGCTGCCTGTGAGTTCCTCGCAGGTTCAATTCACATTCGCCTACGACATTACTTGGCAGGGCGCCGTACCAACGTTTGATGGTCAAACGCCGCTGTGTAATTTGTACGATGGAACAACGCCGATGGGACTTTGGATTTTGGTTGAGTATCCACCTACGTTAACAGTAACTCCGAAAAGCTAAAGCCTCTCCATAACCTCTCTGCTCCATTGTGCGATCCAGCAATTACCGACAAAATCTTATTAGCCTAAACATTTACAAGATACCCAAACTACTGGCAAAGGTGCGGATCAATTCAAACACTACAAACAATCCTAATTGGGGCAAGCATAACCGTTTCGTTAGGCATCCTTTTCTACGCTTCATGGAGTGATTACAAAACCCGTGAAGTCAGCAACCGTGTTTGGGCAATCTACGGTCCCATAGCGATGTCGCTGACGCTTTCTGAGCTCCTTTTGTTTGAGCCTTCCCTGTTGCCTTTTTACGCGTTAAGCTTTGGCGTAACCGCAGGGCTGGCGCTTTTGCTTTTTTACGCTGGAGGCTTCGGCGGCGCTGATTCAAAAGCTCTCATGTGCATCGCACTTGCCCTACCCTTTGCACCAATAGCATTGTTCACACCCCTTCTATCGGGTCCAGTTTCGCCAACCTCACAAATAATATTTCCAATAACAATCTTCGGCAACGCCGTGCTCTTTGCCGCTGCAAGTGGAGTATATATGATCCTACGCAACGTCGTTTGGCACAAAAAAACAAAAACAAAAATGTTCTCTGGAACTCTCTCATCCGAGTCAATTGGAAAAAAGTTCCTCGTTCTAATTACTGGTTACAAAATGAATATTTGCAAAGTAAAGGAGAAATGGCATATTTTCCCAATGGAAGACGTGGATGAACAGTTTGTAAATGTTAAACGTAGCCTCGTTATCGTACCTCGTGATGAGGGTCGCGGAAAAATCGTTGAACGCCTATCCAAAGCAGTTGATGAAGGCAAAATCGATAGTTATGTTTGGGCGACACCTGGATTACCTATGTTGATTTTTGTAACTTTAGGATTAATTGTTGCTTTGCTGCTTGGCGATTTCGTATGGTTGCTGGTTAGTACAGTTTTGGGCGCTTAAAAACCTAAAAAAATTATTGTAAGATGTTTTTACTTCGTTTAGAATATGAAATTGACGCTGTAACCATCGAGACTGATCCGAAACCGACGAATGCAAGGGCGATTCCTCTGTATGGAAAGACTAAAGCTAAGCCGTTTTGGTATGAGTAGAAGAACATAGCTACCGAAAACAATGTAATTGCAAATAGTAATAAGATAACCTCTGTTTTGAACTTCATTTCTCCTTACCCCTTTGAGTAGTCTGAATTCATATTCTAAATCAAAAGGTTATTTTAGCTTTTTGGAAATAACTCTTTAGGGAGCCTTCCTGTGTCTTCATCACCATGTAAAAAAGAGCTTCAGAGCTTTCTTCAACAGCAATTTAAAGACTGCAAAGTTGTAGTTATGCCTGATTTCTTTCTTGACCGACTCATAAACCTTGAATGGAGTCCCCAAGAGTTTTCGGACTTAGTTGTGGAAGTAACAAAACGAAAAGGCGGCAGCTTAGATGGAATTCTCCAGGCTAATTTGCGGGGTGGAAACGCCATTAACGTCGCCTCAGCCTTAGCCAGCCTAGGCGTCAACGTTACACCGATAGTTTGCACAAGCGAGTTTGGTTTGCAACAAATAAAGTATAGCTTCCAAAATATTACAATAGACACTTCTTATGTAAAGACGTATGGTAAGGCGTCAATCACGACCGCTTTAGAATTCAGTGAGAAAAACAAGAAAACCAATGTTATGCTCCGCGATTTGGGGGCGCTTGCGGATTTTGGGCCCTCAAACCTAAATGAAAGCGATTTTATGCTCATTGATAATTCAGATTATCTGTGCATCTTTAATTGGGCTGGAACCCTAAAATTCGGCACTAATTTGGCTCAAGCTGTTTTTGGAAGAGCAAAACAGAACAGCAAAGGCAAGACCTACTACGACACGGCCGATCCAACACCAAACTCTAAGGCAATTCCTGATTTGATAGATAAGATTCTGAAAACCGACAAAGTGGACATTTTAAGTTTGAACGAGAACGAGGCAATAACATATGCGAGCTTGTTTGATGAAGGGATGAAGGACAAGCGAGCGCGTTTGAGTTTTCCTGAGTTGGCGATGGAGGCAGCCCGAATCTTGGCTAAACGTTTGTCTGCGAGAATCGATTTGCACACCACCGAGTTCTCAGCCACTTTGAAGGGCAAAGAGGAAGTTGTTGTTCCAACTTTCAAAGTAGAAATTTTGCGTGCGACAGGCGCAGGCGATGCTTGGTGTGCAGGAAACATCTTAGGAGACCACAACGGCCTCTCTGATGAGTGCCGTTTGATGTTGGCGAATGCTGTCGCCGCATGTTACCTTTCAGAACCAAATGGACTACACCCCACTAAACAAAAACTTCTATCTTTCCTCAAAACATCTGCCTAGCGTTTTGCCAAATTCTTTTTTAAGCCAACCAACACACTACCATGCATTAACAGGTGCAGATTAATGAGTAAACTGTTCGGAAGCTCAGGCGTCAGAGGAATAGCAAACGTTAACCTAACCCCAATTTTAGCTTGTAAAGTTGCTTCAGCAGTTGCAACACATGCAAAAGCCAGAAGGGCTGTGGTTGCGCGTGACACAAGGGTTTCTGGTACTATGCTTGAGGATGCTGTTGTTTCAGGTTTAGTTTCCATTGGCACGGATGTTTTGCTTTTAGGCATGGTGCCGACGCCAGTTTTGGCTTATGTCGCTAAAGCTTTAGGCGCAGACGTGGGTTTTATGCTTACTGCATCCCATAATCCACCTCAGTATAATGGCATCAAAGTTTTCAATGGGAACAGCTTATCCTACACTGACCCAGATCAGGATGCCGTAGAAAAAATTGTGGTCGAAGGAACCTTCGCCTTAGCAGATTGGCGCAATATAGGTAAAGCCTCCTCTGCCAACGCAGAACAGGTTTACTTGAATATGGTTCTACAGGTTGTTTCTTTGCAAAAACAATGGAAAGTTGTCGTAGACCCAGGATGCGGCGCCGCATTTAATATTGCTCCCCAATTGCTAACAACCTTAGGCTGCAAAGTAACCGCACTAAACGCACAAGCCGACGGTTATTTTCCCGCAAGAAAATCTGAACCAACCGCCGAATCCCTCCAAGACCTTGCAAAAACTGTAAAATCACTTAACGCCGACATCGGAATCGCTTTGGACGGCGACGCCGACCGCGTAGCGTTCGTCGATGAAAATGGGAGTTTTGTTAATTTTGACCGTTCGTTGGCAGCTTATGGTGCTTTTGCTTTAAAACGTAATGGAGGGGGCGTCATTATAACTACTATTGAGGCATCGATGTGCGTGGAAACGATGGCTGAAAAATACGGCGGAAAAGTCGTGAGGACAAGGGTGGGGGACATTTACGTTTCCGAAGCCATCGAACGCCACAGCGCAGTTTTCGGCGGCGAACCCTGCGGCGCTTGGGTGCATCCGCAGCAGCATTTGTGCCCCGATGGTCTACTTTCTGCAGTTTTGTTCCTTACGGCACTGGAAGAGGATGGTAAAAGCGTTTCTGAGTTCATTGGCGAAGTTCCCGAGTACATTACGATGCGGGAAAACATCGCCTGCAAGAATGAACAAAAATATGAGTTGGTAGAGCAGTTGGGTGAGGTTTTAAAGTCAGATTTTCCGGCATATACCGATTTCTCTACGGTAGACGGGGTACGGTTAGCTCTTAAAAACGGCTGGCTTCTGGTCCGTGCATCAGGAACCGAGCCCCTTATCCGATTAACAGTCGAAGGCGAATCAGTTGCGGCGGCAAAAGATATAACCGCAAAGGCAACAGCACTAATACACAAACAAATCGAGGCAAACCTGAAATGAAAGCTGTCTTGCTAGCGGCTGGCGCAGGCGAAAGACTCTATGCCATTAACGGCAACACGCCCAAAACACCTAATCAAAGTCGTCGGAAAACCGATTCTGCAGTTCTGCCTAGAAGCCGTTAAAAGGGCAGGAATGACTGAAGCAATAATCGTTACTCACTACATGGGAGATGCCATCCGCAGCTACTTTGGAGACGGTGAAAAACTTGGTTTAAAGCTAAGTTATGTGGAGCAAAAAGAGATTTTGGGCACGGGCAATGCCGCAGAAGTTGCCGAGCCCTATGTTGACGGCGATTTTGTTTTAATTTACGGGGATTTACTTTTTAGTCCAGATGCGGTTAAACAGGTTTTGTCTCAATTCAAGAAAGGAAAAACCGCCGCAGTCATGGCAGTTGTCCCAGTTGACAGACCAGAAAACTATGGAATCATCGAACAAGACGCCGAGGGCAAGGTTAAACGCATAGTTGAAAAACCAGCCGCGGGAAAAGCGCCATCCAATCTTGCAAACGCAGGAATCTACGTTTTCTCAAAAGAGGTCTTCGATAAAACAAAACAGACCAAATCGTCAGTCCGCGGTGAATGGGAACTTACCGATGCCATAACCATGCTCGCCGAAGAGGGTAAGACGGTTTTAGCAGCCCAACTTGCTAAGAATGACTGGTTTGATGTGGGTCACCCGTGGGATTTGCTAGACGCCAATAACTGGGCTTTGAAACATATGGATCACAATGTCCTTGGTACCATAGAGCAGGGAGCATATTTAATTGGTCCCGTCACAGTTGCAAAATCTGCTCGCATTCGGTCAGGCGCATATATCGAAGGACCTGCCTTCATAGACGAAGAAGCAGATATCGGCCCCAATTGCTACATCCGATCAGGCACGAGCCTTGGCAAAAAAACTCGCGTGGGCAACGGTTGCGAAATAAAAAACAGTATCCTAATGGACGGAACCCACATAGGACATCTATCATACGTCGGAGACAGTATCCTTGGCGAAAACTGCAATCTGGGAGCAGGCACCATAATAGCGAATTTACGTTTTGATGATGGGCGTATCAAGATGATGGTTAAAGATAGGGTCGTGGACACGGGACGACGAAAACTTGGTGCAATCCTCGGCGACAATGTCAAAACAGGAATAAAATCTCTATTCATGCCCGGTGTTAAAGTCGGGGTGAACAGTTGGGTTGGAGCCAACTTTATGGTAGAACGCGACATACCCGCGAACTCAATCGTGACACTCAAACAGAAAAGTGAAATAAGACCAAAGAAACAATAATTGTCTCTAAACAAAATTCAATTTTGTCTTTTCAACAGAACATAAGGCGCATTATTTCTGCATTTTTTGATTTCTATTTAAATCAAAGATAAATAGTGGTAGTGCAATTTCGTTACACTATTGGAGAAATAAAAGTTGTCTGTAGCGCAAAGAAAATACTTCAGTGATGTGGCATCGTTGGCAGATAAAAACGTCGCTGTCGTCACAATTAACGGAAAAACATTCAACGGCACACTCATCGGTATAAACCCTGACAACCTAAGCCTTAGCTTAACTGATGTAAAAGATGAGTCTGGAAAACTTCTCAACCGCTTAGTTATCAACGGAGCCATCGTGATGTCTATATCCAGTGCAGATAAACCCTTTGACCTCAAAGCATTAGCCAGCAGATTAGAAAAAGTTTTCCCAACTATGGTTAAACTCTACGATGATAAAGGGTTCATCTGGGTTATGGACAAAGTGAAACTAACAGAGAAAGGCGTTGTGGAAGGTTCAGGTCCAGCTGCTGATCGCGTGCAGAAAGTTTACGATACCTTCATGAGTGAAGTTAAAACCTAAATAAACCAACGTAATTGCTGCTCCTCTTTCTTCTTTTCTTCTGCTATGCTTCGAATAATTCCAAAGGATTCGAGCATTTTTTTGATTTCTTCGCCACTAGCTTCTAGATCAGACAAGTCAATTTCTAGGTACAGGTATTTGCCCAGCGTAAGCAGCGCATAGCGTGTAGCGTTCACGTCCGGGTTCATTCCGGGAGTATCAATCAACAATGAAAAACCCTTCATATCCCGAATCCTTGCCATACCAACTGATAACCCTGCGATGCCAAACACGTGGCCAACCATTACTTTTGTTCCTAAATCAAGCGCTTGCTGCATTGTTTCCATATCCGTGGCGGTAGTATAAATTCCGGGAACAGGTTGTGCTTCGTCTTTTTTGAAACCACCTATTGATATTACAAAGCGGCAGCCAAACTGTTGGGCAAGGTCTAGAACTTTTCCGACTAACTCGTATTGCCCAACAGTGGTTAATGCCTGAGTGTTTCCGTACCAGATGATGAGGTCGCGTTCGCCGTCCCTTTTTGCATAATAGAGTTCGTTTATTGGGGTGCGGGCTGTGCCATCGCCAGCAGTTATGGCAAAATCCTGGAAGGATGAAGAGAAAATTTGGACAAACCGTGTTGCCTTCAACTCTTTAATTAGGTGTAGTGCTGCGATGTTGGCTACGAAGCCAATGCCAGGTAACCCTTCGATTAGAATTGGATCGTTTAGTACTGGTTTTTCAGATATGTCGATCGAGCAAACCATGCTTGTGCACTTCGGTGGGTATTAGATGAACGAAGCGATATAAGGTTGCCTAACAAAAAAGGCAATGCTACTTCGATGTTTGGTTTGACATAGAGATTTTTGCCTTGGAGTTTTCGAGTTTCTTGGCGAGTGTCTATAAGTTTTTCATTTTTAGACTCTTTATTAAAAACTCAGTTTTTTTGGAGTTGCAGGCTTTTGGGGCTAATGTTTTTTATAAGCGAGCATTGTTTCATGTGTGGGTTTCACCTTGAGCTTCGAAATAAAAGAAAAAGATTTGCTTGGCAGAATCGGCAAACTAAAAACCAAAAGCGGTACTCTGGAAACCCCGTTGCTGTTTCCCGTTATCAACCCCAGCATCCAACCCATTCCACCCCAAAAGATCAAGGACACTTTAGGTTTCCAAGCAGTAATAACCAACGCCTACATTCTAAAAAAACGCTACGACTACAAGCCAGTCGAGATGGGATTGCATAAGTTTTTGGATTTCAATGGTTCAATAATGACGGATTCTGGAGCCTATCAAATCCTCGTTTATGGCGACGTCGAAGTTTCCCAAAAAGAAATCGTAGCTTACCAAGAAGGCATCGGCAGTGATATCGCAACCATTCTTGACATTCCAACAGGATGGAAAGTCACTAAAGAGCAAGCCGAAGTAACCGTTGCAGAAACCCTTCGGCGTGCTAAAGCTTTCTTTAAAGAAAAAACCCGCGACGACATTTTGTGGGTTGGTCCCGTGCAGGGTGGAAAACACCTTGACCTCGTAGCTAATTCGGCTGTTGAAATGGGCAAGTTGCCCTTCCAAATCCACGCACTCGGAAGCCCCACAGAAGTTATGGAAAGCTACCGCTACGATGTCCTCGCGGACATGATATTAACTGCCAAAAAAGGCTTACCGATCGAGCGTCCGCTACACTTGTTTGGTGCAGGGCACCCATCAATGTTCGCGTTGGCAGTGGCGTTGGGTTGCGACTTATTCGATTCCGCAGCATATGCCTTGTACGCTCGAGAGAACCGTTATATGACCGAGAACGGTACATGGCGACTTAATGAACTTGATTATTTTCCATGTAGTTGCCCCAGATGCTCTGCGGAAACGCCAAGGGAGTTAGAGAAAAAATCGCCCACAGAACGAGAAGTCTTCCTCGCTGAACACAACCTATACGTTTGCTTCGCCGAATTAAAACGCATAAAACAAGCCATACGCGACGGAAGGCTCTGGGAACACACTGAAATGCGAGTTCACGCCCACCCTGCACTACTATCAGCCCTAAAACACCTCCGCCACCACGCCGACTTCCTCGAAAAATACAGTCCAACCGCAAAAACCAGCGGTTTCTTCTACTTCGACTCAGTCGGACTCGCACGACCAGAAATCGCCCACTACCGTAAACACTTAACCGAAAGGTACATGCCGCCTGCGGACGCAAAGGTGCTTCTGCTTGTACCCCAAACTCGAAACAAACCCTTCCATAAAGCCCCCGAATTCAAGAAAATCAGGCAACTATTCCGAAGTCTTGGCAAAGAATTATCTGTCCAAGTACATGTTTGTGTTTATTCAGCTCCATTCGGCTTGGTTCCGGTGGAACTGGATGAAGTTTACCCTATGTCTCAGCATGAAACCGCACACCCTCATGACCAGGAAACGGTCGAATATGTTGCAGCCCAAACTGCCGAGTACATCAAGCGTTCGACTTACAAGAGCGTTGTTTTGCTAAATGACCCCAAACACTGGAATGACACTGTTAGAAAAGCTTGCATAAAAGCCTGCAAAACGGTAGGCTTACCGTTTGGTTCTGAGGATGCCAACATTCAGGGAAGTAGAGAGATTTTCAACAGTTTAGAGAGTATTCTGCGTGGGCATTTGAACGAAAAAAATTGATTTAAGCGGATTTTTGTCGCTAAGCATAGCTTTTAATAGTCAGGTCTTTCCAACCATAATATAAAAGGATAGGAGACTATGCAATGGGAAAAATCACTGTTGCTTTAACTGATGCGACTGAGAAGAAACTGCGATCTTTTGTCGCCAAAAAACCCCAATGCAAACTTGATGATGTTATAGAAGCAAGCGTAAAAGAGTACCTTGAGAAACAGGATAATGAACATATAGGCAGTAACGAAGTATTCTATTCGTCACCTTGAAACGGGGAAATCTCTCATAGAATCCATATTTGCTGACTTTCACATTCACACGATTTATTCGGCAGACTCAGTTCTCCAACCCAAAACCCTTGTTGACATGCTTGCTGCACACAGTTTCATTAAGGTTGCAGCCGTAACTGACCATGATAGCGTACGCGGTTGTAAGGCAACAGTTGAGTTAGCTTCTGCTTACCCAGACATTTTGGTGATTCCAGGGTTTGAAATTAGCACTGAGCAGGGGGATGTGGTTGTTTTGGGTACTTACGAGTTGCCACCAAAACCTTGGACACCCGAAGTGGTTGCTGATTTCGCCAAATCTGTCGACGGCGTTTCTATTGTAGCTCATCCCTTCAGAACGTACGGTATGGGTGAGCGTGCAAGAAACTTCAATGTGGACGCAATTGAGGTCCTAAATGGGGGCTCTAGCGCAAACCGCAAATAACGAAGCAAAAGAGCTGGCAAAGAGTTTGGGGTTGCCAGGTACTGCAGGCAGCGATGCCCATCAGGTTTCAGAACTATTCAGCGTCTACAACAAAGTTGAGGCTTCCTTAGATGTGGATGAGATTTTGAAGGCAGTAAAGAAGGGTTCTGTTTCTGCTCAATTGAACCGAGGGTCAATACATTTTTAAACAGATAAGTTCATTTTTATCGTTAACTGTAAAACTATGGATTTGGTTCTGTTTGCAAGTTGGATTTTTAGGTGGAGCTCGAGAAGTTGGCAGAATTGGGATTACGGTTAAGACTGAGAAGACTCAGGTTGTCTTCGATTACGGTGTTATGCTTGACAGTGAACCTGGTTTTCCCATGCATGTCCCGCCCAAAGACGTCGACGCCGTAATTTTAACTCACAGCCACCTGGACCATTCTGGAGCTATTCCGATCTTTTACATTAACGACAAAATACCACTCTATACAAACAAGCTTAACTTGGAGTTAACACAGGTTCTGATTCAAGACTTCATTCACTTATCCAGTTACTATTTGCCCTTTGAATATCTTGAACTTAAAAACTATGATGAAAAACAATCATCACCTTGACTTTGGAGTAGACGAAACCATCGGCGACATGAAAGTAAGGTTATTCAACGCTGGACATACCCCGGGAAGCGCCCAAGTGTTCGCTTGAAGCCGAAGGTAAAAGGATCCTCTATACAGGCGACTTTAACTTGGAAGATAGCAAACTCTTAGCTGGTGCATCCATGGATTACGGGGACTTGGACGCTGTTGTTATGGAAAGCACATATGCAGATGCTGACCACACTGAGCGGTCGGAGCTGGAAAAACAATTTGTTGAAGCATGCACCGATGTGGTTCAAACAGGCGGAACCGTTCTGGTGCCATCTTTTGGTGTAGGTCGCTCGCAGGAGATGGCTACTATTTTGGCTGCTAACCATTTTGAGTACCCAGTCATCTTAGATGGTATGGCAAGGGAAGCTAGCCGCATAATTATGAACTACAAAGAATTTCTAAAAGACCCCAAACTATTCATGAACGCCATGCACTCCGCCGAATGGGTTGAAGGCTGGCGAGACAGACGCAGAGCGCTCAAAACACCAGGCGTAATTATTTCCACGGCAGGCATGCTAAAAGGCGGACCAGCAGCGTTTTACGTTTCGAAACTTGGCAAAAAAGCCAACAACGCCGTCTTTCTAGTCAGCTACCAGATTCCAGGGACTCCTGGACGTGAACTTATGGAAAAAGGCGTTTGCACCATCGACGGTCAAGTTCGCAAGATTAAGGCGCAGTACCGTCATTTCGATTTCTCATCACATTGCGGTGCAAGCCAACTAAAAGATGCTCTGCGGAAACTCGGCGGCAACCCCAAAGTCTTCGTCGTCCACGGCGCAGAAGGCAACTGCGAACTTTTCGCAAACTGGGCAAAAACAGAGTTGGGGTTAGACGCTGTGGCTCCAAGAACTGGCGAAACCTACCAAATATAGGCTGAATTTATGAAAGTTGGGATTTTGCAGGTTGGGCAAGTTACCCCCGAAGTTTTGGTTGGGATACAGGAGGGTTTAGCGAAAACTTTCCCCGATACCACTATATCCGTAATTAAGGATTTACTGCCCGTTCCCGAAGATGCTTTTGACAAGAAACGCGGCCAATATAACTCCAACATCATTCTCAGCTGTGTCAAAGCGTATTCCTCCAAAAAACCAGAGTTTCACCGTATCTTAGGTGTAGTTAACGTTGACATTTTCACTTCTGGCTTAAACTATGTTTTCGGCGAAGCCTATGTTCCAGGTGGTGCCGCATTGATTTCGCTTTGGCGGCTAAAACCTGTATTCTACAAGGAGAAACCCAATCTGGCGCTCTTTTTGTTGCGAGCCCAAAAAGAGGCTATTCACGAGTTAAGTCACACGTTGGGTATTGGGCATTGTCCACGGTCGATGTGTGTTATGCATTTTTCTAACTCGATTTTTGATACGGATCGGAAGCAAAGCTTATTGTGTGACGAATGTTACTTGCAAACGGCAATAGCCATCAGCAATTTAGGGTAAGCATCGTGACTGAACAACCAAAATCTGAACCCAAAGAGCAGGACAAGTTCAAGTTCCAAATTGTCTATTTGGTCCCTATACTGGCAAGCATGCTATTTGGTTTAGGCTGCGCTTACCTTCTGGTGCCCCACCAATCCGAAGTCATTCCAGTCACACCCATTCCCGAAACCACTCCGGGAGCGCCGATTGGCAACGGATTATATTTTGTGGTGCTCATAGCGATCAGCGCAACATTATTTTATTTTCTGATTAAGCGGAGGAGCAAAAATATTATCAAGGGCTTAATCGTATTTGCCTTAACCACTGCTTCTTTGTTATTGTCGGTGGTTTATTTGTCGGCGGTTTTAGCGTTTTTCCCAATAATAGATAACTTGTGGTGGCTGATTGCTTTGTCGATAGTGCTGACGGTGCTCTTTGATCTCGCCATTTTCCGTTTGGGCAGTATAGCTCGAAATGTCGCTGTTGTAGCATTGGGCGGAGCATTGGGTATTTTCTTTGGTTTCTCAATTCCTCTCTACAGTGCAGTGATAATCCTTGTGTTTCTCGCGGTTTATGACGTAATTGCTGTTTACAAGGGTCCAGTTGGAAAAATCGCTGCGTCTGGACTTGATCAGTTGCAGGGCTTGAGTTTCTCATTTAAGGACATACAAATGGGACTAGGCGATCTCGTGTTTTACTCCATGCTTATGGGTGTTATTTTCTTCAGTTTCTTATCCAGCTTCTTACCAACCCTAATGGCGATAGTTGGCATCTTAGCAGGCTCCATTATAACCTTTTTTGCTCTGGAGAAAAAAGGCATTTTCCCAGGTTTACCCTTTCCAATCTTGCTCGGACTTGCGTTTGGTCTAATTACTGGGTTTCTGCTTTAGTCATAAACGTTTAAACATTTCTTTATTGAATAAAAATAAGGTTTTATTATGGAAAAATCGACTGTTGCAATCGTCAGGGGAGAGCGTGGGCTTGACCCCGTTTTTAGAGCTTTAGATTTGATAGATTATGAGTCTGCGTTGGTTGGCTATCGGAAAGTTCTCATCAAAGTTAATTTTATAACCACTATGACTTGGGACACTGGCGCCACAACTGACCCTATGGTGGTTGAAGCTATAATTCAGCGGTTAAAAAAACTGCCCCTGGAAATCTATGTGGTAGAATCTGATGCAACTATGACTAACGCTGATAAAGCCTTCGAAGTCACAGGTATGGCTGAGATGTGCAAGCAAAACGGCGTGGAATGCTTAAATTTGAGGCATGCACCAGACAAAATTAAAGTGAGTGTTCCCAACGGCGAATGTCTAAAAGAGATAACCGTTCCACGAATTGTCACGGAATCTGCCATAATTAGCGCCGCCAAAATGAAAACCCACATGGCAACAAAAGTAACTTTAGGTATGAAAAACATGTTTGGTCTTCTACCAGATAAGTTCAAAGCAAAATACCATGCCAAAGGTATAAACAAAGTCATAGTCGACATAAACACTGTCATAAAACCTCACCTTACAGTAATCGATGGTTTCGTCGCTATGGAAGGACGGGGACCAACCGATGGTTCACCCGTAAAAATGGATCTTATAATTGCAGGCAAAGATCCTGTTGCCACCGACGCCACTTGCGCACGCGTAATGGGATTAGACCCACATGAAATTAGTCATATAAGAACAGCCCATCAGAAAGGTTTAGGCAACATTGATGATATAGAAATTGTTGGCTCTCAGGTTGATGAGGTCAAACGGGTTTTTAAAAGGAGATAGATTGTACAGAGCAGAGTTGCTGCTAAAGTTCTCGCTTAAAATAATGTTCCAGCAGTCTGCGTGTTCCCCGTCGCATAATCTCTGAGAGCGTTGCTGCGCTGATTCCCAGTTTCGCTGCTAATTCTGCCATACCGATTTGTCGGGGATAATCAAAAAATCCGCTTTTCAATGCCAACCAAAAAATCCTCTCTTGATTTTCTGTTAACACTCCTATTTGCTGTTCGAATTTTCCTATTTTGCGGACTGTAACTTGGTGGCCTCTTTTTTCTAAGTCGCTGATTATGCCTCTGTAGGCTTCATGGGTTGGAACCATAAAACTGTAGGTTATGATGCAGTCCTGCATGCTTTTGCCTGATACCAAAAACGCGTCGTGGGCGAGGATGGTGTTGCAGACTTCGCATCCTTCGCTCTCGAGCCAGACTGCTGATTTGCCTTCAACGTGTCCTTTGGCTGCGAGTTCTTTTGGGACCTTGTGCGTTTGGTCTTCACCCATATCCATCAAGTGACGCACAGAACCGCTTGTGGAGCTTCGTACGTCAACAACTTTTAGGTGCTTAAACCCCAGCGACGCAAGTTTTCCAACCATTCTACATTGCTTATTTTCAACTTCGATAACGACATGGTAGGGTTCGCGCCAGGTATCAACCAAACTGATCAACTCTAAAAATTAAACTCGAGACGTGTTGTTAAACATAATGCCTTAAGCAAACGTATTGAAAATTTTTTGTGTGATAGAAGAAGAAGAGTTGCACACGCATTTTGGATAAGCTTGGTTTGGGTTGCTTTTGCCTTTTAGGGCTTGGATTGTTTGCAGATTGAGTCGGCAGAAAGTCGCAAAAGTATCGGGAATAAGAAATCGGGAAAAGTCGCAAAAACCCTAATCTTCTTCTATTTGGTGTTGATTAAGAGAGTGAGGTTCAAAACAAGGCAGGGAGAATGTTTCCAGTTAGAATACCTGAAAAGCTTCAATTAAGTTAAAAGAAGCGGAAGAAAAGAAAGTTGAAAAAGAACCCTTAGGTGAGAAATAATTTAGACGCACATAGTGTCTTTAGAATCTTCTAACCATGCTTTGTTGGTTAGGGGCTGCCGAATATTGACGGAGGTTTTTGCATTTCCCTCTCTCCTTTTCTCCTATAACCTAAGAGCTCAACCAGCCCTTAACCATCCCCTATTGACTTTGTTAAGTGCTTATGATATGTCAAATTTGGATATATTTGTACAATTGAAATAAGTGATTTATTAAGAAACAATATTCATTAGAGCATAAGGATGAAAAATGCAAACACAAAAAATTAAGTGGTTTGATAGTCTTACTCTCTATAAACCAGAATATCGGTGCAAACTAGTACTTACCTGCAACAACAAAAACCTGAATCAAAACTATGTAAATCTAACAGTCCTCAACGAACACGAACTTTAGAGTAGGCTGAGACCTTGTCTTCTCAACAGCCATACAAAATTAAAAAAGAATCGACAGCCAAAAAAGACATTGTTGAATGGGTTGTCGAGGAAGCCTTTATTAAAGACGAGTATAAACCAAGGGCGAATTCTACCTCTTCATTAAAAGTTCAATCAATTACTCAATTTTAACTAAAATCCTAAATCCCTAAAACAAACAATAGAAAAAGGTGAATGGATGGAAAGCATGAAATGTGCTGACTGTGATGCTTGGAGGATTACAATCGAGGGATTGGTTTTAGCTAAGAGTTTTTAGAATTTTTTTGTCTCTATTTTTTCAGAAAACTGTACATAGTGGACTTTTCAACAAAAAGATCCTGGCTAGGGTTTGTTTCGACCATAGGTGTTGGAAAATCTTTTGCAAACGAAAGTAAGGTGTTTGCTATTTGTGTATCGAAGTCAAGCATAAAACTCGGTAAAAGTGGCCGAGGTGCAAGATTTGTATGGAAAAGCGGTCGGGGGGTGTATTTTGTGTCAGTTTGGTGTCAACCGTAACCTCTTCCTTTTTTCTTCTTTTGGAGGTTTCGTTTATAGTTCGGAGTAGGTCGTCAAATTATATATTAGAACCCCCTTAAACTAGCTACATATTTCGTGTTGGGTTTATATGAATTCCAAAACTGTGCTCGAGCTTATCGGTAACACTCCCTTGGTCGAAATCCGGAGTCCAAGCACTAACCCTAGAGTAAAGTTGTTTGTCAAGCTGGAAAAGTGCAATCCAGGAGGGTCTGTTAAAGACCGAGTTGCCAAGTACATGATTGAGCAGGCAGAAAAATCAGGGCAGCTTACTAGTGCCAAAACCGTAATTGAACCAACCAGCGGAAACACAGGCATAGGGTTGGCATTGGTTTGTCGAGCTAAGGGCTATGATCTTGTCTTGGTTATGCCTGAGACAATGACGTTGGAGAGGCGTCAAATTCTCATATCATTGGGTGCTAAAATCGTGTTGAGCGATGGAGCTAAGGGCATGAATGGGGCAGAAGATTTAGCCCACGAATTAGTTAATAAAAATCCAGAAAACTACTTTATGCCCAACCAATTCGCTAACCACGCAAATGTCTTGGCTCATTACGAGACCACGGGTGAAGAAATCTGGCGAGATACAAACGGGCAGATCACCCATTTCTTTGGTGGGATTGGCACCACAGGCACATTGATGGGAGTTTCAAAAAGGCTTAAAGAATACAACCCTAATGTCAAAGTCATCGCCGTTCAACCCGAGGTAGGCACAGCAATTCAAGGCTTAAAGGATCTAAAAACTCAATACGTACCCGCCATCTGGAACAAAGAACTCGTCGACGAAATATACTATGTGAATCCTAAGTCCGCTGATGAAGCAGCTAGACTTTTGGCTCTGCAGGAAGCGCTGTTTGTTGGACCCAGCTCTGGCGCGATTTTCCATATTGCTAGTCAGAAGGCAAAAGAACTCTCAGAGGGCATTTTGGTGGCTATAGCGCCCGACGGAGGAGAAAAATATCTAAGTACAAATTTATGTGACCCCGTGCTTTGTCTTGCATGTGTCAAGAAATACGGAATTCAATGCTCCTACAAAAACGGCAGCCCAGTCGTCAAAGGCTAAGTGCACGCACTTCCCCCGCTCAACTGCGTTGAGTAGTTCACTGACTTTCCATAGATATTCTACAAAAACAGATTCCTTAGATGCTAAGGAGGATGCCCTTTATGGACGTGTACTCGCTACCGAGGTGTTTTACTCGGACATATTTGATTTCTTACAATAACTAAAAGCTGATTCGAATACGTTTGTCAGAAAGATACGTTAATATTCTTGAGGGAACGAAAATGATAACGAAACCAAGCATCTCCAGTAGGCGGAGACTTCCAAAAAGTGGCCGGGGTGGTGTAGCTTGGTAGCATAGAGGCCTGTGGAGCCTTTCGCCCGAGTTCAAATCTCGGCCCCGGCCCCATCATCAGTCTGAACATAAAATGAGTAAGGGTTTTGAGTCGCCTAAATGACAGCAGCCACAACAACATTTAACCAACACCGCACCTTCTTTTAGTTGCCTTGCCAAAATTGAGCACCCATAACGACGGACTCAACAGAGGAACGTAAGAAACACAAATCTTGCACCTATGACGATCGAGTTCTACCCAATTATGGAACAGGTGAGGCACCGGGCAAAAGTCCCACGCCGAGAGAGCTTAGCCAAGCTAAAAGCGACGCTCAGCTATGAGGTTAAGTGTTAGGTTACGTTGGGAGACAAGAGCCCGCAAAAAATCTTTTCAAGGTAAAAATTCAGTGTACCCCCTTGAAAATGCTTATTAGCTAAGCTGTGTTAAACTTGTTAGGGAGATTTTTGGTAGACGGCAGCTCGAAGGTCACCGGTGTTTTTTGCGTCCAAGTCAACTTTTGCTGTTCTGTTCTCCGTTGTCACTACTTCATCAAAAGATATCTTTCAGTAAACAAACAACTCCTTAACTTAAGATGAGTATGAAAAATGGTATAGACGTAGAATGAACCGCATTTGAGTATTCCTGAAAAGAATACAATGACTTTGTGAGTTATGGTTTTGTAGTGCCATTTGGCATTTCAATTACCTTCGCATAGTGGGTTTTTATTGAACCAGCAAATTCGGGGTCATTGTAAACTATGTCGACTCGGTCTCTATACTGATTAATGTATTTGTAAGCATTATCCCAAACTGCGTGTGACAACATATCACCGTTGCCTCCCCAGACAGTGTCCTCAGCGTTACGGAAGCCAAAACCAAGGTTCTCTGGAACAACCAAAGCCACATCTGCCACCACACTGCCATGCTTATCTGGGTTCTCATGTGTGTAAGTCCAGAAGTTTTCAAGAGCATCAAAATGGTCGTCTTGCAGAATTCCATATTTGTACGGCTGGTAAGGCACCATTTCTTGACCCGAAGCTGAAACATCAAGCGCATAGTCAAAAACTACAGCGAACTTTGCACCTGAATTGTAACCTAAAACTAAATCATCGTAGAGTTCAGGTCCCGACTCTAAAATCCGCCCATCATAGAATCTTGTTGTAATCATGACACCCCACTCTTTACCCTGTGATGTAGCAGCTCCTCGGCAAAGCGAAATCGGCAACTGCCTACTGCCATTGTTACCTCCAAGTTCAGCGAAAACGGCATAGTAACCTGCTTTATAGTCAAACCAGTATAATCCATAGTCAGAGGTAAAAGTCATTACACCAATGTTCTGATAAGGCTGGATTTTACTGCTCACATTGCCAACGTAGTAATTTGTTAAATTTTGGTAGTCTGTTTCCGGTATTATTTTATTTTTCAGTGCCATGCCGTCAAGTTGGTTTCCACCCGGCTCATCAAAAACGTAGGCACCTATGAAGCGGTCACCGTACTTAGAGGTCGCGTTTCTAAGCCAACCAATCGGCAAAGATGATTGAGAGGGCAGAGTGGCGTTTTGTGATAACTCAGTGTAGTTTTGAAAAGGCGAGAAGTAAACTGAAATGTACATTCCTTCATTAAAGGCATAGTCGCATACATCATTAAGCAAGGATACGTTTTTTACGATATCAGTTGAACCTACTATAAACAGGTTAGTATAGTCCTTAATCTTGTCGATCAATTCTTTACAGAGGGTAACATTATTGTAACCGCATTCAACCCCTACATAGAATTCTGCTTGTCCAGCTACTTTATTTTTAGGAGGCAAAAATTTTTCGATTCCCAAGAAAAAAGATAAAATTAAAAGTGTAACAATTCCGACCACGAAGGCGGCGTTTCTTCGTTTCATTGTACTGTTACCTTCTTGTTGTCAACTTTGGTTGCTCTATTACGCAAGTTCATTGCCTCTAACTAAATATGGATTGTAGCACATTACTTTGTTCTCTTTTACCTGAAACGTAAGGAGGACTTAATGAAGCTTTTTTATTTTATGTTGGTGCCGATAATTGGGCAATTCTGCAAATAAGAACAAATTTGAGGCGCGGGGTGTCAGATTTACACCCACGTCTAAATTCCACACGAAAAATTCTGAATATATTGAGCGAAGTGAAGCTCCCGCGTTTTCAACGTTTAGGCGTTTGTCAATTGCGAACAAAATTATTGCCACAAAGAGTAAAGGCAGAATTATCCATGACGGAAACTCTGGAAAATACAATAAATACCTGAAATGATGAAAAAGTGTGCATTAGTAGTGTGCAACAAGCATGGAAAACCGTGCAATAAGCGGTTAACTGCTATTTGATGGCCCTGGATCAAGGAAGCTTCTGAGTACCTACTGGTAATCTTATTTCAGTTCCATCGTCATTATATACTATGTGAAATATGTCGTCCAGCATTAGAATGATGGCTTCTGATCTATCATCTTTTAGAAAATAAATAGAACGTTGAATTCCACTACCACCAACAAAGTCCGGAGCTCCAGCGATTTTGTTGAATTCACTTTCTAAATCACTTATTTCTTTACTATCAAATAATTTGGCTGCCTGTTCAGCACTTAATCTGGGCGTATCTTTTGGTAGATCTCCAATAGCAATAAGAACAGCTCGCCTCCATTCGCCTGGCAAACCAATACTCTTATCATCAATAATTTTGTCTATTTCCTCTTTTTGCAAACTTGTTGCCTTGGCATATGCTAACTCATAGAAAGAAGCATTCGATTCATTAGTAGTTGGAGTTGGCGCAGTTGTCTGGATTGGCAAATTCCCACTAAAATAAAGACCCCCAACCAAAGCAGTAATTACCACTACTGTCACTGCAACAGCAATTCCTATGTTTCTGTTCATGCTTTGCCACTGACATAATAGTGCTTTCAAACCTATTAATTCTCCCTGAAAAACAAAATGTTCTCCCACCAGAACACCTCTTTTAGCAAAAACCGAAAGAATTTACCAACAAACTGGGTTTCAAGTCCTCCCCGACAGCCATTTTCTTCATAATCATTCAGTCACGAAATTGAGCGGGAACCTGCATGAAGTAGATCTGATTCGAAACTGAAGTGGGCTAGATCTCTACCGTACTCACCTACAAATGGGCTTGAGTTTTTTCGGTAGGACATGCTGTTTAAGCTGTGATCTGTTTTCTACGATCAGCTGAGAGCAGTTGATTAATAGAAAAGCTATTTCTTGGCGTTATTTGCATAAAAAATCTATAATCAAGCCCCATTTGGCAAAAAGAGCGTGGCGCGGGATGTGGGAATTGAACCCACGCGGCCTTTCGACCACAGACTTAGCAGGCCTGCCCCATACCAGGCTTGGGGAATCCCGCACGCCATCATTCTGTTGTTCTACCCTTGAATTAGCCTTATTCAGATGTTCAATTTGAACACCAAAGTGGCCAGTCTAAGCAATCTGAGTATGAGGTATTTTAATTAAAGTTTTCTGAGCATTTAAAATTGCTTCTGTTACTTAGCTGTTGTTCCGCTTACTCTTTAGATTGTTGATCATAAAGATGTTATTTAGAATCTATACGCTGAAACTGTTCTGCTTAACAAATCTAATAAAGGGCTTCTAATGAAAAGCAATTATGCTAAAGATAGCTAAGATAGCAATTGTGGTTAACCTGATTTTGGCTTTGCTTTTTGTTTATTCAAACTTTTTTCTTTGGAATTCAGTTAATGCTGAATATCCTTATTTAAAGGCGAGCCATTGGACTCCCTTGGGGATTAGTGCTCTACATTAAGCAATTAATAATGATGGTAGCATTGCATTTATACAGGTCATCTTTTTGTATTTTAATACTCCATTTTGAATATTTTGGGTACTATTGGTAGTTAATCTAAATTTTATGATGAGGATAATTAAACAAGCAAGTCATAATGAAAAAACTAATTTGGAGAAAAGTTCTGCGACTCTTAAATAGCTAAAGGGTTAATAACTAATTTATGGCGTTTCAACTAATTCCATTTCCCATATCAATCATCTTTGTATTAGTTTTTGGAATAGCGTGGATTGTAGTCTTATGGAAATTACGTAGAACAGGAAAAATCTACAATTTTCTGTTTAAGATAAGCGTCATTGCAGGAGTAATACTAATAATTGCACTCCTCTATGGAATAATAGTAAGTATGCATTAAATATGAAAATCATCCAAAAAAAGTTACAATCGTTTAAGAAAATGGTTTTGGATTATAATCTATGTTCGATTTATGAAGATAATTTGATTCATTTACTGTAACTTTGAAGTTATGGTGACATTTTCCGCAGTCGTATACTTCAATAGAGAAGCAATAATTCTTCAACACCCTGGAGGGTTTGACTAACTTTCTTACCAAACTAGGACAATGAGTCATTGATCATTCAACTATTGTTTTGAATTACGCAATGAATGTGAAGGTTATGAATTCAGAATATACAATAATAATACTTCACTGATAGTATTTTGCGCAAATTATGATCTTTAAACTAAGAAAATCTGCTACCTTGGAAGAATACATCTCCAATTTCGAGAATTTTCCTAAAAGACGCTTTCCTTCTTATATAACGGGAACTTTAGTTTTGAATTGGCCTCAAAATCCACATACCTAAACATTGTTAATCTCTTGTGAATTAATAATCGGCAGTTTTAGAAGTGGCTGTTACAAAGAGAAGGGTTTTAAAACGAATAATTAACCGTGTTTCACGAAAAATAACATGTTTGGTTTATGATATTTCGTTTTAGTCCAGAACCAATTGTTTTATGTTGGACAAAAATGTTCGGGAGGTTTCAGTTCTTGCTGTTTCAACATAGTTTAAAAGGTTGACCTTGTTAAGTATTCTTTGCAGGTTTTCCTGCGTTGATAGTCGATTGGTGGTTGAATGGGGATTAAGCTTTCAAAATCCGATATAGCGTTCATTAAACAGTTACCAGTTTGCCGTCTTGCGACCGCAACAGAAGAATGCGAACCTGTCGTGAGGCCTGTTTGGCCCGTTTTCGACGGTGCAAACATCTATATAGCCTCTGACCCAGACACCCCAAAACTTGAGCATATAGAAACGAACCCACAGGTGTCACTGGTATTTGATGATTATGATAAAAGAATTGGTCCATCATTAAAGGCATCCGTGTTCAGGGAGAAGCAGAGATCATGTGGAATGGCAAAGAATACCGTTATGCTCATGACTTGCTTAAAGAGAAGTACCCCGAGTATGCAAGTCCAGAAGGCATCTCAAAAGAGGGAGACGTACCAATAATCAAGGTCACGCCGGTATCTTTCACTAAATGGTCTTAGGCCAATGGAAAAAGTAGGCATCATAGTTATTTGTTTTTTTCATGCTTAATTTTTGCTAGTGAAAGTAAAACGTAACATGAACTCTAAAGAAAGTCAAGACTTTTACCTCGCCCGTGATTGTTTGATAAAAAATTTTATATCTCAGTGTCGTCCTTTTAAATACACGTTGTGATTTGTTATGGCAGCAAAACTTCCCCAGAGTATTTTGACTTCTTAATACAAGCAGTTTCACGGGAAATTCAAGTTTCCGTTCAGTACATGCTTCAACACTCAAAAATGGAGAAAGCTGGTCCGCAAAATCATCCCCGAAAACATCTTATGGACAAAACCACTTATGATGCTGTTGGCAAATTCCTGAAAGAATTCGCCATCGCGGAAATGAAACACGCTGCCGCAATATAGAACGCATATACTATCTTGGCGGATCAGCAACCACTAAATCCGACAAACCCAAATCGGCAATAGCTTAAGCGAATTCGCCAAAAACGGCGTAAAAGCGGAGGAAGAAGCCCTAATCCTTTACCGCACAATCATCGAAGAAGCAGGAAAATGGGAGATTGGGAAACACGCGAGGTCTTCGAGAAAATCTACGGCGACGAAGAAAGACATCTCTTCAAATTCCAAGAATACGTGAACTTCCAAGACGAACGAAGAGCCAAGCCGCTTGGCAGTTCCGCTTTCTGAGTGGCGAAAAATCTTCACCGACGACTACTTTGCTCTTCTTAACAAGGCAGTTGCAGCAGAAATCACCGCAATTATCCAGTATACAAACCAGCATGAAAAAGCAGCGTTTCTGCGTCTGCGCATGAAGAACACGCCCTTGAAGTTGTCACGGAAAGCAACAAAGCCAAAGTCGTCAGCGACATACTCAAACCCATCTTCATGATGGAAATGGATCACCTCGAAAAAATCAGCGAACGCATCTACCTCTTGGAAGGCGAAGCCACATACAAACCAGATCCGTTTCCAGCCAGTCGGCGAGACCGCAGATGACTTTTTCAAGCTAGACCATGAAGCTAGAAAACAGCGCAATATGTCTCTACCGCCAAATCATCGCTGAAGCACTCAAACGTGGCGACACAAAACACGACGCATGTTCGAAGACATCGTCAGCCAAGAAGAAGACCACTACTGGACATTCGACGACTTCGTCAGATAAAACCAAAATCTTTCCCTGCTTTTCTAGGGCTTTTAATTTTTTTATTCTTTACTTGGAAATTCTTGAACCTTAAATAAGCCATTACTGATTTACTCAGCCTGATGTTTTCGAAAGCTTATTCGGGAGTTTTCTTCAGAGTACTATTGGCAGAGGCGAAGTGAGATTGAGCGAAGATAGTCAGCCTCGTTGCTTAACTGCGGAAACTTTATCGACGACTGCAACTGCGTTTGCCCATACTGCGGCGAAACCCAAAAATGCACCTGCTGCATCGGAACCGATAAAGCAACTGGCGGCGGATAACACCCAAGCAAAAAAATTTTCAAGTGACACAAAAATGGTAGTTGAAAGTTTAAACTGGATGGCAGGCGGCCCACAGGGAAGCGGCGTTGACACAGCGTCCACCATATTTGGCAGAGCCTGTGGTTACGGTGGCTTATACGTTTTCGGCAGAAGAGAATACCACTCGAACATCAAAACCATGCACAGCTACTTCCTGCAACGCATATCCAAGGAGCCTACGTTGGCGAACATTGGGGATGTGAATTTGCTTGCTGCTTTTGACGCGGAAACAGTGGTGCGGCATATCGGCGAAGTCGTGAGTGAAGGCGGCATAATAGTTGATTCACGCGACTTGGCGTCAATGTTTTAAAAGATATAAAGACTTTTAGCGAAGATTACAAAACCCAAATCCAAGATTTTATGAAGCAAAATGGTATTGGCGAAACAATCAACGACTTTTTAAACTACGCCAAACAAAAAAACATCCAAATTTACCCTGTTCCATACATGGAGTTGCTTACTCAAATCGGTGAAAAACTCAAAATCGAAAAAGTAAGCGCACTTCAAAAAATGATAAATGTCTTATCAATCGGCGTATCTTTTGCGTTACTAAAGTATGACCGAAAACTCGTTGAAGACGCAATCAAAGCCACCTTCCACGAAAAAATCGTCGAGATGAATTTAGAAGCCGTAAATGCAGCTTATGATTATGCAGAAAAAAACTTTAGTGCCGCAAACTTTAAGCATAAACTGGAAAAAAAAGAGATCAGAACCGAGAATTTTTCTGACTGGAAACCAAGCTGTCGCCATGGGCAAAGTCCTCGGCGGATGCAGAGTCCAAACATACTACCCAATAACGCCCGCCGCTGACGAAAGCGAATACTTAGAAGCTCACGAAATCCTAAAAACCAAGAAGGGGGGCCAAGAAGCCATAATTGTGCTTCAGACGGAGGATGAAATGGCGGCTATAAATTCTGCGTCAGGCGCATGTTTAGCGGGAGCTACGGGCAGCAACCAGCACGTCGGGCCCAGGCTTTTCACTGATGGCTGAAGGTTTAGGATGGGCAGGAACAACGAGGTGCCAGTGGTAATCACTTATTATCAGCGCGGTGGACCTGCAACTGGGCAGCCGACAAGACATAGCCAGCAGGATTTGCGGTTTGTGATGCATGCGGCTCATGGAGAATTTGCTAGGATAATTCTTGCG
>CAWFTD010000024.1:0-67461 GCA_963818655.1 Candidatus Bathyarchaeota archaeon
ACGACAACCGCGCAAGATAAGCCATATTCTAAGACGTAATTTAAGTTTATCTGGTTTAAACATGAGGTAACTCATCCTTGAAATATTTGTTTTTTCAATGGAATACTATATCTTGCTGATGGTTCATGTTTAACGAATAGTTAGGTTGAAAATGATGAGTTCAGGAAAGGATAGGCATAAAGAATTAGCATCACATGAAATCCTAACAAAAGACGCCAAACAAATGGTGAATGGACCATACTATTGCCCAAAATGTCGAAAGGAACTGTTGCAGATTTGCGCAGATACCAAAAATAAGCAAGTGTACGCAGTCTGTAAATGTGGGCTTGAGTGGCAGTTAACTTCCTCGCCTGTTTTCCAACCCGTAGATTATTGCTACAACAAGTTTCGGGATGACTGGAAAAAGCAGAGTTACGGTATAATCAAACAAAAATAACTTTTCAGTCGCAAAGCTTTCAAACAAATCAAATAGACGGAATTATTCTTAGTGTGTGCTTGGAGAACTTGAGCTTGATTGAAGAAAAACTTGACTCTACACGCAGACTACTTGTTTAGGGAAACTTTGCTCTTCTAACATGGATTTTTCTTGCTCTCTTAAACGTATTTTTTACAAAACTGGCTTTATCGATCCTATCTGCTTCTGTTAGCTTTTATGGTCTACATTATTTTGCCCGGTTAGGCCGGATAACTTGTTACAAATGCAAGGCTTGCACGAGCGGCTTTGGAAGATCATCTGGAGTATTCTTTGGAAAAGGGATTTATCAAAAGAGAGAGTTTAGGTAACAGACTTGGATTGGTAGCGTTTATCTATTTACTGCTATTGCCGCTTACAACAGTGTTGCTATCAATTTCTCTTCTTAATTCATTTTCCTATCTTAAAGTGTTGGTTAGTATGTCTATTGGCTGTTGCCGTTCACAGCTTAACGACTTGGTATAAGTGTTCTACAGTTCCCAATAGATGATGATTTGGGAGAAGTTTTAAACATTAGAACGCAAACTGTTACCGACGTCGATATGTTTAAAATTCAAAAAAGCACGTCGGAAAAACAGAAACGAACCAAGCTATTGGTTATCCTAACTTTAGCGATAATCATTTCTGTACCAATAATTCTTCCCTACAAAGCCGCCGCGCAAACGAACGAATATTCAACAAATCATTGGCTGGGATTATAATGGAAAACATTGGACTTGAAACTAAGATGTCCCAAAGCCTCTATGAAGATTATACGTCGGTTCCAGTTTCAACTCGAACACGTGATGGACCAGCAGGATATGGCTTTCTCACTACCACTGAAGATTATTATGTTCAAGTATTAGCGCAGAACTTGAATGATACCACTGACCAACTGGGTACGATGCATTCGACAAAGTTAGTTTTGTGTTAGCGTTTGTCCAAAGTCTACCTTACACATCTGATTCAGTTACTACGGGACGGGATGAATATCCAAGGTTTCCAATTGAGACTCTGGTGGATGATGGCGGAGACTGTGAAGATACATCCGTACTTTTCGCTACTTTAACACTAATCATGGGTTACGGTACAGTCTACATAAATCCGCCTGATCATTATGCTGTAGGTGTTTTGGGTCAAAACCTTCACGGTACCTACTGGACTTACCCTGCTGACTCCAACGACACATACTATTACTGTGAAACGACTGGCGATGGCTTCAAAATTGGACAAGTTACCAACCGAATTCCAAGGTCAAGATGCCTACATCTATTAGATGAAAGCAAACAATTGTTCCAGTAACAGTAGTAGTGCCAACTGCTGAACCCACATCAACGAAATCACCGATCATAGGATTACAGGATCTACGACGCCATTGCCGACAAGTTCACCCGCTGTTACAGACCCTCAGCTTCAACCCGTTCTGTTCCCATATCCTTCAACTTGATTTCTGAGAATCCCGTACTGTTTCGTATCCTAATTGTATTCGCTATCGTTGCTTCGATGGTTATGACGATTTGGTCAGTTAGGCAACCAAGAAAACATTCGGCGTCTAGACCCCCACCTACTTCAATCGTATCAGAGGTAACTCAAGAGCCTGATTTAGGAACTAGCAAGTTATGTAGCCACTGCTGGTTCTACCAACAAGACCTATCGCTGCATTCTGTCAGGACTGCGGTAAACAAATAGGCTAGCAAAGCCTCGACTGGCTAGAAGGCTTCTTCAACATAACACTTCTATTTTAGACCGCGCATAAACAACAACATGCAAGCTCCAAAACGATTATGACCGATAAGAAAAATAGTCAGTCCATAAGCTAAGTTAACAAAGGCTTCTCGAGCTTGAAACTCTACTTGGTCACCAGAAATGATTATCCAACTCCAAAAACTTTGACCACCATCAACCATGAACTTTCCCCAAATCCATAGCCATCCAAACACACACCACAGCAATGGCAAACGCCAAGCCACAGCCAATTAAGGTGACGTTTTTCCAATCTGCGCGCCAGCTTGGACGAATATTTAATGCTTGTTTTATTGTCTGTAGTTTCAAATTTTATTTTGATATTCTTTTTTGCTGTTCTCGGTGATAGACCCCAAAGTGAACCCTGTTTAACTAACAGTTGCTTTGGAGACTCTCGGAGACAACTCTACAACCCTTCTGCGGATGAACGCTTTCACTTTTTCATATGCTTCATCTATATTCAAGTCTACACTACGTTCAGGCAAGAGGACATCCAAAACCAATTAACCTACTGGTAGTTATTGTGGTTTTTGATTATCTTTATAGAGCCTTTTTTGATAATGGACTTAGGCTTAATAATCCCCTGATAGGTTGACGAGGCATAGCGCGTTGTCGCTCAAGATTTTTTATCCTCGCATAGAGTTTCGATACTTTAGTCTTCGAGGGAATCCTTTGAACGCAGTGGACGAACAGGCACAGGAGTAAAAGGCTGAGTGATTTCCGTGCTCTTCTTTCTTTGGTTTCTTTGGCTAAAGAGCGGACTTTCTTGAAAGTGACAGTGCCCTCTTTAAAGTTGACATCTTGCACTTCCCAACCTGCGTCCAGCCACGCCTTCGCATGCAAGCTCGATGAGGAATTGCTCCACCAGAGCGGATCACGGTAAGCCGCCATGGGGAGATTGGTGCCGATTAAGCCATCAATACGCGCAAACTTCAGCGTAATCAAGTCTGTGAAGGCTGCACGGAACTTGAGGTGGCTCTCGAAGTCCGGCACTTGGAAGGGACTGTTCTGGGTGAAACAATACGTCTTGCACAGTGAAGACACAACATCGCCATCGGGTCACCAGTGGCGACATCAGGGGTCATGCAATCTCGGCAGAAACATTTTCTTGCAGCGTTGGCATTGCCGCATATAGGTTGTGCGTAAAACTCTACCGCAGATTCCACATTCATCCTTCATTTATGGTACCACACTATCGGCGACCGTTATTTTAAAACTAAGAATTGTCATTTTTTCCGAAAGCACATTTAGCCTTTGACGACTGCTAACGGAACAAGCCGTGCAACCTTAGTTGCTATTCCGATTTTGTCACTTGCATCCGCAACCATATCTACGTTCTTGTAGGCTTGTTCTGCTTCCTCGGCTAACACTGATGCACTAGCTGCGCGCACAGCGATGCCCCGCTTTTCGAGGGATGCTTTTATGTCCCCTCCCCAAAACTGGCGTTTGGCGGCTGATCGACTCATCATGCGGCCTGCGCCATGTGCAGTTGAGCCGAAGGTGAGTTCCATTGCTTTCTGTGTGCCCACCAAGACCCAAGAGCTAGTGCCCATGCTGCCGGGGATGAGGACAGGTTGGCCTTCGCTTCGGTAGTCCTCAGGTACATCTGGGTGTCCAGCTGGGAAAGCCGGGTTACCTTGCGGTGAACACATACCTTTTTCTGTGTACCTTCGATGTTGTGGGTTTTCGCCTTTGGCGATATTGTGAGCAACGTCGTAGACAAGATTTAAGCCGAATCTTTCAGGGTCTTGACCGTAGACCTGCTGGAAGCTCTGGCGAACCCAATGCATAATTGCTTGCCGATTACAGAATGCGTAGTTAACGGCGCAAGCCATCGCTTCTATGTAATCTCTGGCTTCGCGGCTGTTTCCTGGGGCACAGGCTAATTCTCGATCGGGCAGGGAGATTTTGTATTTTTGCACTGCATGCTCCATAACCCGTAAATAGTCAGAGCAAACTTGATGTCCGTACCCTCTTGAACCGCAGTGAATCATAACTGTAACTTGACCCTCATTTGTTATCCCGAAAACCTTAGCTGTCTTCGTATTGAAAATTTTGTCAACTTTCTGGATTTCAAGAAAATGATTTCCCGAACCCAACGTACCGATTTGAGTTAAGCCACGATTTTTAGCAGTGTTAGAAACTTTTTCAGAATTGGCATTAGCCATGCGTCCATTTTCCTCACAGTGATTTGCGTCTTCAGCCCAACCCAATCCGCGGTCAATAAGCCATTGCACGCCTTCCGTAGCTAAATTCTCCAGATCTCGACCGGAAATTGTAAGGTCTTTTCTACGGCTTCCTAATCCAGAAGGGACATTTCTGAAGATACTCTCCGCCAGTGGTACAAGTTTGGGTCGAACATCCTTTTCCGTGAGATTTGTTGATAGAAGGCGAACTCCACAGTTTATGTCGTAGCCTACTCCGCCGGGGCTGATTACACCATTTTCGTAGTCAGTCGCCGCTACGCCGCCAATTGGAAATCCATAGCCTTCATGTCCATCTGGAAGTGTAATTGCGTGTTTGTAGATGCCGGGCAACTGAGCCACGTTTGAACATTGCCAAAGCGTTCGGTCGGTCTGCATTTTTTCAAGTAGCGCTTGGTTAGCAAAAATCATTCCTGGAACACGCATCTCAGGCTTGTACTTGGGAATCTGCCACATGTAATCGTTAACTTTTTCCAATGGAACTCTCTCTGGAGTGGCTCTGCTTTCACTTTCACTCAAAAATATTCACCGTTCACAACAAATGCTGGATGAGACTATAAAACGTTTATGAGCTTTGTTTTTGTTTGGCGTATTCGATAAAACCTCTTACGCAGTTTTCTAAAACGGTTTTTGAATAGATTCGATGGGACATTACGAAATCTTTGGTTAAACCCATGACATTGTCCTCCATGATTATTCGATCGCGAATCTGCTCAAGGTTCCAATTCTTTTTCACGCCTTCTTCTGCAATCTTAGCCCATAGTTGAAGCTGTATTTTGTAGTCTTCTAAACGTTGCTTTGCGTTGAGTGCTTTTCCAAAATGACTAAAGTATAGAGCTGTCGGTTTTAAACTGATTAGTTTATCCAATGAAACCAATGCTGCGTCTAAATAGAACGGGGGCGGTGTTGTAGGAACTACAACGTCGAACTCTGGAAGATAGGTGCCCGCAGCATCGCCAGGGAAAACGCCACCATTGAATGATTCTTGGAAACTCAAGTTGTGGGAAGCGTGACCTACCGTTTCTAAAACAGTCAATTTAGCACCATAACCTAAATCAAAGGAGCCCTCAGTGATAGGAATTATTCGGTCTTTGGGGACGGGTTCAGGTTTGCCGAAGATATCGCTTACAAACCCCAAAACCTTTTGCGATGAAGGCCAAAGTCGTTCGGGGTCGATGAGGTGCGGCATGCCTCGAGGGTGAACAAGGACTTTGGCATTTGGCAACGACTTAAGCAAGGTACCTGCGCCACCGCCATGGTCAAGGTGAACATGGGTAATAGCTACAAACTCAACATCATCAAACTTCACATCAAGCTCCTCTAAGGCAGTCAGCAGGCTTTGGATAGAATTAGCGGGACCAGATTCCACAAGAAAGGGTTTTCTGCCTTTTATCAAATAACTACAGATGAGATTTTTGAAACCACCCGTTTCCAACTCGACCATAAACAGGTTTTTCCCTATTTCCTTCGTATACAAAACGCTGCACCTATGCAATGTTGTTTAAAACATTGTAGAATAAATATTTCCTTGAAAAGCGAGTCGGCACAAAATTTAATTATAGATTAATATTGTATGAAAAGAGCAACGTGAAATCTATGTTAAAAGCGATTATCTTTGGAGCACCAGGCACAGGAAAAGGTACATACGCTTCAAGGCTTCAAGCCAAACTTGGCGTGGATGTTATTTCAATGGGCGATATTTTCCGTGAATTAATCAAGGAAAACTCAGACCTTGCCAGAAAAGTCAAAAGTTTCATGGAAAATGGAGCCTTAGTACCTGACGATGTTGTTGTAGAAGTCTTAAAGGCTCATTTGACTAAGATTTCTAAAGGAAACGGTTTCATCCTCGACGGATACCCACGCACCCTCGACCAAGCAAAAAAACTCGGCGCCATAACACCAATCGATGTTATCATGCAACTGAATGTTCCTGAATGGATAATCATCGAACGATTATCCACACGTAGAATTTGCAAGAACTGCGGAACAGTCTATAACGTAAAATTCCTAAAACCCAAGGTTGAAGGTGTCTGTGACAAATGTGGCGGACAACTCTACCAGCGGTCAGACGACAATCCCGAAACCATAAGGAATCGACTCAAAGTATACGAAGAGCAAACCAGACCACTCATAGCTTTCTATAAGGAAAAGACGGTTCCATTCATTTTACTTGAAACAAAAACTCTTGACCAGCCACCTGAACCCATGGTCGAAGAACTTTTCTCTGAACTAAAAAAGCTAAAACTAGCTTAGATGTCGAGGATAAACTCTAAAATCACTCGGTCCATTTCCCGGATAATCACCATGCGGTGGTAGGTCACTGCTTTAATAGCGACCTTCTGCGGGTGCTTTTGGGGGTCAAATTTTTCTCCCCAAATTTTTGCTTTAAACGTGAAATTTTCAGTCGTTTCTTTCCAACCGGTAATTTGAAATTTCGAATAAAGCATGTCCAAAGTTTCTGATTTTACCAATAAAGCTTCTAACCAATTATAAAGGAGGGCATATTGATCTTCAGCTTCAACTTCGACCGTGTCTTCTTGGGCAGGAACAATTTTGTCTACGTCTGTGATCGTTTCAAACATTGATAGGGCAGCGTTTTCGTAGGCTTCCTCCATGGTTTTACCGTGGGCTCGAACGTAGACGTCTGCCGTATGTTCTAAAAACTCGAATTTTCCATTGAATTTGTCAGTAGTACTCATGACTTGAACCAATGATAGATAGAAGAAGGGGAGAATTAAAAACAATTGCGCCAACAATTGATCCTAAAAGTATTTTGTTGCTTTTTGAATCGCTGCGGAGGTTAGTTTTGCGCTGTTCTCTATGTCCTTTAGGCTAAGCATGCCCACTGGGCTGTGGATGTAGCGCGTGGCGATGGAGATGTTTCCACTGGGGATGCCTTGGCGTGTCATGGAGATTCTTGCTGCATCTGTGCTGCCCAATAAACCCGATTCAATCTGGAACGGAATTTTTTCTTCTTCGGCCGTTTCAATTAGCCACCGCAAAACTTTAGGGTGTGTAATTAGACCTGAGTCAGAAATTGTTAAGGCAGGTCCTTTGCCCATCTTCACTGAGGTGTCGAATTCCCTTACACCAGGAACATCACCTGCTATGGTAACGTCTAAAGCTATGGCAAGATCTGGGTCAACACCAAACGCTGCGGTTGCTGCTCCACGCAACCCAACTTCCTCCTGCACAGTGCCGACAGCGCAAATGGTGCATTCGGTTTTTTTGAGAAGTTTGAGTGCTTCAACCATTATTATGCATCCCGCTCGGTTGTCGAAGGCTTTACCGATTACCACGTCTTTGCACAGTTTAACGTATTTTATGTCGAAGGCAACTGGGTCGCCGATTGCTATACCCATGTTGGCTGCATCTTCTTTGTTTTCTGCTCCTACGTCGATAAAGAGGTCGTCGTAGGTAATTATTTTCTTGCGTTCCTCCTCTTTTTGAATATGCGGAGGTTTGGAACCTATTATGCCTGAGTAAATGCCTTTTTTTGTGTAGACAGCCACTTTTTGAGCTGGAAGAATACGATCGTCTATTCCGCCCATCTTGGAGAACTGCAGAAAACCATCTTTGGTTATGGTTTTCACCATTAAGCCAACTTCATCCATGTGTGCTGCCAACATTATTTTGGGTGCTTTGGCGTTGCCTTTTTTGATTGCTATCACATTTCCCATTTTGTCCTCTTGGATTTCGTCGGCGTGGGGTTTGAGGAGTTGGATCATGAGGTCTTTGACTTCATTTTCTCTTCCTGTTATTCCGCAGGCGTTGGAAAGTTTTTCTAAGTTCTCATTTATTGACAATAGAATGCCCTCTTAATGTGTAGTTAGAATTCTGATGAAATGGTTATTAAACGGTTGCGGTTCTAAAGGTGCCGCCAGATTTCCCGAACCTATTTTGGTTCTATAGAAACTAATTGCAGAAACCTATTAGGATTGGTCGTACTGGCGCTTTGGTTGTCACTGCATTTTAAAAACAGTTTTGATAATGTCCATGTGAGCAGCAAAAGTAGATTTCCTATGGTGTTAATCTAACCCTATCGCGTGGATACAGGGTTACCTCTCGGATGTTCTTGTTTCCAGTCAAAATCATCGTTAACCGCTCAAGCCCTAGTCCCCATCCTGCGTGCGGTGGCATGCCATAATCGTAGGCTTGCAGGTGGCACTTGAACGATTCAGGATTCAAACCCTTCTCTTGTAGTCGTTTGATTAATTGTTCTTTTTGAGCAATTCGTTCTCCACCTGAGACTAACTCTATATATCGCCACATCAAATCAAAGCCCTCACAAACTTCAGGCTTGTCTTCGCGCGGTTTAATGTAGAATGCTTTTGCATGTGTTGGCCAATCAGTTATAAAATAGAAGAATGGGTAAAGCTTGCCCAGTACCCGAAAAGCCTCCGTTGGGATATCTTCACCCCACGGAATCGTCACATCTTGCCCTTTGAGGTCTTCAAGGACTTGGTCATAAGTTAAACGCTTAAAAGGAATGGCAGGGACCTCAAAATTGTACTTGAGCAAAGACAATTCTTTGGCACATTTCTCTTTTACAACTGTGCACGTGTGATGGATGACTTGTTCAAGAAGAGCCATAACATTTGCTAGCGTTTGTGAAAGCAACTTCAACGTCTACCGAAGTGAATTCACTCAGATGTCTTCTTGTGTGTGATTCTTCAGCACGAAAGAACGGTCCAACCTCAAATACCTTCTCGAAACTCAGGATTAATTCTTCTTTATAGAGTTGTGGGCTCTGCGCCAAGTAAGCTTTTTGTCCAAAATAGTCAACGCTGAAAAGTTCTGCGCCCCCTTCAGTTGCTGAGGCGATGATTCTTGGTGTATGAACCTCCGAAAAGCTCTTTTCGAAAAGGAAACTGCGTATTGCCTCAAGCGCAATGTGTTGGACTTTGAATGTGGCTAAGCTGTGTTCTTGGGTTAGGTCGAGAGGTCGTGCGTCCAAGCGGGACTCAATTAATGCAGATGTTTTCCCCGTAATATCTATGGGGAGTTGTTCGGTGGCTATGTTAAAAATCTTTATTGAGGAAGGGATTACTTCGATGCCTCGGGGAGTCATATTCGTTTTTTTAACGTAGCCCTTTACTCCTAGACTGAACCTTTTCTGTAAAAGATCAGATTTGGCTAAAACTTCAGGTGCAATTCTCTTCTTTGGAATGGTTAATTGGACTGTTCCTTCGCGATCCAGCAGAATAATAAAGCGAATTCCACCCAAGTCGCGGATGTCTTGAACCCAACCAAAAAGAGTAACTTCTTGACCATCGCTTTCGGGTGTAACCTTGACTAGTATAGTGAGTTCTAGTCCAGTCGCCTATCGAGTCCAAGTTCATGCTGCTTGCCAACCTTAATCTGCGATTTCAACGCGTAAGGATATTTTACGTATTTTACTGGCAATTTCCTTTAAAGCTTTAAGGTCAAAGGGTAGCTGTGCGCCACGTTTCCTTTTGAGGATTACTCGTGTTTCAGTTGTTCCATCTGGGAGCCAAATGGTGTTTATGGTTAAGATACTGAAGGGTACAAATAGATCTTCGAGGAATTTTCGATCGTCTACACCATGTTCTAATACGCGTACGTTTTTGCCTGTTTCGTCACCTAGGGTTTTAACGATTTTACCGCCGTAACCCAAAAGTTTAGGGACATCTCCGTGTCCAACGAGGACAGCTAGGGTTTTTTCAACCTCAACAGCCTTGTAGAAGCAGACGTTTTGCAGGGATGGATACTTTTCTTCCAGAGAGAGCAGTAAACGGGCGATTTTCAGGTCTATGTCGCTGATTTCGCCAGCTTTGACTTTGGCTGAACATTTTTGGCAAAGAATGCCGCTTTTTAAGCAGAAACTGCATAGTTCTGTTTTCATTTGTGTGTCGTTTTTCCTGCAAAGAAGGAGTTTAGCTAAAGCGTGATTTACCGTATCAACGTTATTTCAATTGTACTGACATTGGTTGCTGTATTACCGCCATCTTCCTGGTCTTGCGGTAGGAATCTGTCTGTTCCAATGCTGATGCTTTTAATTTTAGCATCCGGTAGGAATCTGTGTCTAACAACTTCGGCGACATCAATTGCTCGGCTGATGGATCTGCCGCGTGCTTTTATGCTGACTTCTTTTGCTCCGCCGTGGAAGAATGTGATGCACGCAAGGACATAATTCATTATTGGTTTTTTGCCAATTAAGACTGCGCTGGTGTTTTCTGTCACGATCCGCTTCACTCCTAGTTTACTTTTAAGTGGCTTGACTTAAGCTTTTTTTCAAAATAAATACGTTGTGGTGTTTACTTTGGGTTATTGCTGAAAGGAAAATTTTCCGTTTTAGTAAAACCAACAGCCCATTTTCAATCTGTTATCAACTTCTCGGAAAACCAATACCGGATTCCCATAAATCTTTCTTAGAATAAAAATCCTTTGGAAATTAGCAGATTGCGGAACTATTTTCTGGTTTCTTTGCGCTTTAGTTGGAATCGAATTAGTATTTTTGAGAGTCAGATTCTTAAGCAAGTTTGCAACTATTTGTAAAGGTTTAAGTTAACAAAACAACACAAAAGTGACCAATTTGGAACCATTAACTAAACGTTCAATCCAGCTCTTGAAAACTCTCTACGAGAAAGGAAAATCCACCAATACCTACACTCTAAGAGTAAAACAAGACGAATTATCCAGCCAGATTGGCGTAAGTAGGCAAGCCTTAAATGTACACCTTCGCAAACTGAAAAACCGTGGGTACATTCGAACTGGGAGAGGCTTTATCGATGTAACTGAAAAAGGTTTAAGTGCACTTGGAGTATCCACAACGCCTGCCTTCATACTCCTGAAAGTCTCACCCATCAAACGCATCCAAGTTTATGAGCAAATCCATGAATTAGCCGTTTCTAGAGCTTTCCGAATTGCTGGTGAAGTTGACGCATTGATTATTGTTGAACGCGAAAACCTCGATGAAATATTAAAAAAACTATACAGCATCGACGGTATTGAGGATACTCGTTCTTATGTTACGATTGAAGTTATCAAATAGGTATGTTTTCGTCTTCGGGATAATATCTCCAAGTTCAGACAAAAGGTATATTTGATACTTAAACATCAAAGAGTTAGCCAAAACGGAAGGTTAACAATAAAATGCCAATATTAGATCCAGTAAAAAAAGCCATAGCACAAGAACATCGCTTGCACATGAAAATCTGCAGAGACTGTGGCTCCCGCAATGCAGCAACGGCTCTGAAATGCAGAAAATGCAAGGGCAAGAACCTGCGCTGGAAGAAACGTGAAATAGTAAAGTAACAGTTTATTTTCATTTATTTTATTAGTTCAAGAACTAAGCTTGTTTTTTCTATCAAAATTTTTACCAAATAATGAATCATAGAGAGAGACTTAGCCTAAGTAGCAGAACAATAATTGAAATAAAAAGAATGGTTTAGCCTGGCATTATTAATAGCAATTTAGCTCAACCGTAAGTTATACGGGGAGAAAAATTCTGAGTTTTAGACAATAGGATACAGGAATTATCACTGCTGCAATCGCAGAAATGCTCATACACCCCTGATTCTGGACATTTATCATTAATTATGAAGAATATTTTCTTTACTTTTTTCTCTGGCTTGACTATTCGGCAAGCCTCTCTGAATGGTTTGGTATTAGGGCCTCTGCTAACCAGCAAACATAGACTAGTATATAGACTTCCGTTAGAGCACTTTTCGCAGTGTTTCCATGTTGAAAACAGTGCTTGCACAACCATTTTTTATCAAAGGTATTCCTTGTCCCGTTACATTCATGCCATTAAGAAGCGGCCCCATTATTTTCATTTCTTCCCCGCATGCCACTCCAACAATACCTTCATAATGGCGATTTTTAAGAATCTTGGGAATACATGAACCACCAGGCAATAGGTAAACGTCATAGCCTTTCTTTCGAGCATAACAGTCTGCCTTGTTTACCATGCAGTCATCCGAGCAATGCGAACACGTGTAACTTGGGATATCTGGGTTGAATGATGCTTTACAACGACTATCCATGTATTTTCTAGAACAGTGCGGAAGAAAAATTGCTCTTTTCTTGGTCTGTAAAAACCTGCCTCTTTCCATGCTGTTGATTGCTTGTAGATCAATCAAATCCTGAAGCAAAGCGACCGCGTCTGAAATGTTGAGTCCTGTTGCTTCTTGAATTTTAAATTTAAGGATCAAGTCGTTAAGGGTTTTTAGGAAACTTCTGTGCATGCCCTTTTGGTAGCTAACCATGGCGATTTCGGTGAAGAAGAAACGAGGAACCTTTGAAAGGTCGAAGGTGAATTTGTAGGGCATGAGTTAGCATAGCAACTAAGGTACTTAAAAAAATTACTAATTATTAGTTAAGATTTACCTGAATTATTCCTCTCCAGATTCAAACCCAAAAACGCTCAAATTGGTTTTTAAGTCCTCGCGCAACCTTTTCAACTTAGTCTCAAGGTCGCTGACTCGTGTTTTCAGCTTATTTCCTTAAATTTTTTATGTTGCTTTGTAATTCAGGTTTGGATTCGAGTCTTTCTATTCGTGACGCAGATGACAAAGATTTTGTATAAGGTCTGATTAGACTTCTTTTGGTTTGGCAATCTGATCTTCAGTTGTTAGTTTCCCGAAGGGTTCGAGTCGAAATAAGCTATAGATAAATCCTTAAAAAAATATAAAGTAAAAACGAATTAGATGCTTATCTGGAACATTAAGCGTTCAACGAGCTCTTTGTATCGGTTTCGAATAGTAACCTCTGTTACCTGTGCAATTTCAGCGATTTCTCGTTGGGTTTTACGTTCACCAGTTAAGACTGACGCAACGTAGCTCGCTGCGGCGGCGATTCCCGTAGGTCCTCTACCTGAGGTGAGTTTGAGTTCTTTTGCTGCGGCTAAGATTTTGTGGGCGATTTCCTCAACTTTTCCTTGCATCGTGAGTTGGTTAGAAAACTTTGTTATGTATTGGCTTGGTCGTAGCGGTGGGATGGAGTAGTTTAGTTCTCTGATTAAGAATCGGTAGCTTCGCCCAACTTCTTTCTTATTAACTCCTGAGGATTGAGCGATTTCGTCTAGGGTTCGAGGTAGACCACATTGTCTGCATGCCAAATATATGGCTGCTGAGGTGACACCTTGAATTGATCTGCCTCGAATAAGTTTCTCTTTTACAGCTTTACGATAAATCACTGAGGCTGTTTCAAGAATGTTTTTTGGAAGATTCAGATTGTTGGAAATCTTTGTGATTTCGGAGAGTGCAAACGCCAAGTTGCGTTCGGTTGCGTCTGAAACTCTGATGCGGCGTTGCCATTTCCGCAGTCGATAAACTTGAGCTTTCTGTCCTGGCGAGAGGCTTTTGCCGTAGATGTCTCGGTCATGCCAATCAATTGTTGTTGATAACCCTTTATCATGAATAGTGTAGGTTAAAGGCGCGCCGACACGGGTTCTTTTTGATCTTTGTTCATCATCAAAAGCTCTCCATTCTGGTCCGCGGTCAGCTATTTTGGCTGCAACAACAAAACCGCAGTCCATGCAAACTATTTCAGCACATTCATAATCACGCATCAGTCGGGTACTGCCGCATTCAGGGCACGATTGAACCTTAGCAGGTTCTGCTTTGGGGATGGTTTGATTTTGATCTATTGGTTCATGTAACTTGCTGGCTCTACTCATCATCTTTTGCTCCGTTTTGTTTTCGAGAGAAGCAAGTACACCGGTTTGTTCACTAGTTTCTCAGGTTCCCTGATGCTTGATTTAATCACTGCATAGGGAGCGGAGCTGGGTCCTATAATATCAAAAACGCTGCCGACAACATTCAAGTTCTCGTCGACAACTTCAAAACCTATTTTCGGGGGATTTTCTGTTTTTACCACCATGTTTCGCGATGGAGTTACATTTGAAACCTTGCCCAATCTTTGCAAACGCAATTCCCCTCTCGAAAAACATGTAGGAAACCGTAACAGTTTATATAAAGTTTTCTAAGGTGTTTATAAACTGGAAGTACAGGATGGAATTCTTTGGCAGAAAGCTTCTTAAATAAGAAGTGCGGATAAGACTGTGCCTTAAAAGGGTGAGGCTAATATGTCTAAACCATTCTATGTAAAATATGAAGTTCCAAAAGAAATCGTAGATGCAGCCTATGAAGCCCTAACGATTGCTTCAAAATCAGGATCAGTTAGGAAAGGAACAAACGAGGCAACAAAAGCTGTTGAACGATCACAAGCAAAACTCGTTGTAATAGCTGAAGACGTTGACCCACCAGAAGTTATAGCACATCTACCACTACTCTGCGACGAAAGAAAAATTCCATACGTGTTTGTACCAAGCAAAGAACAGCTCGGCAAATCAATTGGTATCGACGTTCCCTGTGCAGCAGCCTGCATCATAAGAGAAGGAGAAGCAGTAGGCTTACTCAAAGAAATCGTTACTCGGATTGACCAGGTTAAACGAGGAACTCAGTAATGAGTAAAGAAGCAGCTGAAGAACTAATTCCATCAGAAGTCATACAAGTCATAGGTCGCACAGGCGTAACTGGCGAAATCACGCAAGTTCGCGTCCGAATTATGGAAGGCAAAGATAAAGGCCGAATCATCACACGCAACGTAAAAGGACCAGTAAGAGCACAAGACATTCTGATGCTGCGAGAAACAGAAAGAGAAGCAAAGAAAATTACCAGATAAATAACTTGGAGAATTTATCATGCCAAAACCGAGAAAATGTTCGTTCTGTGGTGCTGATTTCCCAGCTGGCACAGGCATGATGTTCGTCAAGAACGACGGCTCAATCCTATGGTTCGATTCCAGCAAATGCAAGAAAAGCAGTTTGGCGTTCAAACGCGATGCACGCAAACTAAAGTGGACTAAATACTTCGGGAAAGAAGAGAAAGGTAAAGGGTAAATTAGTAAACAGTCTTCTACATTTCAACCCATTTTTTCCTATTTTGTGTTAAACTTTTTATTCGTTTTTCAACCGAAACCTTATCTTCCAGCCCTTGGAATGAATGCTTTGGGTTTTGAATTTGCCTTGGTTCCTTACAAAGAAAGATGTATTCCAATGGCTAATGAGCGGTCAAAAAACGATAGATGTTCGAAAAGGCAAACCTAAGTCCGGTAACATAGCTGTTTTCCAATCGGGACTTAATGTTTGGCGCATGAAGATTGTGAAGACGGAGGTGGGGTTGCTTTCAGAGATTTTGCTTTTGGGTAATTTTAAAGCGGTTATTCCTTCGGCTTTGGAGCTTGATGATGTTTTTAATTATTTGAAGAGGATTTATGGGACTTGTGACGGGGTTTTTACTGCTTATTATGTTGAGCCTTTAGTCGTTTGCGAAAAATGTTGATTGACGATTGTATTTCAATACTGCCACCATTAATATCTTACGTTTTTAGTAATAAATATGTGAAAAACGTAATACTTAAATAATATGCGAACCTGTTTTCTACACCATAGAGGAATAAAAAATGGTCACATTCAGCGGTTGTTATACAGCACTAATAACCCCCATGGATCGTAATCGCCAAGTCGATTACGAAGGACTACAACAACTAGTAGATTTCCAAATAAAAAACGGCGTCAACGGCTTACTAGCCGTAGGCACGACCGGCGAAAGCCCAACCTTAGACTGGAACGAACACACAAAAGTAATTGAAAAAGTACACGAATACTCCAGCAACAGGTGCCTAACTATAGCAGGCACTGGGAGCAACTCAACCCAAGAAGCCATAGACGGAACACAACATGCTCATGACTTCGGAGTAAACTGTGTCCTATTGGTAGACCCATATTACAACGGTCCAAGTTCGCTGGAAATTCGCAAAGAATATGTTGAACCAATTGCTCTTCAGTTTCCCGAAGTCCAAATCATCCCCTACATTATTCCAGGGAGGACAGGAACGCAGCTTTATCCCCAAGACCTCGCAGTTTTGCATAAGCAATACCCTAACGTTCGCTGCGTAAAGGAAGCTACGGGCGACCTCAAGAATATGGAGTTAACACGGCAAGTTTGCGGAGAAGATTTCGACATTCTCTCAGGCGATGACGACAAAACTTACACGATGATAATTTCACCCGACATTGCAGCAAGCGGAGTCATATCCGTAGTCTCAAATGTTGCTCCACGCGCAGTAGTGGACATGGTGCACTACTGTTTGGATGGAAACGAAGAAGCCGCAAGCGTAATTTCCCAAGCACTTCAACCGCTTTTCAACATTGTTACCGTGAAAACACAGGAACAAACACCATACGGACCCGTGGCATGTAAAGCCCGCAACCCTCTCGCCTTTAAGACGCTCATGAACGTGTTAGGTATGCCGTCGGGACCCTGCAGGCAACCGCTGGGAAAGATGACTCGCAGTGGTTTAGACGTGGTCTTAATCAACACACGTAAAATTTATGAAAGCAACCCGCAGATCCTAAAGCCTGTCGCTGACTACTTTGGCGTTGACCTTAAAGACCGATTGTATAATGAGAAGTACTTAGAGGGATTATACTATGGTTAAGTTCTGTGTAGCAGGCGCTGCAGGCAGAATGGGTAATGCCATCATTGCTGAAGCAATCATGAAGGGTCATCAAATCGTAGGAGTAGTAGAAGCACCTAACACTCCATGTATAGGCAAAAGCCTGAAAGAATTAAACATTGCCAACTCCGACACAAAAATTCTGGGTTCCGACAAACTTAACGAAGCCCTCACAGATGCCGATGTTTACATCAGTTTCACTATCCCATCGGCCGAATTAGTCAACATCCCAATCGTCGCAAACCAAGGTAAACGCATAATCCTCGGCACTACAGGCTTTACACCAGAGCAGACCCAACAAGTTTTGGCGGCAATGTCAGGTAAAGTTCCAGCAGTATTTTCGCCAAATTACAGTGTAGGCGTCAACATACTTTTCAAAATAGCTGAAGCCCTCAAAACATTTCCACAAGGCTACGATTTTAGCATAAGCGAAATCCACCACACGGGCAAAAAAGATGCGCCTTCCGGAACATCAAAAAAGCTTGAGCAAATTATCTCCCAAGCCCGTAATTACTCAAAAATTATTTACGGCAGAGAAGGTATTAGCCCTCGGCAACCAGCAGAACTTGAATCAGTAGCAATCCGTGCGGGTGGCGTTCCAGGAATCCATGATATAATTGTTGCAGGTCCCTACGAAATGTTACGTATAGAACACATAGCTTTCTCGCGGAACGTGTTCGCACAGGGCGCTGTATTTGCGGCTGATTGGTTAAGTAAGCAAAATGAGCCTAAAATGTTCAGTATGGCTGATGTTTTAGGTTTAACTTAACCAGCCAAAACCATTAACTTTTTTATCAGGAACATACAGAGTGAGAAGAACAAAGGAAGAAACAACCCATGCCCAATAAACGTAAAGTCGCAATCTTAGGTGCAACCGGCGCAGTTGGACAACGGTACATTCAACTCTTACAAGGTCACCCATGGTTCAAAATTGAAGTGCTTGCCGCTTCCGAGCGGTCAGCAGGAAAAAAATACAAAGACGCATGCAACTGGCTAATGGAGTCGAATTTGCCTAAAGAAATCGCTGAAATGCCCATAGTCAATGCTGATGTAGCATCGGTAGAAAAGGCAGGTGACGTGGACTTGGTTTTTTCGTCAATGCCAGGTGATTTGGCGGGACCTGTTGAAGCTGAATTTGCAGCTTTTTACCCAGTGTTTAGTAAGGCAAGTGCTCATCGAATGGAAAAAGACATTCCACTTATAATTCCAGAAATCAACCCAGACCATGCTGAGTTAATCAAGGTTCAACAGCAACTTCGAGGTTGGAAAGGTTTTATCTCTACTGACCCAAATTGTAGCACCATCCAAATGGCAATTACTTTGAAACCACTTATGCAGTTCGGCTTAAGGCAAGTTATAGTTACTACTATGCAAGCCCTCAGCGGCGCAGGTTACCCTGGCGTAGCTTCGCTCGACATTATCGATAATGTCGTTCCCTTCATCTCGGGTGAAGAGGACAAAATGGAGACTGAAGCTCTAAAGATACTTGGAACCTTCAATCGCGGAGTTATCCAGAACGCTGATTTCAAGCTTAGCTCAAGCTGCAACCGAGTCAACGTAAAAGACGGGCATTTAGAATCGATATTCGTAAAGCTAGAAGAAGACCCATCGATTGAGCAAATCGTGGCGGCATTCGAAGATTTCAAGGGTGCTCCACAACTGCTCAAGTTGCCATCTGCTCCAGAGAACCCAATAGTTGTTCGCCATGAAAAGAATAGACCTCAACCACGCTATGACCGTGACACAGGATGTGGAATGAGTGTAGTGGTTGGAAGAATACGCAAAGATCCAATCATGACTTTCAAGTACATGTGCCTTGGACATAACACAGTTCGGGGTGCTGCAGGTGGAGGCATCTTGAGTGCAGAGTTGTATATAGCTAATGGTTTAGCTTAAACACTCTTTTACATAAATAGCTATTAGTTTGGTGAATGCGGATGGTTAAGAGAAAGCTTCGTGACCCCTTAGAAGACCGAAAAGGCAGCCTCTTCTTTGACGGGTTTTCAGTTAAAGAGTTAGCTGAAAAATACGATACGCCATTGTACTTGCTGAGCGAGAAGCGCATCAGGGACAACTACAATCGCCTCCATAACGCTTTAATCAGAAACTACAAGCACCTACGCGTTTACTACGCATGCAAAGCCAACAGCAACCTAACAGTCCTTAAGATTTTGCAGTCAGAAGGCGCTTACTTAGACACTGTTAGCCCAGGTGAAGTCTTCATGGGTTTGAGCAGTGGATTTACACCTGACCGTATATTGTTCACTGGAACCAGCGTAAGAGACGACGAACTAAAGTTTTTGGCTGGTGCAAACATAACTGTAAATGTGGACTCCCAGTCAGAGCTGGATAGATTGCTGAAGATTGCTGTTCCCCCAGTAATTTCAGTGCGGGTTAACCCCGAGATTGGTGCCGGCCATCACAGTCACTGTATAACTGCAGGTTCTGAATCAAAGTTTGGACTTTGGGAAGAAGAAACTATTCAAGCTTATGCGATTGCTGAGCGGGCAAGGGTTGAGCGTTTCGGTATCCATATGCACATTGGCTCGGGTATATTGAATATCGAACCTTATTCTCTGGCGGTCGAGAAACTTCTGAGTATAGCTAAACGGGTCCACGATGAAGTGGGTATAGAATTCGAGTTCATCGATATTGGAGGAGGGTTAGGCATTCCATACAAGCCGGAAGACAAAGACCTTGACCTAAATGAATTTTCCGACAAAATTGTAACTCTCTTCAAAGCTAAGGTTAAGGAGTATGGTTTAGGTAAACCGTTTCTGTGTGTGGAGCCTGGAAGGTATTTGGTTTGTGATGCAAGTATACTGCTAACAAGCGTTAACACGGTAAAGCAGACGCCGTCCAAAAAGTTTGTAGGCGTAGACGCAGGTTTCAACACCTTAGTACGTCCAACAATGTATGGGTCTTATCATCCTATCTTAGTTGCAAACAAGCTAGCAAAAGCCAATAAGGAATCCTGTGAGGTAGTGGGCCCAATCTGCGAGTCAGGCGATGTCTTGGCCAAGGATCGACAGCTTCCAAAAGTTGAAGAGGGTGATTTGTTAGCTATCTTGAATGCTGGCGCTTACGGTTTTAGCATGAGTTCACAGTACAACTCACGACCCAGAGCTGCAGAGGTCATGATAAGGCAGGGCAAAGACGTTTTGGTTCGCAAGCGGGAGGAACTAAGTGATTTGATGACTAATCAACGGATGCAGAGTGGGTCTTGATGCAATTTTGGAAGATGCACGGTTTAGGTAACGACTATATTGTGATTGATAATAGAGATCAGAAAGTCACTGCTGCTTCAAAGCTGGCTAAGAAGCTATGCGAACGACGTTTTTCAGTTGGTGCTGATGGGCTCCTTCTTGTCTGTAGTTCAAGAGTTGCCGATGTAAAGATGAGGATATTGAATGCTGATGGCAGTGAAGCGGAAATGTGTGGAAATGGTATACGTTGTTTTGCCAAGTACTGTTATGAAAATGGCATTGTCAAGAAGACGGAGTTTACTGTTGAAACTCTCTCAGGCATAAAGCAAGTATGGTTAACTATCAGCGGCAACGATGTCACAACTGTCAAAGTTGATATGGGTCCACCCAACTGGCAGCGAGCATCTCTTCCGATGTTGGGGGAGGAAACATGCATCAACTGTGATTTAGAAATAGATGGAGAACCCTACAAAATTACCTGTCTTTCCATGGGCAACCCTCATTGTGTCATTTTCGTGGAAAATGTTGAAGAGTTTCCAATAGATTATATTGGACCAATCATTGAAAAAGATCAGACTTTTCCCAAAAGAACCAATGTAGGCTTCGTTCAAGTTCTAAACAAAAACGAGTTGAAAGTTCGGGTTTGGGAAAGAGGCTGCGGAGAAACTTTAGCCTGTGGCACAGGAACATGCGCAGCGGTTGCGGCTGCAAACAAACTTGGAAAAGTCGGCAACAAAGTAACAGTTCATGTTCTCGGCGGAGACCTCCAAGTGGAAGTAGGCAAAACCCTGTTTCTAAGTGGTGCAGCAGAGAAAGTTTACGAAGGAACACTGTTCAAGGAGCCATAACATTGACATTTGATTATGCAGATCGAATTAAGCGGTTGCCTCCTTACCTGTTTGCGGAAATCGAGAAAAAAATTAAAGAAAAGAAAGCCCAAGGCATAGACCTGATTTCCCTAAGCATTGGCGACCCTGACCTACTGCCTCCAAAATTTGTTATTGAAGCACTTAAACAAGAAGTTGCTGACTTAAAGAACCACAATTACTCTTTTAGTCAAGGTGAACCAGATTTCCGACAGGCAGTTTCGGAGTGGTGCAAGAAACGTTTTAACGTTGACTTACAGCCTGACCAAGTCGTCGCGCTATTAGGCTCCAAAGAAGGGATAGCGAACATCGCCCGAGCATTCGTGAACCCGAGTGACCACGTGTTGGTACCTAACCCAGCATACCCAGTTTACGCTAACGGCAGCACAATCCTATGCGACGGTATAGTAGTACCTATGCCGCTTCTTGAAGAGAACAATTTCCAACCAGACTTTGAATCAGTCAACGCCAAGAAAGCCAAAATGATGTTCATCAACTACCCCAACAACCCCACCGCCGCAACTATTGATAAGAAATTCATGAAGGAAGCCGTCGACTTTGCCAAAGATAACAACATTATGATGTGCTACGATAACGCCTACTCGGAAATTACCTACGATGGCTACCGTGCTCCAAGTATTCTCGAAATCGATGGGGCAATGGACGTCGCCATTGAGTTTCATTCGCTCTCAAAAACTTTCAATATGACTGGCGACCGCATTGGCTTTGCTGTGGGAAACAAGACTCTCATTGCTGGCTTAACTAAAGTTAAATCGCAAATTGATTCTGGTCCTCCTGTTTACACCCAGAAAGTCGCTGTCAAAGCTTTAGGTGCATATACTAAGCAGTGAAGCACCAGAGTTCCTAAAGCAAAACAACCAAATCCTCCAGAGAACGCCGCGACCTCCTTGTTGAAACGCTCTGCAAAATCGGCTACAAATGCGATAAGCCCAAAGCAACCTTTTATGTTTGGGTTAATTGTATTGGCGATTCGATGGAGTTCGCTGCCAAACTTCTCGATGTTGGTGTGGCTGTGACGCCTGGAGTTGGCTTTGGTAAGTATGGTGAAGGTTACGTGCGTATTACATTTACGCAGCCCAGTGAGCGTATAGTGGAAGCTTGCAATAGAATAGCAAACGCTTTTTAGTATTTCGCTCTCTTTGGAATGGGAAATCTCATATACACAGCTTTTAAAATGTTATAAGCTGATTTTATGCCAATATGTCCCTGTTCTCATTGGAATTTTTTGCCTACCTACATAAGCTTCTGCAAAAGTTCTCTAACAGGATAAAAATAGGGATCACGTGTCTATCCCCCAAGTATGTGAACTGTTATGATTGAATATTAAGCTCCCAAATATGTTCTTTTTTTGTTGTTACTGGACGCGCTAAGAAAATGAAAACAAAAAGATAAGAAAATTTAGCCGCTTATTTGGCAGCTGCTTTTGCAAGTTTTTTTAGGATTTGGTCTTTTGCAATAGTGTAAGCGATTGCGTAGTCGAAGAGTCCCGATGGCTCGACGGTTGCGCGTTTAATCATTTCCATCTCGGTTTTGATTTTTAGTTTGCCAATGGCTAATGCGCCGATGCCGTAAACGCCTGGTTTTAGTTCTTTGCTGTCGTCGTTTGGAGCTAAGCCTTCAACGCCGAGCGGTTTAATGGCGTTTATGTCGGCGACTATTCTGCAGGTAGGGGTAGCGTTTAGGTCTGCTGCTGAAAGAAGTTGGATTCCGCCTGCACCTGCTGAGAGAACGATTTCAGCATCCTTGATTGCTGCAACGGTCTGTTCAGGTTTGGTTACTTCGACAACTGTCACTCTTTGTGCACCGCATTCCTGATTGATTTTGTATGCAACTACTTGCCCCCTCGCAAGTGAACGGCTGGTGATGGTTACGTTGGCTTTTTCTGAGGCGTAGATTCTTGCAGCTGTCTGTCCGACTGGACCTGTGCCAGCTAAAACTGCGACTTTTTTGCCTTCTAAAGATCCAAAGCCCTTCTCCATTGCTGCTCCGAAGGTTTTTGCTACAGCGGCGGCGGCTGTGGAGTATCCGCCTCTTGGGTCAACGATTATGCTGTTTCCCCATGGAGCTGATTTCATTGCTTTTTGTGTGGCTTCGACGACTTTTTCTACCATTTCAAAGTTGCTTCCGTTGATGAATACTTTGGTGTGTTTTGCGCCTTCGGGTCCGCGCGGAAACAGGAGGTCAAAAACGATTTTTGGTGCATCTTCGCCTGTGACATTTTCGTACTTGAATATCATTGAATCTGGGAACGCATCTATGGCTACCAGCATGTCGAATGGACTACAATATTTGTCTGTGTCTAGGAAAACGAAAACTGTTTTATAACTTGGTTGTGTTGCCAATTTTTACACCTTACCTTGTTTGAGAATGCGGTTTAACGATTTAAGAATTATCTAAAATTTTCCTCTTGAATCAGAAAAACATATGAGTGTTATAGCAAACAAAGCAACAGATAATCGTTTTTTTCAGCTAACATTTCGAGATAGTTAAGATGCGATATTGCCTTAATTCTTGTGCAATTGGCTAATGCCTAGATGAAAGTGAAGGCTGAGGGGCAAATCTGTGTTTAGCACGCATGCTTCGCATTTTGGTTTTCTTGCGGTGCAAACTTGTCTGCCGTGAAAAATCATCAAGTCAGTGAGCGGCATCCATTTCTCTTTTGGAGTAATCTGCATTAGGTCTTTTTCAATCTTATTTTGGTCTTTTTGTTCTGTTAACCCGAGCCGCTGCGACAGCCTTGTTACATGAGTGTCTACTGCAATGCCGACGGTTGTGCCATATGCATTATAGAGTACAATGTTTGCAGTTTTGCGTGCGACGCCTGGGAGCTCTAGTAGCTCCTCCATAGTCTTGGGAACTTGGCTATGGAATTTTTCTATTAGAAGTTGGCAGCAGCTCTTTAGGTTTCTTGCTTTGTTGTGATAGAAGCCTGTTGAATGTATGTATTGCTCAAGTTCTTTTATGTCTGCATCTGCATAGTCTTGAGCTGAATGGTATTTTTTGAATAGCTTTTGGGTTACTATGTTGACTGTTACGTCGGTTGTTTGGGCTGAGAGAATGGTGGCTATTAGAATTTCCAGCGGGTTTGTGTAGTTTAAGGCGGTTTTAGCGTTGGGGTACTGTTTTTCGAGAAGTTCAATTACTTTTAGAGTTCGTTGTTTGGGTTCGAGATAAATTTCGGGTGTTTTCAAGTTGTTATTCTCCAAGAAGCCCTAATGATTTATGTTGATTAGTGGTGGCTAAAAAGGTTTTGAATGTGTTGGGGGATCATTTTGTATGCTAAACAATCGTTCATAATTACAAGTGAAAAACATAAATTTACTTATTAAAATGCGCGCAGATAGCAAGAAATGTTTATATGATTTTGCAAAAATTGAAAATATGTGAAAATGGATTGAGATTTTGGTTAATCGAACACGAATAACCGTAGCATTCGATAAATCGACAGTAGACTTACTAGAAAGAATAAGCGCTGAAGAGCACCTCTCACAGAGTGAAATAATGCGACGCACCATAAAATTCTACAACGAAAATAAATCACTCGAAGATCCCCTAACAAAGAGAAAAATCCATGCAGATCTTGACATGCTCCTTACAGACGAACATATAATCCTAGATGTTGACCACTGGCTCATGTTCCTGCGCCTAATCGCCTCCTCACCCGAGAAAGAAAAATTCTGGAAAGAGCATAAGGAAGTGGCTCATGCCCATTGGGAACAGCTAAAAACTAACATCCATTCTCCTGAAGAAATGCTATATCGTCTTGAAGTCTGCAACTTTTATCGCTTGACAAAGAACGCCCCAAACGATTTTACGCTGGTTTTGGTTTCGGAAGTTTCCAAGGATTTCATCAGGATTTTCCTTGAGGAATACTTTGCAGCAATGGGTGTCAAAGCTGAGATTAAGGAGAACTTGACGAAGTTGAGAGTGACCGTGAAGTCAGCCTGCTCGAAAATTAAGCTGAACATTTATCCAGTTTACTAATAACCTCTTGTTTATCCAAAATTTCACAACTTTTAAGAACAAATTAGAGTTGTGCATTATTTTGAATCTAGTTAGCACCACTCACCCAAAAACACGCATCTTAGCCACAAACAAAGAGAAGAAGAAGATTAGTCTTTCACCGACTTTTTGGCGTTTCAATCTGCAGTCATTTCAACCCCTAAAACCCAAAAGCAACCCAAAACAAGTTATTTAAAATGTTAACCAAATGATGGAAGAAGAAGATTTACCTTTTCCGAACCCCTTTTTTTCTTCAACCAGCAAACAACCCAAACCCCAAACAACAAAAACAACCTAAACCAAGCTTATCAAAATGCAATTGCAACTCTTCTTCTTCTATCACACAACAAAAAATTCCACACCCATTTCCCTTCAAACATCCAACTCTCGGGACAAATCCTCCACCATCTTTGCTCAAAATTTTTCAAATTCAACTCTTCCTCACCTTGCACAAATACCCAAAAAGCAAACATATTGATTAAACCAATCCAAGGAAAAAATTAATTGTGCACATCCCTCCCTATTTATTAAAATAGCTTTCAGCAAATTAATAGAGTCTTGCTAAAATTCCTCGAAGAGCACCGACGTTGTTTCGCAAAGACTTTTTACCTTCACTCTTCCAATCAACAATACTTAGGTGAAACAAATTTGAGTCTGAAATTAAAGGTTGATGGAAAAGAAATTCCTCTAAATGAGTTTGTTGGAAGAATGTTGAGTGGGACAATAACAGGTGGCGTTAGTTCTCTTAAGGGAATAAAGGAAGATTGGAAGAAAATTGAGATAGAAATACAGAAATAATTAGCCTTTGAATTCTACTTTGGTTTCTATTTCTGCAAACATTTCGCGTTTAGCTTTACATATCGGGCAAACATACGGGGGGTCCTCTCGATAAACGACGTAGCCGCATTGTTTGCAATACCATAACTTCTTTTTTACCTCTGTCTTTTGCGGTTGTGTGCTTGCTTTTTCTTCGGTTCCTTGCGCAGGAGTTTGTTGAGAAAGTCCTGGAATTCCATACGCTCTTCCCTGCTTTTCAAGTGGCCGGCGTTCAGGAACTTCGGGCAGATTTTGGCTCTCGAACACCGCTTTATTGACATAGAGTCGGCAGTAGCATGCGCCGTATTGAGCTACATCTGGGTCACGGTAGTCGCATGGACAGATGATGTCTCGATCGATTTCCAAGTTGCCTGTTGCCAGTCTGCAGGGGCACGAAGGGTAACCATAGCGGTCCTCGTTTGTCTTTAATCCCTCGATGAACATCTGCAGAAGATCGCTTTGAGGGGTAAGGTAGTAACCATAAGTTTTTGCGTCAGCTTCAGCTCTTTTGCGAACTTGCTCAAGCGTGATCAAAGACCTAATGCCTCTTTAAGCAGATCTTTGCGGAAACCTGTAATTACAGTTTTGTCATCTACAATTATTGTGGGGTAACTTAACGCTCCACCCTTGCTGATAATTGTTGTATGAACTCTGGTTTTATCGTTGTCATCGAGTAAGTCAACATCAACAAATTCGTATTCAACACCACTATCGGTTAGGTACTGTTTTGTCATTTTGCACCAAACACAAGTGCTTAAAGCATAGACGGTAACTTTATGATTATTTTTTTTACCAGAAACCTTGGAGAATTGCATACTAAAAATCTCACCAATAAAATTTGGTTTAAGCCGAATATAACTGTTTAGCTTCCGCTAAATTAGTGTTCGTGGTCATGGTCATGTAGGTTGCCAAACGCATTCTGCACTACTTCATTTAGGGCAGGGTGAATGTGCATGCCTCTTGCAATAGGTCCAAAATCGCCTTTTTCCGAAACCATCGCATTAACAATTTCCTGTATGAGAACCGACGCTTCGGGGCCGATTATGTGTGCACCCAAGATTTTGCTTGTTTCCGCTTCAACGATGACTTTCACAAAGCCCTCCGGAAACGCCATAGCAGCACCCATAGCCGTATCCTTATAGAATGCTATTCCAACCAAAACCTTGTATCCCCGTCTTGCTTCCTCTTCCTTTAACCCCACCGAGGCAACCTGTGGATGGGTAAAGATTGCGTGAGGCGCGGCTGAAAAATCCATCTTTGCTTTGTGGTTATGGATGGAGTTGTGCCAAGCTATTCCTGCCTCGTGGTTGGCTACATGCTTGAACATTTGTTTGCCGATGGCGTCGCCTAATGCAAAAATGTTTTTTTTGGTGGTTTCGAGGTATTCGTTGACTTTTATGAAGCCGTGCTCGTCGAGTTGTACGCCTGTTTTTTCAGGTTTGAGGGTGTAGGCGTTGGATACTCTGCCCGTCGCGACCATAATGGCTTCTGCCGAGAATTCTTTTGTGGAGCCGTCTTGGCGGTTCTTGGCAACTATTGTTTTTTGGGTGCCTTCCTGTTTGGCTTCGAGGGCTTCATAGCCTGTATAGATTTCTATTCGCTTTCCCAACTCAGTCTTCAGCAGGTCAGAGATTTCTGGTTCTTCCTCAGGTACCACTCGGTAGGGGCGCTGTATTATGGTGGTTTTGGTCCCAATGGCTGAGAAGAAGTGTCCGTATTCAATGCCGATGTAGCCTCCACCGACGATTACGATGCTTTTGGGTTGTGTTTGCAACTCAAGCACCGTGTCGCTTGTTAAGTAACCGACGTTTTCTATGCCTCTAATGGGGGGTGTGGTGGTGCGTGCACCTGAAACGATGAAAATTACCTTGGCAGTAATCGTATTTGTGCCGACTTGCATGGTGTAGTCTGAGGTGAATTCACCTGTTTCCTTAAACCATTTTAAGTTGGATGTTGCTTCGACGGCTGCTGCTTGCTGCCCAGAATCATGGTTGACGAGTTCATGCATTCTGCTCATGATATTGTTGAAATCTACGGAGCTAACAGTTGAATTGATGCCTAGTCTCTTTGCGTCTTCGATGGTGGCAAGGACGTCTGCGGGGTATATCAGCATCTTGGAGGGCACACAGCCAACGTTTATGCATGTGCCACCCATCTTTCCTTGCTCAACTAATGCTACTTTGAAACCTTGCTCGACTGCTGCAGATGCAATGAGCATCCCAGAACCTGAACCTATGACCAGAACGTCAAACTGCTCCATAAACAAGCCTCAACAAGCTAAAAAGAAGAATTAAAAGGCAAATAAACCTTTCAACACATCTTCAATTTAGATAAATCTTTTAATACGCTTATAGAATAGTATTTTTAGGGAATTTTTATGGCGAAAAAACCAACCAAAGCAGAAGACGAAAAGAAAAAACAAGCCTATTATAGCAAGAAAGAAAAGAAAGCTAAAGAAGTCAAAAAATAGCTTATTTACCCAAAAACTTGGGTAGGCACCGCTCGTCATGAACGGCGTCGAAGCTTTCAATTTCATCCCTTCTTAGTGGTAACGCGATTCTTGAAACTAAACCGTTTAAGCTGAAGGGTAGTCGGATTAAGCGGTATTCGCCTGAGGTTACCCATTCGTCAATGTGAAAACCTGCTTGTTTTGCCTCTCGCGCAAGGCTAAGTCGTTCTTCAGTGTTCAGCTTGTAAGCGTTTGGGTCGAAAACATGCAGGTGAAAGCCTCGGCCAGAATAAACAATTCCTACGTCAGAGAAACAGATCTCCAAAAAATCGTAAAGTCCAATTGCTTCTTTTTTAACCATGTCAAATTCAATTTCGCAAAAACTTAATCCCTGATGACGCTTCATCTTATCTTCTAAGCTTCCATGAATTGGGCAGGTTATGTTTTCAGGGTCAAGGTCAAACGCAAGTTCTTGCCCAACTTTTCTTCTGTTTGCGTCGTACACGTTTCGGTCGTAGTATACGGCTTCGGGTAAAAATTCTAAGATTTGACCCCGCACATCCTCCAAGTCTTTGAACTCATCGATTATTATCGTTGTTGAGGCATCTTCCCTGTATTTCTCAGGGAAAATCTTGGTGTGCCGACCTATGATGACTGCAAACTTTGTGTTACCTAGTCCACCTGTGAACCATTCAGATACCTTCTTGGGGTTGAATTCTCTGGTGTAGAATTGTTTTCTTTCCTCCAAAGTGGCATATCTCATTCCGACAGGCAAATAATATTGACTCATTCAAACCACCCTAGTGTTATGCTTGCTTCCCCAAAATGCTTTACTCAAAACTTCAGGCAGAAATCCTAATATTATCGGTTTCCTCACGTTAATATGGTGAATTTTTTGCCAATAGACCCTGATTTTCAAACTAAACGACAAGTTGTAAGTGAACATAACGGTCACAAAGTCTGGGGACCAGTTGAAACCCCCCAAAAACTTGGAATACACGGAACAACTAGCGCAGTAGATTGGGATAGCTGCGTCGGAGACGGCGTATGCATCGATGTTTGCCCTGTCTCACTGTATGATTGGGCTGATTCCCCTGGACACCCGCTCTCTGAACGAAAATCTGATCCTGCGCGCGAAAAAGATTGTATACAATGTTTGGCGTGTGAAATGCAGTGTCCAGCGGCAGCGATAAAAATTACTCCAGTACCATAAGCTTTTTTGGCTTAATTTTTTTCTCAAAAAATAAAATAAAGAAAGTAAGTAATGCTTACTTTATAAGGCTAAGGTTTTTGTTAACTTTATCCCAGTTTACCAGGTTCCAGAAGGCTTCGACGAATTTGGCGCGGTCGTTCTTGTAATCGAGGTAGTAGGCGTGTTCCCAAACATCTAGCGCCATCAAAATTTGGAAGTTAGGAAATACATTCACATTGTGTTTTTCAATTTGCATGATAAGGGGTCTTCCAATGCAGGGATGTGCAGCTAATACTGCCCAGCCTGATCCCTCGGTGCTTGTGGCAGCCATCGTGAATTGCTTTTTAAAATGTCTCAAAGCTTCCAAAGCCCATGTTAATCATATCAGCAACTGCTCCTCCTGGTTGTCCTCCTCCGCCTTTGCCTGCTGGCGCCATGTTCTCCCAGAAAGTCGTATGCAACATGTGACCGCCGATGTGGAAGGATAACTCTTTAGCGATTGCTTTAATGTCAAGGGGCAAGTTTTCTTGGTGTGCTTTTTCTATTTTTTCAAAGATGGCGTTGGCGCCGTTGACGTAGGCTTGATGGTGTTTGTCATGGTGGAGTTTCAGTTGTTCCTCTGAGATGTATGGTGCAAGAGCATTGTAATCATAGGGTAGTTTGGGAAGAGTAAAAGATTTTATTTTTTCCATAAAATTTCACCGAAATCACTCTTTTCCAAAGCAGAAAACAACTAATATACTTTACCTTGAAGTGTTTTTTGGGTATGGTATAGCTTATTACTCGCTTGTCCCTTTACTATTTTCCAGTGAATTTTATGGCTAAAACTGATGAAAACCTAAAAGCTGCCTTCGCAGGCGAATCTCAAGCTAACCGAATGTACTTGGCTTTCGCTAGGAATGCGGATGAAGAAGGCTTAACACAAATCGCTAAAGCTCTTCAGAGCTGCGGCGGAAGCTGAAACTGTCCACGCTCTAAATCATTTGCGCGTTTTGGGACAGATAAAATCAACTGCTGACAACCTCGGGACAGCAATCTCGGGCGAAACATATGAGTTCAAGAAAATGTACCCCGACTTTATGGCTGAAGCCAAAAAAGAAGGAAACAAAAAAGCCCTATTAAGTTTTAATTATGCAAATCAAGTTGAGCAAATCCACGCCAATCTCTACCAGAAAGCACTTGACGCCCTCAAAAACAAAAAAGAACTGCCAAAAGTAGACATGTACGTTTGCCCCGTGTGCGGAAACACCTTCGAAGGCACAACACCTGACGTATGCCCAATCTGTGCAACTGCTAAAGACAAATTTATGAAAATAAATTAAAAAAGAATTAGGCTTTGATTTTTTGGGCTATTTGTTGCCCAAACTCAAAGCATTTTTTCAACTCTTCCGCGTTTGGAACCCATTTTGCTTCTACCCCTGGCTCAAAGACTTCAAATCCTGCTTCCTTAGCCGTTTTAATCATGCCTCGCACTGCGCCACCTCCCCAACCATACGAGCCAAAGAAGCCCCAGAGCTTGCCTTTCGGCTTCAAACCCGTGATATAGGTGAGAAAAGTGCCCAACGACGGAAACATGCCGTTGTTAATTGTCGGTGAACCTAACAAAACAGCTTTTGCATCGACGATTTCTGTGACTATATCAGTGTTGTCTGTGGCTCGGAACTTGAAGAGTTTGACTTCGACGCCTTGACTGATTATTCCGTCGGCAATGGCTTTAGCCATTTTGTCGGTGCTGCCCCACATAGTATCGAAAGCAATAATTACTTTTTGTTTGCTTTCATTTGAACACCATTTTAGGTAGGCATTAACTATTTTCATTGGGTCTTTGCGCCAGATAATTCCGTGGCTCGGCGCTATCATGTCGATGGGAATTTTTAAGTCGACAACCTCTTGAATCTTCTTGACGATAAGCGGTGCAAACGGCATCAGGATGTTAGCGTAATAAGTCACCGCTTCCTCCATCAGCACGTGCTCATCAACCTCATCATCGAAACGCCCTGAACTCGCAAGGTGTTGACCAAAAGCGTCGTTGGGCATCAAAATTTTATCTTCGACAATGTAAGTGAACATGCTGTCTGGCCAGTGGAGCATTGGTGCCTCAAGAAAACGCAACGTTCGCTTTCCAAGTTTAATTTCGTCGCCAGACTTAACTGTTTCAACCTTCTCGAAATCAGCCCCATAATGTTTGATTAGTTCTTCTTTTCCCCTAGCTGAAGCGACGATTTTGGCATTTTTCGCCAATTTTGCGATTGTTGGTAGACTGCTGGAATGATCCATTTCCACATGGTTGACTATGATGTAATCGATTTTCTCTAGGTTTGTCAACTCGGAAACGTGGTCGATTAATTCGTTGCAGAACGCAACCTTTACGGTGTCTACTAGCGCGGTTTTTTCGTCTGATATCAAATATGAGTTGTAGCTGCTTCCTCGACGGGTGATGTAGCCATGGAAGTCTCGTATGTTCCAGTCAACAACGCCAACCCAGTTTACTCCATCCTTTAAGGTAACTTTAACCATATTTATCAATCTCCAAAACTTACTTAGCAAGAAAATTCGTGAAAACTCTTATATCATTTTCGTTCCGAACCCAACTTGAAACTGTATAGTTAATATGTCGGAAACAACAAAGTCTACTATAGACGCCAGATTTGCATGACATTTTGCGGAGGCTAAAACTTGAGTTTATTACCAGACGATAAAAAAGAGTTACTTAAGAAAGATTTTGAGGAAAAACTGGTTGATCCAGTAAAAATTGTAATGTTTACTCAGGAGTTTGAGTGCCGATACTGTTCGGACACAAGAAAACTCGCCCAAGAACTAACCATTCTAAACAGCAAAATAACGACGGAAGTTTACGATTTTGTAGCGGACGGCAATAAAGCCAAGGAATATGGAATAGATAAGATACCTGCCTTAGCCATAATCGGCAAGAAAGACTACGGCGTAAGAATCTATGGCATCCCATATGGGTATGAGCTTCAAACTTTGATCGAAGCAGTAATCAACGTTTCGAAAGGCAAAACTGACCTATCGGATAAAACCAAGCAAATTCTAAAAGATGTAACTTCGCCCGTTCACATCCAAGTCTTCGTCACTCTGACCTGCCCCCACTGCCCCGGTGCAGCCGCGGTCGCTCACAAATTAGCCATAGAAAGTGACATGGTCAAAGCAGACGTTATAGAAAGCAGCGAATTCCCAGATTTAGCCATGAAATACAATGTAATTGGAGTGCCAAAAATAATTATTAACGAGACCGTGGAGTTTACGGGAGCATTCAACGAGGATCTGTTCGCTGAACATGTCTTGTTGGGGGCGTTTGCAGAAAAGTTGCCTGTGGAAGACAAAGTCAACATACCTCAATGAGATAAAACAATAATTGAGAATGAAAGAAATGAAGAAAAGAACGTTAGGCACTAAACCTTAATGGTTTAGCAGTGGTCGTGGCCGCAATTGCAACTGTGCCCGGTTGTACCTGTGTTGCCAGCGTATTTTGCTGGAGATTTGTCGAACGTTGCTTTGCAGGAGGCTGCGCAGAAATAGAATGTTTTGCCGTTGTAGTCGGATTTGAATTTTGCTTTTTTATCGTCCACCATCATTCCGCATATTGGATCTTTAACCATACTTTTTTCACCTCACGTTGACTGTTTACTGTTTTATTTTGGTTGATTTAAACTTAGCCAGTTTCAACAATGCGGAGTTGCTGACGACGGTTAGGCTGCTTATTGCCATGGCTCCAGCCGCATACATCGGATTGAGCAAACCGGCTGCTGCAATTGGAATCATAACTACGTTGTAGGCAAATGCCCAGAACAGGTTTGTATCTATTTTCCGCATGGTTTTCTTGCTGAGTTCTATACCTAACGCTACGTCGCGTAAGTCATCTCGAATTAGCACTATGCCGCCTGTTTCTTTTGCGATGTCGGTTCCGCTTCCGATGGCTATACCTATGTCGGCTTGTGCCAATGCGGGAGCGTCGTTTATTCCGTCGCCAACCATGGCTACGACTTTTCCCTGGCTCTGCAGTTTTTTGATTGCTTCTTCTTTTTGCCATGGCAGAACGTTCGCTATTACTTGGGTAATTCCAAGCTGTTTGGCAATTGCCTTAGCTGTAATTTCGTTGTCTCCGGTTAACATTGCAACTTCCAAATTCATGCTCTTGAGCAACTCTACCGCTGGAGCTGCACTTTCTTTTACAGTATCCATAGCTGCTACTGCACCAGCGACTTTGCCGTCAACCGCAAGTATCATTACCGTTTTTCCCTCCGCTTCCAACGATGAAAATTCGCTCTCCATCTCGGTTGTCGAAACGTTTTGTTCCCGCATTAACTTGCGGTTTCCCAAAAGTACTTTCTTGTCTTCAACGACGCATTGGATTCCTCTTCCCGGCAGCGCTTCAAACTCGTTGGCGGCTTTAATCACGATGTTCTCTTGTTCTGCTTTCTTTAGTATTGCTTCTGCGAGCGGGTGCTCTGAACCTTTCTCAGCGGCTCCTGCAAACTTGAGGACGTCTTGTTGGGTGAATAATCTGAAAGTTTTAATGTCGGTTACGCTTGGTTCGCCCTTTGTCAGAGTGCCGGTTTTATCAAAAACGACGGTTGTAAGTTTTCTTGCTTTCTCAACAAATTCTCCGCTTCGGAGGAGCACACCGTATTCTGCACCTTTTCCTACACCTGCAAGAATAGCTGTCGGAGTTGCTATTCCCAAAGCACATGGGCAAGAGATTAACAAAACAGCCAGCAATGCTAAGAATGCGGTTGCGAAATCGCCGCTTGTTATATACCAAAAACTGAAAGAGATGGCTGCAACAGTGAATATTATGGGAACAAAGTATTTTATTATCCGGTCAGCGAACCTTTGCACTGGAGCACTCGAGGATTGGGCTTCTTCTACGAGATGGACAATTTGTGATAAGGCTGTTTCGTCGCCGATTCTTGTGGCTTTGACGGTTAGAACGCCAGTTTTGTTGATCGTTGCACCGATGACTTCGCTTCCGACAGTTTTCTCAACAGGTATGCTTTCGCCTGTTAATAGCTTCTCATCTACAGATGAGTAACCGGCGGTTACGGTACCGTCTATGGGGATTTTTTCGCCTGGCTTAACTATTATCACGTCGCCTACTTGCACTTGATCGATTGGCGTGTCGGTTTCTTTCCCATCCCTTACAACTCTGGCCATAGTTGGTTGAAGTTCGAGTAGTTTGCGGATTGATGCGGCTGAGCGGCGTCGGATTAATTCCTCGATGTATCTACCCAACAGAACGAAGGCTAAGATGCCAATGGCTACCTCCAGATAACCTGAACCTGCTTCTGCAGTGGATAGAAAGAAAACGTTGAGTACACCGTAGACCCAGCCGGCAAGGACTCCTACCGTAACCAGAACATCCATGTTTATGTTTCGGTTTCTAAGGGACAGGTATGCTCCTTTGTATATCCTAAAACCGGCGATTAGAACAACTGGTGTAGATACGATGAATATTGCTAAGTCGTAGACTCGTAGTCCGCCTACGATGTCAAAGTACATTATTGTTGCGACTATCCCGAAAAGTGTGATAACTCGTAGCCCTAGGGCTGCTACTACACCAATTAGAGTGAGGGCTACTCTTTTTTGCATAGCTTTGAGTTCGCGTTCTGGAGCGGTGTAGACGTCTAGACATTGTTGACTGCAGAAATAATAGGTTCGATCGCCAATTTTGGCCTTTAAGGCAGTTTCTGTGTCAACGTCCATTCCGCATACGGGGTCTCGCACTTTGGTCATTTTCTCATCTCTGTTGGATTTATGATTGTGTGTTTATCGATATAAATGTGTCTGAAAAAGATATATCTTTAGCATCAAAAGCTCGGAAATTACTAGGCTTCCAGCTTATCGATTGAATTGGTTCTAACAATAATGCTTAAGGATTGACTACCCCAGTTCACATCATCCGTTTTTTATTCAATTCGTTTGATGATGTGGTACCCAAACTTGGTCTTAACAGGAACAGAAATTTGACCTTTCTCAAGTTCAAAGGCAGCTTTCTCAAATTCTTTAACCATTTTGCCTCTTGTAAATGTACCAAGGTCTCCGCCTTTTTTGCTTGACGGGCAAAGAGAAACCTGTTGGGCAACTGCGCCAAATTTTTCGCCTTTATCTAGGCGGGTTTTTGCTGCTTTTGCTTCTGTTTCTGTTTTGACTAGTATATGGCAACAATGTACTTTATCAGTCATGATAGGTTTTAGGGGGTTTTTGGCATATAACTTTTACTTGATTAATCAAACTATTTTGATGGAAATAACTGGAGGTGTTTCGTTTTGATCAAATTTCTCATTTATCTTTTAAATGTCGATTGGCTTAATTTACATAAAAATGTCAAATCGTTAAATTTTATTTTCTTTTAACTTCGAACTTCGAAGTATGGGTCAGGGATATTGTTATAACAAAAGCCGCCAATAGGAAGGCTATGCAAACCGAGAATGTAATAACAAACATCGATGAAGAACAAAGCATAGACATTCCAACGACAAAGCGACTCGCCAGAATAGTTGAATTTTTGTTAAACCTCGAAGATTAACATCTTTATAATAACAGCAAATTAAGAAATTCTTGATAAAAATTGACTAATAAAAGGGAAACTCTCTCAACCTCAACTTGAGATTAAGGAGAAATTTAGTTTACTCGATTACCTGAATTGCACCTTCGGGGCACTGTGCTTCACATGCTCTACAGACCAGGCATTCGCTTGACTTGCTTGGGACTGATTTGCCGGCTATGATTTCGTATACGCCGACTGGGCAAGTGTTGACACAAGTTTCGCATCCAGTGCATTTAGGATCGACAACAATTTTTACCATCTTTGTCTTACCTCTGGGATATTTTATCTCAAAAGTTTATGAGTAAAATAAAAGGATTTAGGTGTTTCAACGGATTTTTTCACGTAATCTCAGCAAGATTCCGTTTATTGCGGATTCAGCTTTGTCTCTTTGCTTCTGGATAGTCTCCGATGCTTTTCTTATAGACTTCAAGCGAAATTTCTCCTTTGCTTTGGCGTGCCTCAAGATTCTTGATGTTTTCTTCAGCTTCCACCAAGTCCGCTTCAGCTAAATCAAGTTGCTTAACTAAATCCGCGTAGCCACCGGTTGTACCAATGAAGGTTTTCTTGGTTCTTTCTATATTTCTGATTATACCTTCCAAACGAATCTCTACGGCGTTTCTTTGAACTTTGTATTGGCGTCTTGGGATTCTTCCTTTTTGCGCCTTAGCATCCATCGATTTTAGTTCCGCATTTAACTGTTTTTTGTCCTCGTATGCATCTATGAATTCTCTAATGCTATCTGCAGAAACACGTTGGCTTGGCTTTAGTTCAGCTCCCTTAGTTTGCGGCGAAGATGCTGTAGTTGGTTCAAGAGTTGCTAATCGCTCAGTTTTTTCTGCGTAAGTTTCCTCGGTTGGTCTGTGTCTTCTAACGAAAAATACTGCTATGCACGCAACTACTGCTAGTACTGAAGCCCAAAAAGTAGGTCTGAAAGAAGCCCAAACTGGGTTATAATTGAACGCTAGTTGGAGTGTGTTCTGTTGAGGTGCAAGGTAATCCACGTAGCTTAAGCTGTTCTTTGATACTGCGAGGCTATCTTGGTAGGTTTGTCTGATCAAGGTCGAAGATGAGTCAAGTTCTGACACTTTTGGAGTTACAATTGTTGCTCCTTCGGGAGGCGTAAATGTTATTGTCGCCTGGTTAACGAAGTAGCCGAAGTCTGGAAAGAGTTTGAAGTTTCCTAAGGTGTAGCTGGCGCCTTGGAGTGTTGAACTAGGCAAATCGTATTGTGCAGTCAAAACTGTTGATTGACCACTAGATAAGAACGTTACAAAAGTTGCATTAGCTACTATCGAATTCCCGCTTATTCCTAAGTTCGCAGATAAGGTTCCGAATTGATCCCTTATGTGAACGTTTGTTGCATCTTGTGGGAGGGTAATTAGGAATGAACTCATTAGAGATGTGGAATTGCTAATTAATCGATAACTATCGGAAGCAGTTACTTTGCCTGTCGAGTCAATATTTATTTGGCGGTTTAAACTGGCTATCGTGGTTAACTGTATTGTTCCAGTGGACACTTGGACAACAGCGTTAGCTGGTGCATAAGTATAAGCTGCTAGATTTGTTTTTGAGTAAGCCACTTCCTCTATGTTTCCATCATCCTTGGAAATTGTTATGCTTACGGGTTTGCTTGGAAAAGCGACTGTAACGCTACAGGTGCCAACACTCTGAATTAGACTTGGGTAAGCTGGAAAGTTAAGACTGTAAACACCGCTGCCTTGTTCCGAAACGAGTTTATTGGATAACACTAATGCAACTGTAAAGACGCTAGGTGTATTTCCGTTAAAATTGACTGTTGCACCGTAGAATCCGCTATGGTCACCTAGTTGAACACCCAAATTCATCTCGTAAACATGAGCGTCATCGTAGGCAATGCCCTTGAGGACTTCAAGCCCATATTGATAGGGTAACCCAATCATGAAACCGTCACTAATCTGGCCAGAAATATGGATCGTGTCCAGAATAACTACGTGTCCAGAATACATAACTTGAACCAAATGGTCAACTTGGTCAATGGTGTAAGTGCTTGTTTGTGCAGAAACGCCAGAGGGCGAAGCAACGGGCAAGATAACAAGTAATGAGAAGGCCACAATCAAGAGGATTGCATTGGTTCGCTTCACTAGATTCACCAAACGAAGTTTCTGTAATGTTATGTTAAGGTATTTATTTACTTTTACAGTAAATAGAACTGAATTTAGGACTTAACCTTGAACAATGATTAATTTTTTATTCATTTAGAAATAAATTGACAAAAAAGAGAAGGTTCTAGGTCAAAAATTATTGTTGGTAGCGGGGAGTAGATTTGAACTACTGATCTCTGGGTTATGAGCCCAGCGGGTTAATCCTGGCTACCCCACCCCGCTAAGTTTTTTGGGATAATATTTTTGGGTACGCACTATTACTTGATATGTCAAATATTAATAGTTTCTTTTTCATTGTCGGCAAAAGGATTTTAGTGTCGAACATTCTTTGTATGGACGGATGGTTTAGTTTGGATAAGCCCTATTTGCGTACACTTTCAACACCAATTCTTGAAAACCCAATTTTTGTTCAAGGGCTACCGGGTTTTGGAAACGTAGGCAGGATTGCAGCGCATCTACTTATAAAATTCTTTGATGCCAAACCTTTTGCGGAGTTGTATTCTCCTTCCTTCCCAGATTACGTTGCCATTACAAGTAAAGGCATTGCTCATTTACCACGTTATGACTTCTACTATGCACCTATGGAGAAAAACAATCTGGTAATCATGACTGGTGAGATACAGCCATCCTTCGACGATGTAGTTGCGCACTATACTGTTTGTGATGCTGTTCTTGATTTTGTCGAATCCTTAGGCTGCAAATTCATTATAACTATGGGTGGCGTACCTATAACTGAGGATAAAACTCAGGTTTACATCGCCGCTACCTCACCTCGGTTGGCAACAGAATTTATGGAGAAAGGCGCCGTAATCTACAGTAAGGGTAGAATCGTTGGTGGAACAGGTCTCACGTTGGCTTTGGCGAAGGAAAGAAAGATTGACGGCATCGGTTTACTTGGAACTACGATGGGTTTTAAGGCTGATAAAGGCGCTGGATTCTTGGTTTTTAAGTTTTTAATGAAGGCATTAGGAAAAGAGATAAAAGAAGGGTTGGTAGAAACAAATGCACCTGAAGAGTAAGCGGATGGGCGTTGCATGACAGAAAATAATGAAAATCTACAAGTTAGCGGATTAGACTCGAAATTTATGAAAGTAGCAATGACGATAGTTGCTGTGTTCTTGATCTTTGTTGGTCCAACTTACGGTCCGTACTTGATGGCGGATGTTCTTAAGATAAATTACGTAGCTTCAGTCGCTGTCGGTGCTATCCTATTTGTCGTCGGATTGGTTCTGCTAGTATTCCTTGTCAGAAAGAAAGTGATTGAGTAATTTTGCCTCAGATACCCTAGGGTGCATCATCAAATCAGCTAATTAGGTTCTTCATCGGCGGCACCTTAGAGAAGGAACCTGTTTTATTAAGATTCTTTGGGTTTTTGGAAAAACATTAATTCTGAATATGCTTGCTGAATACATAAGGCATATTAAATATTGATAAACGAATAGGTGTTATGCCTGATAGAAGAAACAATACGGCTGCTCCATCAGAGAAAAATGTAGAGGCAAAAAGAACAACAATCATTCTAGAAAAAAATGAGCGCGAATTCATCGAATCTCTAATAAAAGAGGGTAAAGAACCTGGTATCAAACCGCTCATCTCCAAAATGCTTGACATCTACAAGAATATGATGATTTATGATTGGCATTTCCCCGGCGAATACTACTGCGGAATAAGCCGCACTGCGTTTGTAAACGTCGAATTGCTCAACATACTTACCCAGCAGATTCCTAAGGAAAAATGGCCTGCGGTCGGCGAAAAGATGGGTAATGCCCTAAAAGTTTCCATACAATCCACTCTAGGTGTAGATTCGAGCAAGCAAGAGAATTGGGAAGCAATCTTCAATAGACTCAAGGTGCAGGGTTTTGGAGATTTCTACCTCAAAGACAAGTATTTGCTGCTAAAGACACCTTTTATTCATGATTGTGAGATTTGGAAGGGCTTGTTGGAAGGGTTGCTTAGTGTTGAGTTGGAGACGCGCAATTCAGTGGCGCCCTTGGTTTTTGAAATTAAATCGCCAAAATCGGGCTCAGTTTAGAATCCGACAGTTAAATATTAGGAAACAGATTTATTAGGAAGACAGACGTTCAGGTGTCTTCCAGTGATATATGATGAGGGATTGCGTTCACACAAGGCGATTGCCTTCATTGAAAGCGTAACAACAATTAGTTATTTGAAATTAGGCGCACCCCGTCAAAAAACCGTTTTAACAAAACAAAAAACATTTAGATGTATCTCTAAAAATTTAGGTGAAAAATTATGGATAAAATAAAATTTGCAATCCCAGCAGGCTCCCTATCAAAAGCAACCTCCGAATTCTTTGCGCGTTCGGGTTACAAACTCTCCGGAACAGACCGCACATATCGACCAACCATAAACGACCCTCAAATCGAAATGAAGGTACTTAGACCCCAAGAAATCCCTGTCTTCGTTAACGAAGGCTTACAGGACCTGGGCATAACGGGTGAAGATTGGGTTAAAGAAAACCGTGCTGATGTGGAAATCCTTCAGAATTTGGAATATGGAAAAATCAAGCTCGTCATAGCAGTGCCCAAAAGTGTGCCTGAAAAGAGTACGATGGGCGAGTTTATGGAGTCGATTTGGAGTCAGGGCAAAAACTTCCGCATAAGCACCGAATACCTGAACATAGCCTCCGAGTACCTCAAGAATACTCCTCAATACAAGAAACGTTTTGGCAATGCTGACCCCATGATTGTTACTCCGTGGTGGAAGAAAGGTGACAACGCTCGCGCAAAAATCTTCCTTTCGTTTGGTGCGACTGAGGCGAAGCCGCCAGAAGACTCCGACTGCATCATGGATGTAACCGAAACCGGTACCACTATAGATGCTAACAACCTGCGAATCATCGAAACCGTTCTGAAGTCAGCTGCAGTTCTAATAGCCAACAAGAAAAGCCTCGAAGACCCGGAGAAACGCGAAAAAATCTACGACATAGTAGCGTTGCTCAAAGGCGTTGTGGATGGTTCAAAGAGAATCCACATATTCGTTAACGTCAAGAAAGCGAACCTTCAGCGATTGCTTACAGAATTGCCCGCACTGAAAAACCCGACAATTGCGCCGCTGGCGGACGACACTTGGGTTAGCGTTAACACAGTTATAGAAAAAGACTGCTTAATCGAGTTGCTTCCGAAAATACGCAAAATCGCTCAAGGCTTAGTCGTTTATGAACCACGGCAAGTGCTAGCGCTCGACGAGATTGCACGGAGAAATGAAGGTCAATGCAAAAAGGATTCACAGTAAAAGTCTGGGATTCAAAAGAGTTACCTGCCGACTGGTTTAGAAGGCAGCAGGCAGACCCGAAAGCGACGGAGGAACTCAAGACCAGCGTCCAAGCTATAATAAACCAGGTAAAAGCAGACGGCGACGGGGCACTTGTGGAGTTGGCGCTGAAGTTTGATAAAGCCGAACTTTCCTCAAGAGCGCTCAGAGTCAAACCTGGGGAATTCAAGGAAGCTTACACAAAGACCAGCCCACAGCAAATCTCCGCTTTAAAATTCATGCAAGACAAAGTTAGCAAATTCCAAAAGCAACTACTTACCCAAACCGACATAAAAACCACAAGTGACGGAATATCAGTGCAGACGGTTCTTCGCCCAATCGAAAGTGTCGGATGCTATGTTCCAGGAGGACAGGCCGTATACCCAAGTACCCTTGTTATGACTGCGGTTCCAGCCAAAGTCGCCGGTGTCCCACGGATAGTTGTGTGTTCTCCCTCAGATGCTAGTGGCAAAGTGAACCCATTGGTTCTCGTAGCCGCTGACATCTGCGGAGTCGACGAAGTCTACAAGGTGGGCGGCGCCCAATCCATAGCGGCGTTAGCTTACGGAACAAGAACCATAGCGCCCGTCCGCAAAATAGTTGGTCCAGGAAGCAAATACGTGACGACAGCGAAAGTTCTGGTTTCTACAGATGTAGCGATTGATATGCCCGCTGGCCCAAGCGAAGTGCTCGTTTTGGCGGATGAGTCAGCTGATGCACGGCTTATTGCTTTTGATATGGTTTCGCAGGCTGAGCATGGAGGAGACAGCGTTGCTGGACTCATAACAACTTCTGAAAAAGTGGCTATGCAAGTGCAAGAAAATATTGCAAAGATTGCTGTTTCAGCCGAAAGGAGTGAAAAAATTATCGAATCATTAGGTAAATATGGCTTCATCATAGTCTGCAGCAGCATGGAAGAGGCAATCGGTTTAGTGAATCAGTTTGCCGCGGAACACTTAGAAGTCCTAACCATCAACCCCAAAGAGTATGCGGAGAAACTCACCGCTGGACTCATACTATTAGGTCCCTACAGCCCTGTTGCATTAAGCGATTATGGCAGCGGAACCAACCATGTGCTGCCCACAGGCGGCTTCGCCAAATCGTTCTCAGGCTTATCTGCTTTGGACTTTATGCGGCGTGTAAGCATAGTCGAAAGCACAAGAGTGGGTCTTGAACGAGTAAAGGACAGTATTAAAGTTATGACGGAAGTTGAAAACCTTCCCAATCACTACAAAGCAATAAAGGCAAGGTTAGAAAAATGAGCGAATCTTACAAGAAATGGATAAAACAAAAACTCGAAAAACTCCAAGCAATCGACTGCTACTCGCCTGGAGCTACACCCGAAACAGTAGCTAAGCAGTTAGGTGTGACTACTAAACAGATTATCAAGTTGGATTTCAATGAGAACCTGTTCATGCCAAGAGTGAAGCAGGCTAAATTGGTTAAGGAGTTGGCTGAGGAAATCGATTTACGCATGTACCCCGAGGATGAAGAGGTTAAACTGCGCGAAAAACTCGCAGGCTACATGAAAGTCCCAAAAGATTTCCTTGCGGTAGGCAATGCAAGTGACGAGTTAATCGACCGCATAATAAGACTCTTCGTTGAGAAGAATGATACCGCCATCTCGTTTACACCGACTTTCTCGATTCCAAGGCTCTGTGTAAAACGCCAAGAAAGCGAATACGTGGCAGTGCCGCTCCAAAAAAACCTGCAACTTGACGTAAAAGCAATGCGATCCAAGTTCTCTGACAAAACAAGACTTCTCTACCTCTGCTCACCTAACAGCCCCACCGGCACACAATACAAACCAAAAGACATCGAAACCTTAGCCAAATCGTTCCCAGGCATCGTCATTTTAGACGAGGCATACGGGGAATTCGCTGATTACTCATTTGTGCCAAGGATAAAAGAATTCGAGAACATGATTATTCTGCGAACCTTCTCCAAAGCCTTTGGTTTAGCAGCTCTGCGACTTGGTTACGCTGTGGCAAATCCCGAATTAGCCCAGATTTTAATTGAAAAAGCACCTTTACCCTATCCAGTTAGCGGTTTCACACTTAGAATGGGCGTCAAAATGCTGGATAACGTTGATTTAATGATGGAATCAGTAAGGCAGGTCAAAAGTGAGCGGGAAAAACTGATAAATGCTCTCAACGAAATAGAGGGCATACAAGCCTTCGACTCGCAAGCAAACTTTGTGCTGATGAATACACAAAAGCCCTGTGACTTGGTTAACCAGAAGCTACTGTGGAAGGGCATTATGGTTAAGAAATTGGGCAAAATCCTCCAATACGAGAATTGTTTCCGAGTTACAGTTGGCTTACCTGAAATGAACGCTAAACTAGTTGAGGCATTAAAAGAGATTGAAGGGGAAGATGAATGAGGAAAGAGGAAGTATACCGTAAAACCAAGGAAACCGAAGTTAAAGTGTCCGTGAACCTTGACGGCGAAGGAAAAGCAGCTGTAAACACGGCTGTGCCATTTCTTGATCACATGTTAACTTCGCTTGCCACCCACAGCTTAATCGACATAACCGCGTCCGTAAAAGGCGACTTGGTGCACCACTGCGTCGAAGACTTAGCCATAGGTTTGGGCGAAGCACTCAACAAAGCCTTAGGCACACGCGAAGGCATAACACGCTTCGGCAACGCAGCTGCACCTATGGATTGCTCCCTCGCATTCGCTGCCATTGACTTAGTCAAGCGGCCTTACTTCAAAATCGACCTCAAACTCAGAGGCAAAAAAGTAGAAGAAATGCCCACCGAAGACATCAACCACTTCTTTGAATCCCTCGCAACCGCACTTGCAGGCAAACGTGCACATGTTCGTTGAGTACGGCAGCAACGACCACCACAAAGCTGAAGCCGCAACCAAAGCCCTAGCATTATCCCTACGCCAAGCAATAGCCATGGATCCCAGACGCAAAGGAGTGCCCAGCTCCAAAGGAGTCATCTAATGCCACAGGCAGTCATCTTCGACTATGGCGTTGGCAACCTGCTTAGCCTAAAAACGGCGTTGGAAAAGGCAGGCTTAACCGCGTCAATTGGTACCAAGGCAAAAGACTTGGCGAAAGCAGACGCTATCGCATTGCCAGGGGTCGGAAGCTTTACCGCTGCTTCAGGTAAACTAGACGCAGTCAAAGAAACCCTTCAAACTAAAATCAATGAAGGCATCCCATTGCTTGGCATTTGTTTAGGGTTGCAGCTTTTCTTTGAAACAAGTCAAGAAGGACCCGGAACAGGTTTAGCGTTGTTTAAGGGCAAAAACATGCAGTTACCCAACACTGTTAAAGTGCCGCATATGGGTTGGAATACACTAAACATCGTAAAGCCAAACGAGCTCTTCGAAGGCATAGCTGAAGACACATATGTTTACTTTGTTCACTCGCTCTATCCCGTGCCCAAAGACAAAAGCATAGTTTGCACCACAACCGAGTATGGAACAACTTTCACCTCCGCAGTAGCCAGCAAAAACATTTACGGGACTCAGTTTCACCCAGAAAAATCCGGCGATGTCGGAATTAAAATCCTAAAAAACTTTGTTAAAACCCTGGTTAAGTGATTGATATGCAGTTGATTCCCGCAATCGATTTAATGGAAGGAAAAATCGTCCGTTTAACACGCGGCGAAGCCCAAACTGCCAAATTCTACGAAGGCCAATTTGGCACCCCACTTGAAGCTGCAAAACGTTGGCGAGATGAGGGCGCTAGCAAGTTACACATTATTGATTTGGATGCAGCTTTCGCACTTGGCAATAACCACTCAGTAATCGCTGAGGTTGCGAAAAATGTTAAATTACCAATTCAAGTGGGTGGTGGAATACGCAGTTACGAAACAGCTGAGAAACTCTTCCAAACAGGCATAACCCAGGTTATCCTTGGTGCCTTAGCCTTTAGTGATCCCTCAGCAATTGGTAAAATTCAGAAGAAATTCGGCGCAGAATCTGTCATAGTTGCCTTAGACAACAAAGAGGGACTTATCATGGTTGAAGGGTGGAAAACCGCAACTGCAATGACCGTGGATGATGCACTAGAGAAATACACTGGCTTAGGTGTCCGTCGTTTCTTAATAACTTCGATTGCCCAAGACGGCATGCTGAGTGGTCCAGATCTGCAAACGCTTAGCCAAGCCACCCTGTTTCCTAATGTAAAAATTGTGGCGGCAGGCGGAATCGGCAGCATAGGCGATTTGGCAGCTCTCAAAGAAATCGGCGTAGAAGGGGCAGTTATCGGGAAAGCCCTTTATGAAAAACGCTTCACGTTAAAGGAAGCCTTGCAAAAAATAGGAGCCTAAAAATGCCGCTTAGCAAAACGTATCATTCCATGCTTGGATGTTGACCATGGGAAGGTTGTTAAGTGCATAAATTTCCTCAATCCAAAGCATGCTGGTGACCCCGTTGAGATGGCTAAACGCTACTCCGACGATGGTGCAGATGAACTGGTTTTTCTGGATATAACTGCGTCTTCTGAGAAGCGGGACATCTTGCGGGGTGTCGTTGAAGGTGTTGCTAAAGCAATAAGTATTCCTTTTACTGTCGGAGGCGGAATCCGTAATGTGTCGGATGCACGATTAGTTTTGTGCAGTGGCGCTGATAAAGTGTCGGTTAACACGGCGGCTGTGGAAAACCCCAAAGTCATAACTGAATTAGCTGACGTTTTCGGAAGACAATGCGTCGTCACAGCAATCGATGCTAAACGAAACAGAACACCCAGCGACGGCAAGATATTGGTTGATACTGGCGAGGGCAAGTTGTGGTTTGAAGTAGTTACTTACGGGGGCAGAAAACCTACAGGCATTGATGCTTTGGCTTGGGCGATGCAGGCGGAGAAGCTTGGAGCAGGCGAATTCCTGGTAACCTCGATGGATAAGGATGGCACAAAAGACGGCTACGACATAGAATTAACCCGAGCCATCTCTGAACGCGTCAATGTGCCCATAATCGCCAGCGGAGGCGCAGGAATCCCAAAACATCTCCTAGACGTCCTCACCGAAGGCAAAGCTGATGCGGCACTGGCAGCTTCAATTTTCCACTACAACAATTATCCTGTTCCGGTTGTGAAGGATTACTTGCGTAAGATGGGGGTGACAATACGAACATGACAAACAATGAATTGCTCGAAAAGTTAGATTTTAAGAAAAATAATGGGCTCATTCCAGTTGTGGTGCAAGATGCAAAAACCAAGGAAATCTTGATGCAAGCCTATGCCAACAAACAAGCAGTTGAGCTTACCCTCAAAACCCTTAAAGCCACCTATTGGAGCCGATCTCGTAATGAACTTTGGGTTAAGGGTGAAACTTCAGGACACACCCAAAAAGTCATTTCTGTCGCAACCGACTGCGACTATGATTCACTTCTGTATGTGGTTGAACAAACAGGTCCTGCGTGCCATACAGGTGAATATAGCTGCTTCTTCAACAAGATGCTGTAATGATCGATGTTTTAAACAAGAAAATTTCATTTCTATTCTTGAGCGAATGTTGCAAACCAAGTGGTTTTAATCTCAAAAAGTGGGTGTCTTTGGTTTCAAGAGTTAGGTCATGTGCAATTGCTGTTGCTGCAATCAGAAGGTCGGCATCAGGTAACAAGTTACCTTCATTTTTTAGTTTGCGATAGATTTTGCAATAAGCTTCAATTATGTAATTGTCTATGTTGAGAACTGAAAAGCTTTCCTCTAAAAGCTGTTTTACTATAGATCTCTTTTTGTCTTCGATACCTCGCAATACTCTAAGAGAGTTATGGGAGAGATAATTGCTGGCGTATAATTGTTGTTTTCCATTATATCGATGACCATGCCAGTGTCTAGGAGCTTCATCTTAACTTGAAATTCTCCCTAAATTCTTTGCTGGATTCACGTATTGCTTTTAGTCTTCTTTAGAGAGAAGTTTTCTAATCTTCGAAGGCTTTTTTGCCTTTGACGCGTTGTCCTTCGGTGCACATTTCGAGGAGGAATTGCCCCATTCTTTTTTCCCTTTGCTTGTTCCAATCGTTTTTTGACTTCGATGGGACTGAGATGGTGACATACTTGTCCATTATTTTTACTCTGTAACTTAAACTATATAACTATTAGTTAAATATTTTCCCAAGGTCCGTAATATCGTGCAGTTAATGCATTTTAAATGAAAGTCACTTCTATTCTTTGCGCGTGCTCCAAGTTTAAATTTTTGGAGCTCTGAATTATTTGTTGTGTGATAGAAGAAGAAGGGTTGCAATTGCATTTTGATAATTGTGGTTTGGGTTGTTTTTGTTGATTTGGGCGTTGTGGACTTGTTTGCTAGTTTGAAGCAAAAAAGGGTTCGGAAAAGGTAAATCTTCTTCTTCCATCATTTGGTTAACATTTTAAATAACTTGTTTTGGGTTGCTTTTGGGTTTTAGGGTTTGAAATGACTGCAGATTGAAACGCCAAAAAGTCGGGTGAAAGGACAGAATCTTCTTCTTCCTAACATATAGATTTTATTGGAAAAGGGCTCAGTGAAGGTTTCAAAAGAAAATTCGAGCATGGAATTTTAGCTATTAGAGCCTTACATTGCTGGTGATGAGAAAAAAGATGCTTTTCCTCCGAAAAGTTTCATGACTAGTGTTTGTGGTATATGCTTTTAAAGAAAAAGTATCTATTCTCTTTGTGGATTGTTATGTCTTTACATGAAGCGATGCTGTATGAGAGGCAAGCTGAAGGCAAAGTAAAATGTGCCCTGTGCGCAAGACGCTGCTTAATCAGTGATGATTCCACAGGCTTTTGTTTAGTTCGAAAAAACCAGGGCGGCACCCTCTACACCCTCAACTATGGCAAAGCTGTTTCAGTGGGCGTTGACCCCATAAGCAAAAAACCGCTCTCACACTTCAACCCAGGCGCTTTGGTTTTGTCGATAGCGGCGGCTGGCTGCAATTTCCGTTGCCAATTCTGCGATAACTGGATGATAAGCCAAGACCACGAAGTCGCCGGCAACCCCTTTCCGCCAGAGGAAGTCGTAAAGTCAGCCAAAAACGCTGGGTGCCAAGGAATCAGCTACACCTACACAGAACCCACCATCTTCATGGAATACGCCTATGACAGCGCAAAGTTGGCGCATGAAGCAGGCTTGTTTAACACATTTGTCACCAACGGCTACATGACTCCTGAAGCCGTAAAAACCATTGCGCCTTACTTGGATGCGGCAACTGTTGATTTTAAAGGCGGCGCTGACCCCGACTTCTACAAATCCGTTATGGGAGTGCCCAACGTCGAACACATTTACGAAACTCTAAAAGAACTAAAGCTCAGCGGAGTCCACATTGAAATAACCAATCTTGTGGTTCCCAAAGCTGGCGATTCGATGCAAAGAATAAAAGACTTAGCGATTTGGATACGCGATTACTTAGGAAAAGATACGCCTTTTCATCTTTTGCGTTTTCATCCAGAATACAAAATGACCACCGTCCAAGCAACCAGCGTTCAAGAAATGGAGAAAGCCTATATGTTAGCTAAAAACCAAGGCTTAAGCTACGTCTACCTCGGCAACGTGCCCGGTCATCCAGGAGAGAACACATATTGCCCCAACTGCGACACAGCCGTCATCAAACGCAACAGCTTCGACATCACCAACTGGAACCTAACAAACGACATGAAATGCCCCGTCTGTGGACAACAGATCCCAATAAAAGGCAAACTCTACCAAAACAACCAAGGCTTCCCCTACGCATTATTCTAGCCCCAAGCATTTTCTCACCGTGCATTGATGCCGAGGGCTTAAGCCTTTATTAATACAAACCCCAAACTTTGCAGATGTAAGTGCCAGTCAATGACCAAGTACACAGCGTTGGCAGTAACAACCAATTACTGGAAACCCCACAGCAACTACACCGACAAAATCATCAAAGCCATAGAAGACAAAGTTGAAAACGGTGATTTTGTTGTGGTATCAGAAAAGGCAGTTTCAACCTCGCTTGGAAATATGGTTGACGAGAGCACAGTTAAACCAAGTTTGACTGCGAGGGTTTTGGCAGGTTTCTGGATGCGAACTGTCTGGGGTTACCCATTGGGTTTACTGTGCGGTTTTGGACCGCGGTTGCTGAAGCGACTGCGAAACTACCCGCTTGAATCTGGGAGCCGCCACAAACAAGTATCGTTAAAGTACGCTGGGTTTTGGCAGGCGCTTATGTTTGGTTCAGAAGGCGGAATCGACGGTTCCAACCTGCCCTACTCATATGTAAGCCTACCTCTAAGCAATTCTGGCGAATTGGCACAGAAAATCCAAAGTCAAATACAGGAAAAACTGGGCAAAAATGTGTGTGTAATCATCGCTGACACCGACAAAACCTACAAGTTCCATAACTTCTACTTTACGCCAAGACCCAACCCCCTAAAAGGTATACACTCCTTTGGCGCATGCACCACCTTCGTTTTGGGCAGAATCCTTAGGCTCAAAAAAAGTTCTACACCCCTATCGGCGGCTGGCTGCAATGTTTCGGCGGGTGAAGCGTTGAAAATCACCAACATCGCTGACAAAGCCCGAGGTCCCGGTTCAGGCGCAACAGTTTGGGATATGGCGGCAAGGTTCGGTGTGGAAGTTAACGATGTAACTTGGGAGATGCTTGAGGCAATCAGGCACAAACCTATAGTGATCGTGCGAAAAACCGTTAAACAAAGTTAATAGCAGAGAAAATAAATAAGCAATTAAACAAAACCGGCTTATCTGGGTAGCAAAACATAAAACTTGGTTTGCAAGCCCTAAGCGAAACGTTGGGATAAAGTATGGAAGAAACACTACAAAAGATGGATGCATTCTTCAACCCGCATTCAGTCGCAGTAATCGGCGCCACAAAAAAAGTCGACAAAGCAGGACACGTTATCTTCAAAAACTTCGTCATAAACAAAGAACGCGGCATCTTCAAAGGTGAACTCTACCCCGTTAACCCAAACGAAGACTCAATCTTAGGCTTCAAATGCTACCAATCCATAACCAAAATTCCATGCGAAATCGATTTAATCGTTGTTATTGTCCCAGCTAAAATTGTACCCTCTATCATGGAGGAGGCGGCGGTTAAAAAAGTGAAAACCGCCATCATCATCAGTTCGGGATTTAAGGAAGTTGGCAACCAGGAACTTGAAGACCAAGTTGTAGCCGCAGCAGCTAAGGGCGGAATCCGAGTTTTAGGTCCCAACTGCCTGGGTGTTTACTACTCAAAAACGGGTATGGATACGCTATTCTTACCTGAAACTAAAGTTCTAACCACAGGTGAAGAAGTCATCGCAACACCCCGCCCCATGCCGGGCAACATCGCCATGATTACACAAAGCGGAGCCTTCGGCGTCGCCGCATTGGACTACTTGACTGGTCGCCAGATGGGTGTGAGCAAATTCGTGAGTTTCGGCAACAAATGCGACGTCACCGAATCCGACATACTCCACTACCTACTCCACGACAAAGAAACCAAAGTCATCCTGGTCTATCTTGAGGACATTAAGAGAGGACGAGAATTCCTTAAAATAGCAAAGAAGGTTACCTGCAAAAAACCCATCGTCATCATCAAGTCAGGCAGAAGCGAGGCAGGCGCAAGAGCAGCAGCTTCACACACGGGCGCAATTGCGGGTTCAGACAAAATCTACTCCGCAGCCTTCGAGCAAGGTGGAATAATCAGGGCAAGAGATATGGAAGAGTTCTTTGACATCGGTAAAGCCTTAGCCATGCAGCCTCCAGCCATGGGCAAAAACATCGGCATCTTAACCGACGCAGGCGGACCCGGCGTCATGACCGTTGATGAATGTGAATCCTTAGGGCTAACGGTTGACCGTTTATCCGAGGAAACATTGCAGAAATTCCAAGAGCTAAAAGACCAAAACATCATCCTAAAGATTGCTGCGACCTCAAACCCTGTGGACCTGACCGGTTCCGTGATTGATGACATGTTTGTTATGGCTGCTGATTTGATGTTCCAGGACCCAAAAGTTTACGGCATAATCCTTCTTGGGCTCCACCACATGCCAGGACTCAGAGAAGTGTACATCGACGGCGTAGTGAAAGTTGCGGAAAGCTACAGCAAACCCATCGTTATGTGCGACATTGGCGAAACAGAAATGGCCCTCTACACCCGCGCCCGTTTTGACAAACTCGGCGTTCCTTCCTTCTCATCACCTGAAGATGCAGCACGCGCCATGAAAGCCCTCGTCGCTTACGGTGCCTACCTCAAAAAGACAGGCTGCGAAACCGAATACATGGTCTCATTCAAAAAAACAATCGGTCCTAAACATTAACCGACACAGCTACCAAGCTGCCGTCAACCAACTTTAATTTTTCACGCAAATAGATTGGCGCAATAACCTCTAAAACGTCGTTTGGGTAGTTGGGCATTATGGGAATCACAACCGCGCACTCCAACGTATCTATGCTTGCTCTAAACATGACTCCTGAGTAGTAGCCTGTTTGCGGTTTAACCGTTAAACCACCCGAAATCTCAAGCAATCTACGATTCTCAACATTTTTTCCTGTTAAAAACATGTTTAGGGTGCCAGGATAAGGCGAAAAACCCAACTTCTCTTCAACTTGCCGCTTAAACCAGGGCAACTCTACAAATTTTTTTCCCCTGCCCTGTCCAGAAAAAACTGTGCCCTCAAAAAATATCTGAGGCAAAAAAAGCCCTCAAGTTGGGCTTATTCTTTTAGATCTTTTAACCAATTAGCAACCGACTTGAGAATCGGATCAGACGAAATATCAACCACAGGCACAATCATCTTCTCTTTCGTTTCGATGATCTGCATGTATTTAGGCATCATTGAGTAACCCACAAACGTCCAGTAGACCTTGCGCTTCTCCAAGCAGTTCCTTTGCAACAATAGCCGTTGATGCTGTAAGCGGAAAATACAGAAAAACTACACCATCAACCCAGTACAACCCAGCCAACTTGCCCCCAGCAATAACAGAAGTAAACCGCGCAATATCTTCTGGAGTGTTAAAACGGGTTTTCTCCATAATCACAATTTCTTGAAATGGCTCATAAGTAACAGCAACGCTCATAACATTTCACCGATAGCTAACTAATTGTGTTGTCCGCTCCCTTTATAATTTTGCCATTGACTTGTGAGCTAGGAATTATTGGCGGAAAACAAGCGCATTAGACTGGTGATTTTTAGTGTGGTGTTTAAAAATTAAGAAAAGCAGAAAGTGTGGGAACTGCTTAGCGCAGTTTCATGAGGACCATTTCAGCGGCTAAAACCATGGGTTCCCATGTTTCGCAAAGTGGCGGCGCATATGCAGTATCGGCTTTTGCTAGTTCACGTACCGTCATGCCTTTTTGGATGGCGAAACTTAGGCAGTTTATGCGTTGGGTGACTTCTTCTCCGCCGATGACTTGTCCGCCTATGATGCGTTGAGATTCTTTTTCGACGACGAGTTTGACTTTGATGGGTTTGGCGCCTGGGAAATAGTCTGCTCTGGTTTTGCTGCTTATGGCTCCTGTGACGACTTCGATGCGGTTGCGTGCTGCGGCGGTTTCGGTTAAGCCTGTGTTGCCGGCTTGTATCTCAAAGAGCATAGTCACTGCTGACGCTAATATGCCAGTGAACTGCGAGTAATCGCCTCCAGCGTTTGCGCCTGCAACCTTGCCCTGTCTAACTGCGATGGTTCCGAGTTGTGCACACATGGGTTTGTGGGTGATTATGTTTGGGGCTTCAGCGCAGTCGCCAACGGCATAGACATCTTTTACTTCGGTTTCCATTCTGCTATTAGTTTTAATTGCTCGGGTTTCCCCAAGTGGTATACCAGCATCGACCGCAAGTTTCGTGTTGGCGCGTACCCCAAAGGCGCTGATGAATAAGTCTGCTTCGATTTTTTCTCCGCCAGCCATAACCGCGGTAACTTTGTCTTCGCCGAGGAATTCTTCTACTCCTTTGCTTGTGAGGATAGTCATGCCTTTCTCTTGCAGGTGCTCTTGAACCATTTTTGCAATGTCTGCATCAAGCAGTTGAGGCAGTATTTGAGGCAGCATTTCTACGATTGTAACTTTTAAGCCCCGTTCCATTAAGCCGACGCCGACTTCTAAACCAATCAAGCCTGCGCCCATGATGACTGCTGATTTGGCTCCTGCTTTAACGGCTGCATCGATTTTTTCGCCATCTTCTATGCCGCGGAGGCTGAGAATTCCAGGTTTTTCTTTACCCTTAATCGGTGGCATGAAAGAATCTGCACCCGTGGCGATAACAAGGCTATCGTAGGGTAAAACTTCGGTGGCACCTTCTTTGGTGCTGATGTTTACGGTTTTTTCCTTGGTGTTGATTGCTGTGGCTTTGGTTTCGCTGCGCAAGTTGAGCTTGAGCATTTGGAAGTATGCGGGTGGATAAACAATCAAGTCCCTAAAATTCGCAATTTGTCCGCCTATAACAAAGGGTAAGCCGCATCGGGAGTACCCAGCGTTTTTCTCGTTGGTTATGAGGGTGATTTCGGCAGTTCGGTCTTTTTTGCGTGCAGCTGAGGCAGCTTCTATGCCTGCAGCGTTAGCACCGATGATGATTACCCGTCGTAGCCATCCAACTTCGCCTGTCTATTTGGATTGTGATTGGGCTTTATGCCATTCAACGGCTTTTTCAAAGTCCATAATGTTGGCAAGTTCAGCTTGTAGATTTGAGGGTTTAACTACAAGTAACCAGCCTTTTCCGAAGGGATCTTCGTTTAGGGTTTCGGGTTTAGATTGGACTTCATCGTTGACTTCTTCAATGGTTCCGCTGACAGCGGAGATGAGGTCGGAGACGGCTTTGACGGATTCGAGTGTTCCGAAAGGCTCGTTTTGCTTTACTTCGGTTCCAACGCTTGGCAATTCGGCGTAAACGATTTCGCGCAGCGATTTCTGAGCGTAGTCGGTGATGCCCATGCGGATTTTGTCTCCTTCAATTTTTACCCATCCAAAATCTTTAGAGAAATAGAGACCTTCTGGTACTTCGTACGATTCAACTTTCACCATGACATGAACCTTCTAAGTGTTACTGAGTTACCAAATTAGCATCCAACATAAAAGGTTTAATGAAATAGAAAATGGGTTAGCGTTCGCGTTTGCCCGCTATCCAATCTTCTGTCCATTGCCTAGCTTGTGAATCTGGAACTTGAACAGGAGGATGCTTGAATGCATAGCTGGGCATGCTGAGGAGTGCGCCAGAGATTTTGCGGTCTAAAGCGATTTTTGCTGCGCGGATAAGGTCAATGACGACGCCTGCGCTGTTGGGTGAGTCTTCGACTTCGAGTTTTGCACTGATGTTTATTGGTCGGTCGCCGAACGCGCGGGTTTTGATTGATAGGTAGCATATTTTCTTGTTCTTTAAGAAAGGCACGAAATCTGATGGTCCGATTCTTGTTGGCACCGCGTAGGGCACAAGACTTGTTACGGCTTCGGTTTTGCTGATGCGTTTAGATGTTAAGCGGTTTTCTACAGTCATGTTCTGGAAGTCTGTGTCGCCGCCAAGGTTCAACTGATAAGTTTCATCTACGATGGCGCCGCGGTCAAGGCAAAGGCTGACAAGTGTGCGGTGAAGAATGGTTGCGCCGACTTGGCTTTTTATGTCGTCGCCTAAAACTGGTAGTCCTGCCTTCTCGAACTTTGCTGGCCACTCTTTGGTTGAGTCGGAGCCGATGAATTCTGGCATGCAGTTCACGAATGCGCATCCTGCATCGATGGCGCATTGGGCGTAGAATCGGACTGCGTCGTGGCTGCCGACGGGTAAATAGTTAACGAGAACCTGTGTTTTGGTTTCTTTTAGGATTTTGACGATGCTGTCTTTGGGGGTTTTGCTGTCGTCGTAGACGTTGAAGGTTTCGCGCATGTGGGGTGCAGCGCCATCGAGGATGGGTGCGGGGGAAACTTTTACGCCAAGGTTGGGGACATCAGAGAATTTTTCGCAGCAGTTCGGTTTAACCCAGATGGCTTCGGAGAGGTCTTTGCCTATTTTGTCTTTGTTAACTTCAAACGCCGCGACGAATTTTATGTCGCTTATGTGGTAGCCGCCGTAGTTCACGTGCATCAAGCCGGGAACCGATGTGTCTTCTTTTGCATCCTTATAGTACTGGGTTCCTTGAATGAGGGCTGATGCGCTGTTGCCAACGCCTATGAGTGCTACGCGAATTTCAGGCATGAAACATGAACCGTCCAATGAATTGATTTAGTTTAGGCTTAATGTATGCCTACGCTATAACTTTTTCTAAAGAAACCACACCTAGACATCGAAAGACGCGGTTTTTTGGTTTTAAAGTTCCGAAGAATAAACACTGGTTTTCATCATGCTAATAATAGTGACAGCAAATAAGTTCGTTTTTTCGGAAATTTTTCTTGTTTTAATTTTTTTAAAGAAATAAGTAGGACCCTTTAGGTCCTTTGAAAAATGTTATGCTTGCAGTTTTTTTGGGGTTGTTACTTTCTGTAAGCCCTCAGCAACTATGAACAGACCTACTAGTACGATGACTGTTGGTATTAGGGGTAGTGAATAGCCGATTATTCCTGTGACTCCTAATGCGAGTGCGATTAAGCCGATGAAGAGACTGAATTTGCTTAAGCTAACGCCCATGCTGCGTCTTGCTAGATTGATTGCGACCAAGATGGCGCCAACACCGACTGCTATGTATGCTCCTACATCTATTGTGTAAGCGATGGATGCGAGCCAGCCTATGCCTAGCACTACAAAGAATGCACCCCAGGCTATGCCGTTTAAGAGTTTGTTGTCCTTGCCGTTTTTACTTATGTTCTCCATGTTTATCTCACCTCCACCTCAGGTTGTCTTGTTTAGGAGCAGCCGCACCCTTCTGCAGCGTTGCCATTTGCTTCTTCTGTTCCCGCTAAACCTACCAAGAATTTGTCTATTTGCGTGATTGAGTTTTTCCGAACTACTCTAGCTACGCCTATTGCTTCCCGGATTTCTTTTTCTTCCACTGCGTTTTCTTTTGCTTTTTTTAGGAGGGTTTTTAGGCAGGGTTGGCAGTTTGCGACTACGGCTGCCCCGATTGCTATTAGTAATTTTGTTTTGGTTTCCATCTTATTCCTCTGTTAGTTTTCTTCTACTTCCTTTTATGGTGGAGAAAACTATTTAAGAATTATCTGACAACTCCTTACCAGAAGAGAGGAGAAAAACTATGTCTATCTCGAAAACCACTTCTAGAGACAGAATGATAGCACAATTAAAGGAACTGGAACTTTCAACATATGAAGCCACAGTATACGTTGCACTAATCAACCATCCCACCATGACAGCAAGCGCACTCTGCAAAGAAACAGGCATTCCAGACACAAAAATTTACTATGCATTGGAAGGACTCAGCGAAAAAGGAATGCTCACAGTTCGAATGGGTAACCCAAAAATTTACCGTCCCCGTACCTCCGAAAGAAGCAATTGCTAACCTTAAACAGCGGTTAACCGAAAGGCTAAACGAGAAACTAAAAGAAGCAGATGTCCTAGTCGATATGATATCACCCATTTATGAGAGCGCCGAGAAACCAGACGAGCTGGAAGTTGCCTACATCATTAGAGGACAAAACAACATCACAAACAGAATGAAGGCTCTAATCGAAGCCTCGTCGAGGGAAGTAACTTTGTTTGTTTCGTATCCGAGCCTTTTCAAGGACCTTAAGTTGTCTCTTCAGCAAGCGCAAGAGAAACGCAGAATCAAATTGAACATTGCAATGACTGAGGAAATGCTAAAGAGTGGAGGCTTCAAGAGGTTGGGTGATGTGCGTCAACTTTGTTGCCCTGTTACGCTTCTTATCTCAGACCTAAAAACATTGATAACAGTTTCAGATTGGGTTGAAGAATCCGCGATGCTTTCGCAAGATCAGAATCTGATTCGTGTAGCCAGAGACTACTTCGACAACTCAATGTGTTATACAAGCTAGATAAAGCTAAAAAAGAAAATTGAAGCTGTCCTATCTTAGTTTTTTTCATTTTACAGGTTTGAGGGGTTGCCTAAGACCATGTTTAGATTAGGTAAGCTTCTGTTATGTACCGGCGCATGACCCACTGTGTTTGGAAATAGTACGCAATTTTCGCGATGGAGTTTTTCATGAGGGTTATCCATGCATCTTTTTGGTTGTAGAATGTTGGGATTATCAGGTATTCGAGTTTGCCGTAGAGGTCTTGGAGTTCGGCTTCTCTTTTTTCGCTTTCAGGCAATAATTCCCGTGGGTGTGGACCTATTGCCCAGCCAGTTACTCCTTCGATGCAGCCCTCCATCCACCAACCGTCGAGAACACTAAAGTTTACAACACCGTTGTGGGCAGCTTTCATACCACTGGTTCCAGATGCTTCCATCGGCGGCAATGGCGTGTTAAGCCAGACATCAACGCCTGAGGTCAGTTTAGCAGCAATCTCCATATTATAATTCTCTAAGTAAACTATGTTGATTTGATCTTTCAAGATACGTGCGAAATCGTGGATTTGTCTTATCAGTTTTTTGCCTTCAGTATCATTGGGGTGGGCTTTTCCAGCAAATATCATCTGGATTTTTTCTTTTCGGTTTACATCGTTTAACCTGTGTAAATCCGAGAAAATCAAGGTTGAACGTTTGTATCCCGTAGCTCTTCGAGCAAAACCTATCGTTAATGCTTGCGGGTCTAGTGTTACGCCGTTGTTTTTCTCGACGAAAGCTAAAAGATCATTTTTTGCTTTGGTGTGAGCATCCCAGACTTCTCGGTTGGGGATTTCGCTGGCTTTTGCCAATAATATGGGTTCGTTGGTCCAGCCTGGGATGTACTTATCGAAGAGTTGTCTGAAGTATAGGTTCGTCCATGTAATTGAGTGGACGCCGTTAGTGACCGCACGAATATAACGTCCGGGAAAAAGCTTTCTGGAGAAATCCACATGCGCCACGGAAACACCATTGATGTATTTGCTCAAGTTCAAAGCAAGATAGGCCATGTTCAGGTTTTCGTCGCCCGCATACTGCTTCATATCGCTCAGCAGGTATTCTTTTCCCAGCACTTGTTCAATCTGTTCATAGGTGAATTGGTCAAATGCGGCTTCCACGGGGCTGTGAGTGGTGAAAACGCAGAGGTTTCGAACTTTCTCCTCATCCATGTTGTTTGCTCGGAGCAATTCAAGCGTTAGAAGGCTGGAGTGGCCTTCGTTCATATGGTACTTTCTGATTTTAAAGGGAAGATACTTTAGCATTCTTGTGCCGGCGATGCCCAGAACGATTTCTTGTTTTAATCGGTATCGTTTGTCGCCGCCGTAGAGTGAATCGGTGATTCTTCGGTCTTCAGGAGCGTTTTCATCGGTATCGGTGTCTAGAAAAAGAATAGGTACCATGCCGCCCGTCATGCTTTGGTGTTCGTATAACCAAGCTTGAACTTTAACTGGGCGTCCTTCGATGTTTACTGTGACTTTGTTTGGCATGATGGTTAAGGTTTTAGCGGGGTCCCATTCATCGGGAAATTCCAGTTGATCGCCCTGCTCGGTTAGTTTTTGTCGGAAGTAACCTTTTCTGCTGGCAAGGGTAATGGCAACCATCTGGAGACGTAAGTCTGCGCTGGATTTGACGATGTCGCCTGCCAATACACCTAAGCCGCCGCTGTAAGTTGGCATCTTAGGATTGATTCCTATTTCCATTGAAAAGTATGCAATCCGGGGATCATCTTGAAAATGCCGTCGGCAGTTTTCGCTGCAGAAACAGTATTTTTTGCCGCCAAAGCTATCGCATGCCACTTCAATTCTTGTTTGCGGGTTCTCTATATCGATTTGTATTCCGCAGACTGGGCATCTTAAAGATCCAGGAGTTACTCAAACTGTGCATCACTGACAGAAACGGCTGTTCCGCGATTGATATAGGTATTGATATGTATTGGTGGGGACGCACAGAACTCTGTAATGTTACTTTGCTTTTGTTATTCTATTTGTGAGGTTCCTGGTTGAGTAAACGGTTCAGTCATGCCGACAAGGAGTTTGCCGAATATGTTGATGTGGTTTTCTTCTTCAGCGAGGATTTCTTCAAGCAACCGCCTTGTAGTGTAGTCGCCTTCTTCCGAGGCAACCTGAATTGCCTGTTTATAGAGTGATATGGCTTTTTCTTCGTCTTGCTCGTTTTGTTTGAGCATTTCGATGAGGCTACCCCGCACAAAGATTGGGTCAGGTTTGGTTGTTGCTATACCATTAAGATTGTCTAAGCGTTCGGCTAGGCGTTCGGCATGTTTCATTTCCGCGATAGCAGTTTTCCGCAAAACATCTTCCACGATGGCGCCGTCTGTACCTGTAACTTGTATGTGCTGCCACATGTATTGTATACTAACTTGGAGTTCACGGGCTATACCTTTGTTTAGAAAATCTAAAAGTTTTTGAGAAGCCAAAATTATCCCTACAAACGTTAGGTCAATTTAGTATAAATTGATTTCTGAAGAGTCAAAAGCTAAGCCAAAACATAATTGCGTTAAGAAGGGTACCCAAACGAAGATGACTTCTTTTAAAGGGTATAATCTTCTATTGGGGCATTGTCATTTTTTGTTTCTTGTTGCGGTTTACTTTTCTTGCCCCTGACTATGGGAATAATGAATTCGAGAACCACAAGCAACAGTATAAGACCTATAATTACTGGCAATCCCCATGAATTACCTCTTAGGAATAGGGTAATCCAGCCAAAGTATGGAATTCGCATAACAACTCTACCTATTACAAGGTTTTGAGGAACTCCCTGTCCAGTAGTCCACAGCGTATTAGAATCGTATTCGCCAACACCAGGTATTCTTGGCCACTTATTGGCGCTGTTGCCATCACCCTTTGTTTGAAAGTAAAGAGTGTTGTTGAGAGTTTGTATCTTAACTATGCGATGAACAATAGGCGTTGAAGTTGGGTCTGTTGGGTTTTCATAAACTATAATGTCGCTGTTTGGGTAATTTCCATTTAAGTCAGCTGGGTTTACTTTTTGGATAACTATTATGTCGCCTTTGTGTAAAGTTCGGGCGAAGGGATGAGTCCAGCCGTCACAAGCGGCATCGTAGGGAATGCACATGCTGCCGCTTTCTACAACCCGGACTGGAACTGGTGTGCCGAGTGCTATCTGTAAGCCAAAGAAAAATCCCAAAACAACTGCGATGATTATCCCTATTAAGATTGCCGATTTGAAGTATTCGTTTCGCCGAATTTTTGTGATAATGCTCACTGTCTTGCCTTCACAATTAGCTTTAATGAAGATGAAAACACCATTAATAAACAGCATTCTTTTCTGGGGATAGGAAACAAAAAATAGTTCGTTCAAAAGCTTTCTTTTGTTGGTATGTTTAGGGCTAAATGGTTACAGAAAGTCTTCTTTATTGTAATTTGCATAATGGGGTTATTTGCTATCCTAAGCTCAACCATGTCCAAGAGTCCCGTGTTAAAACCGTTTGCGACAAGCCTTGGAACCCCTGACGATTTGCTGGGTATAGTGGCTTCCGCATCAACCATCCCAGGAATACTAATCAGTTTACCAGCTGCGTCACTTTCTGATGTTTTTGGCAGACGCAAAGTTCTGTTGTTTGCCGCTTTTGTTTTTGCTTCAGCGCCTTTCTTGTATTTAGGGGTGAGTTCCTGGTGGATGCTGGCACTCGTGCGATTCTACCATGGGTTCGCAACAGCAATCTTCATGCCTGTAGCTGAAGCCTCAATCGCTACAATATTTCCATCCAAGCGTGGAGAGCGCATCTCTCTTTTTAATTCCGCCACCGCCGTTGGCAGAGCTTTAGCGCCATTCTTAGGTGGCTACATACTTTTTGCAACAAACGAAAGCTTCTTCACCCTATACGTTGCCGTCGGCATAGCTGGTGTCACTGCTTTTGTCATTGCGTTGCTGTTTTTGGCTGAGAAAAGAAACCTCACAACTGAGGTGTCTACAACTGTGGAAAGGGCGCCTCGAAAAATGTTCAGTGGATGGCTAACCATAATCAAAAACACCAGCGTTTTAGGAGTCAGCTTTGTTCAGGCTATCCAATACTTTGTTTTTGCCTCAGTGGAGTTCTTCTTGGTTGGTTATCTAACCGATGTGGTGAAGATGGATCTCTTATCAGTTGGCATAATCACGGGCAGCGAGATTGTTGCATTGGTTGTTGCCCGACCCTTAATCGGAAGAATCTCAGATAAGACAGGAAGAACTAAACCAATCGTTGTAGGCATCGTTGCTAGCTGCTTTTTAATTGGGGCAATACCGTTCACAACCCAGTTTCCTTTGCTGCTCTTGTTAGCGGTTGCCTACGGAGTCTCCTTTGCTGCCGTTCTGTCTTCAACCTCGCCAATGGTTGCTGATTTAGTCCCAGTCACTTTGGTGGGTGCCTCAATGGGTTTTCTATCAACTACCATGGACATTGGGCAAACGCTTGGACCCATAGTCAGTGGAGTAATCTTCTCCACAAGCCTGCGCTACACAGGTATGTTCCTGGCACTTAGCTTGCTTTTGATTGCCTCGATCGTTGTTTTCCTACTATCAAAAAAGCATAGATCAAAAAATTAGCTTGTTCAGAACTTTTGAAAACCAACCAAAAACTCCCTTCAAAATGCCTGCTAAAAAGGGACCTGCCACGCTGACCATCATCAAAACGACCGCAACATAGGGTAATAATGGTGAAAACCCGTTTTGTGCTCCAGAGAAAACGTCAAATGGGTAATAAGTAACGGAGTCAACGCCGAAAGCCACAAACCCAACCCATTTGACAAGAAACGCTGTACTTTCAAGCAATGACGCTAAAAGCAAAAGAAATCCCACTCCAACGAGAACTGGCTTAACGAAATGAATTTTGTTTTTCCAATCTACCGAACTAATTAACAATCCGCTTTTTGCCGCTAAAGAAGCTGCAAGCAAACAGTAAAACGGCAAAGCCAAATAATTGTATTTGAAAGCGCTGACATAGGGCACTGTTAAATGGAGACCGAACACAAAGAACATGTCCAAACCTGCAACAACCGCTATGGTTCCAACACAAACAGCATCCAACCACAGAGTTTTCGCAAAATTTTTCTTGTAGAAAATTGATAGCGCCAAAGAGAAAAATCCCGCAGCAAACAGAAACCACCCAGCGCTCTTAACGAGGATTATGGGCAAAAACAAAGGCGAAGGATTAGCTACCAGTTCGGGATGGGTGATGTCGCTAGTGAAGTAGACTCCAAAGAAGTTTTGGTTAGCAATGCCTCCGAACCAAACCGCTTGCAAAACAAATGATGGCACTAGAAAGATCAACACTTTTCGCAGAGTGAGTTTAAACTCGAGATTTTTTCTTTGAAGAAAAATCATAAGCAAAAGAGGAACCAGCATAAACACAGCAAACAATTTAGTCATGAACGCTACGGCAAAAAAGACCCCTGCAACAGCAATTAGCTTCTGAGAATTCTTGCGAACCGCCAAAACCGCCGTCGCAATAAAGAGTAAGCTGAAAAATAGGCTTTGATTGTCGATAAGGAAGATTTTTGACATGTAAACGTGCCAGGGAACAATTCCGAAGAGTGCGGCAGCCACCAACCCCGTTTTTCTTTCCATAAAGTAAAGCCCCCAATGCATAAACAAGGACAACACAGCCCAAACCAAAAGCTGCAGCGGATGCCACTCCGTTTGAGTAGGATAACCCAAATAGGTGAAAAATGGGCGCATCCATATAGAAGCCCAGTGGCGGCTGATTAATCATAAGTCCCGTTGTGACAAAAGGAAACCCGCGGGTAACCACGCTTGAAGCGGCTTCAAACTCAAGCTGGGCGTCCCAATTCGTGTAGGTTCCAGTTGAAAGGGCAACAAGGAAAGCTCCAATTAAGACTCCGAATAGTTGGTAGTGCTCTTTTAAGAGGGCGCTAAAACTTTTCCAATCCACTCAAAGATTCCCAGCAATAGCATACTTGATGCCCAAGATTTTAAAACTTCCCACAAACACCCTCCGATTACTTACAAGCTAAATCTTGGTCAGAGATGAATAACAAATATATCATAATTCCAAGTAAATCGACCCTAAGGAAAGCCTATGGGTCAATTAACAATCAAAAGGTCACCAGTGATGTTTGCAATAGCATTTTGGATGGCAATCAACATCATCTTAATGATAACTCTAATAGCAAACGGCGATTGGCAAGATTTAAACAACTGGATCGAAATCGCTCTCTGGGCAATCTCTATTCCAGCTTTGCTGTCGATGAAAAAGTGGGGAACAGCCTTCGCCATATTCACCTTAATCTACACCCTGAGCACAAGCATGGGCATCCTCATTTACTACCAAGTTTGGATAAATGCTCTCAGAGTAATAATCAACATCCCAATCATCATCTACCTGTTTAGAAGAATTTTTTCTAAGTAAGAACCGTTTTTCTGTTAAGGGTAAGTTGTTTAATTCGGGTTTGAATTCTGTAGATATGTTGCAACCCAGTGTGCAGCGTGCAGTTGCAACAACAATAACAACAACAACTTCTCCAGCAACTCTCATAGCCTCATCTGCCTACATTGAAGTTGCCCAAAAGTTGCCTATTGTTGAGGAGAAACTTCGGGTTTTGTATGAGTTTTTAAATCATAGCTGTGTTTTTTGTTGAATTTCATCTAGACGTTCCTTAGCTCTTTTCCTGACCCTAGAGGCAATTAGTCTGCCCTTCGCAGGATTATTAATTCTCAGAAGAAGAGCCAGTCTAACCGATTGAGTACTTAGATTGGTCACCCGAACTTCAGGTACAAATTCAGGGATAAGCTCTTCTTTGAGTTCTGAACCAATATCTAATAACGCCTTCTCTACCTCTGAAAGATCTAGCGCTCTGCTTATCACTATTGAAATCGCAATACGAGTTCCACCCGGAGTTGTTTTGTTAACTATTATATTTTGAGTAATTTTCGAGTTGGGTACGTACACAGTTTCATTGTCAGGAGTCATCAGAACTGTATCTGCCCATGTGATATCTACAACTCTTCCAAAAAACTTGCCAACTTGAACCCAATCTCCAAGCTTAAACGGTTCATATGATTTTATGACTCCGTAAGAAACCAAGTCTGATAATACATGTCTAAGGGCAATTGCCAAAACTATTGCGCCTAAGGCAACGAGGGTCAATAATATTGTTAGGTCTAAGCCAACCTGACTTAATGCTATCAAAATTCCTACGACCCAGGTTATCCAGGTCACAAGTCGTCTTATTTGTCGAGACATACTTTGGCTAAGTTTACCCTTCGCTTTCGAGACAAGACTTCTCAGGATTATGGAAATTATCCAAGTAGCAAGAAAAATTATGCCCACAATAGCTATTTTTAGTAAAAGCTCTATAGAAAATGGCAAGGCAATTTGGTAGACTATTATTGGAATTCTTATCATAGTTTAGGCTCTAATTGAGTTTTTATGTAATTTCAGCTTCTCTGAGTTTTTCAGCAGCTTTTTCTACTGTCTCTGATTCACCCAAAAGAAGCACTCTGTCTCCTCCTTTAAAGATGAAAGATTCCGCCGGAAAAACGAAATCGCCATTGCGAAATATGCTGGCGATCCTCAGCTTTTCGGGTTCGTCAAATCTAATCCTATTTTTACCGATTGCTACGCCATTTTGAGGAATAATAACTGAAACAATCTTGAAACCTACGTTTGCTTTCTCATAGAGAGTTTCTATTGTTCGGCTTTCTATAGCATTCAAGAATAAGCGGCGAGTCTCTATCGATGGACAAATAGCAATGTCGGCGCCAGCCGTCTTCATTAAATCTATGCTCTCAGGCTGATGAGCTCTTGCGATTACAAACGGTATTCCAAAGTCCCTTTTGGCTATCTCGCAGACGGCAATATTCGTTTCATCATTGTTTGTTAAGGCCATCAAAGCGTCCATTTTATCTGCTTCCAAGTTTTTCCAAATTTCCTTCTCTTCTCCGCTTCCTTGGAAAATAGCTGCGTCCGCATGGTCAACTATATGCTTGCATGATGCTTCGTCTTTTTCTATGACAGTGAGAAGGTGTCCTCTTTCGGATAGGTAATGAATTAATGGTAAACCAATGTCGCCCGCACCGACTATCATTATTCGCAAATAGGTAACCAATTCTTAGATAACTTTAACATTTAAAAAGTATTGTGATTAAACCTCTTTTGGTTGTTATATAACCAGTTCTTCCGTTTTTTGGGTTTTTCTAATTCTTTTGCTCACAAACAAAAGAAGCAGTCCTACGCCTCCAAAAGTGATTCCTAAAACTAAGGCTTCCAAACTCATTGTTATTATCATAAATAATAATGCTGCAATGGCTATGATAGGTACATATGGATAAAGTGGAACCTTGAAGGGGCGGTAAAGGTTGGGTTCAGTCTTTCTCAAACGAATTAATGCTAATGCCACCATGATTGCTGTAACAGAGTAGCCAAGCGCTATCGCGTAAACAATGAAATCAATTGATCTTGTCAAAACAAAAAAGATGGCTATTAAAGTAGTTAATGCTAGCGCTACAAATGGAGTTCTGTTCCTTGGATGAACTTTCTTGAAGATCGATGGCAAGAAATCATTCCTGCTCAAAGCAAAGGCTATACGTGTTCCACCTGCCATGGACCCATTAATGGTAGTTAATGTTGCAACCATGGCACAAGCAGACACTAATGCGCCGCCTACCGGACCCACAAAGTAGGTAGCGACGTCTTGCAAGGGAGTAGCAGAATTAGCGTAGATTTCTGGTGGAGCACCAGCCAACCATAGCTATTGATGCGCCTACAAAAAGCAGTGTAATAACTGTCAAAGTTAGAAAAAGGGCTCTTGGGATAGTTTTCCCCGCAGTTTTGACTTCTTCAGACATCTGAGTAATTGACTCATACCCTGCGTATGTGGGAAAAATAAAACTCACCATTGCGAACATGGGCCATATTCCTTTTGGAAAGAATGGTTCAAATCTGGTTGTCTCAAAACTCAGTGAGGAGCCAGCCATAAAAAAGCAAAGTGTAAAAATTAAGACCCCAGTGAGGGCTAACTGGACGATGCTCATGCTTCTATTTCCTCTAAAGTTGATTAGAGCAAATACAATCAAAGTTAGAATAGCCAACGTGAAGGGCTCTACCCACCTAAGGAAATAATTGACCGAAAGAGCAAAAACTAGTGAACCGATAGCGCAATCAGTAATGCTGCCCACCCAGTCAAACCATCCGGCTATGAACGTTGGAGTTTTTTTGCCGAAAGCGCGTCCTACAAAAGCTATTGCTCCGCCCGCGCAGCTTGGAACAGATGATCCAAGCTCAGCGTAAGAAAGCCCCATAAGAAGAGCAAAGAAAGCTCCAATCAAGAAAGTGACCACAATCCTAGGTCCAGCCTCGCTCACGGCTCTACCCATAATGGCAAACATTACTCCCCCAATTGCTGTGCCCACACCAAGAAATGTTGTTTGCACAAGATTCAAAGTGCGCAATAAAGGAATTTCGCGAATGATTCTAGGAATCTTCTTGTGAGTAGAGCTTTTTGTGAACGAGCGCACCCCTTACGAATCTAGCAGCAATTTATCATAAGTGGGCAAATTATATTAGCTCTTCTGGAGAGGTCAGGGGCAAAAGGCAATTGGCAAGATTTTAACAACTGGATCGAAATCGCGCTCTGGGTAATCTTAATTTTAGCTTTAATGTCGATGAAAAAATGGGGAGCCGGCTAAAGTTTACTTCTGAAAGATGCAGCAGTTGTGCAAAATGCTGTTGCATCAGCATCAGTTGCTTCTTCTCCCACTTCCGTTTTTGCTCTTGCTTCTGATTAGCGCTCTTAGACGCGTTGATGTCGCTGGCTGCTGGTTTGAAGGCTAAATTGTTTAATTTGTGTTTATCTCTGAAAGATAACACCCACTCGCAATTTCCAGTAGCCGTATCATCATTATCATCATTATCTTCTAAAGCTCCAAATACTAATCCAGCTATTGAATCGTGCAATAGCATACTGTCTATAGCCATATTTGTTAGATAAGAAAACTTTGTAATTATTATTGATAAATCCCAATTTATTCCCGCCAACTATGTCTCCTAAGTTGGGGGTCGAGAGTTCAAATCCCTCCCCACCCGCTTTCAACATCGCCAACAAACAACCTTTTGGGAGAATTTTTTTGGCGCAAGATTTCAATAAATCGTCACTTGAAAAAACATAATTCTAATATTAATCAATGTAGTCCTTTTATCAAATACCCGTGTGGGCCG
>CAWFTD010000025.1:0-147161 GCA_963818655.1 Candidatus Bathyarchaeota archaeon
TGGTAGATGCAGCAGTTGTGCAAAATGCTGTTGCATCAGCATCAGTTGCTTCTTCTCGCATCTTCCGTTTTTGTCTCTTGCTCCTGATTAGCGCTTTTAGCGCGATAATGTCCTGGCTGCTGGTTTGAAGGTTAAATTGTTTAATTTGGGTTTATCTTTGATTGATAACACCCAATCGCAATTTCTAGTAGCCGTATCATCATTATCATCATTATCTTCTAAGACTCCAATTACTAATCCAGCGTCTATGGTGAGATCCTGCCTAGCCAAATGAGGTTGCCCTCGAATTGAAAGCGAACTAGGCCATTGCCAAGTGTTGAAGAGAAGCTCAGAGTTTTGGATGCTGTTTTGATTGCTTTGTGAAAATCCTCTTAGGTCAGACCCCTATTCAAAAAGCTTCTGTATTTTGATACCCATTCGTACATCTCTTCTCGCTGTTGCAAGGGAATCTGCCTCAAGGTTGGCAAGTAACGACTTGATTTTATTTTTTTCACTTTCAAGTTTTCATTTTTGCTGTTTACTGAAAGGACTGTATCAATTTCAAGGACAAGACTGTTCACACTTTTAGTTAGCCAATCATCGGAAACATCAAAATAGTGTATTTTATCCAAATAAACATTAATCATATTGTGCGTAAAAAATAGAACGAATCATTATTTCTTGCTATTTTTTTCTCGAATGAACTTCTCAATCCATTCCCAATCTGGATTTCCATGATTAAAAAAGGAGTTGAAATTGTCTTTTAACCATTCATAGTAGTCCTCCTCGACGAATTGGCAAAAAGCCGCCACCAATTCTTGCTTATTAATTCTTCGAGGAACGTTCTTATCTTCAATTTCTTCGAAGAGGAATTCTTCTACAACTTTTCTATCTAACATAAACGTCTCTCCTATTCACTTACCTTTTCAAAAAGCACATCCTTTTTCTTGTCATCGATAATGTATTGAAAAGCTTTTATTCTATATTCCTGTCCAGCCTCTTTAATGCGATTTAGCAAATCTTCTTTCTTTTTTTCATCTTTGACCCCAAATTTCGATCCGACAAGTACTCCCTGAATCATATCGTGATTGGAGCCTGGAATTAGTCTGGTTGTCCACTCAATATATTCAATTAATTGATCTACATTGTCTTTTTCCAAAACGTCGTTTTTTAACTCAAACACGGCTGTACTTAGGATTAATGGTATTCCGATTATCTTCTTTTTGTAGAGACAAACGATATCAATTCCTCCTCCTGCCACGTATGTCCTTACTTGGTTCAGAATATCTGTTTGAAATTTCTCATTGTTTTCAGCTGGGAATCCGCTAAGTTCATGTAGTTTTGAGGAATTTTTTAACAGATATGTTTCTAGATGCGATTCCCTCTTAAACGAGTTATTTTTTCCTTGGTTCTTAAAAAGGTCTATTTCATTTTCCTCGAATTCATGACCTAGATAATCTGGTTCTTTTTAGAGGAAACTGATTTGCTTGAATTAATGACTGTAAGAGAAGCTTTCCCTCTTCAGGAAAAAGATTACACACTGCCTTGTTAATGAGTGCTGAGCTGTCCATTATCGTCCTGATTTTGTCTTCTTCCTTTAGGTCCCATAGTTTCTGGACAGATATTGGCTGAGTGCATATGTGCTCTTCAAGTAATTTCAATTTTATCCTGAAAGGATACTTGTCTTTTGTCAGATCTTCTTCAGTTCCCTCCCACACTACCGTATCGTTATAAAAAAGTTCACTTGTCATTTCATATGGACCGTAAATTTGACCTATCGTCCTAGAACCAATCTTTGCGGTGGTATAGAAAAAAGCTATATCTTCCTTGTGAACGTTAGCTAATTCATTCATTTTTCCCTCGCTAACGCCAAATAGACCATATTCAAGACACTTTTCAAAGTGCTTTGGACTAATAAAGAGATGAAAATGTCTGTTGTTTTGCATCTACGGTTCCATTCCTCAATTTAATCATTTTATGTGCGCGGTCAAGATTTAAAGTGTATGGAAAGACGAAGCCTCCTTTCTTTACCCTCATTGCAACTGCACCGATCACTGTTTTAGTAAATTTTATTTTGCTGCTACTCATCTTGACACGCGTCCTAATCTGTGACATGAAGCATATTTAGGTAAGCTTTCCCGAAAAATAACAGTAATTGGTGCATAACTTGATACTACCATGCGAAGTAGGAGTAAAAACAGTCCTGCCAGCAATAAAAGCAATAATGGCAAGATCCATAGTCGAAAAACATGACTTAAACGAAAAACAAACCGCAGACCTCCTCGGACTATCACAATCCGCAGTCAGCAGATACATCGCACGCGAAAGAGGCAACCTCCTAAACATAGAAAGCACCCCCGAAATACCTAGCCCTAATAGACCAAATGGTAAATCACATCATAAAACAACCAGACAACAAAACAGAATTCCTCAAACTCTTCTGCCAAACCTGCCAAACCGTAAGAGAAAAAGGCCTAATGTGCCCCAACTGCCAAAAAGAAATGCCACAAGCATGGGCAGAAAAATGTCTATTCTGCCGAGAATAACCGAAATTGAGATTTTTCAGGTTGAAGTTTAACGCTAATTTTTCTATTGCTCTTGACTTGATATTATTGGCATAAAAAAAGGAGTTTGCGAGTGACATCTCCACTATGGGTCGTGTTCAAATCCCCGCGGTCCAACCACATTCCGATAACCTTTCTGCAAAACTGCAAGTTAATTCTTTGTTGAGGCAAAAATCAAATTAATAGGTTCACTCAAGAAACAAAATTCTAATATTAATCAATGTAGTCCTTTTATCAAACACCTGTGTGGGCCGGTCGTCTAGCCTGGTTAGGACGTTGGCTTTACGAGCCAAAGGTCGCCGGTCCGAGTCCGGCTCGGCCCACTTTTCATTAGCTTTTACTTCTTTTGCAGCTTATCACAAAATAGATACCGTCCACAACTATAACCACAATCACCATTGCAATCCCTACACCGTACGCAATTTGAAGCCAATTTGTTTGCCCATTTGTAGCTGTGGGGGTTGGGGAAGAAGTGGTTGATGTGAACATGATTGCTATTTGGTGTGTGCTAAAGCGGGTTGTGTACCATACATAGTAGTTGTCCGTGGATTGGGTGTAGCCTTGGTTTTGCGGTGGCAATCCATCTATGAAAATTAATGGCGTTGACTCCGGAGGCACTAAGCTTTTTGGAATGGTTAGGTTGCTAAAACCTAAATTGCCGCTCTCGCCTGTAACCGTGAAAAATATTCCAGTTGTTGTGGCCGTTCTTGTCCAGAATTATTGTCTAAAACTTTTTCTTTAGCCAAATTTTCTTGGTCAGGATCGAAAATAAGATTTTTTTCAATGACGTCTGCAAATAAATTGGTTGGTTGTTGGGTTGATGCAGTCACATATTTTTAATAACTATCCAATCGCTAAGATACTTGTTTTAAACTTTTCCGATTTTAAGTCGGAGGTGAAATATTTGCCTAAAAAGAACGAAAAATCTGACCTAAAAAGGACTGCGCCACGTGTCACAGTTCCTAAACCTGAAATGACTGATGATAAGAAATTCAAATGCCCCATCGATCAAGAGGTTTATGATAACCGCAAGGATTACGAGTCGCACTGCAAAGAAGAACATGATGTTCTATAATTGATAAGCTAGAATTTGCTTGAGCCATGAATAGTGCAGTATGGAACTAAAAGTTGCAGCTATCGGATTGCTTCGTCTATTCTTTGGTCACGTTTTGTTCTTGTGACTTCTTTGAATAGTTCTAAGCATTCTTCCTTGGTTGGAGCTTCAATTCCTATGCTGCCATAAGCGCCTATGTCGATTCTGTATTTTCTTTTTTCTTCACTTTGACTCATTTGCCCCTCCCCCTTAAATTAAAATTCAATTATCAATGTACATTATTATAGGGTTAATTCTTATTCACCCATAAAATCAAAACTCTTCTTCGCATTAAAAACAACAAACACCGAATTCCTCAAGTATCTACCAACTATCGAAACCAAACCCGCCGCATTAGTCCCAAGCTTACAGGTCAAAGCATGCTCAAACATACCTAATGTTTCGATATCAATCACGTCCCGGTTCAAACGTGTCCGTTCGAGCACTTCTTCTATTTTTTCTTTTGAAGCACCCAAAATGATGAGCCTATCAAGCAAAGACTGTTGCCAATCAAGCAGCTTCTTTACCTGCTCTACCGCTAACTCCGCCTGCAGACCTTCAGCTTCCTCAGTTGCAGAAGAAATTGGTTTTATGCTTAGGGGTAAACGTTCAGCTATACTGTACATCTCTGCGATTTTCTTCAAATCCACCGCTTTGCCATTTACCAGTTGAGTCTGCAAACGAGCCAAAGGTATGATGGCTAAGACTATTTTGGGTTCAAAAATCCCAACATCCACAATCAACTCTTGCCTGTCGAAGTCAAGTTTTGAAACATACCCTTTTAGAAAAGGCAGGTTTTTTGCATTTTCTAGGTTTGTGGGACATGTGCCTATTTTCTTGTTGATGTAGCTTGCAGCTATAGCTTCATCTTCACCTGAAAGCGAGACCTGAACCCATTTGTTAGCCGAGTTAGTTAATACTTTTACTTCGACGTCTAATTCTTCGAACTGGGTTTTTAGGAGTTCATCTATTTGTTTAACTTGCCCAAGATTTGAGGCTTTAACCAATAATGTTAAGGTAGTCATGGTTTGTTGCCTAGTAAGCTGGTTATTTCTTCATTTAACTTTCTAACTCTTTCTGCGGCTTCTTTTCTATTTTCTTTTTGCAGCTTTTCAATCTCTACTTCAATTGGTTTTCTTTTGCCGTAGTCAATTAATTTGTCGGCGTAACAGACAACTTTTTCTTCCAATGTTTGTGGGCTATAGATGTCTTTTGGCCAACCGAGCCATTCTGCTTCTTGTGCTGAGATTCCGGCTCCAACATGCCGCTTAATTATCCTAATTATTGGCTCTGGTAAGTTTATGGATTGTGCTATTTGGGCTCCGATGAGGGCGTGGTCGATGGTGTGGTTTTTTGAGCGGCCAAGGTCATGCAAAAGTGCACCTGCCTCAACTAAGTTAACATCAATTCTTAGTCCCATACCTTCAAGTTGCCTTGCCGTTTCCACTGCTAAATCTGCGACGGCTATACAGTGCCTTATGACTTGAGGTGAGCACTTGGTTTTGCGGAGAAGTTCTATAGCTTGCTCCCTACTAGGAAGCCCGCTACTCACCCAGTTCCTTCCTTAGGACCTCAACTTTCTCTGAAAGTTGACTTATCATCCGTTCGTTCCCAAAATGCACCAAGTTTTTGCCGCATGATGAACAATGAAAAACAAGTTCAACTGCGTCTTCGAAGGGAACCCGTTTGCATTCGGGGCTGTCACAGTAGTAGAAGTCATGGTTCTTTTCGTATTCTAATCGGACGCTGAGTTTTTCCAAAACACGTCTTTTCTGACTTAAAATAAAACCTTCAAGTTGATCAGGTTGAAGTTTCCAGTGAAAAATAAACCATCCAGTTTTTGGGTCCCTTGTCCTTCTTAGGCTTACAAGAGAGTGGTCGTAGAGTTTGTAGAGAATTTTTCTTACTGAATTTAGGCGGATGCCAGTTTTATTTGCGATTTCATCATCTGTTATCTCTTCCACGCCTTTGAGATGAGCGATAAGTTGAATTGCTTCCTCTCCACCTAAAGCCAAAGCTACTTTCGTTAAGGTTGAATCATCAATTGTTGATAACATACTCTAATGTCCTTTTTAATACCCATAATATTGGAGCTTGAAGTAATAAAACCCTTCCCAAACATTAAGAAAAATCGACGTTGTCCATTTGGCTTCTGATTTCTTTTCCCCTCTCTTTGGGAACGATTTCAATTTTGGCTTTCGCGAAGGGTTGAGCTAATTCTTTGCCTCCAAAGTATCTGTCCAAAAAAATGGCAAGCGAGGAACACTCTGAGTGCGGTTGATTCCCAACAGCCACATTAAAGTCTGAGACTTCACTTGAGTAAAATTCTCCTGGAACCTTCTGGCTACCTACTAACAGCATCACTTCTTTGTTGAGTGCCTTAATTCTGCTCATCACATCGCTTGACTGGATGTTTTCGCCATAAGCTGTCAAATGAACCACGATGCCGCCTTTGGCTTTCCATTCGCGGACTGCTCTTTTCCAGGGGATTCCCATTTCAAAATGGAAATTTCCTCCCCATGCCTTAGTGATTTTAGTTTACGGTTTCTTCTATGTGGGTGTCCTTTGTGTCTGAGAGTATGAAGCCCGAAGCGCACAAAGCCCTTGCGGTTAAAGCCACATGAGTAGTTAACCGGACATCCCGCTGTGGTCTATGTCCCCATCGCAAGACGTAAATCTGGGACAAATCAATCGATGGTTTGGAATTTTCCATTTAAAATTTCCACTTTCCTTCTCACTTGCTCAGCTATACTTGGAGCAGCTTCAAAAACAACCTCAATCGAATCATTGGTATAGTTTTCTTTTTCGATGTGAGTTTTTTCATGAACCCAAGAAAGAAAGGGCATAGCCTTGCCAGTTAACGGGACAGAAAACTGGGCGTGCTGGAAGTTTTCTAGGATTCGCAAGATTTGTTTTCTTAATTCGTCTAGGTTGGTTTGACATTTTGCTGAGAGCAGTATTGGGTTTTTGACTTTGTCTTTTAGGGCTTCAAGTTTCTTTTGTTGCTCTTCGGGGGTTAGTTTGTCAATTTTGTTTAAGGCAGTTATGGTTGGTATGCCGCATGCTCCAAGACGTTCGATTGTGTCTAAGCAAACGTTGTTTTTCTTCTCTATTGTTTCGATGGGCTCGTTTAAGTCAATTAATATGATTATCAGATCGGAGAAGATAGTTTCTTCGAGGGTTGAATGGAACGCTTCAATAAGTGCTAAGGGCAATCGGTCGATGAAGCCTACGGTGTCGGTTATTAGGAATTTTCGGTTTGAAAACTCCACCATCCGCGTCGTCGTGGAAAGAGTCGTGAACAATGCGTTGTCCACTTTGACGGTGTCTTCTGTTAACGCGTTGAAGAGCGAGCTTTTTCCAGCGTTAGTGTACCCAGCAAACGAAATAGTAAGAAAACCCAGCTCCGTTCTTCTTTCCCGCTGAATGATTCTTTTTTCCCGAACATGTTCTAACTTTTTGAGAATAGTTTGAACTTGCCTTTTGATGGCGTCTCGGTAAACGTCTGCTTCGTAAGCGCCAAGACCCATAAAGCCCGGCTGCTCGCTGCCTTTGGACAGCCTCACTTTTTCTCTTGCATGTTTTAGTTCATGTCGTACCATTGCCAGTTGGATTTGTAGTTGTGCTTCAGTTGTTGTGGCTCTTCTGGTGAAGATTTCTAAGATAAGTTGGAAGCGGTCGATGACTTCTACTTTGGTTGCTTTGGCTAGGTTGTAGACTTGTGTTGTTCGGAGTTGGTTGTCGAAAATTACTTTTGTGGCGCCTGTTTCTTCGACCATTCGGGCTAGTTCTTCAACTTTGCCAGCACCAATTTGGTACCGTGAGTCAGGTGGTCTGGTTTGCTCCATTGTACCGACAACAGTGTAGCCGGCAGCTTGCGCTAAGGCTTTTAGTTCATCTAAAGTTGATTCTTCGCGATTCAACCTTCGTTGAGCTATGATGGCTTTCGTTTCGTGGGCTCCTCCCCGCTTTTTGGATCAAACTCGACGAGGTCCCCTAAAGTCATCTCTTCATTTGCAGCCCTGTGAACGTGAGTTACAGTTTTTTCGTCAGCAATAGGAACCATCAACTGAATTCTTAGAGCATGCTCTAGTTTGCCAGCTAACAGGTTGTTAGGTGCCACTTTTCCTGTTTCTATATGTTTAAGTAATGAGGCTTTTTCATTGATTTTTTTACCCAAGTCTTCATGGCTTAAGGCAAGTTTTTCTCTGGCTACTCGAATTTTGCCGGCGTACCCATCCGTGAGTTCCGTAGTCAATTTTACTTGGGGAATAGGGGGTTTTTTCTGGATAACTGGTAAATGCATGTAAGATTTAGTTGAGGAAGAAGATGGATGTACGGATGGGACTTTTGGTGGAGCAAATGGTAGGTTTGGTTCTTCGTGTAGAATTACTTTCCCATGTTTAGAGCACTCTAAACAGACTGTTAATTTGGCTCCTTCTATTACGGCTCTAACGGGTTCATCATGTATTTTGCGTCCACAAACTTCACATCTCAAGAAACGTTCACCTTTTAACTGTCTTTATAATCTTGTTGTGTTTATACTTGTCGAAACAACCTTAACGTGATGCTCCATGGAGAATTCACTTGTAAAAATAAGGGCCGTAGCCGACTACCAATTCGGAAAAGGCGTAGGTATACAGCTTTTTCCCAGTAACGTCGAAATTCAATATTCACCGAGGACTGGAAGAATTCGCTTCATTAACCTGAATGGTGAGAGGTTAGCTACTTTGCGTCCGACTGATGGGGTACTTTCCTTAAGCATCAAAGCTGCAGTTTTAATGGCAGAAAAAACTCCCTTTGCACAATGCTTTGTAACCGTGAAAAATGATGTTTCCAAGTTTATTGCCGAAGGAGGAGACGTCTTCGCTGTTCACGTTGTCAAGGTTGATGAGGAAGTGGGGGCAAAAGACGAAGTAATAGCCGTAGATGAGGATGGACAGGTTTTGGCTGTTGGACGCACCGTTCTTTCGAGCGGAGAGATGATGGCTTTCAAAACGGGCGTAGCTGTCAAGGTGCGCCACGGAAGTAAGGAGAAGTAACTTAGTTTATTCGGGCAGTCTGAACGACCTGTTTAGACGACATCCATGTGTCTTCGACTACATGCTGAATTTCCTGCAGTAACCAAGCTAACATTTCACCTTTACAAGTTAAAGTATAGACCTTGGGTGTTTTTCTTAGGAAAATCAGTTTTTTTCCTTTCAAGACTTTAATGCATTTGTATGCTCTTCTCGGAGAAATTCCCGTATCCTTAGATAGCTTTCCTACTGAAGACCCTTCCAGTGCGAGGGCATCGTAAACTTTTCTTTCGGAGGCATTGAAAGTTTCTTTGTTTGGGTCGCGGATTGTTTTGAAGAAGAAAACGTAGTCTCTTTCGCTTGGGGTTTCTATTAAGCCAGTTGAGCGTAAGCGTTTTAGGGTTCGTGAAGTGCTTTTTGGCGGAATAAGAGCTTCAATTTCCTCAAAAGTTTTGGGTCCTGAAAGCAAGGTCTGCAAAACGGTTTCTTCATGGCATTCCGAGTGTGCTGGAAGCAATTGGACATATTCCGAGAAATTCTTTAGTAACTCGGTTAATCGGCCGCCAAACATGGTTGTGCAGTATTCGTCTCGTTTTTCAGTAACTAAACCGGCTCTTATCAAAGGAATTAGATGCTCCTCGATTAGGTTTTGTTGGCTGTAATTGTCCCCCGTTTTTTTCAGCATTTGATGTAATTGACCAATTGAGCATCCACCGTTAACGATTGCTTGGAGAACATTAAATCGGATTTCATTTTTTAGGACGTTGAAGAGTTCTTTTATGTAGTCTGGGTTCTCCATTTTTTCCCGCAGGTTTCTTAACTCGTTTTTTAGTTTATACACCTGGCATCGGCTTATGCATTCAAGAGGTGTTGTGGGAGCACAATTGCTGCATTTAGCGTCGAGGGATTTTAGAATTCCAGTTAGGGTCTGGTTGTTTTCTTCTCTTGGGCTTGATATTTGTACAGTTCCCATTTTCTTGTTCTCCTGTGTTACATTTATACCGCTCCCAATGTTCAGAACGCGTTAATTAACAGCATCAACAGTTTTTTCCGCTGTGCGTTCTCAACTTAGGGCAACTACTTCAAACCATTAACTAACTACGGTGAACACCTGCCCAGCCTCCGCAACCGGAAAGATAAGTTGGGAAGCTGGGCGGCTCCGGTGTTATTTTTAGTCTGAGGTTCTATGTTAGAGAGAGAACATTGTTTGCAGGAAACGATTGTTTCAAAATGGTTCTTTAGGCATTCTGTTTTTTTGTTTCTACTACACAGTTTCGAGGGCTGAGTTACCTGCTTGTATTTGAGTATGCCAACATCAAACTGTTCAAAATCTGGTCGGCCGTTTGGAAGCCAAACCTCCAAGGTATTCTTCCTAAATAATTCATGAATGTGCTGCACATCTTGTCCCCTGACTATAGGCTGGAGAATTGTTTTTCCATTCTCCTCGAAAACCATGACCGTGATGCACTTCAGTTTGGTCTCAGATGCAGCGGTAATCATTTGGGAGCCTCAGACAATCACAACTAAAGCACCTAACCCATAAAATCGTTCTTGTAAAGATTTCTTGTCACAAGAAATCTTGTCAAAAAAAACATTTCTTTCTGCTTTGCTTTTCTCATGGAATTTTCTGAGGGTTTTTCCAGATAACTTATAATGTAATAAGCTATAATTCATAGAACAGGGGCATTGGAGTGTCTGATTCGGAAGAAGAAATCTACTCTGTAATGTTCAGTTCTCTTAGACATTCAGCTCGCCGCAAAATCCTCCGTATGCTCTCAGAAAGAAAAGTAACTTACTCTCAGATGCTTGAAGAACTCGGGATCACAAGTTCTCATTTAACATACCATCTAGAAAACTTGGGCGACCTTGTCATAAAAGATGAAGGTGGACGCTATGAGCTTTCCAGCTTTGGTAAAGCAGCCGTTATAATGATGCGGGGAGCAGAAGAAGTACCAGATACACGTACTAAACGTTTTTCTGCTTTACCCTTGAAATGGAAGAGCCTCTACGCTTTCTTCATCATAGCCATTGTGCTTTTGGCAAGTGTGTCTTTTATTCAGTTCTCTTCATTCAACAAGTTGTCAAGCGACTTCAATGCTCTCCAAAAGGACTATGTTGATGTTGTAGCTCAAAACCGACAGTTACTGTTATCGAACACTTCAAACGACGCTGAACAAGCAAAAATTTTAATCAACAATGTCTTGCAAATTGATACTTCAAAGTACCAGTTGACCCTCAAAGGGGATACTGTGCAGCGTAGGGCAGATTTAGGTGGCATCATCGAAGAAATCTTGCAGTATTCGCTTGTAAACAACGCAAGCCGATTTGATTTAACTATGCGATTTAGGAACGGCCACTTTTCGTTGCTTCAGATAAATCAGCTTGAGGGTTCACCGAGTTTTCCTTTGATCTACACTGTGCCGCAGCCGACGGATGTTTTTCAGACTTGTCAAGGATTACTTGACAGATACAGAATTGCTTTTAATGATTCTTACATGGATCAAGTAAGTACTCTTATGGCTTCAGCGAAAGATAATGGCAGCGACCAGGCCTTTGGCGATGTGAAGCTTCAGTTTTCATCCTACGATGATTACGCTGATGTCCTGCTGATGTATTCCAAAAATGGAGCTGACTTCCAAGCAAAAAGTCTCCACGTATCCTACCAGAACAAGATTCTAACTGAATTCAGTGATGACTGGCTCTTGTTCAAAGTCGGAAGCACCCAAATAGATGTCTCAAAAGAGCAAGCCGTGCTTATAGCGAAGAACGCCGCAAAAAGTTACTCGTGGACAGTGAGTGGAACAAAGGTAAGTAATTTTCAAATTTTAGACAACCCCGTGTCAGCACAATTTTATCCAAAACCTGGGGATTCAGACATTTTTACCTTGTACCCATACTGGTACGTGACATTCTACCTTGATAAAACGTACCCTGGCGGAGTCAGCCAAATAGCCGTGGGAGTTTGGGCTGATACGGGACAAGTTGAAAGCATTGATGCTCTAGCAACCTCATAAGAATCTCACAGCCAACGATGAAATGCTATTCTTAAAGTTAAGTTTATATCACGTATTAATGCAGTATTTCTTGGAAGTGTAATCATTGAATAGACGCATGAATCCTCGAGAGCAAAAACGTATGATGCAGCGTATGGGTATGAACATGGACTCGGTTGCAGATGTCCAACAAGTCATAATCCGAACCGCAAGCAAAGACATAGTTATCGATGAACCCGAAGTAGCAATTCTGCAAGTTCAAGGACAAAAGATGTATCAGGTAATCGGCGGCCAAGTCAGCGAGCAAGCCCCATCACAGCGAGGAGCAACAACGGCTGCGGCTCCATTGTTTTCCGAAGAAGACGTACAGTTGGTAGCCGACCAAACAGGCAAAAGCCTGGAAAAGGCAAAAGAAGCCCTACAAGACTGCGACGGTGACTTAGCAAAAGCCATCCTGCTGCTTCAATCCTAAAACCCAACTATTTTCGAATTTTGAATTAATTTTTTCTTAAAAAGACTTTTGGATTTATAGAAACCCAATGCAAAACACACAGGTAGATCGTTAACAGATTTTTGCAGCCTAAATCCCTTCTCATCACGTTTTTATTTCCGAGTTACCCTAAGTACAAATCGGTTTTGTGAATAATTATGCAGGGATGGACTGGTTTTTTCCTAAAAGTAGACTTAACCAAAAGCACAGCTGAAGCTGAACCTTACAGGGAAGATTTAGCTTTGAATTTTTTGGGCGGCAGAGGCTTTGCAATCAAAATTCTCTGGGACACCCTCAAACAGGGAACCGACCCTCTCTCACCTGAAAACAAACTAATTTTTGCCACAGGACCCTTGACTGGAATCGGGTTGCCTAACAGCGGCAAACTTGTCATCGCCTCAAAAAGCCCTTTAACCGGCGGTTACGGGGATGGCAATTCTGGCAGTTGGGCGGCTGTAGAAATACGCAAAGCTGGCTATGACGCCCTAGTTATCGAAGGCAAAGCATCCACACCCGTCATTCTCCACGTAAAAGATAGAGCATGGGAGTTTTTGGATGCCGGTGATTTATGGGGTAAAAGCTCCTTTGAAGTTGAAGATCAACTCAGAAAAAAATACTCCAAGTTAGCAGGTATTATCTCTATCGGTCCAGCAGGAGAGAACCTTATCAAGTTCGCCAACGTCGTTTCTCAAAAAGGGCGTGCTGGCGGACGACCGGGAATGGGAGCTGTCATGGGCTCCAAAAACCTCAAAGCCATAGTAGTCGAAGGCACTCAGCCAATCCCGCTTGCGTATCCCGATGAAATGAAGCGGCTGGCAGTGGATGGCTACAAGGAACTTTTAACTAAACCTCTCTACAGTTTCTGGAAAAGACAAGGCACAATGTCAACGGTCGAGTGGTGTCAAGAAAACAGTTGCCTTCCCACCTTCAACTACAAACAGGGCGTTTTCGATAAAGCAGAAGGAATAAGCGGTTTTACAATGGAGAAGATGAAGGTTTCCAACAGAGGCTGTCCACAGTGCAACATGACTTGTGGAAACGTTGTTAAGGACAGCGAAGGAAAAGATTCAGAGTTGGATTATGAGAACGTGGTTATGCTTGGCTCAAACATTGGCTTGGGAAATCTTGCCCAAGTAGCTACCCTTAACCGCTTGGCTGACGAATTTGGCTTTGACGCTATTTCTCTTGGAAATGTAATTGGATTTGCCATGGAAGCCTCAGAGAAAGGGCTAATCCCCGAGAAGATTGGGTGGGGCGACTTCGATGCGATTAAAGCGTTGATTAATGATATTGCCTACAAACGGGGTTTAGGAGCTGTTTTAGCTGAAGGTGTACGATCTGCAGCCGCAACTATAGGCAAAGGCTCTGGTGATTGGGCGATGCATATTAAAGGTTTAGAAGTCTCCGCCTACGATTGCCACATTGCACCCGGCATGGCTCTGGCATACGGCACCAGCTCTATCGGAGCCCACCACAAAGATGCTTGGATAATTACCTGGGAACAAAAAGCTGGCAGAGAAAAATACGACGAAGAAAAAGTCAACTACCTCATCAAAACCCAACTTCAACGCGGCGGAGCATTCGAAGCACTTCACCGTTTGCCGTTTTCCCTATGGTTCGCTAGGCTTTGAGCTTGAATGGTATCACAAATACTTGCAGGCATCAACTGGACGAGAGCTTTTCTATGGAGCAGCTAAACCAGATTGGCGACCGAATACTCAATTTAATCCGAGCTTTCTGGGTGCGGGAATATGGAGACAACTGGAGTCGGGATTTGGATGTTCCTCCCATGCGCTGGTTCAAAGAACCTCTGAACAGAAGGACCGCTGAAGGGCTCAGTGCTTGACTTAGAAAAATACAACACCATGCTTGATACTTACTATCAGAAGCGCGGCTGGAACAAAAATGGCATTCCAACAAAAGAAACGTTGGAAAAGTTGGGGTTAGCTGACGTTGCAAGTCAACTTGTATCGAGCTGAGCGAAACAGGTTAGTATGACCTTGCGAAGTACGGTGTTTCCTTAGCTTTCTCTCCACAGATGATGCAGTTAGTTGTTGGCTCCTCTATTTGGAAGGGTCGAATGCGGATGGTAGCGCCTGTTTCATCCTTAATTTTTGCTTCGCAGTCTGGGCTTCCGCACCATGCTGCCTTGATGAAACCACCCTTTTCCTCAAGTATTTTCTTGAATTCATCGTAGCTTTGCACCGAGGAAGTTTTGTCTTGGAGGATTGTTTTGGCTTTCGCAAGCATGTTGTCCTGTATTTCCTGCAGTAGTTTCTCTACAGTTGCGGGGATGTCTGCTTCTTTAACTGGAGTTTTCTGGCAGGTGTCACGTCGCACCATTATGACTTGTTCTTGTTTGAGGTCTCTTGGTCCGAGTTCTATACGGATTGGGATGCCCTTGAGTTCCCACTGGTGGAATTTCCAGCCTGGAGTGTACTCATTGCGGTCATCAAGGATTACGCTGACGCCTTTGGCTTTGAGCTTCTCCGCGATTTCTTTGGTTTTTGCTGCGATTGCTTCTGCTTCTAGTCCTTTGAATGGAATCGGAACGATAACCACTTGGGTTGGCGCAACTTTGGGAGGCATAATCAAACCTTTGTCGTCACCATGAACCATAATCATGGCACCGATAAGCCGTGTAGTTATGCCCCAACTGGTCTGCCAAACATAGTGGTCCTGCTTGTCTTCACCAATAAATTTAACATCAAACACCTTGGCGAAGTGTTGACCAAGGTTGTGGCTGGTTCCCATCTGCAATGCTTTCCCATCAGGCATGATTGCTTCGAGCGCAGTTGTGTAGAGGGCACCAGCAAACTTTTCGCTATCACTCTTAGTGCCGATGACCACTGGGATTGCCAAGTAATTCTCTACCATGTCTTTGTACATGTTTAGGGCGTACATAACTTCAGCTTCCGCTTCCTCAGCGGTTGCGTGTGCTGTGTGCCCTTCTTGCCAGAGAAACTCGCGAGTCCGCAAAAACAGCTTGGTCGCTTTGGTTTCCCAACGCACGATGTTGCACCACTGGTTGATTTTAAGGGGTAAATCTCTCCAGCTGCGTATCCACTTGCTAAACATCGCGTACATTATTGTTTCGCTGGTTGGGCGAACCGCCAATTTCTCCTCTAGCGGGGTGTCTCCACCCTGTGTAATCCATGCCACTTCGGGAGTGAACCCAGCAAAATGCTCGGCCTCTTTTTTGAGAAATGCCTCTGGGATAAACATGGGGAAGTAAACGTTGCTGTGTCCGGTAGCTTTGATTTTTTGGTTCACAACTTCCTGGATTTTCTCCCAAACCGCATAAGCATCTGGACGAATAATCATGCAGCCTTTAACAGGAGCATAATCGGCAAGTTCAGCTTTGAGGACAACTTCAACGTACCATTCGCTGAAGTCTTGACATTTCTTTACTGTTATTCCAGTATCGGACATGGGGATTCTCTTCTTGCATCCTTATGCCTACATCTGAATATAAAACCGTAACGGGACGACAACCCAAAAATTTCATCTTCTTCGATGTTGACTCTTAGTTCCTCAAAAGAGGGGATAGTCAAAGCAACAGCCGCTGACTATAGGATAGTTACTTTAATTGACAACTACTTTGAAAAAAAGCGACTTTCTGAAAAGTCCCTTTTTTTCAGGGTAATCTTTGCATTCGTAAATTCGCAGTTGTCTTTGAGGTTCAATGCGGCAGCGTTTGCGTGCGTTCTTGCGCCTTAGAAGTGGAGCAAGTTGGAAAAAGGGGCATTTGGAACAGAGTGTGCTCATGGTTTCTCTATCCTATCGTGTCATCATTCTTCGGAAGACTGGTAGTGCAATTGCTATCATGACTATGCCGAACGCAATGAGTATTATGAGTTCTGTGGATATCTGCGGTATGCCTGCGCCAAGCACCATGACTTTTCGTAGAGCATCGGCTGCGTATGTTAACGGCAGTATCTTGCTTATGTCCTGCATATACCATGGCATCTGCTGTATAGGGAAGAATACCCCGCTAAGGAACATCATTGGGAACATCAATGTCATCATAAACATCTGTGCGGTTTCTTGGTCTTTAGTGAATGATGTAATGACTATGCCTAAGCCGACGAAACTAAATACACCCAGCAACAGCAAAGCGAATACGAGTAGGATGCTTCCTTGTATGGCAACTCCAAATATGCCGATAGCTAACGCCAAGATTATGACGCCTTGGATTAAGCCTCTGCCCGTTTGAGCCATCGTTTTACCCAGCAGAATTGAGAGTCGATTTATTGGTGCAACCATCATGCCATCCATCGTGCCGATTTCTTTCTCCTGTGAAATTGCAACTGGTAAGCCTGTCATAACGCTCATCATGACGGTCATAGCCATAATACCTGGGGCAATGAAATCGAAGTAGCTTGGGTGACCTGAAACTACGCCCTGAGTTTTTACGCTGTAGGGTTGTATGACTGCGAGTGGGTTTGTTGCATTCAATGGCAGAACATTTTGTATAGCTATCTGCTGGCCCATTGCATTGAATACGCCGGTTAATGCGCCTTGTATTGTTGCTGATATTTGTGGGTTGGATTCGTCGCTGACTATGATTATTGTGCCTTGCTGTCCAGTCATGACGCTTTGGCTGAAGTTGCTTGGAATATCTATGCCGCCTGCCAATTCGCCTCTCTGCACCATATCTTTGAGGTCTGCTGTGCTGTTTACATCAGTTATGATTAGCATGTGGGTTTGATTGTTTATTGCCTTTAGACCTGTTATGAAGCCTTGGCTTGGCGCAAATACGCCGTTGAAGCCTGAGTCCTCATTTACCATTCCAACTTTCAAGTCAGTTATAGTTCCGTTAGATGGATAGATGAAACCAACCATAACCATCATGAACAACGGCATAACGATTAAAAGCACTAAGCCAAGTCTGTTGCGGAACAGTTCGGTTAAGTCTTTTTTTGCGATTCTATAGCTGTGTTGAAGAATAGTCTTTGCAGTCATCTTCTATCACCGTACCCTCTTGGGTCCTCCACCAAAATGCCTTCCTGGACCAGTCTCCTGCTGGATTTTCTGGTCAGCGTTATCCCTAACTTCATGTCCCGTAATGTGCAGGAAAACGTCTTCGAGTGTGGGCTGCAAGTTTGCCATTGAAGTGATTTTTCCGTTTTTGGTTCTAACAGTATCGATTATGTTGTCGAAAGCATCTTCGCCGTGAACAATAAGATGTAGGCTTGTGGAGTTTTCTTGGGTTACTGCGTCCGCACATTTGAGTCCTTTGATTGAAGCTACTAAGTCGGGGGTTAGGTTTGCGATTTCAAGTTTTACAATCATGGTATCTCCTCCTGAAATTATCTTTTTAAGATTAGTTGAAGTGTCAAGAGCTATGATTTTTCCGTGGTCAATGATGGCTATGCGGTCGCATAACAAGTCAGCATCAACCATCATGTGAGTAGTTATGATAACTGTGGTTCCCTGTTCCTGATTGAGTTTCTTTATGAAATCTCTAATTTCAACCGATGACTGCGGATCTAAACCTAATGTGGGTTCGTCAAGGAACAGAACCTGAGGCATGTTAAGTAGAGCGCGAACTACGTTCATTCTTTGGCGCATGCCAGTTGAAAACGTGCCGACTTGGGCGTTTTTCCATTTTGTTAATTGAACCAGTTCGAGTAATTCATCGATTCTTTTGTTTAGGGTGTCTTTGGGGATGTTGAAGAGGCTGCCAAAGAACCAGAGATTTTCTTTCGCGGTTAAGCGATTGTAGATTATCATTTTTTCGGAAACGATGCCGATTAGTTTGCGAACATCCATATCGTGTTTTACTGTGTCGTATCCGCCGATGGTGGCGGCTCCTTTTGTGGGTCTGGAAAGAGTTGAGAGCATACGTAGAGTGGTGCTTTTTCCTGCTCCGTTGGGTCCCAGCAACCCGAAAATTTCGCCTTTTTTAACATCGAAAGATATGTCATCTACCGCTGTGAACTTGTTGAACATCTTTGTTAGATGATTTACTTCGATGATGGATTCATTTGCCATTTTGGTTTCTCCGTTAATCTGCAATATTATTCACTGCAATATATAGCGGTAAAATATAAGTATTACCCAACAACAATATAGTTTCGAAACAAGATGACATCAGAAACCGAAGACAAGACAACAGCAAACTGGATGAAAGAAGCCCAAAAAGGCTACATCCGAATGGGCGTCCTCATACTTCTCAACAAAAAACCCTCCCACGGCTACGAGATCATGAAAGAAATCAACAGCCGCACCAAAGGCTTTTGGCAACCCACAGCAGGCGGCGTCTACCCCATCTTGCGCGACTTAGAAAAATCCGCATATATTAAAGGCCACTGGGAAACCCAGAAAAACCGAAGATTAAAAGTATACAAAATCACCCAATCAGGAGAACTAATACTCAGACACGCCATCGTTAAACAAACAGAAATCTTCAACAACATTGGCGTGCTTTTCCGCGAATTTTCCCGAGATGTCCTCAACGTTGAAGCAACAGACAGTTCAATGCCCAACATACCATCACCATTTACACCATTCCTCGAGGAAGAAGTTGACAATAACCAAAACCTCACTCAACTAGAGCACCAAAGAAAACACATGCGTGAAACCGTAAAAGGAATGCAGGAACGACTAAAACTTCTCGACAAAAGAATTGGTGAACTTAAAAAGGAAACCAAACCAGATTCTGCTTCCAAAACGCCAGGTTAGTTAAAATTTTTCAGATTGGAAAACCCCCTTAAAAGATAGCGATTTGGCGGTTGGTGTAAAGAATTAAATCTGTGACTGCCTAATCCATTAGGAGAGATGAAAATAGTTTGTTCCGCGTTAGAGTTAACAAAATCGAATCCAACCGCGACGTAGACGGCAACCTTGGAAAAAGAATCGAACTCCTCGAAGAACGAGAAGTTAACCCTTACATAGTAAGACCACAATCAGACGAAGCTAAAATGGCACAGGACATCATGCAAGCGCTCCAAACACAGATGCCCTTTCTGCCACAGCGCACACAGATGGCAACGCCGAAGATAATTCTGTTCCTAACTGAACAAGAATACGACAACTTGGGAATAAATTTCGACGTAAACCAGATTTACGAGGTTGGCCTTGAGAACCAAGCCATCCGTTTTAGGAAAGTTTGAGAAGCTCGCTTCTCATTTCTTTCAACACTGAATGGTTTGGATGAAAAGACAAAACAAATATCATGTTTCTAATTTTTCCACTAATTTCTTCCAAACCCGACATTTTACCTTCATCACAATACAGCGGTATAGGTTCATCGCCATCATTTTCTTCATAGTAAACGTAGATATGGGAAGATGCCCTGTCGAGCCGAACCATTTCAAAATCTAAATTCAAACGTTTAGCAGTTTCTTTTGCAGCTGTCCTAACTGATTCTAACCGTTTCCCTCTTGGAACACCGGTTGAGGCATAAACCATCAGTTTCCCACAGTTTTCCTTAAACATGCTAATCATCAAGCTCCTTATCTCGAAAATCTCTTTTAAAACAAGCTCGACAACGACATTTTCTAACAGTGGAGAGCTCAGTGAAAGTGAATCCATTGTACGCAAATTGTTGTTGTGCTAGCCCAACCACAACGGCTTAAATCTCTAACAAAAGCTCTGGTTACTTTCGTGGCATAAGACCCAATGTGGATGGAAATGAACATTACTATCTGGGAATGGAAGTAATTAGGTCTGAATTTTTATGGAGGAACATGAAACATGGAAGATGCCTGATTGGTGGTGGCGAAATGAAAGACCCGCTAATGATAGCGTTTACTTTGAGAATATGTGCCGAGTGATTTTTCAAGCAGGCTTAAACTGGCAAGTAATCGACAACAAATGGGAAACTACAAAGAAAGCTTTTGCAGATTTCAACATCAAAGAGGTAGCTTGTTTTACAGAATCCGATGTTCAACGCCTTATGAATGACCCAGGTATTGTTAGGAACAAAGGCAAAATCAAAGCAATCATACAAAACGCACAAAACTTTGCAGCTATCGAAAAACGCTTCGGCTCATTCCAAAAATACCTCGACAGCCTCGACAAATCAAACAATTACGCAAACGCAATCAAAGAATTAGTTAACACATTCAAGTGGTTAGGTCCACCTTCGGCGAGCCTTTTCTTGTACACCGTGGGCGAAAAAATCGAGCCACAGTAAACAAACACCCTTTTCTTTTTTGTTAAAATTATATTTTTAAACCTCATCTTCTCTTTAAATTCGAAGAATGTGTATGAAAGTTAGAGCACACTTATTGGTTTCTGGGCGAGTTCAAGGCGTTTTCTTTAGACAGAGCACTCTGAATTGAGGCACAAAACTTAGGTGTTAACGGTTGGGTGCGAAATCTGATGGATGGGCGAGTAGAAGCGGTTTTTGAAGGCGAAGAGCACTCGGTAAAAACGCTTGTTAACTATTGCCGTCAGGGTCCTTCTGCTGCAAGAGTGGATAATCTTTACGTCAGCTATGGACCTTTTAAGGGCGAATTTTCGAATTTTACTGCACTTTAATTTCTAAGCTTTTTTCTTAGGCACCCTAAAATGTGAATCTTTCCCAGCACTTATGTATTCGCCGCCCATACCACGTACTGCTGAAGCAATTTTGGCAAAGTTTTCTGAACCCAAAAACTGTTTGGGCTTAATTATGATATAATCGCCTTTTTCGTCGAAGCTGAGTCGAGTTTCTAGTTCTTCTGGGAAGGACATGCGGGTATCGTCTAATGATCTTTGTTTTGAGGATTCTTGAGGTGCAGCTGGCGGTGGCATCACAGTTTTGGGGATTACTGGGCGAGCAGGAGGCTGAGTAATTTGACCAACCGCAAGGGACTTGAGGGATGCGGAGACTGAATGGAGTTCTTCAGAAATCTTGCTTATTGTAGCTGATATTTCATCAACTTTTTCCAATAGTTGATTTAGTTTTTCTTTGTCAGTGCTCATCAATGCTCCCTCTTAAACTCCTAAATAACTCCAGAAGCTTATTAATTGTTTGCAACCAGACAGAGTGAAGAAGCTACATGATGGAAATTGATGGAAGCCAAAAAAGCGGAAGCGGCACAATCCTGCGCTTATCAGTAGCTTTGGCAGCCATCACTAAGCAACCGCTACACATTACTAACATCAGGCAAAACCGCCCCCAGCCAGGCTTAAAACCTCAGCATTTAGAAGCTGTGTTAACCGCAGGTAAACTCTGCAACGCCAGAATTCAGGGAGCAAAACTGGGTTCTAAGGAGCTTTGGTTTACACCACAAGAGATCAAGGGCGGAAACTTTGAAGCCTTAATCGAAACCGCAGGAAGCATCCCCATGCTGCTGCTGGCAACCTTGCCAATTTGTTTGTTCGCCGAGAAACCTGTACGCTTGCATGTGGCAAAGGGAGGAACAGACACCACTCATGCTCCAACCATCAATTACCTGCGTTTTGTATTTCTTCCAGCCCTCAAACAGATGGGAGTTGACGCTGAAATAACGGTTCAAAAATACGGGTACTATCCCAAAGGCATGGGTGAAGCAACAATCACAGTCAAACCAAACCGCCAATTAAAACCCATTGCCTTGAAAAGTTTTGGAAACTTGAAGAACATTAAGGGCGTTTCTGTCTGCACTTTTCTAGCGGACAGGCAGGTTGCAGAGCGACAAGCCAAAGCAGCGAAAGACTATCTTGCGCAGAACGGTTTTAAAGCTGATATTCAAGTTGTAAACGACCAATCAAACCCCCTTCAGAAAGGCAGTTCTATTGTATTGTGGGCTGAAACCGACACAGGCGTTATCATTGGTGCCGACGCAATAGGAGAACTCAGAAAAATGAGCGAGGCAGTGGGAAAGGAAGCAGCTCAAAGGCTTATAACAGAATTGTCTGTGAAGCCAACGGTGGACATTTACCTTGCAGACATGCTTATTCCTTACATGGCCCTGACAGAGGGAAAATCAGTTTTTCTGGCTCGAACAGTCTCTGAGCACATAGAATCTAACATTTGGCTTATGGAAAAAATGCTAAACATTAAATTCACCATCGAAAAAGTAAACAACCTCTACAGGATAGAAAAAAGCTGACCGCCCATGCCCAGACCGTCTGTTTGCATTAAAGTATCGAAAAGTCAAGGCGAAAAAACAATCACATTGGCAACAAAGTTTGGGCTTGCGGACAAATCGCTGGTTATTCAACGAGAAGAAGAATCCCTCTGCATTCCCTTATTAAGAGAACCCCAAGGCATCGAGTTGGCAACGCTGAAAAGTCAAATTCCAAACTTTAAGCTCTACACCGCTGTTTTCAGCGAAAAACAACTTCCACCAGAAACACTCACCCAAGCCCTCCAAGATAAACTGCCTCCAGATTTACTTGACAAGATCCCTCAAGCTTTCGACATCATTGGTGACATAGTCGTAATCGACATCCCACCACAACTCAAACCCTACCAAAACACAATCGGCGACGCAATTATGCAGACACAAAAAAATGTTGTAGCTGTCCTTGGAAAGGCGGGTGATATTAGCGGTGTCTTCCGCGTCCGTGACTATGACTTTATCGCTGGGGAACACAAAACCAAAACTATTCACAAGGAGTTCGGTTGCCAATACCACGTTGACATAGCCAAAGCGTATTTTTCGCCTAGGCTGTCACATGAGCATGAACGGGTGGCTGCACTGGTGCAAGATGGCGAAACTGTTGTGGATTTGTTTGCTGGCGTCGGACCCTTCTCAGTGCTTATAGGCAAAAGAAATCCGAAGGTGAAAGTTTACGCTGTGGACCTTAATCCCGACGCAGTTGAGTTGCTTACAGTGAACGTTCGGGTTAACAAGGTTGAAAATCACGTGTTCCCAATCTTGGCTGATGCAAGAGAAATTGCCGCCACTAAACTCAAGGGCACAGCCGACCGTGTAATCATGAATCTGCCTGAAACTGCCATCGACTTTGTCGACGCTGCCTGCAATGCGATAAAGCCTCAGGGCGGAGTTGTGCATTTCTACGGGTTTGTCCGTTCACCTGACACTATAGAAAACCTGAAGCAACATTTCTCTGAATTAGTGGAAAAGAATGGGCGGAGAGTTGAGGCTTTTCTTTATGCAAAGAGTATTCGGGAGACTGCACCGTTTGAGTCTCAGGTTGTTTTGGACGCCAAAATTGTTTAGCTTTCAACGTTTAATGTTATTTTGATTTTTTGTTTAGGATCCTTGTAGTCTCTCCACAAGTTCTCTTGGTAAATCAAGAGAGGATTTGTCAGCACAAATCGCCAATGTCCTATTGCACACATAGTCGCTTTTTCTAATTACTATGTCAGTTGGGTGACTCAAACAAAGCTTAGGAGAGCCAAATGCTCTAATTTCTTCTTTGAAGTCACCTGCTTCGATTGTGATAGTTACTTTAGCGTTTGGCTTTCGCAGTTTCTCCTTGAATTGGTTGCTTAAATCTGCAACTGATTTGTCAGCTGTTATTGCAACTATACAATCGCCGTTCTTTGAAACATCAATATCTTTGGTAAACATCAGCGTTGTGGGGTGGCTTGCTTGAATATTGGCATGTCCTAGCGCCCAGAATACGTCTGTTGTTTGTTTGCGGTTCAAAATTACTCGTTAACCTCAATTGAATCCACTTTTCCATCCCCATCCAAATCAAACCCATGAATCGCCACAGCAAAAGTGTCCTCGCCCTTGTATTTTTCCAGGGTTTTCTTCCAGAAATTCGTTAACGCCAACACACACGCTTTAGTTCCAACTGCTTTGTTGCCAGCTAAAACCACGATGCGTTTGGTGTTATCCCATGGATTCACGATTTTAGCTACCACGCCCGAAACATCTGAAGTGTAAACTTGCATGGTCTTCTTGGATGATAAACCACCCAGCAAGAAACCCTGCTCTGAGGATTGCATGATGAATTTTATGGGTAAATAATCGTTGACTTCCTGGGTTAGTAGGTTGGTTCCGGGTCCACCGACGAGGATGAGGTTGTTTTTTTCTTCCTTCTCCACTTTCACGTCAACGTCCAACTTTACAGCAAACTCTGTTGGCATCTTGGCAAATTGCCCCAAAAAAAGGGCTAAATGCGCGGCGTAGTGACCGTCTCTGGCGCTGGTTTTGAAGGGTCCATGCGGCTGTGGGCTGCCGACAACGATTTTTCCGTCGAAAGTGCCGTTATCTATGAATTCTTTGAAGAACTTTTGTAATTGCTCATCGAGGCTTATGGTGCACATGTTCTGGATTGGTTTGTAGCCCTGGGGAAATTCTATTCCGAAGGCTGGTGAAACAGTTTTGAAGTATTTTGCTGTTGCGCCCTTCTTTTTTTCTTCACGCACGACTACAATTGCTCCGGTTTTGGCAAGTTTTCTTATGTGGTAGTAGATTTTTTGTTCGTGCATGCCGAGTTGTTTGGCGATTTCTAGGGGGTACATTTCTTTTTTTGAGAGTATGGTTAGGATTTTCCAGCTTAGGCTGCCTAGTATCATTTTTAGTTTTTGGGGGTCGGAAAGGATGCTGATTTCTTTTACTTCTTGGGTGCCTTCGTGGTCTTGGAGGAGAAGTTTTCTTTGCATTTTGTTCGCTATGATTAAGCTTTGTGTACTATAAAAAATTTATTTGTAGTGGTTCAAAAAATATGGTGAAGAATCCGCTTGAAGGCTCGTGTTTACACGCAGATTGGACTATGACTATTAAAAAAAACTTTTTAGTAGTCAAACTCATATATTAAAAATCCTTATTAACAAAACTCAGAGTTCATAAGCCATCAACATAATTATAACTCGAAGGCATCAAAAAAATGTGTGGAATATTCGGTTGTGTTCTAAAAGAAGAAAATGCTGCTCCCTTAATACATTCATCCCTTAAACGTCTCGAATACCGCGGCTACGACTCAGTTGGCATAGCAACAATCTCAGATGGAAAACTTTTCATAAAAAAAGACTCAGGAAAAATCGACGAAGTCCACAAAATAGTCAACCTTGATGACATGCCCGGCAGCATAGGCATTGGTCACACCCGTTGGGCAACCCACGGTGCACCCCTAAAAGTTAACTCTCACCCACACGTGGACTGCGAAGGCGAAATAGCCGTCGTCCACAACGGCATCATCGAAAACTTTATGGAACTTAGAGCTGAACTGCAAAACCTCGGCCACACCTTTGTTTCAAAAACAGATACCGAAGTAATGCCACACTTAATTGAAGAAACTCTAAAACAAAACCCAAACCTCACTTTGCAGCAAGCCGTGTTAGCCAGCCTCAAACGAATTGAAGGCTCCTACGCCTTCGCCATAATCTCCACACGTGAACCCGACAAGATAATCTGCGCCCGAAACGAGAGCCCCTTGGTTTTGGGAATCAACGGCAAAGGCGTATTTTGCGCCTCAGATATTCCAGCGTTTCTGGAAGTTACCAACAAAGCTGTCATGATAAACAATGGTGAACTCGTTATTCTTAACCGCAGATGGCTACGAAATCCGAAAGATCTCCGATAACAGTCCAGTTACTCGTGATCCCATAACGGTGGAGTGGACTGCAGAGATGGCGGTAAAGCAGGGTTATCCTCACTTTATGATTAAAGAAATCCATGAGCAACCAGAAACCCTCCGAAACACCCTGCGTATTCAGGACCACTACTTGGATTTGCTGGCTACTTTTCTTGACCGCGCCAAGCGAAGTCTTTCTGGTTGCCTGCGGAACAAGCTACCACGCCTGCTTGGCTGCGTCATATATGTTCTCTAAACTGGCGTTTTTGCCCACTTTTCCAGTATATGCCTCAGAGTTTCTTGAGCAATGCGGCAAATCAGTCAACATCGATAGCACGCTTTTAGCTGTGAGCCAATCAGGAGAAACCGCAGACACTATAGCCGCAGTAAGTTGTGCACAGCAACGGGCAGCAACTGTTCTAAGCTTAACTAATGTCATCGGCTCCACAATGACGCGGATTAGCCGAGTCTACATTGGTACTCAGGCAGGTCCAGAAATCGGGGTTGCAGCCACCAAGACATTTACTTCCCAGCTTTCGGTTTTAGCTCAACTTGCACTTAAACTATCAAAGAAACGCGGCAAAATCTCTCAGGATGAAATCGACTGCCTCGAAGAGAACCTCAAAAAGATGCCTGAAGACGTAGAAACCATTGTTCGGACACAGGAACAGAAAATTAAGAAAATTGCAAAGAAATACGTTGATTCTAAAGTGTTCTTCTTCTTAGGCAGAGGCATTAGCACAGCCACAGCTTTTGAAGGACGCCTTAAACTCATGGAAATCGCCTACATCCCAGCAATCGCATTCCCCGCTGGCGAAAGCAAACATGGACCCATTAGCCTAATTGAAGAAGGCTTCCCAGTTGTTTTCATATGCCCAAGAGACGACACCCACAAAACCGTCATTGGCAACATCATGGAGATGAAAGCCCGCGGCGCCCACATAATCGCTGTTATCGAGGAAGGCGATGCAGAAATCAAATCCTTAGCAGACGACTACATCGAAGTACCCAAAGGCATACCCAGCATACTCTCGCCTATCCCGTTTGCTGTGCCGCTGCAACTCTTAGCATACTATACTGCACTTGAAAAGGGCTTTGACCCTGACATGCCGCGAAACTTGGCAAAATCGGTTACCGTAAAGTAAATCATTATTTCTTTTATCCGAACCATTTTTCCAGCGATACTTTTCCTTTCTGCTTCTTTGTGCCAGCAGTCATACGCTCTAAGGATTTTTTGATGCGTTCTTCCCCGAACTCTTTTTCGCGGCACATAAAATCGATTAAACCGTTCTCATTAGGTTCTTTCCATTCTATCTTGTAGTTGTCGGTGACTTTTGGATGCAAGAAAATTTGCTGTATTTCCTCTATTTTGTCAGCGAAACCCACGTTTTCTATGTGAGGAACAGCGCACTTTAAAGTGCCATATTGCTTTATGAGTTTAAGCGCGGTTTTTGGCCCTATTCCTTTTACACCATCAGGGTTAAAGTCAGTGCCAATCAAGATGCCAACGTCAATTAGCTGTTCGCGTGTTAAACCACATTCATGAAGCGTTTTAGGTAGCTCAACAACTTCAGGCACCACTTCAATTGTGACTTTTCCTCTTTTTCTTCTTCCAGAAATGGTCACGTTTCTAAGCAGCTTACACGCACCGAAAAGGAGACTATCGTAGTCTTGGCTTGCGCAGTAGTCTGCGTCGCCTTTTTTGTTCATGTGTGCTGCTTGAGCTTCACCTTCGCTTGGAGCCTGCACCCACGGCAAACCCATTAGCTCCAAGAGTTTTTGGCTGTCATCTAACATGTAATCTTTCATGCTGGTCGATGCTTGAGCGTACATGCGCATTTTTTCTATGTCGCCTTTTGCCGCTGCTTTCTCGTAGCTGGCGACTGCTACAACTTTTACTTGTTTGCGCCTCTCGATTTCTGCCGCCTTCAAAGCAGGGGATTCGCCGTCAAAAACGTAAACTGGTTTAATTCCCATTTCAATTAGGTTGCTTGTGCGGTAAAAGAGTCCGCTTAGGTGGCTGGTGATTTTTCCCGAGCTGTCTTTGAGGGGTGTGCCGTCAGGTTGGCGGATTATGCTGAGGAACTGGTAGATGGCGTTGTATGCGTCTATGGCTATGATTTTGCCGCCCAGGTCTTCGAGTTTCACCGGGGTTTTTGGTATGAGGTCTTTGAAGTTTACGCCCAAAACAATACCACGAGTAAAGAATAGGCAAGAAACAAACTTAATAAATTTGCGAATCCTCAAAGTATAAATATTGTTTATACTTTAGTATAACTTGTGGTTATACATGCTTGAGGAAGAAATGAAAGTAGGTCCAAAAGGACAGGTTGTCATTCCAAGAGCAATGCGTAAAGCACTCAGAATGGAACCAGGTTCTAAAGTCAAATTTACACTAGAGGACGACAAGATAATCCTGAAGAAACCCGTTTTCGATGCCGTGGCTGTTTTTGAAAGAATAGCTAAAGAAATACATTACAATAAAGAAATAGACTCTCACGAAGCCTACGAAGAAGAACTTGAAGAGCGAACCAAGCATGCTCTATATAGACGCTAATATCTTTATTTACTCAACCATAAACACACAAGAGCTTGGCAAAAGTGCTAGGTTGTTGCTTGGAAGGATTCAGCAAGGCGAAGAGAAAGCAATTACCTCAGCTCTAACTTATGATGAGGTATTCTGGGCAATAAAAAAGCATAACTTGGACTTAGCTTTTGAAGCTTGCGAAGCTTTGCTAAATTTTCCAAATTTAGAAATCATTCCAGCTGATAGAGAATTGGCTTTATCCGCTTTGCAACTAATTAGAGAATGTAATTTAGCTCCAAGAGATGCTCTTCATGCTGCAACCGCTATATTGAAAAAAGTAGATTATATTGTCACAACAGATGCCCACTTTGGCAAGATAAAAGAGCTTAAACTGAAAGGCTTGTAGGCGTCATCCCGCAACCAGATCTTTTAATTGTTTCTTCGATAAACTGGAGCAGAGTTATCGTAGTTTTGCATCCAAATAGGATATCTATGTAGAAACGATAAAGTGGTAGATTAATCCAAAAGGCGCTTGGAAAGCCTAAGGAAGTAGGTCCGAATTGGCATTTTCAGCAACCGTTAATATGTTAAATCAGTAATTATTTTCCCTTTATAAAAAGTAGGTATAGATTGTTCAGAGCAACTGAAAGTGCAATCAAGCAGCCAAGTTACCAATAAGTCCCGAAAGTAACAAAAAGAGCCATTTTCTTTTTAAAGCAGTAATAACTCCAGTTTCTAAGCATAGCAAATATAAGGAACCCTTACATTATGAACGGCAAAGAAGTGTCACAGTTATGTCAGAAAAATTGACATTAGTAACATGCACAAGTTGCGGAAAACCAATCCCGCCGAGCAGCGAATCTACAAAGTTCCTATGCCCAAACTGCGGAGAAATCCAGATTAAACGCGACGGAAAATGCCGCAAATTCGGTCGCCTCTATAAATGCCCCAAATGCGGGTTCAGCGGACCATAAAGGCGAACCAAAATGGGTAGCGTACTTGTAACTTACAAGGTTTTTCCCGAAGACATCATGCCAAGCTTTGAGGGTCTTAAGGCTCAAATTAAAACTGCTCTTCCCGAATTTGCCAAAATAGAGGGATATGGGGAAGAACCTGTAGCTTTTGGTCTAGTAGCACTTCTTGTTCAAATTAGATATCCTGAAGATAAATCAGGATTAGTTGATGAATTCGAAGAAAAACTCGCAAAGATTCCGGGTGTAAGCCAAGCTCAAACTTTTCAAGTGCGCCGAACAAGCCGCGATTAGAAGCTAAACCTGAATTTCCTTTCAATTCTGCCATTAATATGTTATTGAGAGTATTTTCACTTACGCTTTAAAGTTTATATAGGAACAACCGCTTTTTCAAACACACATCCATATACATAGGTCAGGATTATTTAGGAGAAATTTTACATGAGCGAAGTACAACTACGCGTTGGAGACGCACGGCAAAGAGATGTCGGAAGAGGAATTGCCCGCATTGACCAGCGAACCATGCAGAAATTAGGTATAAGTGCTGGGGACGTAATTGAAATTGTTAATAAACGTACAACTAGTGCCATCGCTTGGCCAGCTTACAGTGAGGACCAAAATCGAGACATCATTCGTATCGACGGATTCACCCGCAAAAACAGCGGTGTCGCTATAAACGAATATGTTGTTATAAGACCAGCGAAAGTTAAAACTGCGCTTTCAATAACGCTTGCTCCTGTGGATATGCGTCTTAACGTAGATGAGGATTTCACGAACTTCGTTAGGAACCGACTCATGGAACGTACACTCGTGGAAGGCGATACAACCCTGGTTATGATGCTAGGACACGCTATCCCCTTCACTGTTTCAAAAACACGTCCCCATGGCATCATAAAAGTAACTGCTGAAACCCGATTAACTATTCTAAACGAGCCAGCACCCGAAGGCAAAGGATTACCCCGTACAAACTATGAAGACATCGGAGGACTTCAAGAAGAAATTCAACGCGTTAGAGAAATGGTCGAGTTGCCTCTTCGCCACCCAGAACTGTTCCAACGTTTAGGCATTGAACCACCAAAAGGAGTGCTGCTTCATGGTCCACCAGGCTGCGGCAAAACCCTGCTAGCACGCGCCGTTGCCAACGAGTCAGAAGCAAACTTCTACTCCATCAACGGACCCGAAATCATGAGTAAATTCTACGGAGAATCCGAAGCGCGGCTGCGAGAGATTTTCCAGCAAGCCCAACAGAACGCTCCAAGCATAATCTTCGTAGATGAACTCGACGCCATCGCACCTAAACGTGAAGAAGTTACAGGCGAAGTTGAAAGACGAGTAGTCGCGCAACTTCTTGCTTTGATGGATGGATTATCTGGCAGAGGAAACGTCATAGTTATCGGTGCAACTAACCGACCGGGCGCTCTTGATCCAGCTTTGCGTCGCCCGGGAAGATTTGATCGCGAAATAGAAATTGGTGTTCCAGACAAGAAAGGACGCTACGAAGTCCTCCAAATCCACACTCGCGGCATGCCTTTAGCTGAAGATGTTGATCTTCCGAAGCTCTCAGCTATGACTCATGGTTACACAGGCGCTGACTTATCCGCTTTAGGGAGAGAAACCGCCATGAAAGCACTCCGCAGGTACCTACCGCAGATTAACCTTGAAGAAGAACGCATCCCACCAGCAGTCCTTGAGAAAATGGAGGTTAAAATGGATGATTTCCTTGGCGCCTACAAAGAAGTGACACCTACAGCTATGCGCGAAGTCTACATTGAAGTCACAACAGTCCACTGGGACGATGCAGGCGGACTAGACGACGTAAAACAACACCTAATCGAAGCCGTCGAGTGGCCGATAAAGACCCCTGAAATATTCACCAAACTCGGAATCAGGCCACCAAAAGGAATCTTGCTCTATGGTCCGCCGGGCTGCGGCAAAACCCTGCTAGCACGCGCCGTTGCAACGGAGAGCGAAGCCAACTTCATATCCATCAAAGGACCCGAAGTATTCAGCAAATGGGTGGGCGAATCTGAGAAAGCCATCCGCGAAGTCTTCCGCAAAGCCCGCATGGCTGCGCCTGCAGTAGTATTCCTCGACGAAATCGACTCTCTCACACCAAAACGCGGTATGGGAATGTCTGACAGCGGCGTTTCTGAACGCGTCATCAGCCAACTGCTAACCGAAATGGATGGAATAACGACTCTGCAAGACATCGTAGTTATTGCTGCCACTAACCGCCCTGATATGGTTGACTCAGCAGTGCTTCGTCCTGGACGCTTTGACAGATTAATCTATGTGCCAGAACCTGATGAGAAGAGCCGTTTGCAAATCTTCAAAATCTACACTAAAGGTATGCCAATTAGCAAAGACGTTGACTTAACCCAATTAACCACCGCGACCAAGTACTATTCTGGAGCTGACGTAGAATCTCTCTGCCGAGAAGCAGCGATGCATGCATTACGAAAGAACGTGAATTCAACTGAAGTCACGATGAAGGATTTCCAGGATGCAATCAAAGAGATGGGTCCATCGATTACGCCCGACATGGAAAAATGGTACAAGAGCTTCATGCAGCAAATCCGACAAGTACAAAAGCCACAAACCCCAGTTGCTTAAGAAGGAACATTTATGCCACAGATAAAAACTTGGAAAACACGCCCAGCCTACTTCTATCTAATAGAAGTTCTAACAAAAAAAGGCGACCTAACAGACGATGACCTCTTCGACCACCTAAAAGATGAATATGAAGATTTGGGCTTCAAAGACTTCAACGATCTACTGCTAAGACTCGAGGTAAGCGGCAAAATCCGCAGTTCCTCAATGTCACGCGGCAAACGCCGAATCGAACTTGTTCACCAACATTAGTCTCTTTCAATTTTTCGACTTTAATTTTCGTTTCTAACGTATTTCTCTAATTACGATTTTTATTAATAAAATAATCTTACTTTCCCTTCCTAATAGGTTCCTTGCTTTAATTGTCATTAAGCTCCAAATATGCCCATGCAGAGAGCTGAGCTTTGCATTAAAAGCGAGTAAAAAAGAGGAAGTGTTAGGAAGATTTATTTTTTGGGGAATCAAGTGTTCTGGTTACAGGTAACATACTTTGGCGCACATTAAAGTAACGAAACGTGCAAGTAATATTGAATATGCCATACGCGACGTAGTTGTCCATACGCAAGAACTAATAGAAAATGGCAAAAAAATTTATTATCTAAACATCGGTGATCCAGCCGCATTCGACTTTAAAACACCGCAGTATGTTAAAGACGCTCTATGTAATGCGATTGAATGCGACGATAATTATTATTCTCCTTCTGAGGGCAGAGTTGAGCTTCGAGAAGCAATTGTTCGCAAAGAAAAAAGAGTTAACGACGTCGACATCACCGCAAGCAACGTTTTGATTACTGAGGGAATTTCAGAAGGAATCCAAATGATTCTTGCAGCCCTCGTCGAAAAAGGCGACGAAATCCTATTCCCGGGACCAACATATCCCCCATACATTTCCTACACCAAATTCTTCGATGGAACCCCAGTCTCCTACGAAACAATCGAAGATGAAGGTTGGGTACCAAACATCGATGATTTACGGAGCAAAATCTCGCCAAAAACTCGTGCCATTGTAATAACTAACCCAAACAACCCCACGGGATCAGTTTACACTGCAAAATGCATTAAGGAAATGCTCGATATCGCAGGCGAACACAATTTACCAGTGCTCTCAGACGAGATCTATGACCAGTTAACCTACGAGAAACCATTTGTTAGCGCCGCCCACTTATCCAAAGATGTACCAGTTGTAGGTTTAAATGGGTTCTCAAAAGTTTACCAGATGACTGGTTGGCGCCTTGGCTACATGTACTTCAAAGGAGAAGGTACACAACTCGATGCCCTCCGTTTAGGCGTAGAGAAGCAATGCCGAATCCGCTTATGCGCCAATACACCCGTACAAATCGCTGGAGCAGCCGCACTAAACGGACCCCAAGACTTCGTCAAAGGCATCGTCGATCGACTAAGAGAAAGACGCGATTACGCGTTTAAGCGGCTAAATGAAATTGAAGGTATAACCACCACAAAACCTGAAGGCGCCTTCTACATATTCCCAAAAATCCAAGACATCGGAAAACGATGGAAAAACGACATGGAATTCGTAGCTGACCTACTTAAACAAACAGGCGTCCTAATCGTGAATGGTTCAGGCTTTGACCCAGACTACGGCAAAGACCATGCAAGAATTGTTTTCCTGCCTCCGATAGAGGAGCTCGAAGAAGCATTCAACTGTCTTGAACAGTTCATGAAAAAGGGACAAAAGAAAGAAAGACCTGGTCACGTTGGCTACGGATAAAAAGAAATTTAGATTTTTGTGCCACTTTTTGGGTCATCGATTACTTTCTGGAATTCTGCCATCAACTTCTTTGTTACTGGACCAGGTTTGCCATCCCCGATTGGGCGTTTGTTGACTTCTCGTATGGGCACCATTTCCATAGCGGTGCCAGTGAAGAATGCTTCGTCAGCAGTGAAGAGCATGAAGGGTGTCAGGTTTGTAACAGTTAGTTTCAAGCCTAGTTTAGCAGCGAGTTCGACAACCACGTCTGCGGTGATTCCCGCAAGCGCGCCTGTTGAAGTTGGCGGAGATAAGATTTCACCGTTTTTTACGATGAAGACGTTTTCGCCGACGCCTTCCGCAATGTAACCGTTGCTTTCAAGACATAGGGCTTCGTCAACGCCACATGCGTTAGCTTCAATTTTGGCAAGGATGCTGTTTAGGTAGTTGAGTGACTTGATTTCGTGTGTAGTTGCATCCACAGGGTTTCTGCGAACCCAACTGAACATGGTTGTGACGCCTGTTTCTTTAGCGTTTCCTGCTTTGATGTTGATCGTGTCTGTGATTATTATGATTGTGGGGTTGGGACATTTCCGCGGATCCAAACCCAAGTCGCCTACACCTCTAGAGACGATTAAGCGTATGTAGGCGTCTTTCATCTTGTTTTTGCGCAGAGTTTCGACTACGGCTTTTACCATTTCCTCTTTGGTCAAGGGTATTTGGAGCATTATGGCATGGGCTGAACGGTAGAGGCGATCCACGTGTTCTTTTAGTTTGAAGACAACGCCGTTGTACTCGCGGATTCCCTCAAAGACGCCGTCGCCGTAGAGGAATCCGTGGTCATAGACAGAGATTTTAGCCTGTGATTTAGGATAGAATTCGCCGTCTACGTAGACTTGTAGTTCATTGGTCATTTGTTTTCCACTTCTTGGATGACTGTTTCATATTGTCCAATTGTTTGATATAGTTTATGTTAATGATACATATGATTCATTTACAACGACTTTATTAACCGTGGAACTGCGGACGCTTTGATAGGTACATAGGCAGCGGCAGGGGCTTGTAAGGTTTGCCAGCGATCTTCTCAGACACCTTCGCTATTAATTGTTCAGTAGTCATGTTTTGTTGTTGACCCTTAAGTTCACGTTCACGTACCGAGAGCATGCCTGATTCAATCTCTTTATCACCGACAACTATGATGTATGGTACCCATTCCTGCTCTGCTTCGCGGATTTTCTTCTGCAACGTCGAGGCGGAATCATCGATGTCTACACGAATGCAGTGGGCGCTGATTTGTGCTCCAAGCTGGTCCATCTTGTCGAGGAATTTGTCGGAGATTGGAATAAGCCTCACTTGAGTCGGGGAAAGCCATAGTGGCAACATCGGTGCTTTTCCAGCCATCTGTTCACGGTAAGCCTTCTCAAGAAGCGCATAGATGTCTCTTTCGATGGCGCCGCTTGGACTGCAGTGCAGAATCAGTGGATACTGTTTCTCGCCCTTTTCATCCACGAAGGTAATCTCATAGCGTTTGGCATTTTCGACGTCGATTTGGTCAGTACTGAGTGCAGCAGCTTTATCTTGGTTGTCGATGAAGTTGAGGTCCCATTTAAGCGTGAAATAGAAGAACCGCTCATTCCAAACCTCAGCTAAAATAGGCTTACCAAAAGCCGCCGCCAATTCAGTTATGAAGTCTTTATGTTCCACGTAGAAATCTTTTGTGAAACGCATAGCAATTTCATAATCATCCTTCACTAACCCTATGTCGCTTAGGACATCGATGCATAAGTTGAACCGAATCATAAATTCCTTCTTGGCTTGTTCAAGGTCAGTGCAGAACGCATGGCAGTCGGGCATCGTGAATGCACGCAGACGTTTTAAGCCGACAACTTCTCCGCTTTTTTCTCGGCGAAAACTATAGCGGGTTAACTCATAGAGTTTGATGGGCATTTGTTTGTAGCTGAATTGTGCATCATGCGCCATGAGGAATTGACCAAAGCAGGCGGCGAACCGTAGGAAGAGTTCTTTGTCTTCAGATTTGAGAACGTATTGTCGTGCTGGGAACCTATTAAGGTAGCTTTTGAGGCTGGGGTGGTTGAAGTCATACATGAGGGGGGTTTCGACTTCCATGCCGCCGTAAGCTGCAACCTTGGAGGTGACGTACTGTTCAAGGAGCGATTTTATCATACGACCTTTTGGGTACCAACGGATGTTGCCTGGGTCACTTCCAGGTTCATAATCTGCGATTTCCAGCCGTTTCATTAATGGCACGTGTGGAGGCATCACAGTGACTGCACGAGTCTTCTTAATTTCATACTGAGAAAACTTTTGCAGGTTAACATGTCCCTTGAACTTGAATTCTTCGATAGGAACCAGTGAGCCGTCGGTTTGAAGAATGTGCCAGTATGATTTCATGGTGTCTTCGGCTTTGAGGGCGGCGGAGACAGGTTGTTCTTCTTTTTTTGTTTCGCATGGAGCCGTTCCTTCTGCGGCCACTGCAGCCTGTGTTGGAGTGTAACTACGCGCTTGTTCGGCTAAGGGATGCCCTTTAATCGAGATCGTGAATTGCTTGTTCCAGCCAAACGGGGCACGGTAGGTTTCGATGCCTTTCTCCTTGGCGTAGGTTTCCATGTCCTTGATTATTTTTAGTGCCTCTGAAGGCTGGGAGAGGTTGCTGCTGAGATGTGCAAATGGATAAATGAGAATACGGTTAACTTTGAGTTTACCCAAAAATGCGCGAACATCGTTGATAGCTTTTTGCGCCATCGCGGAATTGTCGCCTTCCTCAATCGCTGTGAATAACACTACGACTTCTTCAACGCGGTTCTCAACTTTTTCGGCTTCTTCAGCTATGTTGATTTCTTTTTCAACAGGTTTGAAGACTATAAAGTTGGAGTGTAACTGCAAAATTCGCATGGCAATTGCCTCTTGTTAGCCGTAGCGCCACTTGTCGAGGGTTTTGTCTTTCTTGGTTTTCTTTTTGTATTCTTTGTAGTGGTCTTTACAGAGGTAAGCACGTTTATCGGCGTTGCCAACGTTTAATCCCGCAGCTTTAACTTTGTCAGCTGACAACGAACGCTCTGCGATTTTGCCGCAGACACTGCATTTTTCTCCTTTATCTATACGTCCCATAATCCACGCCTCTTAAGTTTAACACGTACTACGCCATTATTACTTAAGTTTCTTTTCATACAAAGAATTGGCTCTTCGATAAATCTCTTCTTTTTTACCAAAATACGTGGAGCCAATCCCCTCAACAACGCATGAAGCCGCGGCAGAGCCTACGCTGGCGCACCAAAGGGACTCCTTTTGACGAACATATTCGGCTAAGAAACTACCAATAAAGACGTCTCCTGCACCAGTTGGGTCAACCAGAACCGTTGAAGGACAAGCTTCAACGTGGAATTGGGCTCCTTCGACTGAAAGCAAGGATCCTTTGATGCCGAGAGTCACGATTACGGTTTCTACTCCAACATCATGAATTGCCTTGATTGCTGGCTTAAGTTCAGACTCACCAGTTAAAGCAAAGATTTCGTGCTCTGAAGACTTGTAGATGTTAATTAGACTGAAGATTCGGTAGTCGACGCAGGCGTTTTCAGTGACGTTTCCTGACTCGTCGAAGCTTCGAAGCAAACCCTGAGGGTCAAGCGACAAAATATCCGTGCATCCCTTAAGACGCTCGACTAGTTCGTAGGGGATTTCGTCATCAATGGGTGCAATATGAACTGCTTTTGCATGGAAATCTTTGGGTATATCATCTGGGTTTAGTGCTGGTCCTTTGCTCTTGAGTTTCAAAGTGCGTTCAGATAGGTCTTTGTTATAGGTTAATTCAAAACAAGTTGTAGGTTCAGAAACATGTTTTGTAACGCCTGATAGGTCAACGCCTTCTTGTCCCAACCACCACAAATAGGCATCAGGAAAATTTCCACCTACTCTGGAGATAACTGAAGCTGTTGCGTCAAGGCTTCTTGCTGCAAGAGAAGAATACGTTGATGCGCCGCCCAAAATTGAAAACGGTGAGTTTCGACTAGGAAGGTTGATTGTGTCAATTGAGAAATGTCCAACTACTGCTATATCAGAGTTGTTAGCAGCCATATTTCTTATCCACTTTGAATAATTAATTCAAGTCATATATAGAATTAGCCCATATACAAAAACAAATGTTCTATCGGAAGATACATCCTATTTTTTTCGTCGATAAAGTCTTAATAACATTGAGGCGTCAGCAAGTTTTGCTATGGTATTAGCCAAAACGGTTCCCCAAGCAACCTCTTTAGGACCAAGAATAAACTTGGCTACTTACCTCTTGGCTTAAATACAATCTAGATCCATAGCATAATTATGGTGGCACTCAAAGTTCAAAACACAGTTAACACTCCAGATGCCATAGTTGTGGGAGGCGGACCTGTCGGCGCCTTCACGGCGTTGAATCTTGCAAAACTGGGCGTGAAAACAACCGTTTTTGAGGAACACTCCACCATCGGCTTGCCCTCACATTGCGCTGGACACATCAGCATACGAAGTCTTAGGAATATAGGACTATATCCGCTTCCAAAAGAAATTGTGGAGAACTCGTTTTGTGCAGCCAATTTTTATTCAGCCAAGGGCACCAAATTTTCAATTCACCTTTCTTGCCCCGTTACTGTTGCATTGAATAGAGCGCGGTTTGACCAATTTCTTGCAAAAAAAGCGAAGGAAGCTGGGGCTGAATTTGTTTTGAATGCACATGTTGGGTCTTTGCTGGTTAAAGATGGTTCCGTTAAGGGTGTTACCGTTAAACAAGTTGAAGGGATTGAAGAGAATATTTACTCTAAGATTGTGGTGGATGCTGAAGGTGTGTCTTCTCGACTTCTGAGACAAACAGGCTTAAAACCGCTTAAGCCAAGCGGCTTGGTTTATGCCGTTGAAGCTGAAGTAGACAACGTTGAGGAAGTTGAGGACCAAGCGGTTGAAGTTTATTTTGGCAAGGCTTATGCACCTGGCTTTTATGGATGGCTCATCCCTAAAAAGGATGGCTCAGCAAAGGTGGGTTTAGCAACACGCCATGGCAACCCACGCGAACACCTAAAACGCCTCATGACTAAGCATCCCGTGGCTTCAAAACAGCTTGCCAAAGCACAAATAAAAAGCATAGGCTACCACGCCATTACACTGGGGGGACCAATTGTTAGGACTTACTCGGATGGTTTTTTGGCCGTCGGCGACTGCGCTTCGCAGGTTAAACCCACCACTGGAGGTGGTGTGATTTTTGGGTTAATTTGTGCCAGAGAAGCTGCAGAAGTTGCGGTCCAAGCTATAAATCAGGGCGATTTTTCATCAAGCTTTTTAAAAGATTATCAAAAACGTTGCGATGATCTTCTAAGCTTTGATTTCAGGGTCATGCTTAGACTTAGACGGTTTTTGGATTCTCTTTCTGAAGCAAAATTAGATGAAATGTTTCGGGTTTGCAGTAAGTTGGGTGTAGATAGGGCTTTGGCCGATGTTGATGAGATTGATTTTCAGGGAAAACTATTACTTACGGCTATCAGAAAACCAGCGATGCTGGCGGCTTTGGCTTACTTTGGGTTGCTATATTTGTCTGCAAACCCTTAAAATCTCCAATGCCAACTTAAATGCGGGATAAACAGAAATGGTTGAATTTGAATACAAACAAGTTCTCGTTTTCCGAACCGACCTGCAGATGAGTAAAGGTAAGATAGCCGCGCAAGCAGGTCACGCAGCGGTTTCTTCCGCTCAAGACGCTTACACTCATCATAAGAAGTGGTGGGAGGCATGGATGTATGAAGGGCAAAAAAAAGTAGCAGTTAAAGTTGCTGATGAAAAAGAGCTTGGCGAACTTGAGGAGACTGCTGATCAGTTAGGTTTACCTCATGCGCTCATTGTTGATAGGGGCTTAACTGAGGTTCCAGAAGGCACAGTAACATGTTTGGGGATTGGTCCTGCACCTGCAGCGATGATTGACCGTTTAACGGGAAAACTCAAGTTGTTTTAGGCGATTTTTTGCCTGTTCCTGAAATTGATAAGATGCTTGGTATTGAAGTCTACGCAACTAAAACAGAAGGCGTTGGAGGTGTTATTCGGGAGTCTGTCGAAGATTTTGTGGTGGAAGAAGTTCTGGTCGATGGCTCCAAAGCCTCCAAAGACGGAGAGGCTCCTAAGAGTATTCTGGGTTCTACTCTTCAAAATCAGCGTTTCTTACTGTGCGTCTTAGTTAAGCGCAACTGGGACACCTTCGTTGCCGTCAAAAACATTGCAAAGCAGTTAAGTATAGACCAATCACGGGTTCAGTTTGCAGGCATCAAAGACGCCAAAGCTATCACCGCTCAACACATCACAATAGACGATATTTCAATGGAAGAAGCCTTGAAGGTTGATATTAAAGATGCTCAGGTTCACCCCGTTGGTTATGTGCGAGAAATGCTATCGCTTTTCTACCTTTTGGGCAACAATTTTACAATAAAAATAAATTCCATAAAGGATTCAGAAAAAACTGTGGAAAAAAACATTATCCAAACCATGGAAGAACTCGACTTAGTCGGTGGAATTCCAAACTTTTTTGGGCACCAACGCTTCGGAACAACCCGACCTATAACACATTTGGTTGGAAAAGCCATTGTTAACGGCGACTTTGAGAAAGCCGCAATGCTTTTTCTGGCCAAACCTAGTGTTCATGAGCATCCCGCTTCAAGGCAAGCACGCCAAGACCTTCAGGAAACGGGAGATTTTAACGCAGCAAAACAGAATTTTCCAAAACAGCTCCGTTTCGAACGAATAATGCTTGATTATCTGGCTGATAATCCCAGAGATTTTGTTGGGGCTTTCCAAAGGCTACCTCTTAAACTTCAAGCGCTCTTTGTTCAAGCTCACCAATCCTACTTGTTTAACCGTTTCCTGAGCGAGCGCTTAAAGCATGGTTTGCATTTGAATGAGGCTTTGAGGGGCGATTTTGTAGTTGGTATTGAACGTTCAGGGTTGCCTTTGACTTCTACTGCTAAGATTGTAACCATTGAAAACCTGAGTGAAGTTAACGCACAAATCAAGGCTGGAAGGTTACGTGTTGCTCTGCCCATTTTTGGAGTAAAACAGAAGCTTTCACAAGGCATCATGGAGCAAATTGAAAAAGAAGTCCTTGAAAAAGAAGGAATCCCAATGGAGAACCTGCACTTTAACGAGTTATCTCGTGTCGGCGGAAAAGGCGGTTTACGGGCCGCGGTTACTCCAGTCCGAGACTTTAAGCTGCAAAACATTTCGGCAAACGTAGAAGGCGTCGGATGTCAAGCGAAAGTGAGTTTTATGCTGTTAAGAGGCTCCTATGCGACAGTTGCTTTGAGAGAAATAATGAAGCCTTCTGATCTTATAGCTGCTGGCTTTTAGTGAGTTAGGAAAAACGCTGATAAAGGAGTGTTTGCTCATTGTTTTGTTAGGAAGCTTATTTTAATGGAAGATCAGCCCCAACGTCAATGTGTTATTCCCATTCATAAACCAAGCCTCAGGGAGTTGGTGTTCTTTTTCTCATCAGGCATTCTGGTTAGTATTCCTTTCACTTTGTTCTTCTCCCAGTTCTACACTTTTTTTCCTTCCGCCCTAGCAATTATTGTTTTTGCACCCTTCATCGAGGAATTGGCGAAGGTTTATCCACTATTTTATAGACATGGGGAAACTGAACGTTCCTATACAGTTTTGGGCATTTTAATTGGGTTAGGGTTCGGCATTTCAGAATTTGTTCTGTACGTTTTCATTTTAGGAGTACCCTTTGTTACCCGAATACCGGGAATCATCTTTCATACTTGCAGCGCATCAATAACTGCTTATGGTGTTGCGAAGAAAAACCCCTTGCCTTACTACTTAATTGCTGTAGCACTTCACTTAGCCAACAACTTCTTTGCTTTAACTGGAGACATCTTTAGTCTATCTGCTGAACTGATTGTTATAATCACTGTTTACCTGTTAGCTTGGCGCTATTATCATAGGGCATCAAAGGATAAAATGGTGATTTAATAAACCCTATCCGTTCTCACCAAGTCTCTAAGCCTGTTAACACCATCTATCTTCAAAATGAAGACAGCTATGCTTTTAGGCACAAGCTCGATCCAGCTGTCATCTTTAACCATTTTTTCACGCACAACAGTTGAAGTGTAGACTTTTCTTTCAAACAGCGGGATCGTTTTTACCTCATAGCCGGCTTCCATAAAAAGTCGTTTTGTCAGCGGCTCATTTGAATATACTACGTTGAATTTGGGTGTGTAGCCTTCCACGGCGCTTACCCAGAGCATGTGTAGATGAACGTCTGGAACCGGCACAATCCAAAATGTAGAATCATCCACTTCAGCCTCTAACAATGCTTGGCGAACCATGACCAGTCTCTCACCCGCAGTAAACGGGTTGTTGGCGTTGTGGCTGTACTGGGCACTGCCGATTACAATGACGAGTTCATCAACCTCCTTTAATGCGTGTTTGATAGCATCTAGATGTCCTAAATGAAAAGGCTGAAATCTTCCGACATAGAGGCCTCGATTAACCATTATGCTCACTTGTTTTGAGTGGGGCTCGCAAGCATTTATGATTTGCGTAAACACCATTAAGCAATATTTCCAAGAACATTCTCAACTGGAAAAACGGTAAGTAGTCCACCGTTAACATCAATTTCTTTTGGATCAGAAAATCCTCGTTTCTCCCTAATTAAAAGTTGAGCTTTAGCCTTTAAGCCAAACCCGTAACCGCCCAACTTGAAATCAGCTTTAACTACACGGTGGCAGGGAACGATTGGTGCAAAGGGGTTGGAAGCCATAATGTTTCCGACTGCTCGGGGTCCACCGCCGACGGCTTTAGCTATTGAGCCGTAGGAAGTTACATATCCAAGCGGAATTGCCATGGTTGTTTTAAGGACTTTTTCGGTGTAAGCTGGCAAATGCGACGTTGCCAACGGTAGGGTTGCCTTAACTTCCTTTCCTTCATAGATACATTTTAACGTTGAAAGGACGGTTTTGGCGTACGTTACGGGTTCATGGAAAACCTGGAAAGCCACGTTAAAAGGTAAGTTTCCCAAGATGTTGTTTAGCGCGGTTTTTTGATCGGCGCCAAAAGATGATGCTGTGATTTGTTGCTGGTTGATGGCGATTGCAAACCAAGTGTTGTCGAGGTTTTGGGTGTAAATTTCAATCATTCAGCTGTCCTTCACTTTTGATGGAAAAGGTGTATGTTAAAAGTTTCTCCGGTATAATCTGTTCCCATTGGAGCAATCAAGGCAGGTAGCAATCAACTTTACATTATCCACTGAAGGTTTAGCTGTTAAGAAGCTTTTGATAGCAATCGATACGTATCCAATGGGTTTGCCGCATTTTTGGCACCTCAACGGTTTGGACTCACTCATGCAAGCCACTTCGCTAAGTCTATATGATTATAAGTAACCTTAATAATTTGTCTTGTGTATATCAAGAAAAGGCGAAAATTATGGAAGGTTATGGACCACAATTACCAACATTACCAAATATTCCACAAATCCAGCTGATGCCGCAGGAACAGCAGCAAGCTCAAGGTAACCAAGCCCAGCAGGGCGCTGGATGGATGCCGGGTGCAACCACCGTTGGCGCAGTCTTTAAAGACGGAGTAATCTTGGCTTCAGAAAAAAGAGTAACCTACGGCAACTTTATCATGAGTAAAGGCGGCAAAAAAGTCTTCAAAGTAACAGACCAAATCGGCGTCGCATGCGCAGGACTTGTCGGAGACATGCAGATTCTCGCCAAAGAAATGCAGGCACAAGCCAACCTCTACAGCATGGATGTGGGAAGAGTAATTAGTGTTCGCTCAGCATCAAAACTCTTAGCCAACGTACTATTCAACCGACGATACTCACCATTGTTCACCCAAACAATCGTTGGCGGTTTAGATGATGAAGGCGCATCACTCTATGTGCTAGACGTTTTAGGCTCGCTAATTCCTGACAAGTACGCGGTTGTGGGTTCAGGAACAGAAATTGCCATGGGAGTTCTCGAAGAAGGCTACAAAGAAACAATGAACGCCGAAGAAGCAAAAGAACTCGTCACACGGTCGATAAAGTCAGCTATTAGCAGAGACTCTATGAGCGGCGACGGAATTGACTTCCTTATCATAACTAAGGAAGGCGTCACTGAAGAATCCATAAAGTTTTAACCAACTTTATTTCTTAATATTTTTAGTATAACTTCAGTGGTTGAGCAGCGACAGGAAGGAACTTTATGCCGTTTGAACTAACTGACGAAGAAGGAAAATTCTTAATCAAACTCGCAAGAAACACCGTTGAACAATACTTGGAAATTGGCAAAGCCACTAAACCGCCCAAGGAAACACCCAAAAAACTATTCGAGCACTGCGGTGTTTTTGTCACCATAAACAGCGTTGTAAGCGGCGAAAAGGAACTTCGCGGCTGCATCGGCTACCCATACCCAACAAGTCCACTGGTTGAAGCCGTGATTGACAGCGCCATCAACGCCGCAACAGAGGACCCACGCTTCGAACCCTTAACCCTTGAGGAATTGGATAAAGTTGTTTTTGAGGTCAGCGTGTTAACACCCCCCGAACCCGTAGAAGTAAAGAACCCAAAGGAATACCTGAACAAAATTAAGGTTGGCGAAGATGGCTTAATAATTGAAAAAGGTTATCAAAAAGGCTTGCTTCTACCCCAAGTACCCGTGGAATGGGGCTGGTGTGAAGAAGAATTCCTTTGCCAATGCTGCATGAAAGCAGGCTTGCCGCCAGATACATGGTTAACCAAGGACGCAAAAATCTACAAGTTCAAAGCTATCATTTTCGACGAACAAACTCCAAACGGCGAAGTCAAACGCTTAACCCTATCACTAAATAACGTTAATCCAGCAGGTTTTCTACGATTGAAACTGCCCTATCCAAACCCCTAAACCGGTTAGAAAACTCGCTTAACGCAGCCACGTTTCTATTGAAGGTTTCTTTTTCATTTTCTATTTTAGCGACGGCTTTTTCGAGTCCTTTTCTGTTTTTGACCGTTATGGAGCAATTTAAGTCTTGCAGTTTAACTGCGTTGGCCAACTGTTCAGGCTGAGTGGGTACGCAGATGCTTGGTTTACCGTACTTGATGGTTTCGAAACATGTTGCGTGGCCGCCACTGAAAATCACGAATTTGGCGTTTTTCATTGCTTCTGCCCGCTCTTCCGTGGATAGCCAAGTGTGGAGTTCACAGTTGCCAACTTTAGTTGACGTCTTCTTTCCTGGGGTACCTAAACTTATGATGCATTTGGTCTTTAATTTTTCAAGGACTGGCATGAGGGTTTTTATTAGTTTTGCTCTGGTTCCAACTGGTCCGCTTATTGGAGCAAAAATGTGGTCTTGGGAACCCCTAACAGGTGAAGTGTCTACGAAGCTGCCTACATACTCGACTTTTCCAGTTAAGCCCACGTTATCCAAGTTGCCAATGTTGTATTCGGATACAGTATATGGTGGTGGGTTGTCAGGAATTATTGTTTTTGAGCAGTTCTTCACATATCGTTCCACAATGCGTTCGCCTGGACTTAAAAAAGCCGAGAAGCCATAGCTTGGCCTTATCATGTTGGTGATGTAGACTGATGGAATCTTCCATCTTTGCGCCAATCGAAGGGCGTTGATGTCGCCATCAGCGATGAGTACGTCGGGTGCAATATCGTGCAGGTTTTCCCTTAAATCATAGTATCGATAGATGGTTTCCATAGCGTTGGATTTTTTCATTTCGAACCTGTTCTGCTCCATGTTAAAGAGCGGAAGCGGAAAAAACAGGTTGATGAGTGAAGCGGAGGTTATTATGCCATGCGCGTTTTCATACCACGAAATCGACTGGCACCTGTAAACGTGACTGAACTCTTTTTGCAGCATCTCGTAGGCTTTGCCTCCTGAAAAAAAATGCAGTTCATGACCCTTCTTCTCCAGCTGCTTCCCTAATGGAATAATCCTTGAAACGTGACCTAATCCGAGCTCGGAACAACTAAGTAGCAGTCTCATATTGCTTACAGAGTAGTGCAAGATTATATTTGAACTATCTCTTAAACGCAGAAAAAAGCAAGCAATTTAAGCTCTGAACACCAACAATAGAAGGTATGTTTGTTCCAAGGAGAATTGTGGAGGAAAAGCTCAGGCAAATCCTCTCCGACGACATAGGGCAAGGGGACGTGACGACTGCGGCTGTTATTCCTGCGAATTTAACTGTTAAAGCAGAGGTTATTGCCAAAGAACAGGGTGTAGCGGCTGGAATCGAAGAAGCCGCATTTCTCGCTGAGTACTTAGGGCTCACGGTTAAAGCCAAGGTTGTTGATGGAGAAAAAATCAAAAACAAACAAGTCCTAATCCAAATCTCTGGAGACGCCCAAACCATCTTATCACTTGAGCGAACCATGCTCAATCTTCTTTCGCGAATGAGCGGAATCGCCACCAAAACACGAATGCTAACCGAGAAACTTGAGAAGGCAAACGTGAAAACCAAAATCGCAGCAACACGCAAATCCGCGCCTGGGCTGCTCTATTTTGACAAGAAAGCCGTGGTTATTGGAGGCGGTGACCCACACAGGTTACACTTGGACGACATGGTTTTGATTAAAGATAACCATCTGGCTATTGTTGGAAGCGTCGAGGAAGCCGTTAAGAAAGCTAAAGCTCATGTGTCTTTTACCAAAAAAATCGAGGTCGAGGTAACAAGTGTCGAAGATGCCTTGAAAGCGGCAAAAGTGGGCGCAGATATCATTATGCTGGATAATTTTTCGCCTAAACAAGCCAAAGAGGCAGGGAAAGCACTTAGAGAAGCTGGGTTTGGCAAGGTCTTGCTTGAAGTGAGTGGCAATATAACAAGTGAAAACCTCTTAGAGTATGCTGCGGCGCAGGTTGACATCATCAGCTTGGGCGAGTTGACTCACAGCATTAAAGCGTTAGACATAAGCTTAGAAATAACAAAGCTTTAGCTTCAAAACCCAAGTTTTTACACTCAAAACACATTATTTCTTGGCAAACACAAATATGACTCTGCTTAACAATCTTTTCTGATTTAAATGACAAAGTCTGTTTGCCAAGTCTGCGGTGAAACCTTCAGAGGTATCCCACTATACACTGTCAACGAGGGAAAACAAGTAGAAGCTTGCCCAACCTGCTACAAAAGACTCGACGAAGCCTACAGGAAAAACAGTTGCCTAGCATGTGTCTTTTTCAACGTAAGTGCATGTGACCTCTTTAGCACTGAATTAGAAGAACCATACGTTAAAAGCGCAAGCTGCGGCTATTTTACAACCAGTAAGGACCCAGAAGTGGTAGCTAAAGCAAGGATTAAAAAGTTCGAGATGACTGGGCGTTTTGAGAACGCAGCAAAAGAATACGAAAAACTTGGCATGACACAAAAAGCGGAGGAAACCCGTGAAAAAGCAAAGAAGCTTCCACCTCCCATAAGTGACGTTAATGAACTTGTTAAACAATTATCTGAAAGAGGACAAGCATTAAACTACTATTGCTGTCACTGTGGAGAACAATTAAAGGTTGGCGCAAAACATGAACCGCTAAAGACCTGTCCCAAAGTGCAACTGCGATTTATCCGTCATAGACCTTGCAAAGCTTATCAATCAACATCTTTAGACTAAAAGTGGCATCTAGCCTAACACGGTTATTAGCCATCCCTCTACTAAGGCGCCAATGGCAAGCAAACCTGCACACACTCCGATAAATATTACTAACCATTTTAGTTCACGCCAAAAGATTAACCGCCCCTGTCCAGGTTCTTTTGAAGTAATCGCTTTTATTAGCTTTCTAAACAACCAGATGCTTTCTGCCATGGCAATTGAATAGGCTATGAATTCTATCCAGAACACCGGTGTAATCACTAAGCTTGCAAGACCTACCCAGACAGGGTAACCTTGGATGGTTGTTATAGCGCCAAGTGCGATGCCGGTCTCAAAGAGAATAAACATACCCAATGCTGCACCGAATACAGGAATGAACATTGCTAAGCAGATGCCAAAGTTGTTTAGGAAAATGTATTGGGTTAGGGTGTTATTTGCTCTGTACTGATTTAGTGTACTATTCAAGTTCTGACTGATCGTTTGTGCATCTGAATGGCTAAGAGGGAAATAACTGCCAATAATTGTAACTAAGAATGCAATTACGAAGATTGCTATTATCGAATAGATACGTTTCCGCTTTTGCGAAGCATTTGTCCAAAAAGAAAAATCCAGTTTCAAACAACAAACCTCTTTCTACTTTAACGGCGTAATATTTAGCGCTCTGAATCCTCTTGCGATAGGGTTTAACGTTTCAGACAATTTAACCTTTGTCAAAACACCCACAGTATCAATGCTAAACCCCCTGACATCATGCTCGTTAGGTATAAGCGAATGAAGATACACTTGGTTCCCCAACATTCTGGGCTGACAATTTAACGGCAAACCCAATAAAATTTGCTCCTTCTCATCCACAGCCCTTTGAGCGGCAAACAAGATTGCTTCCGCACCAGCCGTCAACTCGGCAATCCGCACAGGTACACTCTCCTTGCCAATAGCCAACATATCTATTCCATAGAGCCGTTTAATTTCAGCCGCTATTTTCCTGAGCCTTGGCAAAATCTTAAGAATATTCTTTCTTCCTCTCGGTGAAGCTCTCAAATTTGTAAGTTCAACAGGCGATAACTCTTCAACAGAAATCCCGCCTAAAGACATGTCCAAATGGATCACGTCAGCTTTCATTTTATCCAATAAGCTTCGGCAGAGTTCAGCCTCATGGACAATTACATCAAACCCCGTTTCAACTTCCCTGAAAATCGGCTCAGCTAACCGAAAAGAAGGGTCTCTATAGGGAGGTTCAACTAACACTGAAACCGAAGCAACATGCAATATGGGCTTAAATTGCTCATCGAGGATTGCTGCGGCAGAATCAGCGGAGATAATTTTCAAGTCTTTGCACCAAAATATGGTAAGTTAAGGATGAAGATTAGTTTTCCTCAGCACATTCACGTGCAGCCTTTAAGCCCAAAGCTAAAAGGTACATTTCAGAGCTTTTTTGTCGACTTGCTTGAGGTTTCACCATTTTAACCGTTTCAAAAAGAGGTTTTACAGACTCGATGTAGTCGTTTAGTAAGTCACCTTCGAAGACTTTGACAAAGAAGTTTCCATTGGGTCTAAGTAAGCATTGGGCTATTTCTAGGGCTTTTTCGGCTAAGTCGATTTGTCTTGCATGGTCAACTTCCCAAACGCCTGTGATGTTGGGTGCGGCGTCGCAGAGAACAACGTCTGCTTTGCGTGGCAGAAAAGACATGATTTGTTCAACTATGCCTGGTTCATTGAAGTCTGCAATTATTGTACGTATATACTCTTGAGTGAATGGTTCAATTGGCTTTAAATCAACTCCCAAAACGAAACCGTTTTTGCAGGCGACTTTTCTTGCAGCTTGAATCCAGCCGCCTGGAGCAGCACCTAAATCGACAACTACATCGCGTAGTTTAATGAAACCGTATTTTTCGTTGGCTTGAATGAGTTTGTATGTGGAACGACTGCGATAGTTTTCTTCTTTAGCTTTTTTATAATAATATTCGTTTTTTCTTTCACGTATCCAAGCTTTCGTCAACGGAATCATCCTCTGCTATGTTCGGCTCTGGTACTGGTGCGCTTGGACCTTCAGGAGCTGTGGCAATGGGTGCTGGTGGTTTTCCTAAGTTAAGAATCCAATCGGTCAGTTTGGGGCAACTTTTCGGAGAAAGGGCGGTTGTTGGGTCGCATCGTGCGTTGTCTGGGCACAGTAGGCAAGGGCAATCCACGATGGTTTCTATGGATGCAGGTAGTCTTTTTGGGTAGAGCCTATATGTCCATCTGCCTTCTTGGAGTTCTTTTTCTCTACGAATAAGCCCCTTCTCTTCTAGTTTAATTGAGACGCGTGATCCTTCGCGGCTGCTTGCGCTGAGTTCACGCCATAAATCTGATTGCAGCACACCCTGATAGCCTGTACCGACGACGTAGTGGAGTGCTTTCTGTTCAAGGTCATTACGTTTAGGCATCTAAATCAATTCCGAAATAATACAGTATTATATGCGTTGGATTCACATAAAAATATGTATCTCTACTTAACTGTGGAATAACATGAGAAAAACCGAGATAGACAATTCAGACAAATGCTGTTTAGGAATTGAATCTTCAGCGGACGACTTTGGAGTTGGAATCGCTACGTTCAGCGGGGAAATCTTAGCTAACAAATCTGATAGCTACATACCTTCGGAAGGAGGTATTCACCCCCGAGAAGCGGCGCGTCACCATGCTGAAGTCGCCGACAAAGTGCTAAGAGATGCCCTATCAAAAGCTGGCATCAAGCCCAGCGAATTGTCGGTTATTGCTTTTTCTCAGGGTCCAGGTTTAGGACCTAGCTTGCGAACAGGAGCCACCGTTTCTCGAGCCTTGGCTTCATACCTTAAGGTTCCGCTTGTCGGCGTAAACCATTCGGTTGCACATATTGAAATTGGAAAATTAAAAACAGGTGCACACGACCCCGTAACACTCTACGCTTCAGGAGGCAACACCATGGTCACAGCTTTTGAATCGGGGCGCTACAGGGTTTTTGGTGAAACTCTGGATATTGCACTTGGCAACTGTCTTGATGTTTTTGCGCGGGAAGCAGGGCTTAAGCACAAGAAGGGTTTGCCGCTTGGAGCTGCCGTGGAGTTGTTGGCAGCTAAGGGTGGAAAGTTGGTTTCTTTACCTTATGTGGTGAAGGGTATGGATTTGTCGCTTAGCGGTTTGTTAACAGCGACTACGACCGCATTAAGGAAGGGTGATTGGACGCTTGAGGATGTTTGTTATAGTTTACAAGAACATGCTTTCTCCATGGTTACTGAAGTTACCGAGCGGGCATTAGCGCATACTGAGAAGAAGGAGGTTTTGTTGACTGGAGGTGTAGCCGCGAACAAACGGTTGCAATCCATGCTTGCTATCATTGCAGAAGAGCATGAAGCAAAATTCAACGTAGTTCCCCTTGAGTTTGCAACTGATAACGGAGCCATGATTGCTTGGACAGGAACCTTAGCATATCGGCATGGAATAGTTACACCCATCGATAAGAGTTACGTAAAGTTGCGTTGGCGAGTAGACAAGGTAGATGTGCCATGGATACAATAGATAAAATGGACAGCACAAAGCTGCTCAAGAAAGGTGCAGAAGCTAGCCTTTTCCTCGCTGATTGGCATGAACGAAAAGTAATCATTAAATTAAGAATTCCAAAAAAATACCGCCCTGAAACCTTGGACTTGCAAATTAGGAGTTACCGTACGATACATGAGCCTCAGCTGATGCATGAAGCCAAAACAGCTGGAGTGGCAACGCCATTGATTTACATGGTTAAAGTGCCCGAATCTACCATTATTATGGAGTACATTGAAGGCCAGCAATTAAAGCAGGTTTTAAATAAAGTTCCAAAGCCAGAGCGCCATGAATTATGTGTCAAAATCGGCAAATCCATCGCCCAACTGCACAGCCACGGCTTAATCCACGGCGACCTAACAACCTCCAACATGATACTTAACCCAAACGGCAAAGTCTTCTTTATCGACTTTGGCTTAGGGGAAAAGAATAGTGAACTTGAAGCGCAAGGAGTAGATTTGCATTTACTGAAGCGAGCATTGCAAAGCACGCATTATCAGTTCTGGGAAGAATGTCTCCAAAGCGTGCAATGCGGCTATACCTCGGTTTTAGGGGCTGAGGTTGCCGAAAAGGTTTATGAGAAAATCAGGGAGATAGAGAGGCGTGGACGGTATGTCGAAGAACGCAGACAATAAGGTATGCAAAATTCCGAAGCACAAGGTTGTTTTTTTCGCGACGGGCAACATTCACAAGTTCAACGAGGTACGAAGCATCCTCAGCCAATTTGGCTTTGCGGTGGGCATGCTACGCTTAAAGGGAGATGAGATACAGAGCGAGAGCATAAGAGAAATCGCGGAAAAAAGTGTCAAAAACGCCTATATTCGGTGTCGCCTGCCGATTTTTGTTGAAGACGCAGGCTTATTTATTGATGCACTTGGCGGTTTTCCCGGTCCATACGCCGCCTACGTTTACCACACTATCCACAACAGAGGAATCCTAAAACTCATGGAAACCACTGCAAATAGACATGCGAGGTTCCAATCAGTAATAGCTTATTGTGACCAACAATCTCCATGTCAACCCGAATGCTTCGTCGGCGAAGTCAAGGGCGAAATAACCACAGCTCTGCGAGAAGAACAGGGGAAGTCAGGCTTCGGGTTTGACCCAATCTTTCAGCCAAAAGGCAGCACCAAAACGTTTGCGGAAATGGCCATTGAGGAAAAGAACGGTTACTCTCACAGGGCAATAGCGATTCGCAAATTCGCTGAATGGTACATAAAACATTAAGCTAACCGATGTTGCTGTAAAACAAAATTTTATATTGCTTCTGTTGCATAAGCACAATTGGTAGAAGTGGAATTGTATGATTCGAGATTCCATAAGGAACAGATCTCCGCAAGAAGGTTTAATCACAGCCTTAGCTATAGGCGGATTCTTCATTATATTGGGTTCAGTGTTTGCCTTTTCACCCGGTATTGTGAGTAATACAAATGCGTTCTTTTCAGACCTAACTACCGTGTCTTTTCCGTTTGGCAATCCAGGTTCAACCGTGAGTCTACTCGCGCCAGCACATCCAGCAGAACATCAAGTTTTCTACACTGCTGTCATGAATTTTCTTATAGGCGTTGGGGTCTTGCAAATCGTAATCTTAGCTCTAAGGTTGGTTGTGAAATCGCCGATTGGGCGGATAGCTGAAACCGTGGGTAACTTGGTATTCTGGTTGGGCGCCGCGGTTATTGCGAACGTTTTCCTGTTAACTGGAACGCTTAACGGCTGGTTCCAGTTCTGGTCAGCATTAATCGTGTTAATCGGCGTATCATTGATTGCGAGGTTCTTAGTGTATCTCGCGAAAAGGCATTAATTGAGTTTCGCAATTGAGGACCGAATTTTTCTGGGTTTTTCTTATCAAAGGGATTACTTTTAAATATTCGTTGGGTGTGGATAAGGGTGCAGTTTAAGGTGTAAGCATGCCGAAGCAAGAAAAAGGTAAATCTCATTCGATGCGTCCTGTCAGCAGGCGTCCTCCAAGCTGGTGCAAGTACCAGCCTGAAGAAGTAGAGTCATTCATAATTAAACTGGCAAAAGAAGGCCACTCACTCAGCAGCATAGGCACCATCCTAAGAGACCAATACGCTATTCCACTTGTAAAGCCCATAACAGGCAAGAGCATAAGCGACACATTAAAAGCCGCAAACCTAGCTCCAACAATGCCTGAAGACCTTTCCAACCTGATGAAAAAAGCCCAAAGCCTCGCTGTTCACATGGATAAAAACAAAAAAGACCTCCACAACAAACGTAACATGCAAATCATCGAAGCACAAATTCACAAGCTCAGCCGCTATTACAAGCGCGAAGGCGTTATCGCAAAGAACTGGAAGTATGTGCCAAAAATCGCTTCTGTAACCTAAACTTTCCTACTTTTCATTTAATTCTAAATTTTATTCTTTTTTAATACGCCAGCTTTAAATCCAATTATCGCCTTTATCCCCGAGAAGTGAATAACTTGGCTGCACAGCAACAACAAAACATTGATGGCTTTTTGGCTGCATCGAATGAAGCTGCAAGGGTCATTTTGGAAACTGTCAAAAAAGATGGTTTTATTCTTGTTTTTTCCCATTTGGATGCGGATGGAGTTGCAGCTGCAGGTGTGATCGGGAAAATGCTCAGTCGACTCGACGCCCGTTTCCGCATAAGAGTTATGCAATGGGTTGATGAAAAAATCATCGGCGAAGTCATCGCGGACAAACCCCAACTTGTGATTCTTACCGATTTCGGAAGCGGCTATTTGGACCTGTTAAACCAAAAAATCCCAAACTTCAAAGTTGTAATCCTTGACCATCACCAATTAAACAGCAAAGTTGCCAACCCAAACTTTACCCAAGTTAATCCGCATTTGTTCGGTATTGATGGGGCAACGGATGTTAGCGGTTCAGGTGTGGCGTATTTTGCAGCCAAAGCTGTGAACGTTGGAAACGTGGATTTAGCTCCCATAGCTTTGGTCGGCGCCCTGGGAGACATGCAGGATAAGTATGAACAACGAAGTATGCGAAGCCTAAACGAAATAATCGTAAAAGATGCTGTAGCGTCTGGCTTGCTTAAGGTTGAAAAGGACTTGATGTTTTTTGGTCGAGAAACAAGACCACTCTACAAGATGATTGTGACCACAACTAACCCGTTTATCCCTGGGTTAAGCGGTCAAGAAACTCAAACAATTAACTTCCTAGAGGATACATTAAAAATTCCAACCAAACAAGGTGATAAACCTCGAAGTCTCGGTGATCTCACCCCCGAAGAGAAAACACGACTTTGCTCCGGCTTAGCCGATTACTTGATGTCTAAGGGTCTACATCTAGCAGTCGAGGACATAATCGGCTATGTTTACGTTTTAACTAAAGAAGAACCTAACACGGCGCTTCGGGATGGTCGAGAATTCGCGGTAGTTCTGAATTCGGCAGGACGCATGGACCGACCAAGCCTCGGCATCGCCATATGCATGGGCGACCGCAAAGCAGCTCTGGAAGAATCCAACAAAATCCTTGAAGACTACCGCAAAAACATCAACAAATACCTCGGCTGGGTAAGCGAAAAACCCGAACGCATGCGCGAACTCCAAAACATCTACGTCATCTACGGCGAAAACTTCATCAACGAAAAAATCATAGGCACCATTTCATCCATAATCGTTGCGAGCCTCGCCAACAACGAAAAACCCCTTTTAGCATTCGCCAACATTGAGGCAGAAAAAGCCGCAAAGTTCTCAGGACGAACCACCGAAGCGGCACTGCGCAAAGGCGTTAACCTCGGAGAGATTATGCGGTTAGCTTCAGAAACAAACGGCGGCAAAGGCGGAGGACACAATATCGCTGCAGGTGCACAGGTGCCCTTGGATAAGCTTGAATCTTTCATTAAAACCGCAGACGAGTTAGTCGGTCGGCAGCTTAAGGGTGAAAAACTTGGAAGCCATAGTAACGCTTGAGTATAAAGACGAGAAAACTGCAAAAGCCATTGCAGAGGCGGTTTCTCCAGACAACTTCAAAACTCCAGTCGGTTTGCACATCCAAACAGAACAGAAAAACAACAGGGTAATGACTCACATCGAATATCAGGGAAAACTAGCCACCTTCACCGCCACCATCGATGACTTACTCTTCAGCGCTTCCACTGCCGAGAAAACACTTCACATTATAAAGAAAGGAAAAATATAATCTATCGCACCATCTTTTTCTGAAATTTTGGTCATATTTGGACCCTGATATCCAACACCAACATCATATCCGAGAGTGTAATTCCTCGTCTTGTGCTCATATACGTCACCTTAAAGGAATCTCCTTGGGTCAGTATCTATGTCAACTATTGTGGGTTTTGTGGCGGCGAGAGCTTTGTCAACTGCTGCTTCAAGCTCACTTGACTCAGTAACTTTTATGCCCAATCCGCCTGCGTGCTCAGCAAACTTGGCGAAGCTAAAATCGTAGAGGTCAGTTTGCGTGCTCTCGAAACCCTCAACCTTCTGCTCCTGCATAATCATACCCAATTGCTTGTTGTTTATGACGAACACTTTAACGGGTAAATTGTATTTGAGTGCCGTCAGGAAATCGCCCAAAACCATCGTTAAGCCGCCGTCGCCTGTTAAACAAACAATCTGTCTCTCGGGATAAGCCAACGCCGCTGCCAAAGCCCCAGGCAAACCAAAACCCATCGTAGCCAACTGGCCGCTCATTACCAGTTTCTGCGACTTTTTCATCCTGAAGTTGCGACCAAACCACCAGCAGTTCTCACCAACATCCAGAGAAATCACGGCGTTATCAGCGATTTTGTCGTTTAGAATTTTGATAATGTACTGTGGCCTGATCGGCTTCATTGAAGCGTCGGCTTCTTTTTCAAGCTGGTTTAGCCAATTCTGTTTTAACTTGGAAATTTCAGCTAAATAGTTTGATTTCTCTTTCTGTTGAACTCTCTTTGTAAGTTTGGGGATTAGAACTGCGCTGTTTCCCAGTAGCGCTACTTCAACGGGGTATCTTCGTGCAATCATGAGTGGGTTAATATCGATCTGTACGGTTCGTTTCTTGGGAATCAAGGACAAATCAGAAAACGAGGAGCCAATTGCTATAAGTAAATCGGCTTTTTCCATGAGTTCTCCAGCGGCAGTCGAGCCGACACCGCCATGGCACCCAACATATAATGGTTCATTATCGTCGACGACTCCTTTAGCCCGGAAAGTCGAAATAATCGGTGCACCAACTTTTGAAGCTAACTTTAGTAGTTTGGTTCCTTGTCCTCTTGCCCCGAAACCAGCCAAAATCACTGGTCTGCTAACGGAATCAATTACGTTCGCTGCTTTCTCAATAACCCATTCCTCCTGTCCATAGGCAAGGTTTGGCATTCTGCCTTCAAACGGTAAAATCTCCGTTTCGTAGGGCAATTTTTGTACATCATTGGGGATTCCGATGTGGGCGACGCCTTGGTCGAGGAGTGCGTGTTTAATCGCCAAAGTCGCTAGACTCGTGGTTTGATCCTCTGTCATCAAAGTTTTGTTGAAGACGCTTAGAGGTTCAAAGAAGGCTTGTTGGTCAATCTCTTGAATTGCACCCTGTCCAATCAGTTTGCGGGGAACCAATCCTGTTAAAGCTAAAACCGGTGAATGATCTAACTGTGCATCATAGAGCCCAGTCACCAAGTTAGTTGCACCTGGACCCGAAATCCCAAGGCAAGCTGCGACGTGCCCAGTTAATTTCCCGTAAGCTGACGCCATAAACGCCGCTGTTTCCTCATGGCGAACCTGCACATACTTTACTTTGCCGTTACTCTTCCGTATGGCATCGACAATACCCAATGTTGAAGTACCGGGAATGCCGAAAACATATTTGACACCCCATTCAGCAATCTGGTTAATGAGTACCTCAGAAACTGTATGTTCGACTTTTTTCTCTTCTCCCTGTCCCTCAGCTAAAAGCACAAACGCTGATTTTGGTGCCCCACATACCGGACAAACCCACTCTTTAGGCAAATCAGAAAACTTTACTTTTTCTTTAGCGTCATCATAAACCCAATTGCAAACAGTACATCTATATTTCGCCATAAACAAACCTTCAAAACTCCAAAGAAATTTAATCAATTTCGGGCTTATCAGCTTATTGGAATTAAGAGGGCCTTCAAGTTCAAATATTTTGGCCGAAAAAGTCCTTCAAATTTCTTGTTTATCTTTTTTTCTAAAACTTTGAACCAAATTCAACCTCTTTCTTCCTTGATAAATCGTTTTGAAAGTTTTTTGTGATTTGTTAACTCCGAATATAATTCTTTCAAGATTCTTTTGCTTGAATTTAGGATTCTAAGTTTGAAAGTATTCCCTGCTCCTGCACAATTTTTTGGCGTTATTGATGACACTATTGTGTAGGGAACAAGTTGCATTATCATCATTATCATCATCAACAACAACTCTTTTGAGTGCTTGATTTGAGCTAGTTTCTTTAAACGGGGTTCCTCTACGATTTCTGAAAAGTCGTAAGTACGATTATCTTCATCTTCTAATAGGAGCAAGTAAGAAAAGGTGAGCAAAATAAAATCTAGTCTCCTCTTCAAAATATGCATTTCTTTTCTAAGTCAAGTATTGAATTAACCGACTAAAGTAGACGAACAATTCATAAACTTCTTCACTAACTATTCATCATAAAGAGATGACATATTTATGGAGAACTGGGATGTCATAATTATCGGTGCAGGCTCCGCTGGCTTATCAGCTGGAATTTACACAGTCCGTAGCGGACTAAAAACTTTGATTTTAGACGAAAAACTCGCTGGTGGCACAATCTCAGATGCCTCAACAGTTGTAAACTATCCAGGGTTCTCAGAGATAAGTGGTGGAGACCTTGCAGAAAAAATGACTAACCACTGCAAAAAAGTCGGTGCAGTGATCCATGATTTGGAACCTGTAACTGAATTGGAGCTTAAAAGCGAAAAGAAAATTGTTAAAACTTCCAGTGTAACATACGAGTCTAAAGCAGTAATATTTTCTGCGGGTTCACATTACAAAGAAATTGGTATTAAAGGTGAAAAAGAGTTCCGTGGAAGAGGCGTAAGCTACTGCGGCGTTTGTGATGGACCATTTTTCAAAGGCAAAAAAGTGTTGGTTATCGGGGGTGGAAACTCTGCCTGCATTACCGCTCTTTATCTTTCTGGTCTTGCAGCGCAAGTTACCATGATTCATAGACGAGAAGCTTTCAGAGCTGAAGAGACTTTAGTATCTGACATTGCATCGAAAGGGAATGTAAACACTCTTTGGAACACTGAAGCTCAAGAAATAAAGGGCGATAAACAAGTTAGAACAGTAACTTTAATCGACAACATTACAAAGAAAACAAGCGAACTCGCGGTTGACGCAGTTTTTGTGCAGGTCGGCGAAGCGCCCAACAGCCAAATCGCCAAAGCCAGCGGCGTCGAAACCGATGAGCATGGCTACATCAAAATAGATATTCATCAGCAGACAAATCTGCCTGGAGTTTTCGCGGCAGGCGACGTAACCAATCACCCAATAAAACAAGTGGGTACAGCGGTAGGTCAAGGTATAACTGCAGCATTGGAAGCCTACGGTTACATTAGACGACCATATTATAAAAAATAGAAAGAAAGGATTATATCATTCTAAGACCTTTTTTGTGTTTTCAACAGCTTAAGTTAGCAAGCTGAGCATTAGAGTAACAGCAGAAACGCACCTTAAAGGGGCTTACAAATGAGTGAAAAATGTCTCGCTGTAGTTGAAATCAATCAAGACTTATGTAGCCGATGTTATGTCTGCAAATCGATCTGCCCATATGAAGCCATAAAAGCAGATTCAACAGGCAAAGTTGAAATTAGCAGCCAAGACTGCCAAGTATGTGGCATCTGTTACAGTGCTTGCCCATCTGCAGCTATAAAAATGCAATATTACACTTACGATAACCTAACAGAGTACCTTAAAACAGCGCAAGCCAAAGCCAAAAATGTTGACACGTTGGTTTTGATGTGCCGAGGAAACTCGCCTTCCACAGGGGAAGTTCAAGATATCCTTAAAGCACAAGGGCTTAAAGTTGACAATTACATGGCTTTGCGTTTGCCCTGTGCGGGTCGTGTTCCAACAGACTTTGTCTTTGAGGCCTTAAACTCAGGCGTAAAAAATATTGTATCTATCCAATGTGAAGATCCCTTCTGCCGCTACAAAGAAGGCACAAAAATTAACACCAGAAGACTAGTTCTGGCAAAGAACGTTCTAAAACAATTAGGATTCGATGACAACGCAGTTAGAGTTGTAAAGTTCTCCCGCAAAGCAGTCTACGATGTACAAGCATGCGTGGGATGTGACAAATGCATCTTTATCTGCCCATACGGCGCACTTGAATTCGAATCTTTTGCAACCCCCAAAGTTAACGAAGAAAAATGCGTCGGCTGTGGCGCATGCCAACTAGTTTGTCCACATCACGCCATACAAGTGAAAGGCTTCGAATTCGAAGATGTTGTTGATCGCTACGGCAAATCACTTGCACAACTAAAAGCTAAAAGTAAAGGTCCTGTGGTTCTAGCATTCGTTTGTCAATGGTCGGAGTTCTCAGCTTTAGATAACCCCAACAAAATATTCGAAGGCAAAAACGTCTTAGCCCTTGAAGTTCCATGCTTCAAATCTCTCGACCCAGTCCACATCATCAACGCCTTAAACTGCGGATTCGATGGCGTCATGGGCGTAGTTTGCTCATCCAAAGACTGCAAACTCCAAGAAGGAAGAGACACGGCCGAGCGCAACGTAGCCGCATTGAAGGTTGCACTTAAAAAATTGGGTTTGCTTGACCGATTCGATCTTTATGAGGAATCACCCAGATGCGCTGGTGAATTTGAGGCAAAACTCGACGAATTCTATAAAAAAATTTCTGCTATACCCAAACGTGAAGTAACTGTGGAGGCGACTGCAAAACGTACAAAATAGTTGCGATAAAAGAATTAGTTCCCAAGATTAAACTCTTCGAAGTCGATGCCCCAGATGTTGCCGCTCAATCGCACGCTGGTCAATTCTTAATCGTAATTCACGGCAAAACAGGCGAACGTATTCCATTAACCATATGCGGATACGACACAGCGAAAGGTACAGTTTCTTTTGCTTTCCATGAAGTCGGCAAAACCACCAAAGACTTGGGCTTGATGAACGAGGGAGAATCAATCGACAACGTTACAGGTCCTCTGGGAAATCCATCTGAAGTCAAAAACTTCGGCAAAGTCTTGTGCGTAGGTGGAAGCGTAATGATTGCGCCTTTGCTATTGCAGGTTAAAGCTATGAAAGAAGCAGGTAACAAAGTAACTACAATTCTTGGTGCACGCACAAAAGAATTCATTATGATGGAGGACGAAGCTAAAGTCCTTAGCGAAAAAGTCTACGTCGCAACAGATGATGGCACAAAAGGCTACAAAGGTTTAGATTTCCTCAAAGAGCTGCTTAAGACAGAAAAGTTTGATCGTTGCATTGTCATGGGTCCAGTTATCCTCATGAAGGAAATTAGTGAAATCACTAAATCCTACAACATTCCAACAATTGTTACATTAACGCCTATAATGATTGATGGAATGGGAATGTGTGGCGTATGCCGAGTTACAGTTGGCGGCAAAATGATGTTCGGTTGCGTGGATGGACCAGAATTTGACGGTCACCAAATAGATTTTGACGAGTTAATTCTACGTCAACGAACAATGCTTCCTGAAGAAAGGTTAAGTTCAGTACTATCGGAAATGAGTGGAGGATGTAAGTGTGGCAGAAACAAAGCCTAAACCGAAGTTAAACAAGAAAGCCGTTGAAATGGCAAAGCAAGAGCCCAAGGTTCGCGCTAAAAACTTTAGTGAAGTTGCTTTAGGTTACACTGAAGAAGAAGCCTTACAAGAAGCAAATCGCTGTCTACAATGCCCAAAACCTCAGTGTGTAACTGGTTGTCCTGTGGAGGTTCCCATTTCCGCATTTATCAAATGTATCCGAGAAAAAAATTACGCTGAAGGCATAGTTACCATTAAAACAAAAAATGCTCTTCCAGCTGTTTGTGGGCGTGTTTGTCCTCAAGAAGAGCAATGCCAAAAAAAGTGTGTTATCGGCAAGGTGGGTGAACCAGTAAGCATCGGACGTTTGGAACGGTTCTTGGCAGATTGGGAACGGCAAAACGACTCACAAACACTCCCTTCTAGAGCTCCACCAACAGGCAAAAAAGTTGCCATTGTTGGCGCTGGTCCAGCAGGATTAACCGCTGCAGCGGACCTAGTGAAGCTTGGTCATGAAATCACTATGTTTGAAGCATTGCATGTTGGCGGTGGCGTGCTAATGTATGGTATTCCAGAGTTTAGGTTACCCAAAGCCATTGTGCAAAACGAAGTTAATTATGTTCAGAAACTTGGCGTTGACTTGCGACTTGGCAACTTGGTTGGCAGAATCCACACTATTCCAGAATTGATGAAGCACGATTACGACGCAGTTTTCATCGGAAGTGGAGCAGGTCTGCCTCAATTCACGGGTTGCCCTGGGGAGAACCTTGGTGGAATCTACTCAGCCAATGAGTTTTTGATCCGTGTTAACCTAATGAAAGCATACCTGTTTCCTGAATATGATACTCCAATACGGTTAGGCAAGCACGTAGTAGTCATCGGGGGCGGAAACGTTGCCATGGACTGTGCAAGAAGCAGTATGAGACTTGGTAGTGAAGTTTGCTTGCTCTATAGACGCTCACGAAATGAGTTGCCGGCAAGACATGAAGAAATTGAGAACGCTGAAGAAGAAGGTTTAATTTGCAAGTTCCTTGCCGCGCCAGTTGAGTTCTATGGTGACGAGAAAGGTTGGGTTAAAGCCATGAAGGTCATCGCTATGGAGCTTGGCGAACCCGACGCAAAAGGAAGAAGAAGCGTCAAAGAAATTCCAGGTTCAGAGTTCACCATGGATGTTGATACAGTCATAATTGCTATTGGGCAAACACCTAACCCAATTATCCAACGCACCACAAGTGGTTTACAAAGCGACTCCAGACATGGAACTATATGCGTAAATGAAGTTGGTAAAACTAGTTTAGACGGAGTGTACGCAGGCGGAGATGTTGCAACAGGCGCCGCAACAGTCATCAGTGCAATGGGTGCAGGCAAACGTGCCGCTAAAGCAATGCACGAATACTTGATCAATAAAAAATAACGCTTGAAAATTGGCGTAAAATTGCCATATGGTAATATAGCATCAAGAACCATCTTAATTGATGCGAAAAATTAAAGGTTCAAGCAATTACCTTAGAAATCAAGTTAGAAAAAACTTTGCCAAAGCAGTCTTTAGTGCGCTTATTTTTGCGGCTGTCTTTGTTCTGCTGATCTTCAGAATTCTATCAACCCTTCAAGTTGATATCTTAGAGGGAGTAGGTCTGGTTTTCTTGTTTGGTCCACTTGTTGCTTTCTACTTTTACCTTCGCAAGTACCATATTTACCGAGGCGGCTGGCAGGGTGAAAAAGAGGTTGCCACATTACTAAGCCACACTTTGAGCGATGATTATTTCCTATTAAATGACCTCTATCTGCGGGAGGGCGGCGGAGACATCGACCACATCATTCTGGGACCCAACGGCGTATTCGTTTTGGAGACCAAGAACTGGAACGGAAGTATCTCCTGCAACGGTGACGAATGGAAACGGGCAGGTAAACGCAATTTCTCTGGGAGTCCAAGCCGCCAAGTGAAACGAAACACCTCAAAGATCAAACAAATAATCAATACCAACCCAAACCTTCGAGTGCTGGAAATATGGGTTGAAGGCATAGTGGTCTTCACAAACAACCATGCTAGCCTACACTTGAGTTGCCCAACAGTTTCAATTCTTAAGCTTCCACAATTACCCAATCACCTAACAACCCACAGGAATTCCGGAAGCTTATCCGCAGAGCAGATCGAAGCCATCGGAAAAGAAATTGTTAAAGAGAAAAACTAAGCTACTTTGGTTTCCGGCGGAGTAATTTTTAGCCATGCTTTGCGTTTCAAGCAAACAAACGAGGTTATGCTTGTTACAAGAAGGCTGCCGATGACAAAGGAATTTGGCAGCGCGCGACTGCTGTCCACGATTGTGGAAAGCAGGATTGAGAGGCAGCAGTATAATGCAAATACCCCAGTGACGAATTGGAGGATATGGAGGCTTTTTCTTATTCTATAAGCTTTTTTCTTTATTCGATTCAAACCAGATTCGACTCTTTTTGAAACGTCGGGTAAGTCATCCAAGAACAAAGCTAAACCTGCCAGAAAGAATACTCGTCCAGCATTAACCCCTACATTGTATGACTCTACAAAGAACAGACTGGGTAACGGAATTGATGTAAACGCCGTAACACAAGCCGAGGTTGATAGCAGCACAAAGAAGCCGTAGACGTAGTGGTGAAACAGGAATCGCCCTGTATGTAGAGCTCTCCCAATTGCTGCGCTTGGAAATATGTTGATTACTCCAGCAGCGATTGCTATCCAAAATAGATTACCGTCAATGAGGAAAGGAGCGTAAGGTCGCCAATAGGGATAAGAAATGTAGAACCCAGACAAGATGCCGGCGACGCTGGCTACAGTTATGAGAGCGTTTAAAATTAACGCTATACTGTATATTTTCTTTAAGATTACTCTCACTGGACTCGTCATTTTACGCCAAGCCTTTAGATGCGACAATTACTCTAATTTGATATAGAAATTTGGGTTTGCAGTCTTTTATAAGTGACGCATATTAGGCGTTAAAAGTCATAGCTGGAAAGGCTTAAAATAGACCTTGGTCGCCGGCAAATGTTTGACTTTGAACTATATTTAAGGTAAGAGTGATCTCGTAAATTCCCTAAAGGGAACTTTTTTATTATTTTTTTTAAGCGGTTGAGAGATGGAATAAACAATTACTATTTCTTTGGCGAGAGCATTTACCTATCTATCATGAAAGTTTTTTTATGGTTTATTTTTTCTGGTATGCGGTCAAGTATCATTTTTTCCTCGATTTTTTTACTCAAAACGATTGGCGATAGTTGCTTCGCTAACTCCAAGGCAGAAGCCAACTTGCTACTTCTTTCCGCGAAAACTTCCAGCAAGATGCCGTCTTTATGCACATTGCCGCCCAACTTTGCATGCAACACCACACCAGCCCCCTTCTCTTTGGGAGCTCCAGCTTCACGAGCAATCCGTACGATATCGTCAGTGCTAAGCCATAAGACCTTGCCTGCCGAATTCGACCGTAGCACCGCTGACTCAGGCCCCACACTCAAATCCTCAGGTTTAACCTCGGGATTACCACCTTGAGCGCCAATGATTTCCCGCATCTTCTTCATAGCTTTTCCCGAATCAATCATTTCCTCAGCCATGCCGCGCGGGTTTTCAACACCAACCATTTCAAAGAGCATGCCCGCAAGGCTGACGGCTTTTTCACGTAAGTCAGGCGGACCGCCACCCATAAGAGTCGTCAAAGCTTCTCGAGCTTCCAAGGCTGGTCCTATACCGCAGCCCAAAGGTTGATCACCAAAGGTCAAAGCGCACTGCATGTTTAACCCTAAACGTTTTCCCAAATCCACGAAGTCTGAAGCTAAAGTGTAGGCTTCTGTTCGGGTTTTGATTTTTGCGCCCATACCTGTTGGGATGTCAATGGCCACATGAGTGGCACCAATAGCTTTTTTCTTGCTCAGAATCGAGGGCAAAAGCATCGGGTCAATTCCTAAAGGATATTCGACTTGAATGAATAGATCATCAGCAGGTGCTAGTTCGAGTGAGCCGCCCCAAACTAAACATCCATTGGTTTTTTTGACGACTTCTTTGATTTCTTTTATGGATAGGTTGACTGGGCATAGGGTTTCGACGCGATCTGCGGTTCCTGCCGGAGAGGTGATTGCTCGTGAAGAGGTTTTGGGGATGGTAAAACCTGCAGCCGCTACAATGGGGACAACCAGCATACTGGTCTTGTCGCCTGGGATGCCGCCGACACTGTGTTTATCAAGGATTGGTCCAGGACCAAAATAGATTGTTTTACCTGTAGAAATCATAGCACGCGAGAGAGCTTCGGTTTCGCTTGTACTCAAGCCATAGATGCTTAGGGCTGTTAGGAAGGCAGCGATTTCAACGGTGCTCAAATGCCTCTCAACAACATCCTTCACGATAGCTACAATATCACGCTCGCGTAAACGTTCCCCATGCAGCTTCGCCCTGATGTTAAATAGAGATTCAGGAAGCGGAGCCAACTCAACCTTAACTGTCTCACCCTCCTTTACCCCGAGTGCGGCGACGGTTTCCCGGTAGAGTCCAATTCGGTTTGGAGGAAAATAATCAGCGATGTTTGCGATAGCAATCATTTCTTGGTTTTTGCAATTGATTTTTATTCTGTCGGAACTGTGCACGCCCAGAAGGTTGGCACTTTCTTCGCTTAGTAATGCGATTCTGCTGCCGCCCGTGGTGATCATTAAGACTTCAACAGTCAAATCCATCTTAACACGTCAATAACATTTAGGTTGGGGAATAGTTAAAGATTTTAAGACAAACCCAATGAGTTTAGCAGGCGAGGATTGCTCTTGAAGTATCTTGACTTTGTAGATTTAACTTACAAGCCCAACGAAACCGATTTAATCTGCACTTTCTCTATTGAGCCTGAAGGCTTAAGCCTAAGTGAAGCTGCGGGCGGGGTGGCAGCAGAGAGTTCTGTGGGCACATGGACTGAATTGACAACTGAGCAACCGTACGTTAAGCGGTTGGCGGCGCACGTCTTTGGCGTAGAAGGTAGCGTAGTTAAAATCGCTTACCCAATTGAACTCTTTGAGCCAACTAACATGCCGAACATCCTTAGCAGCGTGGCTGGGAATGTTTTTGGGCTAAAAGCACTAAAGAACCTGCGCCTTCTTGATATAAACTTCCCAAAACAACTTCTAAATAGCTTCAAAGGACCAACTTTTGGCATAGGAGGAATCCGAAAACTCCTAAAAGTCTCAAAACGCCCCCTCGTGGGTACCATAATCAAACCCAAGCTTGGACTGGAAACCAAAGACCACTCCAAAATAGCATATGAGGCATGGTTTGGAGGCTGCGATATCGTAAAAGACGATGAAAACCTGAGCAGTCAACGCTTCAACCCCTTCGAGGACCGATTAGCGCAGACGCTAGAAAGTAGAGATAAAGCCCAAGAGGAAACCAACGAACGAAAAGTCTACATGATAAACATCACCGCCGAAACCCAAACAATGCTTAGCCGTGCCCAAACCGTAGTTAACCAAGGCGGAGAATACGTCATGGTGGACATCTTAACCTGCGGCTGGTCAGCTCTACAAACTCTGCGCGACCAGAACTTCAAACTCGTCATTCATGCTCACCGCGCTGGGCATGCAGCTTTTACCAAAAACCCTCTACATGGAATAGCCATGAAACCTGTTGCTACTGTGGCGAGAGTGATCGGTGTGGACCAATTGCATGTGGGTACAGTGGTAGGCAAAATGTCTGAAACCAAAACTGAAGTTATCGAAAACATTCATGCGTGTAAAGATGAAATGGGCTTTCTGAAGTCTGTTCTCCCCGTTGCTTCAGGTGGATTGCATCCAAGATTGGTTCCTGCACTTATAGAGACGTTTGGAAACGACTTCGTTATACAAGCAGGTGGCGGCATTCATGGACACCCAGAAGGCACAGTAGCAGGCGCCAAAGCCATGCGCCAAGCAGTCGACGCAACTCTTTACGGAAAAACGCTGGAAGAATACGCAAAAAACCACCAAGAACTCGCCGCAGCCCTAAAAAAATGGAAAACCTAAATCCATTTCATTTGGAACTTTTCATTTTTGTGTAGTGTTTATCTTGTTTATCAGAATACTAAGTGTTTTAGAAATCAACAATGGATCTGCTCCTAAGGGGTTCTGTATACTTTATTTAGAAAACCCATGGATACCTTCGTCGCATAACTTCAACAATGGATGGCGGAGGGATTATACCTTCTTCGCAGATTAAGCCATGGATGTACCGGTTGGGGGTAATATCAAAAGCAGGGTTCCGCACGATAAGTTTAGCCGGTGCTTCACCCCAGATTTCAGCAGGGTTTCGCTGCTCAATTTTCTCGCATTCGCCACCGAGGGTTGCTGGGTCAAATTTGAGCAATTCAGAAACCACATAAAATGGTTTGCACGCCTCATGAGCCAATAAAGCGATGTTGCTTGAACCAATTTTGTTAACAACATTGCCCTCAGATGTGATAGCATCTGCCCCCACAACCACTAAGTCAACATTTCCTATGAATGTTCTAGCTGCCGAATCTACGATAAAGGTGGTCTCTATTCCTAAATTAACCAGTTCTTTTGCGGTTATTCTACCTTGAAACGCTGGGCGAGTTTCAGTGCAGATTACGCTAAATTTTTTCCCCTGCTCTTTGGCTTTAGCTAGTAAGCGGGTTACAGTTGAGGAATGGCAATGGGTGAACACAATTGAGCCGTCTTTGATGCGTTTTGCTCCGATTTCAGCTGTTTGTTCTCTGGTAGAGTCCAAGTCTTTGAGGAATTGCGTGGATACTGCGTTTATGATTTGGCTGAGTTCGGACACTTTTACGGTTTTTGCGTTTTGTGTTTGAGTGATTAAGTAGCGGATAGCGTTACGCATTAATGGTTCAGTTTCTCTGGTGTCAGCGAAAATTGTTTGGGTTTCTTTGAGTTCATTTAAGAATTGGGCTTTGGTTTTGGTGGTGGTTTGTTTTGCTTGGGTTTGAATGGCTTTGACGGCGGCTATGGCGACGTTTCGTGCGCCCTGAATTTGGAGTTTCTTGATTTTTTCGGCTGTTATGCGGATTGTTTCTGACATAAATTTCAACCTGACGGCTTCATTTTTAATTTATCGTGGAGAAGCATATAAGTAAATTCATAGCAACTGTTAATTGAGTGCAATGTTGCCTGAAGAAGATGGCGTCAACAATATCCTGCGACCGTACATTCAGCCTTGGTACGATTCCATCGAGAACCCGCAGAAGGCACAAGAGCAAGTGCTGAGTGAACTATTGCAGAAATACAAGTCCACGGAATACGGCGACAGCCACAACGCTTCCCAAGTCAACGACATTGATGATTACCAGGCTAATTTTCCAATAATTAATTATTCGGGGCTCATTCCATATTTCAAACAGGTAAAAGAACGAAGTTATAAGGCGTTTTTGTTTGAACCACCCGAAACCTGGGTTATGACCCGCGGTTCAACAGGCAAATCAAAAGTCCTACCCGCGACCCAAACCCACCTAAAACAAATCTACAGTTGCGGCGCACGAGCACTTATAAACTACGCCTTAAGAAAAAAGAAATACGAAGTTTTTCTAGGAGTAATTCTTAACTTGAATTTTCCCTCAAACGTTCATTCTATGGATGTCGATGGACAAGAGGTCACCTACGGTTATAGTTCAGGTACCTATGCTCGGCTTAATCCTATGTTCGATAGGGTAAGCCTTTTGCCAAGGCAAGAGGAAATCGATGCTTTAGGCAGTGGAGTTAACAGGAAGGATTGGGAAAAACGATTTGACCTCGCCTACCAAATGGCTCTCAACCAAAACGTTACTGCCTCTATGGGAGTAACTCCTGTAATTCTATCCTTCGCGAGGTACATTAAACGTAAGTACGGAAAAAAACCCGTTGATATATGGAAAACCCAAGCCATATTCCTTACCAGCGTTCCCAAAATCCACTTCAAGTATGGACCAATCCTTAAGAGTTATTTTGGGGATGTTCCGATCATTGAAATGTACACTGCAACAGAAGGCGTCTTTGGGCAACAATTAGATGATTTACCCTACATAACCCCCAACTACGATACTTACCTCTTTGAAGTGGTTACTGGAAAAGGCGTTAAGATGCTGCATGAACTCAAACGGGGAGAATGGGGCAGACCTAATCGTTTCGTCCTGCATGTTTCCACGCTACGACATCGGCGACTTGATTGAAGCGGCTGGCAAAAACTATTACCGAGTTTTCGGAAGAAACAAAGCCTTAACCCTACTGGAGCATAAACTGTATCGTTTGTTTTTAGGTTGGGCAATTTAGGCTGGTTGCGGAGAACGCTTTCGTGCAATCAACGCAACGTAAATGGCGCCGAAGATTATGATTACTCCTATTATCAACAGCATGATAGCCCAGCTTTGTCCTGAATCTGTACCGAAGTAGCCGCTTAATTGCAGTACGGAGAAAAGACCAAAGGTAATGAGGATTAATCCGCCTATTAGGTATCCAATAAAGCCGCGTTCTCCCTTCTCTTGTGTTTCAGCTTTTTCGGGGCGGTCTCGGTTTGTCTGTTTTTCGTGTTTCTCGTTTTTTTCTGATTTTTCATTTCTGGGGTAAAGTTGAGTTGGCGGTGGCTGACCTGTAGGAGTGCCTTTTAGTGAAGCCCCGCAGTGTGGGCAAAAAACCATTGTCTCATCGACTTTGTTGCCGCATTTTGGACAATACGACATGCAAATTCATCCAATCTACATTTTATCAGGTCTGAGTATTTAAAATATGCACTCACAGTGTTTAATGGAAAGATATATTTGCTCAATATAGTATTCTCGAATGGAGAAAAACAGCTGAATGAATATCCTGAACTTGGACACATTAACGGAGAAGAAAAAAGAAAGCCTCTTTACAGCTATTTGGATTGGCTCGACCTTCATCATCCTAGCTTTAGTTTACTATGTCCATCTGTCGGATAACCTTTGGGACGGCTTGATAAACTTCTTCTCGTCCCTCACTCTTGCGCCTCTTCCAACTACAGGAATTTCTTTGCCTGCCCCTTTAAACCCCACTGACCACATGAGTCTTTATGTTGCAGCATTCCAGTTCAGCGTAGGTTTAGGAATATTAGAAATAGTGATCTTAGCATTAAGAGTAGGTTTACATTCACCTGTCTCGCGTAAAGCTGAAACCATTGAAAACATCGTGTTTTGGCTTGGCACAAGCTTCCTAATAGTTACTTACCTGGAAAAGATGACTTTGACCACAGAGTGGTTTGTTTTTTGGGCTGGAATAATACTCATCTTCGGGTTAGCATTAGTATCTCGAGCGGTTGTTCTGTTGGCTAAAAGGTGACTTATTTTTTCTTTATTTTCATGTTCCACCAAAGACCCATTATCTGCCAGAACATATTCCAGGAATCCTTGAAGAGGTTAACTTTGGTACCCCTGCCACTTTTCCATTCAACAGGAATCTCTTTAACTCGATAGCCTTGCCTGTACGCTCTTACCATTATTTCTGTGTCCCAGAACCAGTGGGTCGCCCCAACCTTTTCAAGTAAGCTCATAAGGGGTTCTCTTTTGAAAGCTTTAAACCCGCATTGATGATCACGAAGCTTAGAGCCAAGCATGTGCCTTACTAGAAAATTGTAAGTTTTTGAGCTTATACTTCTGCTCAAAGTACGTTCTGCCTTGCTTTCACTCATCATTCTTGACCCAGTTGAGAAATCGTATCCTTCAACCGTTATAGCTTCAACAAGGGGCTTTAGGTACTTGAGGTCAGTGGCTAAATCTAAATCCATGTAAACCAAAACTTCGCCCCTGCTCTGCTTAAATGCGTTGTTGAGTGCAGTTCCTCGTCCCAGCCGTTTTTCACGGTGAATATGTCTAACCTCACCTATTTTTTGTGCAAGTTCTTCAGCACGTTCAGCGGTGCCGTCGGTGCTGCCGTCTTCAGCAATTATGACCTCAAAGGATTGTGTGAATTGATTTAGGGTTTGAATGGTTTTCTCGACTGCGGGCTGCAGGTACTCGACTTCGTTGTAGGCAGGAAGAACTACTGATACCTCAACTTCCCTGCTTAAAGCATTGGGGCTTGTTGTTAAGCGAAGTCCCCCCAGCTTGGGAACCACTTGAGATAAGTATGAATAAACGTAGTTGAGATGGGCGACCCAGAAATCGCTGGATAAAAGAGAACAAATAATGCCACTGCACCTGCAAATATGGCTATGGCAGCGATCTTTCCTTCACGAGTATGCCAGTACTTGTTAATGAAATAAGTTATAGCTAAACAAAGAAGGGGCACGCTGAGGTAGAAATGGTAGATGTAGGTTGCTCTGCCTATGAAAACGTAGGGTAGCCAAGAAAAGAAGAATACAACGGTTATGAATATCGCTGGTATATCCCAACCTTGGGCACGTATACTGATGCGTTTGTGTGCAGATGAATTAGATATTCGACTCCGAAGGGCAGCCACCAATTGACGCCCATGAATAGCTCTCTCCGTAAGAACAAGCATTAAGCCAAAGCCTATCCACCAAACTATTGGGTTACCAAAAACCGTAATTGTCGAAACTACGTTGTTGGGCAGGTAAGATACGTCAAACCATCTTGGAACATTTACACCATCTAGCCTAAACATGAAGGGCCAACTCCACCAGGGAGCTGAAGATGGGTCAACCACGTTGCCTGAATGGAAAGATAGCATGGCACCCTGTAGATTGAGAATCGTTGGGAACGAGTCGCCTGCTAGCATCTCCGGAATGTAGGTTGCAAAGTAGATTGCTACGGCTATACCGATGAAACCTAAAAGTAGCAACGCTGGGCGGTCAAAGAAAGCGATGTATTTTTCGCTTAAGCTCTTTTTGAGTCTTGATAAGTCCTTAATTCTCACGGCAACTAGCAATGCAAGTAATCCAGCTGCTCCGTAGAGTGTAAACCATTTAGTTGAAATTCCCAACGCAAAGAAAACTACTACCAAAAACAACGGCAACACTGAAGTCTTCTTGAATCCATCCTTAACAACGTTCATGAAGTAAATTAAGAAGAACAGTTGTGAAACCAACGAGAAAAACACGACGTAAGTGTCTGCTGTGCCGATGCGTGCCATCGTAAAGTGCATAAAGTCGAATGATAGTAAGAAAGCAGCCGAAAACCCGCCAATCCACGTTCCAAACAGCTTCTTCCCCAACAAGTACATTAGAGGTACCATTAAAGTCCCGAATACTACACCCATTATACGCCAGCCAAAAGGTGTTTCACCGAAAAGAACTACGCCTGTAGCTTCAATCTAGTTTTCCTAGCGGCGGATGGGTTCTCTCGTGGGGTATTTGGTGGTTAACGTAGTTTTCTGCAGATCGGGCAAAGTAGACTTCATCAAAGTACATTTTTGACATGTAAGTTGGGGGAATCTCAAGTTTGTTCTGCTCATCAACCATTCTAATTAAGGTTATATCGGTGGTGTTTTCGCCTGTGATTTCAGTGACGGGGATTTGTAGGTTGCTTTGGCTTTGTACACCGATTTCGGAAATTTGAATGAATGGGGTAGCTGGTTTGTCAGAGGGGTTGGTTATCCCCCAGTTGGAAAACATTGGTTGAGAATCATAGTTTACCGCAGTAACATTAAACTCTAAATACTTGGTGTTTAAGTTTAAAGGATAACTTTGGTACACTGAGTAGTCAGTGCCTCTTGGTTGAAGGGCAAATTGTCCTACGTAACTCCAGTTTTCAGGAACCCCCGAATATACGCTGACAGTTGCGTTGCCGCTTTTAACCCAAAAATAGACGGTTTGAACTTGTTGATTTGAGCCCAAGTTAATGTAGAAACTTGTTGATTGTGTACTTTGCCAATTTCTTGTAGGGTACTGAATTGAACCAACGTTCCAGACCGCTATGCCAAAGAAGACTATCGATAATAGAACGATAGTTATGATGTCTTTTTTGGTTATATTAAATCCAAGGTTCATTTGGGTTCACCTGTCTGTGGAGTTTGGCTTAATTTAGCAGGTGTTCTGTTTTGTGCAATTGTCGTCCTTTAAGTTCATCCCACAGTAGCACTGAGCCATAAAGGAACATTACTAAATTAATAACGCTTACCGCTAGAACCACATAATCTCCGCTTGGAATAAAAGCACCAAGATTGAGGTAGTAGAGCACGTAGGCTTGGTTAACCAGCAAAGTACCCGTTAAAACCACATATAACGCTCGGGCTTTTTTGATGAAGGGGAACATCAACGCTAACATGCTTATAGCTGGGAACAGGTAACGCTCATGGATTCGTGTGGGTAGCATGAAGAACGCGAAGAAAAACATAAATGCACAGAACACCGCAAGCCACTCGCCTGAGATGTTAAATCGCTTATGCAAAATATACAATGTGAAAACTGTGAACGCGCCAAACAGTGCCCAACCCAAAATGAACAGGTTACCATCTGGCTGCCACAGCCCGAACATGCCCCACAAGTTAAAAGCGTTAATCGAAGTGTATTGGTACCCACTGTATGCTCCAAAGTAGATTTTGCTTAGAAAAGTCACTGGATTACTCCATTCAAAGGGTAAAATAACCGCAAACACTGTTGTCGCGAACACAGCCACAGAAATCAACAGGTTCTTTATTCCGTTCTTTCTGAAAATCAAATAGATAAGAAGCGGCGCCAACGCGATGCCCTGTGGCTTAGTTAATATGGCAAGGGCAAAGACTGCTGCGGAAAATTTCGGATTATTTCTAAGAGCAAGCATTAGTGAGAGGACCAAAAAAAACGTGTAAACAGCGTCATACTGTCCCCAGATTGCAGTGTTGAATATTACTGCTGGGTTGAAAGCGTAGAGTGCAGTAGCTAAAATCGCCAATTTGAAGCTTGATTGTTTTCTGACAAAATAATAGATTAGGACTGCCGTGGCTAAATCGAAAATGTTAGGCACCCACTTTACGATGTTTGCTATGCCGATTCCAGTGGCGTTTGCTATGGATCCAAAAAACCAGAAAATATAAACGTTGAAGGGTGGGTAATCGGCGAATCCTGCGACCAAATAGAAACGGTCTTATCCCATGTGAAACAGCGGTGCTAAACCAGGAGATGAAATCGTTTGTGTCAATAAAGTAGCCTTTAAGCGGAAAAAGGAGAACCCTGGCTGCCAAAGAAACAGCAAGCACCACAACTAGAATAACGGTCTTGCGCTTATCAAGCGAGATTTTAACCACTCTTCCCACTCTGGGAGATATTTGTCGCCTTCGAATAAGAAGCTTTTTCCAAACACACCTTCCAAACTCTGGAGGAGACCCGTATTGGCGTTTACAGTAGTTATTAAAATATTGAAAAAAGGTTAAAACATGTTGAAAAGATTTGGAAATTTGATCAGGTTTTGGAGCAGAGATCACTGCCTGATAATGCAGTTTTGATTCAGCTTCAAAATTTCTTATGTATTAGTTAATTTGAAATTAATTGAGCTCAAGGGTTTGAGTTTATTCGATTCAGGTTTTCGCCGCTTTAACAAGAGCACAACAACAAGCACAACAACCACAACCACTATTATTACTATGATAATTAGTATTGAAGAGTCGCCATTGTTGGATGTTACGCTTTCGACTGAAAGAGCCAACGCCGTCTTTATTGATTGTCCCTTAAAGTTGATTGGTGCGCTCATCGATTCGTATCCATCTTTTGATATATTGAAAGAATATTGTCCAGCGGTCACATTTGTAAATGTAATGTAACCCGTTGAGTTCGTAACGCCAGTGAGATTTTGAGCACCTGCTGGCTGAATTGTTGAAAGGATAGTTGCATTGCTTAATGGATTACCATCATAGTCTTCGATTCGGATTTGTATGGTTCCTGGGCTGTTGCTAGTTGAGGTTGCGTTCATTCCTGGGATTGGTGTTGGAGTCGGTGTTGCGCTTCGGGATAGGTGTTGCTGTTGGGACTGCTGCAGGTGGTTGGACGGTTACTTGTGTGGTGGCTTGAGAAGTTACATACCCTATTTTCGTGGCGGTAGCTGTAATTGTGCAAGTTCTGGCTTGCGTGAAGCTTGGGGCTGTAAAAGTTGTTTTGTAAGATCCATTTCCTTGATCTGATGCAGATGTAAATGTTCCACCGTTATCTGAGGTAAATTGAATTGTGGCGCCTGTTACGGGGGCGTCATCAGCCGTTATGTAAACCACTACATCTGTTTTTTGCCCGTTGTTTATGGTTGTTGAGTTGGCTGTCGCCGAGATTTGTATTGGTAAGAAGTCAATGATGTAGGTTGTTACTGTACCTTGACCAGTCGTGTAGCTTGAAGCTTGCGCTGTGATCGTGGTTGCTCCCGCAGTATTTGATACAGTTAAAGTTCCGGTAGCTTGTGTTTGACCAAAAGGAATCGTTAAGGTTGAAACAACGGTTCCGACTGTCGGTTGAGATGAAAATAGATTTAGATTGACATCTATTTGAGGGTCCTTTGCTGGTCTTCCTTGTGAATCTTGAAGTTGGACCTGTATTGATTGGTATGCACCCCTATCAGATGGGATTGTTGAGGGGGAGCAGTAAACCGCTAATTTGGTTGGAGTAAAACCAGCCGTCGTCATTGCCATTTGACTTCTTAGCAGATCGGTTGCTACCGCTGTTAAGGTTGTGGTTCCAGCTTTGTAAGTTGAATTTAACGTTGCTAACGCATGAGTTTGACCTTGCGGAATAATTAGTTGTGAGTCTATCTTGCCTATAGTCGGATCACTCGATCCCAACGAGACAATTACATCTGAAGTGAAGACTCCAATAAAACCCGTCGCTGAATTCTGCAATTCGACGGCAATCTGCTGGTACGAGCTTTGATCAGCTGGAATTTGAGTTGGGCCTGAAAAAATTCTGAGCTGATTAGGATTCGTAACTATTGGAGATATGGTCATTGTTACTTGTTGAGAAATATACCCTTGGACAATAGAAGTCACTATCACTGACTTTAGCTTTCCTTCTTGTTGCGCTACGGTAGTAGTGTTGAAGGAGGCTATAGCATATGTTTTGCCTTCAGGTATTGTAACGTTGGGACTAACTGTACCAATAGTGGTATTTGAGCAAGAAAGACCAACAAATACGCCTCCTCTTGGCGCTTTAGCAGGAATACCGCTTGAGTCTTGCAGTTGAACCATTATGGCATTATATGACCCTCCGTCGGATGGCAGTGTAGATGGAAAGCCATAAACCGCTACCGAAGACGGAATTGGTCCTATAGTAATTATCGAGGATTGCACAGTTGCGTAGCCTGTTGCTGAAGCGGTAATTGATGTTGTTCCAGGAGAAAATGTAGATGAGAAATTTGCCGAAGCGTACGTTTCTCCCTTAGTTATGGTTATTGATGGATCTACTCTTCCTATGCTCGTGAGAGAGGACGAGAGACTTATAGTTGTATCCTGCAATGCCCTCGCAGGTTTATTGGTGGAATCTTGTAACTGAACAAAAATACAGTTGTAGGTGTTGTTATCGGCAAGGACACTTGTTGGGCCTATAAAGATTTTGAGTTTTGAAGGGTCAGTTGTTGCAGCAAGAGAAGTGTTTTGATTAACTATCATAAATGTGGTTGCCAGAAGAGTTACAATTAATATTGCTTGTGCAATTTTTTTCTGCAATATTTCTCGCCTTTTGTTGGATTAGTTTAGGCTTAGGCGTAGCTGGTTTAAGTATATTGTGTATTAATATACGTTGTATGCAAGTGTTGTAATGTTTTACAAGTATACTCCAAAAAGATGCCGCAAATTGCAGTAATCAAGCAACCAATTAACCACAATCTTTCCTCTCATTTTTTATCTGAAGCAATGGATTCAGGCTTGACTTAAATATGAAAGTCTCCAAAGCGAGATTGAGCTAAGACCTGTTTTAGAAACTAAGCAAATTACAAATTCAATGCATGTTTTTATTAGAGGAATCATTAAGACTTATTTTGGTTTAGAACACACTGGAACTAAACAATATGAGAACCATCGCTCTTGTAGCCCATGATAACAAGAAAAAGGATATAGTTGAGTGGTGTGATTTCAACAAAGGAACATTATCTCACCATAATCTTTATGCAACAGGAAGCACTGGCAAAAAAATAATTGACAAAACAGATTTACAAGTGAATCTATTGAAGAGTGGACCCTATGGCGGAGACATGGAGCTTGGAGCCATGATTGCAAATGAGAAACTAGATATACTAATTTTCTTTTGGGATCCTTTGGAGTCTCAACCTCATGACGTCGACGTCAAAGCAGTTCTCAGACTGGCAGTTCTGTATAATATTCCAACAGCCTGCAATAGAGCAACAGCCGACATGATAATCTCCAGTCCCATGTTCAATGCGCAACCCTAAAGTTGTCACCAAGTTAGAACATTCTGTTTTTCACTTTTACAAACTTTCCAAGATTTAAATCAAAGTTTCTATTTTCTTCTTTGCAAAACAGCAAAGTTCTCTTCTCAAAAAATGTTAAGTGGAGATAGCGCATGACTAATGTTTAGGGAAAAATTAGTGTGATGCTTGCACCTAGCTCCCAATCTTCCATTCTCCTTCTGGGTGCAAGCATTACTTCCACTCCATTTTCACTTCACAAACCAATATAAAATGCACTAAATGAACACATCAAACCAAAAAATAACTTGTTGATTCTTTTTATGGTCACTAATAGAAAAATTAGAGAACTATTTGCCATTGATCATTGTCCAGTATTTGAAAACACTTTCATTGGTCATAATAAAGCAGAATTAAGTTGCTTTTGGGGAAAGTTGGAGCCTTCGGCGGGATTTGGACCCGCGACCATTACCTTACTAAGGCAAACATAACACCTTTTTCAGATTTCAAGAATTTGTTTTTTAAAGAATTGATTTTTCTTTTTTTGAAATCAAAGTTTATATCGTTTATGATATCTCTTTAAAGTCATGAGGGGAATTTATGGTGGAAATCAAGGGAAGAAAGTTTACAGTAATTCTTAGGGAAGAACCAGAAGGTGGATACTCAGCACAATGTGTAGAGCTTCCTGGAGCAATCACCCAGGGAGAAAACCGTAAAGAAACCCTCGCCAACATTAAAGAAGCCATCGAAGGTTACTTGGAAGCTTTCCCTGAGGAAGTTGACCAGCTTAAACGAAAAAAAGAGCTGGTGGAAATCACTGTCTGAAAAACTGCCTTCAACTTCTTGGAAAAAAGTCATTAAGGCTCTCACCCAAGCTGGATTCAAAGTCGTAAGTCAGAAAGGTAGCCACATATTTTTAACCGATGGAAAACACAAACTAACGGTTCCACGGCATAATCCAATCAAGAAAGGAACACTTCTTTCAATCATACAGCAGGCAGGATTAACAAAGGAAGAATTTCTTGAACTTACAAGAAAATAGTTGTGTGGAGCCTTCGGCGGGATTTGGACCCGCGACCATTACCTTACCAAGGTAACGCCCCACCGGGCTAGGCTACGAAGGCACATCTTTTTCTCTTTGAATCAACAGCGGTATTAAATAAAGAGCTTACGGTTAACCCGTCCAATCCAACGGTTCAAACCTGCAAAAACCAGCTGGAACCCGAAACTTTTGGGGGTAAATAAATACTTAAAAAAGAAAAAAAGAAAAGGTTGTTGGTTTTTTATGGGTGCTTTCTAGACATTATCAGAGCCAAGACGACGAAGCCTATGATGACTAGGATGAATAGGCCTGCGATGGCGGGGATGAAGTAGGTGTCAGCAACAGAAGCCGGTGCTGGTGTTGGGGCTTGGGTAGCCGCTGGTGCATTGTCTACGTTGAATGCAGTTTCTGCATGTGAGGGCCAGTAGGATTCTGAACCATCGAAGTTTGCGAATACAGTGTACTTTCCAGCAATGTCGGGTGTCCATGAATAACTGTAGCAGCCGTTCTCGTCGGTTGTGGTTTTGCCGATCTCTCGGTAGTTATTGTTGGCGTCTATTGCATATAGTGTCACAGGAACGCCGATAGTATTGGTTGGCCGAGGCTTTTGCATGTACACGTAATCCATCCAGTCGCTCATGCTTGCGTCTGAAACCGCCGGTACACCGTTTGGAAAGCGTCCAGCTTGCTCAGTTTGTTGAGTGCCTGCAGCTATGTCTGTTACGGTGCCCTCGATCATTACGCTGCTGCCTTGAACTGAAACTTTGGGTGAAGCGGTGACTGTAGTTTGGCTTGGGCCTTTACCGACAGTGTATATCTGCAGATCGTATAAGTTTAGATATACAAAGTAGCCATCTGCAATAGCAAAGCCGTTATTAGTACCGTACCCATCGATTGTCCATATTTCAGCTCCAGTAGTTGCGTTTATCCAACGGAATTGAACGCCTTTGAGGTGCGGTGCGTTAGCAGAGTGTTCAGTGGTGTACACGAAGACTTTTCCATCAGAGATTGCGCCTATGCCTAGTGGGAACCCTGGATAGCCTGCGTCTAAGCCAGCTGATGCTGTGTAGTTCCAGAGTTGTTGTCCGGTGTTGAGATCGTAACAGTAAAGTACTCCTGCATAGCCTGCCGAGTAGAGTTTGCCGTTTGCAACAGCGTATCTTGTTAGACCAACGTCAGCATAGTAGTTGAAGTCAACTTCTGATGGAGTTTGCCATAGTTTTGTGCCGTTATCAACGCTGAAACCAACCCACTGTATCTCTTCTTTATCATACATTGTAAAGACGCGTGTGGTTGGATCTATGAAGAGGCTCATGAATACTGGCGCAAAGCTTAGAGTTATGTTGCCGGATGGAGCATCATAGTTTTTCATCCACAAAAGATTGCCGCGGCTTTCTGGTTTGAGACTTATTGCCCAAACTGTATATGGATTCCAGCTGCTGCCTGGTGAAGGTAAAGTGCCGTTGCTGCCAATTAATACGTCGTTGTAGATGAACCCTTGTATGGTTCCGCCAGCCATTAGTGGGACTGATACGTTCCATGAGTATGCTGTGCTAGCGTTGACTGATTTGCCTACAGGTCTCCATTGGTTGTAGTTTGAACTTGTGTAATCAGTGGGGTTAGTTGAGGCTGTTAAGTCGTGAGCTGCGGTGTTGTTCCATAATGCGAGCCATTTGCCATTTGAGCCGAGCACGTATCTGAGAATTTCGCCGTTTGGACCGTAAGATGCGGTTCCTGTTGGGACGCTAGTTTCGTTAAATAGCCAGATTCCTGTCATAGGGTCATATGCAATTAATGTTGTGCCTTGAGATGCCCATAAGTAGCCGTTTCGGATCATTCCGTGTTGGTTGATTGACTCGTAATCGTAGAGTTGACCAAATGATGGAGTAACTGCAGTCCAATTCTGCCACCATAATTGTTTGCCAGTCATTAAGTCTACGCATACATAGCCGCCACCTGATCGAGCACCACTCAGTGGCAACGCGTAATAGAGTCTGCCTTGAATGATTAATGGAGCGCCAAAGATGCCTTCGTAAGCGGTTCCATCGTAGTATGTTACGTCTTGGACGCCTGTTTGGGATACATCTCCACCTACGACACCTCCGAACGCGTATGGTTGCGTCCACATTATGTGTGCACTGTTAGGTGCTGAGCCACCTAGCTGAACTTTTCCCCATATCTGGGGGGATGCAAGCCAGTTAGATGCGATAGTATACCATTGTGTGTTTTGTCCTTCTATTGGGCGTGTCCAGTATTCGGTTGGAAGCGGATAGTTAGGTACTGAGGGTATTGCATCTTGTTGGACAGTAATTGATGTAGTTGCAGTGCTTGCCGCGTAGGTATCGTTGATACCAATGTTATAGTTATAGATGCCTGTTCCATCGCTTCCCGTTATGACTTGTGGTCCGAAACGAGAAGTAAATGTGTACGTTCCAGCCATATCAGGGGTGAATAAGTAGTAGCTGCCTCCGACGGGGTCGGAAGTGAATGGCCCTTGAGTTGTGATTTTGTCGTCAGGTGCTTTAATGTCCAGGAAGAAGAACCATCTGTCTCCGGCAGTACCGGCTGCGGAAGGCGGGATTTTGTCAACCCAAAATACGATGGTTGCAGTTTGACCTACTCCGATTGGGTCAGGTGCAGCAGTGATATAGGCGTAAGTCGGATATGTCCAAGCAGGATAATGTGCATTAACGCTAGGCAGAGCAAAAAGCGGTACAGCAATAGTTAACAACAGAAACATTGCAAGTATTGTAGCATTTCTATGGTTTCCTTTATTTTTTAATATTTCCAAATTCTTCTTTCTCCTTAATTTTGTGTTCTTGTATGTGAAGGCTACGTTAAATTTAAGCGCTTGTAACAAACAGAGTTGTTTACAAGCAACCGCCGATAGTACAAGAAAACGGTTGAATTGATAGAAATGTGTCGACAAACTACGAATTTTAAAACTTTTTGGGAAACTTTTTATGTTATTACATAGCCTAGATGTATCTGCTCAGAACAAAGATGACGCTTGATGATTGAGGATATTTATGTTCAAACGCTACAAGCCTTCGGCTTAAGCTTAGTGCAGGCAAAAACATACTTAACACTCCTAAAGCTTGAAGAAACTGACATAAAAACAATCGCAAAAAATTTGAAGGTTGCTCGCCAAGAAATTTATCGAACAATGCCCTTGCTCGAAAAACTGGGGCTCACACAAAAAATCATCGGTAAACCAATCACTTACATAGCAACACCGCTAAGAGATACACTTGCAATTCTGCTCGAAAAACAACAAAAGAAAGTTGCTGACCTGCTAACCAAGCAAAACTGGTTGATCAATAATTTCCATATGGACAAGGATTCAGAAAAAAAGGTTTATGAAGACGACGCGCAATTTATGATTACTTCAGAGATAACGCTTTTTTCTAAACTTGACGAAAAACTGCTTGCTAAAAGCCAAGAAAGCATCGACATTATTGTGCCGTTTGTATCTCATAAATTTGCTAGGTACTGGTTGCAACTTAATGATGCAATTGCTAAAAAAACAAACCTCAAAGTTAGGTTGATTACGGAAAACAAAGAACAAATGAAGATGCTACCAAGAAAACTATTGGAGGCCCCAAACTTCAAGTTAAAATATGCTAAAGACCATTTTCAGTTTGGGGTAACAATTTTTGATCGAAAAGAAACAATGATCGCTATATCTGAAAATGGATTACCAAGTTTGTGGTCAAATAACCAAAACATAGTCTCATTAGTTAACAATAACTTTAATCTGATGTGGCAAAGAGCAACCACTCCCAAGAATTCTTGCTCCTGATTTCATAGTTAAGGGCTTTTTAGTGCAAACGCAGAATCAAAAATAACTAAAAAGGTGAGAGCGCTGCTTATAGAAAACAGACTTGAGAGACCTGAATCTTGGAAAGAAGATAAACCATACGGACTGCCACTTATCTTTAAAGCAACTGCAAGAGAGTGAATGGGGCAAATTCAGGGATAGGTTCGATTTAATTTTCGAAGCTATGGGCATTAAGCCACCAGAAACATTGAAGAAAGAATCAATTGCCCGCATACGTTTTAAGAACGAGTAGGAAAAACAGACCTTGCTTGATTGGATCGAGAAAACACAGAGTGAATTGCCAGAAGAAGCAGAGCAGGTTTATCATATTCTTCAACATATCAAAGACAGCGCCTTTAGCGACATTGATATGGCTGGGCACCAGTGGGATTTGAGCGATGGCGAGTATAACATACCCGTAGTTATGGACGTTAAAGGCAAGGGAGCGCTGTCTTTTTTCAGAGCAAAAACATATGTAATGCATGACGACAGCGAGGAAGACGGCAAAGAGACGGTTTATGGCAGACATGGCTGGCAATATTTTGTCGAGGACTTCTTGCGTTGTAGGTTGGGCGGCCTAAAATCGCAAGAAATCATCATTTAATTAAAAAAAGGACGTAAACAAGATCTTGAACTTCACTTTAAAATGTGGAAAGCATTAAATTTGGCTGGTAAGATTAAATGTGGAATATGGGAAAGCGTTTAAGCCATCTTAAACTGTTACCAAGATAATACTTGGGTAATAAATATTTACGCGATGCCTGTTTCTATGCCTGTCAATTCGTGAAAGGCTTTGAATGGGGCTTAATTTTATATGTGAAGCCATCGCATGCTAACTGAGGGAAAAAAATTGCGCAAAAATCTCATAATCATAATTGCAGTAGTTTTTGCGGTTGTAATTGTTTGTGCAACCGTAGTTGTGATGCTGACTAACGTAGCGCAGCCAGAAGAGGAAAAAGTGCGCGATGCTGCAATGAATTACATCAAAACGAGCCACCCAGATAATGCATCTGCAATGGCGTACCTTGACTGGGAGGGCGGAATAAGACACGACCATACGCCTGGTATGTTGACTTACATATACACCAGCGAATACTGGACAGCCATAGTGCAGCATCCCGTCAATTCAAGCCAGACCTGGACCATCGAAGCCGTCTATACGCACAGCGTAGATTTGATTTGGTGGCGCGGAACCTATCAGAGCGGAACAATCGCTGAAACAAGCTACAGGATGAAGCCCTGAGTACCCGTTGCAAGTCTAAGCCTTCCAGAATCTGGGCGGTACAGTAAGAGAGGCTTGACGGGTTTTGCCTTTTCATCAGAACATATAAACAAACAAAATAATTGTATGTCGTCTATTTCTATACATTCCAATTTTTTGAAGACCTTTGAGTTCACGGGGTCAAGTGGCGACCGTATCGAAAGTTGCCAGTCCGCCTACTGAGCGAATCTGAACTTGAATCGCATCGCCTTTTTCGACTTGACTCCAGGAGAACCGCGAACCCAAACCGGTGCCAAAACCACCCAATACTATCTGAGTATCGCTCCAACTTAACAGAACAATGCCGATAAGGTCGGGGGGACCGTTTGTGAAACCTGGCCAATCGCCCGCTGCACCTGCGGAGAGCAAATTGGTTTTATCATAAATAACAATGCTCGGAGTTGAATCTCCCCAGACGGTATCGACTGATCCGTCGCCCAAAATTAGAAGCCACGGCTGGATATCCCCAAAGCCAGTTCCTTGAATAGTTATTGTTTGGTTCATAGCAGAAGAAATTGGACTGACTGATTTAATCTCGGGTGCCATAGCAGGAGGAGAATTCGGGACAGGGGTTTGGGAGGGGTAAATAATAGTGTTTCCTTCACCGATGATTATCGTGCTGTTTGTTATGGTGACGTTTGAGTCAGTTATTGTGATGTTTGAGCGTCTGATCTCAACGTTGGAATCTTGAACAGACACAACCTCACTGTAGGCAAAGACGCCTGTTGACGACAAAAGAACCGCCAGCAAAATCAAAGCAGCAGCCAAGGCTTTCTTGTTCATATAACCACCAAAAATCCATAGCTTCCGTATCCTAAAAAAGATTTTTGACAAACTTTGTCAGCCAAGATTTCTTGACAAGCCTAAAATGACCTTTCGCCCAATCATTGTATCAATGCCCCAGTTTTGCGCTGCTTGCAATAGGGAGATTTCTTAATACTTAGGTAATAAATATTAAAGGAGGCTGAACGTATTGTCACTGAGCCAAAGTTTATGCAGGGGTCTCCAAGCCAGGTCAACGGAGTAGGGCTTAGGACCCTATCGCGTAGGCGTTCGTGGGTTCGAATCCCACCCCCTGCACCATATATAAAGAATGAGCAGGGGGTTCCGCGTGGCGACGTAAACAGGTTTTTTCATGTTAAAGTTTCCTCCTCTTGAAGATTTTTGCTCCTTCAAGCTCGTTAACATATTCCAATCTTGTCTTGACTAAGAACAGATTTCTTTTCCCGTTTTGGTAACTAAATAGCATAGATTTGGGAAGTAATGCATTATTTGGGTTTTCGATTCTAAGATAACAACGTTGCTACGTTCTGAACTTCGACGTGTTTTTCGGCTTTGGTCCATAATTCCTTGTCTTCTGTTACTAAAACAAGCCCTTTTTCTTTTGCAGCGAAAAGATAGCTTGAATCATAAAATGAGAGTTTTTCGCTTTCTGAGATATCTAGTATTTTCTGAAAGTTACTTGCTTCGCTGAGTATCTTGTTGGTTCTTGTAAGAACTGTTTGAACCCTATTTTGTAGAACTTCTGATTCGTTTTTGGTTAGAAACTTCGTTAGGCAGGTTTCTTTCCAGATTACATTTCCTACCTCATAAAAAGTTAGGTCAAGGAGGAAAGATGTTCGCAGATGGTCTAACTCGGTTTGAATATTTGCTGTTTTCATTAGAAGCATTAACGAACTTGCATCTATGAGGAGGCGTTTCATCTTTGGTCTCTTGATTCCCTTATGGCTTTCACGATTTCCTCATCAGGAATCTTTTGCAGAATAGTCTTTATGTCGCTGAGAGCTTGGGATAATTCTTCTTCTTCACGTTTCCTGATTTCATCTTCTAGAGCCGCTCTCACAGTTTCGCTGACGTTTACCTTGTATTTTCGTGCTTTCTCTTTCAAGGATTTTTTGACCCTGACCGTAACTATTTCTGTCATACAAACGACGTATTACTTTCTTGTATATAAAATTGGCGAAAGAAAAGGCAACCTCATTTAGCTAACAGGATTCACCATAAACGCTGGATTAGTAATTGGAGTCTTAGAAGATAATGATGATAATGATGATACGGCTACTGGAAAATACAGATGGGTGTTATCTTTCAGAGATAAAAACTATTCAACAGTTTTAGCCTTCAAACCAGCAGCCCTACATCAACGCCTCTAAGAGCGCTAACTGGAGCAAGAGCAAAAATGGGAGTGGGAGAAGATGCTGCTGATGCTGATGCAACAGCATTTTCCACATGTTGTTGCATCTATCAGAAGCAAACTGTTAGCCGCCAAAGACAGCAGTGCCCTCCGCGGGAGTTGTTGTTGCTGTTGTTGTTGCAACTGCATGCTGCACATGGTTGCAACAACAACAGAATTAAACCCGAATTAAACAACTTATCGACAACAGAAAAACGATTTTTACTTTGAAAAATTCTTCTGAACAGGTTGTACTATTTATTATCTTGCAAAGGGGAGCAGATTAGTTTGTTTACTTCTGTGACTGCTTTTATAGAAACTTCCAGCATATCGTCGGTGGGTTCTTTGGTGGTTAAATGTTGAAATGCCAGTCCAGGCGCAACTAGAATTTTTGTGATAGGGGAGTCTTTGTATTTTCCGCTTAACCTTAACAGTTCATAGCTAATTCCTGCGATAACGGGGATTAGGAGTATTCGGTAAGCAAATTTGATGGCGAAGCCGAGGTCTGGCATTAATGTAAAGAGGACAATGCTGATTATCAGCACAATGAAGAGAAAGCTTGTGCCGCATCGGGGATGCAGACGTGAATACCCTTTAACGTGTTCAACATCCATGGGAGATCCTGCTTCATGAGCGTGGATTGCCTTGTGTTCAGCGCCATGGTACATTAGCACCCTTTTGTATTGACCCCATAAAGAGAGAATAGACAAATAGCCCACAAACATAGCCATGCGAATTACAGCCTCCACTACGTTGAAGACGAGACCCTTAAGGTTCAGCCAAGTTGAGAGAAGAAAAGGCACTAAAAAGAAAACTGCCATTATGCCCGCAACGCCACCGGCGAGTAGAGCAATTTCTGCAATACCAAACTGTATTTTTTCGGGTTCTTTGCCCTCCTCGCTTTCTATTTCAAATGCTGTTGTTGCCGAAAACATCATGGTTTTAACGCCGATGATTAGGCTTTCAACCATATTTACCACGCCTCTAATAATTGGCCACCCAAAAATTCGGTGTTTTTCAGAATAGGGGGTAATTTGTTTGATGTCTGTTACTATTTCCTTATCGGTGTTCCTAACACATGCAACCACATGTTTACGGGAGCGTATCATTACCCCTTCGATTAATGCTTGTCCGCCAAATGCAAGTGACGGTTCTTTCTTTAAATTTTCTGTCATGCCATTACCCAACCATGCGGCATAGTTCCTGATCATAACCTGTATGTATTTACATATAAATGCCGCTCAAAAAACCAAAAACTCAGTAGGAAAAGAAATCAAGCAACTTCATTAGATTCTGTATTTCATGAGAGCGAGAGGTCATCGCTGACGTAGCCATCAAAAGGATATAGAACTTGACTGCCACCTATTTTTTCCTCGTTAAGCGTGGAATGAAACGGGGCGTAGTACGTTTATATTCGAGGAATTCTTTGCCGTATCTTGCTTCAGACTCTTTTTCCTCAATTTTTGTTAGCCGCCAATACAGGAATGCTAAAACTGGCCAAAGTGCAGTTGTGATGATTGTTAGCCATTGAATATTCAAGCCACCAGTTATAAGCAAGAAACCTATGTACTGTGGGTTTCGAGTGTACTTGTAGAGTCCCGTTTTGACGAGTTTGCCTTTTGCCTCGTAGATTTGATACCACCCAAAGATTACTAAAAGGATTCCAAAGCCTATCACGAATTTGGATAATGGAAAAACATAGTAGTGGTAGATGATGTAGAAGGAGTCTTGTCCCATCACTTGTGTGAGAAGGAATTCTATAGCTAAAGATTTTAATGTAGCCAAAGGCACCCATAAAGAAATACATTGTTAACGGTATTCCATACATTTCGGCGAATAAAGCTACGATGAATGCTATGTAGACGCTGTTTGGGAGACGGTTGAGTTTTTTTCGGAAAGATGAAAGCAAAAAGAAAACGCTGAATAGTCACGATGTTAATTGCAACGAACATCCAGTTTCCATAGCCCACGGATGTAAACGTAAAGTAATACATGAAAACAGCAACAATTAAGGTAACGGCTACAACTAATGTCGCTAATTTAATTTTACCTTTTGTTTCGGTAGTCAATTGGCTTAAGGAAGGGAGTTTCATTTTGACCCCAACATTCCCTAGTTCCGTTGGGATTTAATGTTTTCGCAAAAATCGTTAAAGACAAATTTTCTGAAGACTGTGCAGTTACTATGATCGTTTTCTGATTTACAACTTAAGCTGCAACTTCTTTTTTCCCTGATTCATTATAAAAAAGTAACCATTTTATCTTCTAATGCTTCTTAAAGACAATCTTTGACAATATTGAACCAAATTAACTCGAATTGCAGAGGTTTACTTTAAACACCCATATTCCAATTCTAAAGATCAATAACGGAACTAATCCCATTAGTTAAAATATCTTCTTATGGTAGAAAACCTTATCTTAAACCTGACAAGTTTTATTTCAGGAGTTTTTGTTAATCATGAGGAAGATTTGCCTTTACGCAAACAAGACAAGTAAAGAAGAATCTTCTTTGAGCAGGATGTAAATAATGTCTGAACATAAACCTGAATGGCCAGAATCGGGCGACCTCGTTATCGCCACCATAGAAAGCGTGATGGATTACGGAGCATACGCTAACCTAGACGAGTACAGCAGACGAGGTTTTCTTCATATCTCCGAAATCTCTAGTGCCCGCATAAGAAACGTTCGAGACTTTGTTCGTGAAAACCAAAAAATGGTTCTAAAAGTCCTCCGTGTTGACATTGAAAAAGGACACATTGATCTCTCGTTGCGTCGAGTTACAAAACGTGAAAGAATAGAAAAAATAAAATCGTGGAAAAAAGATCGCAAGGGCGACGCATTACTCCATGCTGTAGCAGAAAAAACAGGTTTACCTATTCATGAAGTCTATCAGAAAGCAGGAGTTATTCTTGAAGAGAAATATGGCTTATACGATGGCTTCGAAAAAGTAGTTAAGGAAGGCACAGACATCTTAACTAAACTCCAAATCCCCGAAGATTTAGCCAAGGTAATCGCCCAAGTTGCAGAAGAACGCATAAAAATTAAGACTGTTCAAGTCAGGGGAGTAATTGAAGTCCGGTGCATGAAACCTAACGGCGTTAGGTGTATCCAAGATGCATTCAGCGGCGCAAAAAAATCGCAAGAGTCTAAAGACGCTAAAATCGAGTTCGCTGTAATTGCAGCCCCAAAATATAGTGTTGAAGTCTCAGCAGACAATTGGAAACGGGCGGAAGAAGTGCTTGATAAGGTAAGTGAAGACGTAGTCGCTAACATTACTAAAATGGGCGGACATGGAACTTTTAAAAGAGAAAAATAATGAGTGAGAAGAATTGAAGGAATCCACTGAAAAATTAGAATGGGGTCAAGTGGAAAAAATCGGCAAAGGAACAAAGGCGAACTATGATTCAAAGTCCAAAGTTCTTACTTTTTGTTTCAACAGAGGACCAAATACATCCAGTGAATCATTGAGGGTTTCGCGTGAACTCTTAATGAAAGAACTAAACGAACTAGGCTATTCTAGTCGCATGAAGTATAATGGAGAAGTTCTTGTTGAGAGTGTTCTAGAGACTGATGTGGTTCTGGTCAAGAAAAACCATAAGCTTACTATTAGTTTGAACAAAAAGCTAGCCGAAGAAAAACCAAGCTCATCCTCAGGATCACTCGAATCCAAGATCGATACTCAAAGCAACATAAAATTTTCGTAATTGACCGCCAAACATCCAGTTTAGAATAAGAAAAGGCAAATTTCAGTTTTGTTGATTAACGCCTAATTTTAGGCGGGTTTTGGGAAAACAACTAAATACTTGACTATGGCAATGTTAGAGCTATGGCATTTAAAAGGAAGAGTTCCTCTAAAAAAATTTACCTTGCAGTAATTCTCTTAATTATATTAATATCTGCAACAGCTGCAGTAATCTACGTAGTTACAAATCAACCTGCCAAGGCTGTTACTGTTGGAGTCAACGTTGGAGACAGCTTCACTTATAACATTACAAGCACATCGACATTGATAGGTCTGGATGCAGTCGAACCCCCTGGCTTTTTCCAATACAATCAAACAGACTACTACAAAATCACGATAACCGATATCAATGGCACCAATGTGTCGCTTAACACAATTTGGCACTTTAAAAATGGAACGGATGTAACTGGCAAACAACAAATTGATATTGCCAACGGTAAAAAAGCAGATGAAAACGGCTTCTGGGCTATTTACCCAGCAGACCTCAATGTAGGCGACCTGCTTCGTCCAACAGGATTTGACGAATTAAAAGTAAATCGAACCGACACAAGAGTATTTGCAGACAGTGAAAGATGGAATAACTTCTGGTTCATAGATAACCAGTTCTACAACGTTAACGACCCAACCCAAAGCACGCAAAGATATGACTACACGGGTGTCACCTTCGATAAAGCTACAGGTATGCTTGAAACACTCACTAACTATCAAGAATATAACAACCCAGCAATGAAACAAACCATCACTTGGAACCTTTTTAGCTCGTCAGTTTGGGCAGTCAAATAGATCTGTATTCTTTTATCTTTCAACATTTATCTATTCAAATTGCATTTGTTGAGTAACTGCTATTATATGTCACCTTGAATGCAGAGAAATCTGAGTTTAGCATGTAGCTTGAGGACTAAAGGATGTTTTAAAGGAAAAAATGAAATAGTCAAGCACTAACACCTATAACAAGAGGTAAAGCTATTGTCGTTTAAAACAAACATGATGGAAGCAGCAAAAAGCAAAGATTCACGCCTTATTTTAGCACTGGATTTTCCCTTCGAAGCTGCCGAGAATCGCGATAAAATCTTGACTCAGGCCCAAAAAGTTCTCAAAGCCGTTCACCCCTACATTTGCGCTGTTAAGATTAATCATCATTTGACTCTTCCACTCGGCATCTTCGAAGGAGTAGATCAGCTTGTAGAGCAAATCCGCGGACAAGGCATGCTTGCAATCATGGATGCAAAAATCAACGACATCGGTAACACCAACCAAATAATGGCTGAATACTATTTTGCAGCAGGTTTTGACGCTATTATCGCTAACCCATTCGTTGGCTGGGAAGAAGGCTTAAAACCACTCTTTGACGTTTCAAAACGGCTTAATCGAGGCGTTATTCTACTCACTTACATGAGCCATAGAGGCGCAAGCGAGGGCTATGGGCAAATGGTAATTGACCCTGAAACGGGTCTACAGATTCCGCAATATTTTTCGTTTGCTAAAAAAGCATTGAAATGGGGGGCTGATGGTGTCGTGGTCGGAGCGACGTTTCCTCAAAAAATTGCTGAAATTAAGCAAATTCTCGGTCAAAATGTGGCTATTTATTCGCCTGGGGTTGGTGCGCAGGGCGGAGCTGCAGAAACAGCGATTAAATCAGGTGCAAATTACTTAATTGTTGGAAGAGAAATAACCAATTCAGGTGACCCAGCGAAAGCTGCACGTACGCTATCTGATTCAATAAGAGGGGTTTAGCTGCAGTTTATCTGCGTTTGTTTTCCCAAAGTTCTTTTTTAAGTAAGTCACGTACCGAGGAGCGGATTACGCTGCTTCGGCTTGGGTACATGTTGGCCCGTACTAATTCATCTAGACCTTCTAAATACGCTTCAGGAAGTAGGACTGTTACAAGTTTCATTCTGTTTTATCCTCCTCAAATTATATCATGCATATAACATGTGGCAAATATAAGAGTTAGCGTTCCCTACTCCAACTAATCACAACTGCCTAAGCTGATTCAAAGTTCCCAAATATGTTCCATCCAGAAGATAGAGCTCAGCCTCATCGACATCTACCGCTTCTGAACGTAAAACAGGTCCAATTAACGCTTCGCTACCGATTTCTTTCCGAGGACGAGTTTCGTTCACTGGTCTGCCACCTAAAAAATCGTTAAAGCTTGGCATTATGAAAATTTCTTCTGTTTTCGGCTTGATGTTATAATGTTTTTCTAATGTTTCAGTTATCGAACCCTCAATTTTCAATTTGCTTTTCCGCAAGAGCATTTTTGTTAAGGCTTCGGTGTCGCATTTTGCTTTCATCCAAATTTGTCTTGTAATTTTGCATCCCGTTGGGTCACGAAAAACTACAACAGGATGCAGATGTCCCATCACCAATGTCTTACAACCCAACAGAGCAGGTGAGGGCCACTTATGCCCATGAAACACCCCCACATCACCAACTACCACTCCCGTAGCAGGCAAAAATTCAACGTTCTCTGGCAACAGTGGCTCCAAGTTGGCATCATGATTACCACGAACAACAGATATACTTCCAATCAAACTTTCGAGTTTTTCGAAAAAATCTGGGATGTCCTGCCACTCACCGAATTCATGAGAAACAACTGTGTACTTCACGTCGCCAAGGATAACCAGTCTGTCGGGTTTATGTTCGGCAATGATTGCGGTTAATTTGTTTAGGATTTTTATTGTTTGACTAGGTATGTGGATACCTTTTGCTTGTAGTTGCACTTCCCAGCCAAGATGCGGGTCAGCTATAAGAAGTGTTTTAGTTTTTGGGGTTTTTACGAATGCTGCTGGATGGGGCAAGAGCAAATTTAACATTAGGGGTTAACCAAGCTCAAAATTTTTTGATGAATCTTCGCATTTGCTGAAGCAACAAAACTCAGGGTTTGTTTGGGATCTAATTTTACATTTATCGGTTTATTTTTTTGATTGGTTATGATTCCACCTGCTTCTTTAACTATGAGGAATCCTGCGGCGACATCTGTTGTACGAATTTTATTTCTCAAATCTATGAAGGCGTCGGTTAATCCAGCCGCAACATGGCAGATTTCAAGTGCGTTGGCACCGAAGTGACGTGTATGCCTGATATTTTCGATTAACGCAGCTGCAATATTAATGTTCAATTTAACTTTGAATGCATTCAAATCCAAACCTACGACTGCTTCATCGAGCGACTTAGTTTCTGATGTATGTACTCGCTCGCCATTGCGATATGCACCCTTGCCCCTTAGCGCCATGAATGTTTCATCATGCATAAGATCAACAACCATGCCAGCATAGACATCGGAGAGTTCGGGTTTATTAGAAACAGCGATTGAGGAAGCGTAGAAGGGCAATCCATGTGTTAGGTTGGTGGTGCCATCGATTGGGTCAATACAACAATAGCACTCTTGGGGCGAGGAGCCGTATTCTTTGATGCCTGATTCTTCGCTTATAAGCGTAAAAGAAAGCGCCGTATTTTTGAAGGGTTTGCACGATTGCTGTTTCTGCAGCTAAATCCACTGGCTTCATCATATCTCCCCCTGCTCCCATGCCTAGATTGGGTTGAGATCCCTTTAGGGTTTTTAGGCATGGTTTGATGGCTAATTGCACATTGCTTTTGCATTCGCATAGGATTCGCTGCCAGTCAACTTGAATTTCCATCGCTTAACCTTAAGTTCTATATTGTACGTCAAGTTGATAAAGACTAACGAAAACATACCTAAACAACCATTTCCTCTTTAACTTGAGTGTAAATAATGAAGCAATTATCAAATGAAGTTAATCGATCTTTGGAAGCAAGCTTTATGATTTATCCTTTTTATTGAGATTGGACTTTAAAAAATGAATTCAGGGGATCCTTACTGGATCCTATCTAATCTTCCGCAATAAAACTTGAGCCAGTAATGTTTTAGGCTTTGATTTTTCGAATTCTGTCAAAAGAAGAAATATAACTCTGACCTTTTGTCGTTACACTATATTTGCCTTCATTTTGAATTAGCATGCTTTGCCTTGTGAGAATTGCCAAGTAGGATTCTGCTTGCACATCATTCAAGCCTAACTTACTCATGATTCTGCTCTTGTTCTTCGGTTTATCGCAGAAACGAACAATTCCTATCCTCTCACTAATTGCCACTTGAGCTCACAAGATATTGACCCTCGTGTAGCAATTAAGTATGAGTGATTGTTTGACGACTACAACAGACCTAACGATTACAAGAAGCTCTAATTTCTTTTAAAGCATCTTGATATTAAAAAAGAATAAACGAAAAATAAATACACGTTAGCAAAGTGGTTATCTTAACAGAAGATTCTTACGGGTCTCTTCAAAATCAGTAAAACCGATTTACATGCCCAAAAAATTACATATGTCCATAATTGCGAAAAGAGCGGTTAATCAAGCCTTTGCTAAGCCAGCGACAGCAAAATATCCTTTCGTTAAACCTCAGTTAGCCGACAATTTTCGTGGGCAGCCAGAATTTGATTTTTCTTCGTGTATAGGCTGCGGTATATGCAGTAGAGATTGCCCCGCAAATGCGATAGAAATGGTTACAGTTGATGGCAAGAAACGTCCTCAATTGAACCTTTCCAAATGTGTCTTCTGTTATCAGTGTGCTGAAAGTTGTCCAAAAAAAGCAATAAAAACCACATGTAACTACGAGTTGGCAACAACAGAAAAATCTTCTCTAATTAAAACGCCCAAGCCAAACCCCAAAACAGAGTGAGCTTAACAAAAACAGTTGCTATTATTACATTCCTGTTTGCACATCAACTCTTTTAGTCGCATTTAAATCGCTTAAAATAACCCAAAAGTAGACAAGTTGAAACCAGAAAAAACATGAAAACTCTTAAATCATACAATTCCCAACAGAACAAGCAGGTCCTTTAATGTCATCAAATACTAACAAGCTTGAAATCCAAAGCTATGACGAAAACACAAAAATGTTCATTGTAAAATCACCCTCCGGCAACCTCGTGAAAGTTCAGGATACGTTTGCTGAAATGTTTGGACTTTGGGCAGGAAGAGTTCTCATCACCGCTCAAAACGACAAATGGGCCCAAATTGCCGCAAGCTTAACAACAGGTTTTGCCACAAGCGTAATTGCCGCTTCTGCAGAGGCAGCAATTGAACGGGCTGTTCCAGCAGAACAAACACCTGACAAACGACCTGGTGTGCTCATACAAATTTACAATAGAGACAGATTTGAACTTAAACACCAACTGATGGAACGTATAGGACAATGCACCCTGACTTGCCCAACAACCGCTGCATTCAACGGCTTAACAGGTAAACGCACCCTCAATGTTGGCAGTAGTCTCCGATACTTCGGCGACGGCTTCCAAAAGAAAGCCATGGTTGGCGGAAGAAAATGCTGGAAAATCCCAGTTATGGAAGGCAACTTCATCGTTGAAGACGGGTTTGGAGCAATGGAAGCAATCGCAGGCGGTAACTTTATGATTTTCGCAGCAACCCAAGAAGCAGGGCTAAAAGCTAGTGAATTAGCAGCCGAAGCAATCCGAACAGGCGCTCCTGATGTGATAATGATCTTTCCTGGCGGAGTTTGCCGTGCAGGAAGTAAAGCAGGATCATTAAAATACAAATTAAAAGCATCAACTAACCACCCGTATTGCCCAACTTTACGCACACTTGTGCCCGATTCAGTTGTTCCAGAAGGTGTAACATGCGTTTACGAAATTGTCGTGAACGGCTTAACTCTTGAAGCTGTTAAAAACGCGCTCAAGTTAGGTGTTACAGCAGCAGTTGATGTCCCAGGCGTTGTAAAGATTTCTTCAGGCAACTACGGAGGAAAACTCGGTCCCTACAAGGCTTATCTCAGAGACGCTATAGGTGCGCCTGCTCCAGAACCAATACCGACGCCGCCAGTTAAACCAAAAGCCTAAACTTTCTTTTTTTAAGTCGGAACTTTTATTTGATTCCTTTTAACGTTAGTTATCAAGTTAAAGAAATCCGTGAAGTTATTTGAGTGCCACAAAAAAGAGCTCCCTTGAACTATTCAGGTTAAGAAAAACACTAAACACCCTTGCCAACAAAGAGGGCAGCCACACTGAACTCATCACCGTTTACGTTCCGCCAGGCAAACAAATCAGCGACGCACTCAACTTGCTACGGAACGAATACGGAACCGCAAGCAACATCAAATCCAATGTAACACGCAAAAACGTCCTCGACGCTATCACCAAAGCCCAGCAGAAACTCAAGCTTTTCAAAGACCCGGGAGAAAAAGGCATAGTAATTTTTACAGGTGCTCTACTAGGTGAAGGAGACGCACCGGGAACTGAACGCATGGAATCCTACGTTATCGTTCCGCCCGAACCCATCAAAATTTTTCTCTACCGATGCGACTCACGTTTCCACACTGAGTATTTGCAGGATATGCTTCGGGAGAAAGAAAGTTACGGCATCTTGCTTGTGGACGCCAACAACGCTACTATTGCGACTTTGCAAGGAAAGCGTTTGCAGATTGTTAGGCAAATGCATTCAGGTGTTTCAGGCAAAACTAAGGCAGGTGGACAATCAGCTAGGCGATATGAACGCTTAAGAGACATGCAACTAAATGAATACTTTACACGTGTGGGTGCGCATGCTAACGATATTTTTTTGCCGATTGAAAACTTAAAAGGCATTATCCTCGGTGGTCCGGGTCCTACAAAATACGATTTTGAGAAAGGTGACTACCTCAACTACCAATTGAAGAACAAGATTCTCGACGTAATTGACACTGCCTATGTAGAGGAGCAGGGTGTCAAGGAAATAGTGGATAAAGCGCCTGAAATAATGCGCAAAGTGCGCTACATCGAAGAAAAAGAAGTTATGCAAAAATTCCTCTACGAAGTCGGACATGACACAGGATTGATAACCTATGGCGAAGCCGAAGTGCGGCGATTGTTGCAGAATGGAGCCGTTCGAACTGTATTGATGTCGGAAGATATAGATTTGGTGCGAGTCACCGTCAAATGCGGTGCTTGCGGCTACGAAGAACAACACACGGTTAAAGGCAAGGATGTTTCTGATTTTGAGAAGGGCTTGGTTGGGAAACCTTGTGCAAACTGCCAAGCACCATCATTCACCATAGTGGAAAAGAAGGATGTTGTGGACGACTTGGCTGAGCTTGCTGAGCTCGCAAATACCGATGTCGAGGTTATTTCGGGTGAAACTGAAGAAGGACAGATGTTAAAGAATGCTTTCGGTGGCATCGCTGCCATTCTAAGGTTCAAAATGCAAGGCTAAAATCCAAATTATAAGCCAGCGGTTACTTGTCTGGATTCTATTTTAATCATTTGTGGTAATCTTTCCAGCTGTACCTACTTGGTCTTTGTAGATTATGAGTACTCCCTCAACCCCCTCAATCGACAATCCCCTGTTTAATCCCGCTTGAATCCCTACTTGAGCATCTTCGCCTTTCACAACGTTACCAGACCGCTGTGGCGGCTGCATCTGCTAAGGCGGCGTTCTTGCAGAAAACCGTGGCTGCCTCTGCATCCCCAAAACTTAAAGCATGACTAAAGCGTCCTGAACTTGTGGCGACGCCTATTGGAAACTCCGTAAGCCTAAAGCCGAAAGCGTTTTGAGAGAGGTTCTTCTCCAGCGGCAACCGCTACATCAACGGGCCTGTTTGAGACAGCTGAGATTTCGCCGCCATCCTCCACAACCGCAACTTCGCAGCCTTCACGAGTCATATCTTCTACAGCTAAGTCAGCTATGGCTCCTGCCACTGCGGCCATTGGACCTACATCCGCTTTCTCTGCCGCCAAAGCCATCAACCTTGCTACAAGAGGCTTTTCTGGCGCCACGATTGGTGTTAAAGTGTAGAGAAACTTTGGGTTAGCCCTCACGTAAAGTTCGAGTTCTTGGTGGTTGCGTTTAATGGATTCTATTGCGGCTTTGATGGCTTGTTGTTTGTCAGAAATTATGGTGCACTGGGACTCTTTGAGGGAGAAGTGTTCTTTGAATAGTTGTCCCGTCAACTTTTCTTTTTCCTATTGACTGGATTCTCAAGGCTGTTTTGCTTGATTGATTTTATAGCTCGGGCGGGGCATGCATCAACGCAAACGCTGCAGGTGCTTCCAACGCACCTCTCCTTGTCAAACTGCACTGTGGAGTCTTCAGCTAAGTTGATGGCTTCTACGGGGCAAAGTGCGATGCAGCTGCCGCAGCTGAAACATTTGTCGGAATCAACTTCGATTAGTTTGGGAACAGTTACTGAGACGCCTCTTTGGCGAAAAGCGTTAACAACTTTCTCCAGTATTGCGTCGGGAACTTCTGCTAGGATTTCGCCTCCTTTCGAGTTTACGTGCGCTGATAAAATCGCCATGGGAACTTTGTACTCTATGATGATTTGGGAGGCTATGGGCTCTGAAACTTGGTTTTCGTCGAACCTTATGAGAATTCTCGCCATTCTTTTACCGTCCTAACAGTTTAGATACGTCTTCGGCTGTGATAATGCCGATCACTTTTCGTTCAATATCAATCACGGGCAATGCAGAGATGTTGTTTTGTGCCATGCGTTTAGAAGCAATCTCCAGTGGCTCGTCGGGTTTGGCGGTGACTACGTTGTGTGATTCTATGTCTGCCAACGCAGTTTTGCCTTCAGCCATAGCCCTAGTAATGTCCCAAGAGGTTACGATTCCAATTAATTTGCCCGATTCATCCACGACAACTATGTGGTTGACTGATTTAGTGACTATGCGTTTTGCAATGGCTTGTATCTCTTCGTTCTCAGTGCAAGTGACAGCAGGATGCATAACGCTGACTACGAATGGGATTTCCTCGGTTTGCCTCATCGGTTTAAAGACCGTGTTAGTTGGCAATCGCTCAACAGGCGAAGTTAATAGGAATGTGCCTTCTTCAATCCATGATTTCAGAGTTTGGGAAACTTTCTTTGCCATTTTCAGGCTTGAGAGCGAGCTGACGCGGATTTTTTTGTTGTTGACGATTATTGCGCCTGATTTTAGCTCTTTGTAGCTGACTTGCCCAAACTTGGGACGGTCGCGGCGCGGAACGCTGTAGTCAACGACGTCGGTTAAGATGTCTTTGTCTTGAATCGCTGTTTTCTTAGCTAATCCTTCATTCAAAATTGGAATTGGAACCCCTAAACCAACATACAGCGAAGTTCCGTAGCCTGTGAATGCAGCGCCTTGCAAAAATTCAGGCGACATTTTCTTTGCATCCCCTTTAACCATGAGGGTTCCATTAAGGTTTTTAGGGCTATGCTGGGTTCCCTCGCCGATGATATAGCCTTGGGCTCCGCCAAGGAAGATGCGGGTTCCCATCCCCATCGTTTCGTAGTCTGGGTCATTCATGAGGGGATTCAGTTCGCCTGCACCCGAATATGTGGCATTTCGGAATCTGGGCAGAAGTTTGCTCATGTAAGTGTAGATAGTTTCGTCGCTGCTGTTCACGGCGCAGTTGTATCGTTGGTAACAATTGCGAAAGTTGAGTAGGTAAAACTGGTTTAAATCATCCTTTGTTAGGGTGGTTTTAACCGATGTCCGAGGGTAACAATCTGTCCCGTACGCGGTGGCTTTGAGTTCAACCTCGTTTCCCGCCACGAGGTCTTGAATAACATGTCCTCCGCCGTACTCGAAAGGCAGCTTTTCAGACATGTTTGTGGCTCCGATAAATAGGTCTACTGCAGCGCCTGGGTGACAAACTTCTACGTTATTCATCCATGCCTTCTCAATCTTGATCGGTGGATCAGAGTGCCCAAGGTTTATGACGGCGCCAGATGAGCACATTGCTCCAAAAGTTCCCGTTGTTACAACGTCCACTTCTTTGAAGGCCACTTGTACACCGCTGCTTTCAACCAGTTTCTTCATTTCTTCAGCGGTTAAAACTTGTGCGTCGCCCTTGCGGATTTTCTGGTTAATCTCTTCTACTGTCCGAGTCTTAGCTTGGTTAGACAAAGTAGGTTACCTTGATGCTCAATCGAGAAGGAGGCGCAAGAATATATTTTTTGTGTAAAAACTCAATACATATAGCTGGTTAAATAGAGAGGATGATTAGATTTACCACTGTTTCCAGGGTAAGTCATCCATATATTCATTTAGACTTCGAATGGAGTTGCCGTTTTGTCCTTTTTGCTTTAGAACTTCGACGAGTGCGGCCGCAAGTTGTAGGTTAGTGATGACAGGTACGTTGAATTCTACTGCTTGACGCCTTATGATATAGCCGTCGGTCAGGATGTCTGAAAAGCTTGACCGTCTATTGGCAATGGGCACGTTAATGACTAAATCGATTTTGCGTTCCTGCAAGAAATCCATTATGTTAGGGCTAACTTGAGCATCCTTGACCTTATAGAGAACTGTGGCAGTGACGTTATGAGCATTGAGCACATCGGCGGTATGTTGGGTTGCATAGATTTTAAAGCCCATTTCAGCAAACGCTTGGGCAATCGGCACAACTCGCGTCTTGCGGGCTTCGTCGCCACCGACACTGATGAACACTTTGCCGTCTTTAGGTGGAATAGTGAATTCGGCAGACTGCAAAGCCTTGGAGAAGGCATCGGAAAAATTGTCACCTAAACATGCTACCTCGCCTGTGCTGAGCATTTCTACTCCAAGAACTGGATCAGCACCACTAAGGCGCATGAAGCTGAACTGTGGAACCTTCACTCCAACGTGAGGTGCAACAGTCATAGGGGAAAGTTTGATGTCACCAATTTTTTTACCCAGCATCGCCAAAGTCGCTAATTCAATCATGTTAATACCCCGAGTTTTGCTTACAAAGGGCATGGAGCGGGATGCTCTTAGGTTGCATTCGATGACGTTGACTACGTCGTCTTTAACAAGATATTGGATGTTGTATGGTCCGTGAATTTGCAGCGCCTTCACGATACTTTGAGTGCATTCTTCTATTTTCTTTTGGACCTCAACTTTTAGGGCTTGAGGCGGGATAGTCATTGTTGCATCGCCGCTGTGGACACCCGCGTTCTCTACATGCTCCATTATGGCGCCGATAAAGACGTTTTCTCCGTCAGAAACACCGTCGACTTCGACTTCTTTTGCTTGAGTTATGAATTTGCTGATAACTACTGGGTGATCTCGTGAGACTTTTGCGGCTAGGTTCAGGAAGTTTTCCAGTGAAGTTTCATTGTATGCTACACGCATCGCTGAACCCGACAGGACATAGCTTGGTCGAACAAGTACAGGGTAGCCAATTTTCTGAGCAAACCGTTTTGCATCTTCAATCGATAAGAGTTTGCTCCAACCCGGTTGGCATATCTCCAACTGGTCGAGGAGTGCGCTGAATTTTGAACGGTCTTCCGCTAAATCCACATTCTCCGCAGATGTGCCCAACAATTTTACGCCTGTTTTTGACAGGGTCATGGATAGGTTGTTAGGGATTTGTCCACCCACGCTTGTGATGATGCCTAATGGGTTTTCTTTTTCGTAAATATCCAATATGCGTTCGATGGTTAATTCTTCGAAGTAGAGTTTGTCAGACACGTCGTAGTCGGTTGAGACTGTTTCCGGGTTGTAGTTGACCATAATGGCTTCTTTTATGCCATTTTTCTTGAGCGCCCAGATGGTGTTGACGCCACACCAGTCGAACTCTACACTTGAACCGATGCGGAAGACACCTGCACCCAGCACGATGACTTTGCTTTCGGTGGTTGACAGTTCTATATCGTCCTCGTCTCCGCCGTAGGTAAGGTAGAGGTAGTTGGTTTTAGCTGGCCACTCCGCCGCCAAGGTGTCGATTTGTTTGATTGCTGGAATAATGTTAGCGTTTTTTCTAAATGCCCTAATAGTGAATTCGTCTGTTTTTTGACATACAGCAATTTGTTCATCAGAGAAGCCTAACCGTTTGGCTTCACGAATGGTTTCTGTAGCCGATTCTTCAGCAAGGTTTAGGCTTCGAAGATTTGCTTCCATGTCCACGATGTTTTGGATCTTGTAGAGGAAGAAGGGATCAACACCGCTCAAGCGGTAAATCTCCATAATTGGGATGCCGATTTTGAGGGCTTTAGCAATCTTGTAGAGGCGTTCGTCAGTGGGGTGTGCCATCTCATCTCTGAGGCGTTCTTCAGACTCGGGTTCTGCATCTTCCGGGTTGCAGACGAGTCCAATCTTGCCGATATCAAGCATGCGAACGGCTTTCTGGAGAGCTTCCTCGAAGCAGCGACCAATAGCCATGACTTCACCAACGGAACGCATCTGTGGACCTACATGTCGGTCGGCATTCTTAAATTTCTGCAAATCCCAACGGGGGATTTTAACGGTTATGTAGTCAAGTGCTGGTTCGAAGCAGGCGGTTGTGACTTCGGTGACTTTATTGATTAATTCTGGCAGGGTATAACCCAAAGTAAGTTTTGTAGCTATGTAAGCAAGGGGGTAACCTGTGACTTTGCTAGCGAGTGCAGAACTGCGTGACATACGAGAGTTAACTTCGATGACGCGGCATTCCTCAGATTTGGGGTGCAGCGCCCACTGTATGTTGCATTCGCCCACGATGCCAAGGTTGCGAATGGCGTTTATGGAGATTGAGCGGATCAGGTGGTATTCGCGGTTAGTCATGGTCTGAGAAGGCGCTACAACTATGCTATCGCCTGTGTGGATGCCCATGGGGTCAAAGTTTTCCATATTGCAAACTGTTAAGCAGTTGTCTGCGTAGTCACGCATAACTTCGTACTCAACTTCTTTCCAGTGCCCCACGTACTCTTCTACAAGGACCTGGTTGATTCTGCTCTGTGCTATACCGATGGTTACAATTTCTTTGAGTTCTTTGATGTTATGAGCAACGCCCGCACCTTTACCACCCAAAGTGTAAGCAACACGAATCATTACGGGGTAACCGACTTCGTCAGCAATTTCCATCGCCTGTTTTACACTTGTGGCGGCTCGGCTTTTTAGAAATGGTACGCCTGCTTTTTGCATGGCTTGACGGAACCTTTCTCGATCGCCAGTGTCTTCAATGGCTTGGACAGGTGTGCCTAAAACCTTCACATTATACTTTTGCAGAATACCTGTCTTTTCAAGTTCTAAGCCACAATTAAGAGCGGTTTGTCCACCAAAACCCAGTAGGATACCGTCTGGGCGTTCTTTCGCGATAACTTTTTCTACAAATTCAGGCGTGACTGGGAGAAGGTACACTTTACCTGAAAGGCGAGGGTCAGTTTGAATAGTGGCAATATTAGGGTTAATCAGAACAGTTTCTATGCCTTCTTCACGCAGGGCTTTAAGGCATTGACTACCGCTATAGTCAAATTCTGCTGCTTCACCGATTTTAATTGCGCCGCTACCGAGAACAAGAACTTTCTTTATCCAATCAAACTTCGGCATACTTAAGGCGCCTCCAAGGTTTTAGCAAATTTATCAAATAGCAGTTCGGTGTCGTATGGTCCTGGTGAAGCTTCAGGATGCCACTGCACGGCGAATACAGGTTTGCATTTGTGTTTGATGCCTTCAGTGGTTTTGTCGTTGGGATTGATAAACCAAGGTTCGAGGGGTGTTTTCTTTAGTGAGTCTAAGTTTATGGCGTAGCCGTGGTTTTGGGTGGTGATGTAGCAGCGGTTGTTGTTTAGGTCAAGGGCAGGTTGGTTTTGGGCGCGGTGACCAAACTTTAGTTTGTATGTATCTCCACCCATTGATAATGCCAGGATTTGGGCACCAAGGCAGATGCCCATTAGAGGAACTTTCTCGGACAACTCGCGGATTGCCTCGATTGTTTTGGAGCATTTCTTTGGGTCGCCTGGACCATTGCTCAGGAACACGCCGTCTGGGTTGTAGGAGAGAATTTCGCTGGCTGAAGTGTCATAAGGCACTCGGATTACGTTGATGCCTCGTTTGAGAAGGTTGCGGATGATGCTGTATTTGACGCCGCAGTCGATTAAGACCACGCTCTTTTTCGCATCTTCAACGGTGTATTTACACGGCTTTTTGACTGAGACTTCCTTGACTAGGTCAGTCTGGTTAGGGTCAACGATGTTTTTTCCGTTTCTTAAAATCGCGTCTAAATCTGGTTCTTCACCTGCTTCAAAAACCTGCAAAATCCCCAGCATGACTCCGTGAGTTCGCAGTTTCTTGGTTAAGCGTCTGGTATCTACGCCGTAGATACCTGGAACGCCTTCGTCGGCGAGCCATTTGTCTAAGGTTCTTGTTGATGCCCAATGGAACGGTTCATGGCAGAGTTCGTGGATGACGAGCCCCTGGACCTGTATATGGTCGGATTCGAAGTAAAGTGGAAGTCCAAGGTTTAATTCGTTGGATGGAACTCCGTAGTTCCCTACCATTGGATACGTGAAAGTGAGAACTTGCCCTTTATACGACGGATCAGTCAGCGCTTCGGGGTAGCCAACCATCTGGGTTGAAAAAACAACTTCCCCAGAGATTTTTCCAGTTGCACCAAATCCGTTACCGATAAATGACGTTCCGTCTTCAAGAAGCAATATTGCTTTCTTATTTTTGTTGGATATACTATTTTGTGGGACCAAAGCCCTATTCAACCTATAACTTTGAATTTTTAAGTCTTCCGTTTTTGGAAGAATCTGATTGAGAGTATGATTTCACGGTCGAGTTAAGGGTGTTTTCTGCGTTAGCAAGATTCTCTTGAAGTTTTGTTATGTTTGTTTTTGTCTGTGTGAGGGTTTTGTTGGTTGATGTGATTGCTCTTTCGACCTCTGCGGGTGATGGACCGCCTTGTACTTTATAGGTTTCGATTAGTTTGCGGGGATTTGTGCATTCAATTATATCTGCTTTTTTTACCGTTAATTTGATTCCTGCAGTTTCCTGAGCGATTTTCTGAAGCATTTCAGGTGTGGCATTGAATAAAGTCTGTTTTGAATCGATAAGTGCTTTGACTAAAGCGCCGACTATCTTGTGGGATGTTCGGAAAGCAACGTTGTACTTTCGTACGAGTATGTTTGCGAGTTCGGTTGCACCCACGAAGCCTGAGGCTGCTTTGCCCTCGACGTTTGAGGAAACTTTTAGATCTGGGATTAGCTTTGCAAATATGCTCAGGGATGCTGAAAGGTTGTCGGTTGATGCCCAGAGCTTCGGTGTTATCTCTTGAAAATCAAGGTTGTAGGTTGAGGGCAAGCTTTTGAGGGCAGCGGCACAAGCCACGAAATCACCCAGAGCGTAGCTGGCTCTTGCGCGGATAACCTCGAGAACCTCGGGATTCTTCTTTTGGGGCATAATGCTGCTGGTTGATGTGAATTCGTCGGGCAACTCAACTGTGCCGAATTCGGGTGAGCTCCAGATTATCAGGTCCTCAGCTAAACGGCTCAGGTTAACTGCAAGTAAGGTTAATGCTGATTGGGTTTCAAGGATGAAGTCTCGGCTACCGACCGCATCAATTGAATTCTCCAACACCGTGCTGAAGCCTAAGAGTTCAGCGGTTGTTTTACGGTTTATCGGGAAACTCGTGGTCGCTAGTGCTCCAGCACCCAAAGGACACAGGTTGACCCGTTCGTAAACACTAAGTAATCTTTGCAGGTCACGTCCTAAGCCACCAACGTGTGAGAGCAGGTAGTGAGCGAAGGTGACTGGTTGGGCTGGTTGCAAGTGAGTGTAGGCTAAGATTATTGTTTCGGTGTGTTTGCTGGCCGTTGCTAGAAGATTTTCCTGCATTTCTATTATTTGTTGTATGATATTGAGCAGTTCTTTGCGCAGTGCCATGCGGATTGCAGTTGTAACTTGGTCGTTTCTGCTTTTAGCAATGTGCAGGTTTCCGCCGACTTCAGGTCCCGTCTCAGCCAGAACCGCTTCTTCCACGGCCATGTGTACGTCTTCGGCGTTGGGGTCGAGTTTTTGGCTGTCTTGTTTTTGGAGGGCTGAGAGTATTTTTGCGCCGTCTTGCCACTGAATAATTTTCTGCTCCATGAGCATGACGACGTGGGCTTTGTTGATGGCTAAAACAGCGTCAGCTAAGCGTGCATCATCTTTGCGTGAGGAGGTAAACTTTGCAATGTCTTCTCTGACATTGCCCAGTCTTCCTCCATGCAGCATCTTTGACGTTTCTTTCGCCCTCCATCCAATTTATCTTTATTAAAGAAAAATTAGGCTTTCTTTGCCTTTGGCTTCTTGCTCGCCTTCTTGAGCGAATTGTACATTCTTGTTTGTAAGCCCCAGAGTTCGATGAAGCCTTTGCTGTAGGATTGGTTGAAGCTGGTTTTGATGTTGTAGTTGGCTAGGTTTTTGTCGTAGAGTGAGTTTGGTGAGCTGCGTCCGATGACTTGGAGGCTGCCTTTGTATAATTTTAGTTTGACTTCGCCTGTGACGTTTTCTTGGGATTTATTGATGAATGCATCCAAGTCGTCTTTTAAGGGGTCAACCCACAATCCAGCGTAGGCTAAAAATACCCATTCTGCATCGATTTGCTGCTTGAAGAGAACCTCATGTCGAGTCATGACCATTTTTTCAAGGTCTTTGTGCGCTTCCAAAATCACTGTTGCCGCGGGGCATTCGTAAACTTCTCGAGATTTCAAGCCAACTATACGGTCTTCGATGTGGTCAATACGACCAACACCATTTCTGCCTGCAATTTTGTTGACTTCTTCAATTAGTGCGAGCGGCGCCATTTTTTTGCCATTTACCGCAACGGGCACTCCAGCTTCAAACTGAATTGTAACTATCTCTGCCTTGTCTGGGGCTTTTTCAGGAGCAACGGTCCATTCGTAAGCATCGTCTGGAGGCGCTTGACTAGCGTCTTCAAGTAAGCCACATTCGATGGCTCGTCCCCAAACGCTTGCGTCTATGCTATATTTTTTAGCTGCACTGGAAACGGGGATGCCTTTGGTTTTAGCATAGGCGATTTCCTCGTCGCGAGTTAAGCCCCACTCACGTACAGGAGCAATAATTTTCATATCTGGAGCTAATGCACCAAGTGTAACGTCAAAGCGGACTTGGTCGTTTCCTCTTCCAGTGCAACCATGCACTAAACCTGTTGCGCCTTCTTTTTCGGCAATTTCAACCATCTTTTTGGCGATTAATGGTCTGGATAGGCTTGTGCTAATGGGGTATTTGCCTTCGTAGAGCGCGTTGGCTTTGATTGCTGGGAAAATGTATTCTTTGGCGAACTCATCTTTGGCGTCGATTGAGAAATGTTTGATGGCACCAAGTTTTTTGGCTTTTTCCTCAGCCGCTTGGATATCTTCTTGTTGACCAACGTCAACGGTTACTGTTATTACTTGTGCGTTACATTTTTCTTGGAGGTACTTGATTAACACGGATGTGTCTAATCCGCCTGAGTATGCTAATACAAATTTATCGTTTATTTGTTTGCTCCCCCATTTTTGCTCTAAATTATTTCCCTTACCTTGAGTGCTATATTTTTAAACCTTGTGACTTTTTTGTTACTTAACAAGCTTTAAATGTCCCATTTGATACATTCACAGAACATCATGACTGTAGCTCAAAACGTTAGAAGTCACCTGCGAAACAAACCCTACCTACTCGAAGCCCTGGAAAAAGGAATAGTCAACCTAAGTGAGTTATCGAGGCAAATTCAGAAGGAATTAAAAACTAGCGACAATAGTGCAATAAAAGCTGCTCTACGTCGCTACTCAGAAGAACTACAAAAGCACAAGCAGAAAAGGGAGGAAAAAGTTCTCCAGCTTCTCAAACGCAGCAACATAGCAGTTTACGATAGAAAATCCGTCATGATAACAAGCAAAGAGTTGCCTTCACAAGCAGGTATGAAGGTAGACTTATTGGGCAAATTTGTTTACTTGCTTGATCGAAGCGAATTACCTGAACGTATATCCACTCTAGTTAAACATGACAATTGTACCATGATTGTTGTGCACTCACCCGAGGAATTGGAAGCTACGCCGGGAGTTGTTGCATTCTTAGCAACCCTGTTGGCTGAGCAAAACGTGAACATTGTCGAATTCATTTCCTGTTGGACAGAAACCATCATGGTGGTTGAGAAGAAGGACAGTCTTAAAACCTACGAGGTTCTGTCGAACTTGGTGGGTTAAAGAGGAAGTTTAGACGCAGTAAAATTAATAATGTCACAGTTAGTATTTCGTGTTAATCTGGAAAGGCTCTTGCCAAGTGGAGACGCAAAAAGACATGTCACATCAAGAATGCATAAACTGCAAAACAAGGTACGATATAGATGAGATTGTTTACTTCTGCAAAAAATGCGGGGACATTTTAGAGATAAAGTTTGACTTTAAAGATCTAGCCGAAACGCTCAAAGAAAGCGGTTGGATGAGCAAACCGCTTTCAGTGTGGCGTTACCGCGACTTCATGCCTATCCACGAAACCACAAAAGTTGTCACTTTAAACGAAGGCGGTACTGGTCTGCATCGTTCGGAACGTTTAGGTGCTGAACTTGGACTTAAAAATCTCTATATTAAAAATGAGGGTGAAAATCCCACAGGCAGCTTTAAAGACAGAGGTATGACGGTTGGAGTAACCAAAGCCGTTGAGCTTGGGGCAAGGCACGTCATTTGTGCTTCAACAGGCAACACCTCAGCCAGCTTAGCTGCCTACGCTGCTAGAGCAGGAATAAAATGCACCGTTTTGATTCCCTCTGGAAAAATTGCATATGGCAAACTCTCGCAAGCCATGATTCACGGCGCCAAAGTCCTCCAAGTTAGAGGAAACTTCGATGAAGCCTTAGAGTTTGTGCTGAAGCTTGCTGAAAAACACAAGAGCATCTACTTATTGAACTCAATTAATCCTTTCCGTATTGAGGGGCAAAAGTCATTGGGCTATGAAATTTGTGAGCAACTAAACAATGATGCTCCAGATCGCATAATCGTCCCAGTTGGCAACGCTGGAAACATAAGCGCAATCTGGAAAGGTTTAGCCGAATTTCACCAACTTGGCTACATAAAAAAACTGCCCAAAATGACTGGTATTCAAGCAACTGGCTCTGCCCCAATTGTGCAAATGATTAAAACAAATAGCGACAAAATCATCCCAGTCGAAAACCCAGAAACGGTAGCAACTGCTATTCGAATTGGTGCACCAGTAAGTTGGAAGAAAGCAGTTAACGCCATCCATGAATCTCAAGGTACAGCAGAAACTGTTACTGATGAGGAAATCTTGGATGCACAAAAAACCCTCGCCCGAATCGAAGGCATATTTGTTGAGCCTGCAAGTGCCTCATCCATCGCCGGCTTAAAGAAACTAGTTAAAAGTGGCGTCATCGACAAAGATGAGCGGGTCGTCTGCGTTACCACTGGACATGGACTCAAGGACCCTGATACTGCTGTCAAGATGAGTGAGAAGCCAATCGAAGTTGAAGCAGATATCTCAGCAATCGAAGATGCTTTGGGCTTAAAAAAACAAGTGATTCTTGCACGGTGATTTGATATGAGGATTATTTTAGTTGGTTATGGCGTAGTTGGAAAGGGTGTAACTACCATACTTTCTCGCAGATATGTCGAAAAAGTTAAAGATTATGGATTTAACCCAAAAATCGTTGCCATCGCCGACATAGACGGTGCAGTCATTAACCCAAGAGGTCTTAAGCCCTGAAAAACTCGAAGCTATTAAACAACGTGGATACCCAATATCTGCAGACCCAGATTTTGGGCACCCCGGAATACCAGCGTTGGATGTTATCGAGTCGGTTGAGGCAGAAGTAGTCGTTGAAGTGACGCCGGTTAACATAAAAAACGCTGAGCCTGCATTATCTCACATTACTAAAGCGTTCAAAACAGGTAAGCACGTTGTAACAACCAACAAGGGACCACTAGCCTTAGCCATGCCAGCTCTCACCGAATTAGCGGAATACAACAACGTTTACCTACGATTTAGCGGCACAGTCGGTGGCGGTACACCCATGCTAGAGTTCGCCAAACGATGCCTCGCAGGAGACAAAATCCTTGCAATTCGAGGAATACTAAACGGTACAACAAACTATATCTTAACTGAAATGTCTCAAAACCGGGTAACCTTCCAAGATGCCCTTATGAATGCCCAGAAGCTTGGTTTTGCCGAAAGAGAGCCATCTATGGACATTGACGGATTTGATACTGCATGCAAAGTAGTTATCCTAGCGAATTGGATACTGAATAAGAAAATAACCCTCAAAGATTTAGATAGAACTGGTATCCGTGAAGTATCTTTGGAGGCGCTTGATGAAGCTTCAAAGAGAGGCAACACAATCAAGCTCATCGGCTCCATAGACGGCGACAAAGCAACCGTGAAGCCAACGGAAATACCTAAAAACAACCCATTATGTGTCAGTGGAGTTCTAAACGCTATAACCTTCTCGACCGAATTCGCAGGTGAACAAACCCTCGTGGGCAGAGGTGCAGGCGGCATTGAAACTGCCAGTGCAGTTTTAAGAGACCTCTTAGACATAAGACATAAGTTAGCAAACCGAATGCTAAATAATAACTCGGAGTCCTTGAAATGAAGTTAGTAATGAAGTTCGGCGGCACCAGCGTTGGCACAGGCAAAAACATACGCCATGTTGCAGAATTAGTTGCCAAATATGCTAAAAAAGACTATAGTGTAGTCGTGGTTGTTTCGGCATTGGCAGGCGTCACAAACAACCTAATTGAAGTTGCTTGTCAAGCCAAAAAGAGCAACGAAAAAGCCATCCAAGTCTTTACCAAAGAACTGCTTAAAAAACACATAGACAGCTATTTCAACTGCCATAATTAGCAAACAAATCCAAAAAGACGTCACGCAAATAACCGAAAAAACCATCGCGGAACTTGAAAAAGTCTTAACAGGCATATGCTACGTTGGCGAGTTGACACCAAAATCCAAAGACTTTGTTGTGTCCTTTGGGGAGCGGTTGTCTGCACCTATCGTTTGGGGAGCGATAAAGGACCATGAAGTTGAGTCTCAATGCTTCACTGGCAAAGAAGCTGGAATTGTAACGGATTCAAATTTTGGTGATGCTGACCCACTAATGAACTTCACCACTCATTTAGTTCGCGAACGATTGGAACCATTGCTTGAGCAAGAAAGTTATTCCAGTTGTTACAGGTTTTATTGCTGCAAATCAGGATGGCATTGTCACAACTGTTGGTCGTGGTGGCTCTGATTACACTGCAGCCATATTAGGAATGGCGTTGAAGGTTGATGAGGTCTGGATATGGACGGACGTAGATGGAATAATGACTACCGACCCCAAAATCGTTCCCTCCGCGAAGATGCTTCCGCAACTCAGTTATCAAGAAGCCGCGGAAATGGCCATTTTCGGGGCAAAAGCTATGCATCCTCGCGCATTAGGACCAGCCATCAGAGAAAATATTCCCGTGCGAATACGCAGCATCTTTCACCCTGAAAATACTGGAACACTCATAACTAAGGAACCTAACGCCAAAGTCACAGAAGCGGTAAAGGCAGTTGCGATGATTAAGGACGTGGCCATGCTAAACGTTAACGGCGCAGGCATGGTAGGTGCACCAGGAAGCTACGCAAAAGTTTTCGATGTCCTTGGAAAAAACAACATCAACGTCATGATGATATCCACTGCGGCTTCAGAAGCAAACATCTCTATGATAATTAAACGTGGTTTGTTGGGTAGGGCAATAAGCAACCTGGAAATCGCATTATTGGAACGAGGCGGTATAGTCAACGAAGTTTCGGCAGAAGACGATGTTGCAGTTATCGCGGTTATGGGCGCGAACATGAAAGGAACTCTTGGTGTTGCATCGAAGATCTTCTCAGTCGTAGCCAAGAAAGGCATAAACATTCGTATGATCGCACAAGGTAGCTCCGAACTAAACATTTCATTCGTCGTCAAAGAGAAAGATGGAGTAGACGTAGTCCGAGCGATTCATGAAGCATTCAACTTAGACAAGAATTAAACCTGCCTCTCAGATCTTTATCTTTTTTATTAAAATTAATTAACTGTTGAGGTTTAACTAACTAATCAGGGAAGAGAGGTTCTGTGGAGGCAAAATCCAAAAAATTTTATTTCCAAGAAATGGATTGGATAATCAGTTTTCCCGACAAAGGAAATGAGGGAAAAAAATACTGCTTCTATTCTGTGCAGTTTTTCGACAGAAGAAATAAGCATTTTAACCCAAACGCCCTTTTAGCAGATGTTGTAGATAGCCCAATGTTTGAAAATGGGTTTCCCCCACACCGTTGGTTTCTTTAGAGACTCCGTGGACAAAGAGGGCAATTTTGAAGCTAACTATTTGGAACTGAGGATTATTAGGTACTTGGAGGAGTTCTGGAAGTTCCTAAACGACTTGAACCTTTAAGGCGGCAGGGTCATAGACATAAAAACTGAATATTCATCTTCTGATTTAGCTATGAATCCTTTGTTACCGCATAAATTAAGCATCTTTGTATTTTCGGGACTTACATCACTATAAATCGATTCTAATTTTAGGTCTTTTCCTATGTCGATGATATAGTCCATAAGTTTTGAGCCTAGTCCTAACCCATGCCATGAATCGCTCACCGTTACTGCGAATTCACCCTTTTTTCTTTCCGCATCAAGAATTAACCTCACCACACCTATAAGACTACGGTCATCAAGCTCAGCCACAATTGCGATTTCTCGGTCGTAATCAAGATTGCAGTACCTAGACAAAGTATCATGGGACATTTCCTTTATTGTCTCAAAAAATCTGAATCGCACACTCTGTTCAGATAAGGATTTGAAGAGGACGTTGAAGCGGTTTTCATCCTCAGGTTTTATAGGTCGTAGCGTTACTTTCACGCCGTTTTTCAGGGTTCGCTTTGTAACGTATTTTTTTGGGTAGGGTGCAATCACAAGATTCTCGGGGTGATCAGCTCCTTGGCGTAAAAATCTCGTCAAATCCAACACTATTTTAGCATCAGCCACGCATGCCTTGCTGTTCTTGACAATTATGGGGTTTATGTCAATTTTTTTTATCTCTGGAAAATCACCTACAAGCTGAGAAAACCTAATTATAATTTCTTCAATTGGTCCAGTTTCAAGGTTGTTAGCACATGCGTCTTTGCAGTATTGAAGTGCCTTGGTATTTTCCATAATTTGTCGGGCAAGAACTTGATTTAGAGGTGGAAAACCAACACTTAGTTCTCTGTCTTTTTCGATTAAAGCGCCTCCTGTTCCCAAACATATTATTGGACCAAACTGAGGGTCTTTTCTTGATCCCAAGAATAGTTGGCAGGAAGCATTGAGCACTTTTGGTTGTATTGCTACTCCTTGGAATTCAGCTGTTTTGGCGGACATATTGGTGTCGTCAACCATCTGGTTAAACTGAAAGCATAACTGCTCAGAAGAAAAAACTTCAAAAGCAACGTTTTGGTTTTCACGTTTAACTCTGTATTGTGGATTTAGGGTTTTCATTAACTACTGGGTAACCAAGTTGCAGACGCAAAAGCTGTGGATTCTTCGGCGGTTTTAGCTATAAGCGTTTTTAGGGTAGGTATCTTGTAGGCTTCTAGAAACTGGAAAGATTCAGATAAATTTAGAATTTCTCTGCCTTCACAAAATGCACGCCGCAATATTGCTTTAAGGTGTGTGGGTGTAGCTTGGTCAATAGGGATATCTTCAGGTGTTTGGTAGAGCAGCTCTAAGTTTTGTGTACGAGAATAGATGTTCATGAATGTTCTTACTGCTTCTTGGGGGCTTTGGAACGCTGGGACTCCGTTTCTATGTAAGGTTCTTCTTGCTTCTTGGCATTGGGGGTCTTCCCCCATTAGACAAACAAAGACGTTTTTTCTTGTTTGCTTGATAGAATCAATCATTATATTGGCTAAGCTAAGTGGGTCTGCTAAGCCTGTAGGTGCATATATCACAAGAAGGCTGCTGTTTACGCTGTCACTCATACAGGTTTGTATTGCTTTCCGGTATCTTTCAGGGGTTGCTTCCTCAAGAAGATCAATAGGATTGGTTAAGCCGCAATAGTAAGGTAAGATACTTCTCAAAGCTTGAACAGTTGCATCACTTATTTGCGACAGTTTTCCGCCCCGCCTGTTTATTTGGTCCAAAGCCATCAAAGCTGGACCTCCAGCGTTTGTTATTATGGTTAAGTGTGGTACAGTTGGACTTGGTTGCATCGACAGAGTTTTAGCGCAATCAAAAAGACCGTTAATGGTCTCAACCCGAACAACGCCGCTTCGTCTAAATGCAGCATCATAGATCGCTTCTTTTAGTTGACCGGCATCCGAGTTCGCAAGATTTTGGTTTTCATCCGTTCGGCTGGGTTTAACTATGATGATCGGTTTGGATTTTGCAAATCCTCTTGCAGCGCTCATGAAATTTCTTGCGTTTTTAATTGACTCCACATAAAGCATTATGATTCGTGTTTGGGGGTCGTTTCCGAAATAGTCAATCAAATCGGCAACGTCAACATCAATGGTTTGACCCATTGAGACGACAGCGCTTAGTCCAACTTGAGTTTCTAAGGACCAATCCAAGGCTGACCCGCAAAATGCTCCGCTTTGAGATATGAAAGCAATTCTTCCAGGTACCGCTTTCTTTTCGGCAAAAGTTGCGTATAGATTTGAATTTGGTCTTATGATCCCAAAGCTGTTGGGTCCTATTATCCTCATGTTGTAGGTTCGTTTACAATCAAGAATTCGTCGTGTAAGTTCTTGACCGATTTCTCCGCATTCACTAAAACCAGCTGAAACAATAACCGCATTCAAAACGCCGACTTTGCCGCATTCTTCAACAATCTGGGGAACTGTATGAGCGGGGGTTGCAATAATTGCAAGATCTACTTTGGATGGCACTCGGTCTATACTTGGGTAGGCAACAATTCCTTGGACGGTTTGCCTAAAAGAATTCACAGGAAAAATTTTCCCTTGATATGCCCCGATCAGGTTGCTGAGAATTCGTGTCCCTAAGGAATCAACTCTTTCGCTTGCCCCTATGACAGCTATTGCTTGGGGATTGAAAAATCCTTTAAGATTTCCCATAACCCATCGATTCCAATTAATTTATTGATTGAAATAAATTTAGGGACCTAAGTTTAGGTCAAATCAAGTTTTACCACGTGTGTGGAACAGGATATACATGGGTCGTAGGCGCGCACTAGCATTTCCAAGGCGAGTTCGATTTCTTTTTGTGGTTTGTTTACAATTTGAGGTACTAATGCTTTCATGTCTAGTGAAATGTTGCCGTGGTTTTGATTTGTTGGAATTATGCAGTTGGCTTTAGTGCATACTCCTTTATCGTTGTAAGTGTAATCGTGGAATAGTATTCCCCTTGGCACTTCGACAGCTCCGACACCACTGCCTGCTTTAACTTTGATTGTGGGGTTGTTGTAGTCTGGTTGAGTTTTAAGTCCTGCAGCTTCGAGTTCATTAATTAGCTTTATCGAATCCTCTACGGTATGAACTGTTTCAACTAATTGAGCAATGCTATTCATGAATGGATTATAACACATAGGCTTAAGGTCGAACATTTCTGCGACTTTTTGAGCCATCGGCGATAATTTCTTGTAATTAATGTTTAGCCTAGCTAAAGCGCCTACCATGTAGGAGTCTCGGGTGTGTTTTGCCCATTTAGCGGTTGATTGTGGAACGATGTATTCGTTTGTGTATGTAAGATATTCTTTGGCTGGCGCTGCTCCGGTGTCAGTTGAAGCAATTTCTCCGTCGTAGAGCGCATATTCGTTTGGATTTGTCAAGGCTATGAATTCTGTTTCTCGCTCGAAATTGGGTAAATTCCCGGCTAAACTCTTAAACAATCCAGCTACTGCTTGAAGGTTTGGAACGGAATCCTGTAATTTCCGTCTCATGACCGCTAACTCTTTCATCGAGGGGATTTTGGAGAAGCCGCCAGGAATTAGGCGTTGTGGATGAGTGGTTCTGCCGCATAGTAGGTTTGACATTTCATTGGCTATTCTGTGCAGTTGGAGCACAATTTTGACTTCAGCTAGATTTGTTGACGCCAGTGGAATAACTGAGCCTACACCCATTAAATCGGGAAGAACCAGAAAGCCTAGGTGAAGAATGTGGCTTTGCATGTTCTCTGCGTGGAGTGCTAACTTTCGTAGTTTTAGGTCCTGTTCACTTATAGATATGCCTAAGGCTGCTTCGGTGGCTTTCAATGAAGCAAGCGAATGTCCGATTGAGCAGATACCGCATATGCGTGAGGTAATGTGATGCAGTTCATTCCAAGATCTTCCTACATACCATTGCTTCAAAGAATCTTGGTGCTTCAGGGATGCTCCATTCACATTTTTCTATGGCTCCATTTTTGATGCTGACGTTAATGTTTCCGTGTCCTTCGACTCTTGTGATGTGATGGACATTTATATCAAAACTATTAGATGGTTTCATCTTTTTGCCTCCTGCCAACCGAAATATAATCTAAACTTGTTTATTGCGTCGTCAACTGTTTGACCGTACTTTATCAAGACTTCCTTTTGGGAATTCTCGTTTGGATTGTCCACTAAACCGCGGCAGCCCCAGCAGATTGTTCCTTCGTTGACGCAGCATGAGTTGCAGCCAGCTCTTGTTACGGTTCCAACGCAGTATTGACCTCGTTCAAAAGCGCAGATATTCTCGTTTTTCTTGCATTCAACGCAAACAGGATATGTGGGTGTTTCAGGCTTCTTGCCTAATAGAAGCGATTTGACTACATGCAGAAAATCTTCCCTGTCAATTGGGCATCCGTACACATATGCATCCACAGGGATTACAGCATCGATTGGTCTTGCTGCATAGGAGTCAAAGAGTCTCGCGTTTTCCCCGTATACCACTTTTTTAACTGCGTCTAAATCCTTATAGTTTCTCAGAGAATTAATACCGCCGATTGCAGCGCAGGAACCGATTGCGACAACGATTTTGGCGTTTTTCCTTATTTGCTTGAGTCTATCCTCATCTTGTAGTCTGGTACATGAGCCTTCAACAAATGCGATATCATAGTTGTCACTTTGTTCTTTCATGACTTCTCTGAAGGTTACAACTTCAACTTGACCCAGAAGAGCCAAAAGGTCTTCTTCGAGGTTCGCGATTTGTAGTTGGTCTCCTTCACAGCCAGCAAAATCAAAAAATGCTACTTTAGGTTTCATTTTATAGCGCCTCCGGAACTCCTTTTATTTTTCCATAATTAAATACAGGTCCGTCTTTGCAAACGTATATGTGGTTGATTTGGCAGTGTCCGCATTTTCCGACTCCACATTTCATTCGGCGTTCAAGCGACATTATAATGTGGTCATCGGGGACCATTTTTTTCTTGAGGTCGGCGATTACGAATTTATACATCACAGGTGGTCCGCAGAGTATAGCGAGTGTTTGTTCAGGATCGAAGGATACTTGGGGAATAAGGGTTGTTATCACACCGATATTGCCCGTCCAAACCTCGTTTTCAGGGCACCAGTTGACGGTTGACCTAAACTCAACATCATCTCGGGAAACTAAAGCCATCATTTCTTCTCCAAAAAGCAGCTCTTTTGGTTCCTTGCATCCATAAAGCAAATAGACTTTTCCGTAGTCTTTTCGTTTATCTAACACATAATTGAAAAGCGATCTTAGCGGCGCAATTCCTAAGCCGCCTGCGATGAACAAGAGATCTTTGCTCTTAAGCGAATCAACGTCAAAACCGTTGCCGAATGGTCCTCTGATTCCTACTTTGTCGCCTTCATTGAGTTTGTGTAGTCTAGTAGTGACGTTTCCAAGCTTTCGGACGCAGATTTCAAAAGTACCCTTCTTTGTTGGTGAAGAAGACAGCGAAATTGGTGCTTCTCCTATGCCGAACGCTGAGACTTCGACAAACTGGCCTGGTTTATGATTGAGATCTGAGCCGTCGTCTAATTTGATTTCAAATAGAGTTTCAAGGGCAGTCATTGAAGTCTTTTTGATTATAGTTGCAAGTTTGGGTACGAAGTCAATGTTTTCTTCCGTTTGGATATTTATGTCTGGGGAGGCGCCGACTTTGATTTGGCTGCCGCTGTTTTGCATTTCATGATACATATCGTTGAATAAATCGACTGGGTTGGCTATGTCTGGGAGACAGTTTGATGAGCACCGTCCGCAGCCGACACAGGAAACGAAGCCGAAACGGTCAAAGAGGTATTTGCCTTTTTTGAAGTAACGGTGGCGGTACCTGGTTGGTCTTGTGGCGCGAAAGTTTTCTCCTGAAGCAATCTTTGCGAAGTCTTCGAGTAAACAGCCGTCCCATGTTCGGATTCTTTCGCCTGCCTCTAAAGTTAAATCTGGATTATCTTTAACGTCAAAGCAGTAGCAAGTGGGACAGACGAGAACGCATGAACCGCAAGCGAGACATTTTTCAGAATGTTTTTCCCAAAAACCGCTTTTTCCATAGCTATCTTTGAGCAATTCAGGAATTAGTTCAGGGGAGAAATCAAAGTTTTGTTGTGAGAGGTTCATTATTTCCCTTTTTTTCTGTCCTGCAACTTGTGTGTCGCGTGCTAAAGCTGTGGTTACATTTTTTGCATATTTGGAGAGCAATTCTTCTCCTTTTTGGGATCCAACGTTTATTGCGTATCTGTTGCCTAAGTCGGTTAGCATAAGATCGTAGCCATAATCAATGGAAGAAGCGCCCATGAATGAAGAGAAATTCCATTTTGACAGTTTTTGGATGTTAACACCAATAATTATTGATGATTCACGTTTTTTGAAGTAATATGGATCTGATTTTGTTTCTCTAAAGATTTCGTCCATGTGAAGCAATGCTACAATGTCATAGGGGTGAACCCCAATAATCACCATTGGTTTTGTTTCATCTGGTTGTTTGGCGGAAAATCCTCCTGATAACGCATAAGTGAATAATGTTTCTCGCTGGGGGAAAAAGTATTTTTTCGGAGGCAGCAAGGTGACATCGTAGTCGAGTCGTAGTTCATTAGCTGTTTCCAATGGAGCAAAGGCATACTTGTTGCCTCTGGATTTAACTCCAATAACATTCAAAGAATCATCTTTAATCAAGTTATTTACGAAATCGTCAAAATCAGTCTTAGATATGATCTTCATGACCGTTCTCCTAAATGCTCATTAAGGAACACCTATGAAATGGAAGAAGGCAATTTAATGTTTGTGGAATGAACTCTTAATCCTTCAGTTCAATAAAATTAGCAAAAAACAAGAGCCAAAAACCTTCTATTATAGGATGAAGATATCTAAGAACTACGGAAGTTTTCAAATTGTGTTTTGTAGTTGCTTTGTTTCCACAAAAAATCACATGCGCTGTGTTTTCTGTCGAATTTTTCGATTATTTCGACGTAGTGGTCCGGTACTATAAGGATTAGACAGAAATATTCGCCGTAGTGTTTGCGAAAAACAGCTAATTTAGCTAAGGAACTCTATGAGGTTACTTCTGATGCCATGGGGTTCAAGCAGGACTTTTCGACCATTGTTTGTAATTTGCGGCAGAAGGAAATCTGGTTTATAAGTAAATGCGGGATTTTCTTTGGAAAGACAGAATTCCATAAATTCATAGTTGAAAACCACTTGTTTTTTCCGCAGATAGTCGTAGACGTCGAGTTCTAAAGCGGAGAATGCCCCTGGGTCAATGCGTTCGCCGATTCTGTTGTAATGGTAAATGACGGTTAAGTACTTCATGAGTGGCTGTAGGAACTCTTCATGCTTGCGGATAAAAAACTGCATGGACTTCTCCAAAGAAGCAGGGGTTAAGTCTGAGTATTCAAGCCAGGTTCCCAAGATAAAGAATGGAAAATCAACCTTAGCTGGATCTTCAGGAAACAATGATTTAGAAAAGTTAGTTAATCTTTCAGAGTCAGCGTCGAATGCCGAAGTGTTCGCCCACCAACTCTCAGGCTGGTTTTTTATACTCAATTCAAAGGGTAGATTATCATTGTCGCTGAGCCCTAAAGCGGCATAGACCCTGAATTTGGGTGTAGTAAGCGAAACCATCAGGTCTTTGGGGTTAAACTTGAAAAGTGCCAAATCCGGAGAACTTCGAACCATCCATCGCAGATACAGCCAAGACTTAGCTTTATGATGCTTACTCATCCTCTTAACAGTAAAGGAGAGTTCTTTAACAAAGTCGGCTGGTTTTCTATTCCTTAAAGCTAACTTTGTTGTGTAGTCAATAAGGTTACCTTGGGCTTTGTTTTCCACAAACTGGTTAACTGAACATATTACCTCTGAAATCTCCGCTTTTGCTTGTCCAAGATGGTCAAATCTTTCTGTCTGATGCTCAAATTTGTTAATTTCAACTGTAAATTCGGAAACGTTATTTGCTGTGTACAGTTTTGGTCCTAACATATTGTAGAGGTGGTCTAGGAGCAGTCGCACGTTTCGTGGGTTTCCAGTTAGTTTGTAGTCGCTAAGGGCTGCAGCAAGCAAAAAATAGTGTGCAGCTTCCTGTTTTAGCTTCATCGCTGTTCAAGGGCATAAACCAGGGTTTAGGGTTGAGGTATAAGTCAAGCTCTAAATCGGGTACGCTGCTGTATGTTTGCACAAACTGCACAATTAAGTCCTTTAAACCGTTTGGAACTTCTGGCGGCATACCTACAAAGGTTGGTTGCCACTGAATTAATTGTTTTTGCAAAAAGTAACAAAAAAGCCATCTTAAACGTTTATCCAATCAAAACAAGAGGGTTTATTTAGGTATTTTTATGTTAAACCACTGGGTATGAAAAATGAAAAAAATTATTTTTGGTTTCGAAGAAGAAGAGGAAGATTGCGAAGACTGCGATTGCGATGATTGCGAAGATGAAGAATAGGTACAGGCCTCAACTTCTATAATTCTGTCAAACCTATAACCATAAACTTCTTTTTTCTTAGTCTATACAGTCCTTTTAGCCCCACAGTTAGGGCACGCTGTAAGAGTTTGATCCATTAGGCCTTGGCAGTATTTACATGGAATCATAACGACGGTGTGGATGACTTCTCTTTGCATAGTAGCCGTTTGAGCCTGCACCGTTTGGGGTAACACTTGGATTTCACATGTTTCAGTTGTCTTGTCGGGTCTACCATCAACTGCAAGAACACCTTTTATTGTCCAAGTTACCCGTCGATCAACGCCCGCGTACGTTGGTCTTGCACCTGCTGGTATGTTCATGTTGACTGGGATGTCTGCGGTTTTCGCCGTTAGCAAAACGCGACGGACCCGAAAGTGCGGGTTTTGCGCTATAAATAATGACCGATTCATCCACAACCCGGGGAATTGACCTTTTAAGAGCGGCATCATAGACTTCCCTGATGACCTTTGACTGTTCAACGCAGGCAATTTCGCATCTAATTTCTGTCGTTTCAAAATCCTCTTTGGAATTTATGTTTAGGGTTCCTTGAAGATTATCTCCTAAAGCAACTGAGTAGTTGTTAAACATTAATTGGACAGTGGCATCAGGAGCAGTTAGTTTATTTGTGAATTTTTTTAGAAAACCCATTAGTAACACCCTGCATTGATAACTCGTTTATTTGAATTCACGCTTTTAAGATTTATGAATAGATCTTCAATCTTTACAAAGAATAGTAAACAACCCTGACTCTTTGGAGAAGAAAATCGTTTTTCTTGCGAAAATTTTGTAGATTAACAGCCTCTAATTGATTGTTGTTGTGGCTTTCCTATAGGATTTTTTCTGGAGTTTGTTTTTTGGGTTAAGTCTTAAAGTTAGGTTGTTTTTTGGGGTTTGTTGGTTGTAGTTGAAAGGCAGCCACAAGTCTTGATGAGAAGTTACATGCAGATAACGCTTTGCCATGATCATTTTCTTGTTGGCTACCAGCCAGAACAAGTTTTAAAAGGTCTTTTAATAAAGCCAACAATAAAGAAAATCTTCAAAAACCATGTGTTGCAATATCAATACTATTGTTCATTGTTAGCGCGAAGCAATTGGTTATCTAATAGGGAAAAAGCAGATTTTGGTGTGATTGTTGCAACCATGGTGCAGCGCACAGTTGCAACAACAACAACAGCAACAACTTCTCTTCATTCGTGAAGGCACCTTAATATCTCATAAAATTTTTTTCTTGTAATTTGATAGTTTCCTTTGGATTAAGAATTAAGTTTCAGCGCCAAAATATTGAGCGATAAACCAAAAATAATCTTTCAAGAAACTTGAAAATAATTGTTTCTTTTAAGTTCATATTGGCTTCTCAGATTTAACGTAGACTTCAACTTTTATTGGAGAAGCCGCCTGACCAAGAAACTCCGATAGAGCCCCGGTCCACTGTGCTTTTGAATCAGCCGTAAAACCAACGGTCTGTGAAATGCCTCGCCAAAGCAGTGCTTTATCATAGTCTTTGGCGTCTTGTGGCATAAACTCAAAAATCGATCTGCTCGCGATGATAACTAGTTTTTTCTTCATACGCGAAATGGCAACGTTAATTCGGTTCAGGTTAAGCAGGAAGTCGCTTTCGCTACGGACATAGTCGGGGTCGCTGACTGTGGAGGAAATTATGATGAAGTCTGCTTCGCCGCCTTGGTAGCGCTCAACGGTGTCGATTCGAGCGTTTTCACAACCTTCCGACAGCATGTTCTTTAGCAAGCCTTTCTGGGCATTATGCGGGGTAATAACGCCTATACCCTCGGATTTCACGTTACGAACCAACGCCTCAACAATCGACGCCTCAACAAGGTTTGACTGGAAACTCTCCGCTTCATCATGAACAATCAACACGAAGATGTTCTCTGGTTCTAAAACAACTCCTAAACCATCAGTCTTAGGCTTCAATGCCGCTAACTTATGTTTCTGGTCTGATCGAAAATCAATCTTGTCTTTTTCATATACCCATTCCCGCAGAAACTCTGCTACAACCGAATGGCACCTGTGGCTTTCACATAATCGCTCTGCCGGTATATCTGCGGGATGTTTGCAGCTTATTCGTTCAATTCCGAGTTCTTCTTGTCGTAGTAGGCGGAGGAAATCCATGGCTGAGAGGAAGGAAGCCATTTCTTCGAGTGTTCGGCGGTCTTCTTTTTCCCAGTTGTGTGCTTGAATTGGTGGCAACTGGCGATGATCTCCCGCCACGAGAATCTGGGAGCCTTTAGTTAGGAATGAGCCTGAAAGAATGAGTTCGGGGAGACGCATCATGCTTGCCTCATCTACTACGAGCAAGTCAAAGAAACCTTCGCCCCAAGGGGGTTCAGAATCGCCGATTTTCTTCATTAACCCGTACAAGCCTGGAGGAGTGAGGCATAAAATCAGAGGATCTGAACCCGAAGCTGTGGGACTTAACGTTGCTTGATTCATCAAGCTATCCGTGAGTTCCTGAACGGTTTCTTCATCCTCGTTATAGTTAACGTGTGTAACGCCTTCAATGGGTTTAACGGAGGATGTGGAGCTGCTTAAAACTCGGTAAATATTTAGATCTTTTAGGTCTTTGCCGTCTTCTTCGCAGTATTCTTGCCAGCAACGTGCGAGTTTGTTAACGAACTCTTGGATTGCTTTGTGGGTTGGTGCAACCATCAAAACTCTGCATCTGCCTTTGGCTCTATGGGCGGCGACGTGCGCCAAAACGGCCAGCTGTAGAGTCTCAGTCTTCCCCGTTCCAGGTGGACCCTGCAACATAACAACCTGTTCCTTCCCAAAAACCCGCTCAATAAATCGTTGCTGTTCAGCCTTAGGTGAAAAACGTCTACCCTGAACCCAACGCAAAAACGGGAAAGCTGCATCCCTCGGCAAAGCCCTATGCGAAGAAGCCTCTGACTTGCCTGCTAAAAAGCCCGCCAACAAGCCATAAAGCACATTATTACCCAGCATAATCAAGGCACTTAGCTGCCCTATCAGAAATAATGTCGTCTGCCAACTCATCTAATATGTAGAGCCTTCCAACTTCGAAGAGCTGCATGTACTTGTTTTTTGCCTTCTCAGGGTCAGTAGTTGGGAGATTGTGCCAGGCACTGTATTTTCTGCCTTTGCCGCTGGGCCAACTTAACACATTAATGACTAACTCACCTTTTCGAACGTCAACGTTTTCGACTATGGCTCGGGCGGATTTTTCTACCTCGGACGGAGAGCGTTTCTGGGCTTCCTCAAACTGCCCCTGCTCATTGCGCCTAAGCTCAGTGACAACCATCCAATCGCCCGAACTTGACCCATCCGCGCCCTTAACTCTGCAAGCGTTAGCTACACAATCAGTCTTGGCCAGTCCAATGCCTTCATAGACAAGTTTTCCGCGAACTACAAAATCCTTCTCAGATTCAGTAATGCCTGTGCACTCAAAAATCAGAGACCTGCCCGAAGCCACGCGTTGGTAGGGAAGCAAAGCGTAGTGCTGATACATTTCTTGGCGCTTAGAAAAATACTCTAAATCTAAGAATTCTCTACAACCACGCTCAAGTGTTGAAGTACCCAATGAAAACGTCGCAATTGTAGGGACAGGAATCGGTTTCTTACCCAACCGCCTGTTACGAATCGTTAGTGACCGTTCAATATGTTCAAGAGCCATGCAGAGCTTTAGACCCATAAGGTTTAGTTCTTCATCAGTAATTCTTCTTGTCTTTTGTACATAATCGCACCATTTATGCTTCTCAAGCAAAACTCTAGTTGGATAATTATCTAAACGTCCTTTGGCAGCCCACAAGTATTCAATGGGTATTTGGTTGCCGAATCGAGCGCGAGCAGGGTAATATCCATCTTTGTGTCCATATCCATCTTCAAGAAAATTGATCTGCCCATCAGGGTTTCTTTTGTAGGGAAGTGAATAATTGAATAGTCCATCACGAAAAACCAAACGTAAGTCAACCGTTGAGCCGTCTTTGCGGGTTGCCAACCAAGCTTTATTTTCAAAAAAACTCGATTGCTCAAGAATTGGCAAAAGCCCAGTGCTATGGAACTTTAGAGCTTTTCTATGCACTACTTCATCTTGGAGAACTGAAAACATAGGTTGATCGATGGCTTGTCTTAACCCTAAAAGGTCTCTAATAGCCATTGCACTTAGCAGAGTTGGCTGGCGGCGTACTGCCTCCATCAGTACATCACGTTCACCTCGACTGAAGAAGTAAAGATGGATTGGGGCTTCATCGGGGCTGCCTACCTCGACTGCTATTTTTGTAATTGCTTGTGTGAGGTCTTGGAAGAATGCTTCCAACAGTTTTTTTTCTTCATCTAAACATTCTCGTCGGTCATCGGGGAGACTGGCGATTACGTTTGATACGCCCAAAGGTTCGCCCTTATAGCGTGTGCAGTCAACCCTAGCGCTAATCATGGAAATAACGTCTAACATATAGTCGCGTTCAACGAAGAGGTAGACGCGTATCATGCCGTCTGGACTAAACAGAAGCGCTGTATCCATTCCGTTTGTAGGACTATCCTCGGGAAGTCCACCGTATCCTGTTCCTGTTAGCCAAGGCATCCATTTGCTTTTGCTTGCGTAGGCGCTATTGGGTCGAATTCCACCTAACATGTACTGGGCACGCTGAACCATCCAATCCAACTTTGCACCTACAACACGATCAGTGGCGATTTCATGTGCCTTTTCAGGTTCTCTTGCTGGGATGCTTTTGAAATCGTAGGGTCGCAAATCGCTGAATTCCAACACTACCTTTAACCTTGCCAGATCCTCAAGCCGTTTAACTCCGTATTTCCCCAAAGCTCTCTGCTCGCCCCTACTCAAATTGAGTAACGCAATACTTTCATTTTCCACAGAGCAAACAATGCAGTATTCGTTGAACCCGCAGTTGTCGCATCTTGAGCAAAGCTGGTACTCAACCTCTGGCAGCGGGGTCTTGTGAATACGATTTAACTCGCCATTTTCAGCAAGCAGACGTTCAACATCTTGAATTAATGGACTGAGTTTGAATTTTGGTAGAGTTTCTGGATAGAGATTTTCCAAATTTGTTTCCCTATTAATTACTCCTCCCTCAATGTCGATTTTGGGCAATAGGTTCTCCAATTCTTGTGATAGTAACCGTACGTAGATGGCTACTTGTATTCGGTGAGCAGTCTGCTCCAGCCAAGAAGATTTGAGTTCAAAAATTCTTACTTTCACTTTTCCGTCTTTACAACGCCAAAGCGCAATCAAGTCTGCAATGCCTTTAACTTTCCAAACTCCAATCTTTCCAAACATTGGAACCTGATAGAGCAGAACAGGTTTACCGTCAGCCCTTTCTTCGGCAGAAATCTGGTGCTCGATTACTTCCCGCAGATTATCGAAGGAAGCCTTCTCATTTTCAACGTATTGGTTAAAATCGTGGTATTCGGCTGCCTTGGTTTTGAGTTCGGCTATTTTTTTTTCCTCAAGCGCTTTTCCCACACCATAGAGCAGGGGACTAATCGGCTTAAATGTAGGCCATTTGCGGCTTTCTGCTTCCTCATCGTCTTGGAGTCTCAACTTAAAGAAACGGGGGCAACAGTTGAAGCGGATGTACTCTGCTATTCCTGAAGCAGTTAAGGAATCTTTTCTCAGCTTCTTTGTATGTGAATGCTCTAAATTTGAGTCTTTGCTCAACCGATTACCCATCTCTCTTCTATTAAACTATCTTAAGTCTAAACTAACCATGGATTATTGTATGTACCGCTGTTTTATGCTTAAAGATATTACCCAAAACTCAGGCTATCAATAGAAGAGGAACCAACAATCTTGGTGCCTCTTTCTTTTCCATATCCTCTAGTTCTAAACGGAGCTGACAGTTTTCTTTTACAATACAATATTCACAACTTACGATTTCTTTTTTGGTTTGGCAGTCCATTACTATTTGTGCAAACATACTTTCTCAACCTCGGGAAGCCACACATAGAGCACAACCCGCTTATAGGCAATGTCAACTGTGCGACAGCATTTTTTGCAGGTGTGTTTTCTTTTTTTCTTGGTTGTCTTAAACATGAAAATGTTCAAAAAAATAATATTCTGTGATTTTTACCCAATGTTTGCCTAATTATTAATTGATCAATTTCAAGAATTAAAAGAATGAAAATGCGCTCTCGAAATTAAATTGTTTTTTGAGCACCATTTCTGCTATTGTATAGTTCCGACAATCTTAGAAGGGCTTCTTTGTAAACTGCAATTGAATCCAAGTATTCGCTAACGTTGATGTGTTCATCCAAGGTGTGGTCAAGGTGCGAGTCGCCTGGCCCATAAGTGACAATGGGCAAATTCATTGCTTTTCCCAAGATATTCATGTCACCCGTTCCAGTTTTATGCAGCAAAGTTGCAGGTTTGTTGAGGACTTTTCTAACAGATGAAGATAGTACGTGGACAAGCGGCGAAGCTTTGTTCACCTCAAATGGCTCAACAGTGTCAACTACAGTTGCTTTCACAGACACTTTCGGATTGGCAGTTTGGTACTTTGTAATTATCTTTTGTATCTGCTCAAAAACCTGATTTGTGGAGAATTGTATGGGCACTCTTACGTCAAGGTTCATTTCTGCTTCAAAGGGAACAACAGATGTCGCTCTGCCACCTACCAGCTTCACTAAACATGCTGTAACTGCGTTGTATGGGCTCGCCGACGGATCCAATGAGGGATAAGAAGATGCATTCTTAATTTGTTTCCAAAGCTCAATTGCCTTCTCCAAAGAGTTGTCGTAGAGCCAAGGAGTAGATGCATGTCCCGTCTCGGTTTTTAGTACAATTTTTAGTTGGATTTGTCCTTTGTAGCCTATGGTTACGTTTTCGACGCCGCTGGGTTCACCGAAAATCGCGTAGTCAGCTTTGATACCCTGAGTGATGAGGTACTTGACGCCTCGACTAGTAGCTTCCTCTTCTACAACTGCTGCAACTAAGATTTTTCCTTTAAATCCAGGCTCCTTGCCGGCTGCCAAAGCAGCCATAATCATTGCGGCTAGTGGACCTTTCGCGTCTACTGCTCCTCGAGCGAAGATTTTGCCTTCGTCGATGCGAAGTGGCAGATGCCCAGCCACCGTATCCATGTGACCGCACAGGAGGATGACAGGTTCGCCTTCGCCGATGACGCCGATGACATTTCCAATAGAGTCTTTGCCCACTTCAAACCCCATCTTGCTCATTTCAAGGTCTAAGAAGTTGGCTGCATCCTCTTCTTTACCCGAGGGGCTATAGATGCCTAAGAGGTTAGTTAGGAACCGAACTGCTTGCTCGCTCATTCTCTTCTTCTCCCAAAACTGTATCTAAAACTGTGATGGCTTGGTCGATTTGTGCTTTCTCTATCACAAGGGGCGGAAGTAAGCGAATTACGGTTCTGCCCGCATCCAACACTAAAACGCCTTTTGATTGTGTCTTCAATATGACGTTATGCACATCAAAACGCGATTCCATGCCCAACATTAACCCTAAGCCGCGGACTTCCTTAATGATTTTATGTTTCGCCATAAGTTTTTCCAGCTGTGACTTGAAGTATTTGCCATTGACTGCAGCTTTGTCCGCAAGTTTCTCTTCCAATAAAGCATCAATTGCAGCGCAACCTACGGCGCAAACCAAGGGGTTTCCGCTGAAAGTTGTTGAGTGTTCACCAACTTTAAGCGAGGACATAATGTTTTCTTTGGCGACAGTTATGCCGATGGGTAACCCGCCTGCAAAAGGTTTAGCTAAACACATAACATCTGGCGTAACGTTCCAGTTTTGGCAACCGAACAGCTTACCCGTGCGTCCAAAACTTGTTTGGACTTCATCGAATATTAGTAGAATGCCTTTTTCATCGCAGATTTCCCGCACTGCCTGCAAATATCCTTCTGGTGGAACTCGGACTCCGCCTTCTCCTCGAATGGGTTCCATGAGAACAGCAGCGGTTTTGTCCGTTACGGCTTCGCGGACTTTGTCTGCGTTGTCGGGAGGTACATGCTTAACCTCCGGGATAAGAGGCATGAATGGTTCGCGGTACTTTTTATCCCAAGTCGCTGAAAGTGCACCCATAGTTTTGCCGTGAAACGCACCCATCAACGCGATGATTTCAGGTTTGCCTGTGAATTTTCGGGCAAGCTTAATTGCACATTCAACGGATTCTGCTCCACTGTTAGAGAGAAACGCTTTATCCAAACCTTTAGGTGTAATCTTGACTAGTTTTTCTATGAATTCAGCTCGTTTATCGTTGTAGTAGCAACTATGGCACGTGATGAGCTGTTCGGCTTGAGATTTTATTGCCACTACAACTTTTGGGTGACAGTGACCAAGTGCAGCTACACCGTAGCTGCTTGCGCAATCCACGTATTCCCGCCCATTAATGTCCCATAGAAGCGCGCCTTTGCCGCGTGTGATTACGATCGGTTTTTTGGAGAAAACGTTTGCCAAGTAGCGGTTTTCAGTTTCCATTATGGTTTTTTCATTCACTCGTTATCACTGTTCCAACTTGATGATTTAAAACGGAAGTAATTGGCTGTTTTGCGGTCCCTGAAGTAACAAGGACTTCTTTGACGCCCTGGTTTAACGCTTCTAATCCAGCGTGAACTTTTGTGCTCATGCCGCCTCCAATTTTAGAGAGCACTTCTTTGACTTCAGTTGCGGCGATTTTGGGGACACGTTCACCTTTGAGCATTAATCCTTCTACATCGGTTAAGAGGATAAGTTTGTCTGCTTTTAATGCGCCTGCAATTATTGCTGCGGTTCGGTCGCCATCAACATTTAAGGGCTCAAAATCCTGGCTCAAAGCAATAGGCGTTACAATTGGCATGTAACCGTTTTCAAGTAACAGGTTTAGCAGTTCGGTATTGACTTGTGTAATTTTTCCAGTGTAACCGCCATCGATGACTTTTTTTCTGCCTCGTTCGTCAACAACTATCAGTTTAGTTTTCCGCTCAGCCTTAAGGATGGCAGCGTCAAGTCCGCTTAAGCCAACAGCTGGGATATCTTGACTTTCTAGTGCGAGTACGATTTGCTTGTTCATTTTGCCTGCCATAACCATCGTGTAGATTTCTATGGTTTCTTTATCAGTATAACGACTACGAAAGCCCTCGGGTGACATGATGAATTTCTGTTCCTTGCCAAGTTTGGAAGCGATTTCTGTAACTTCTGCTCCTCCACCGTGAACAAGCACAACTTTGTTGGTTTTGGCTACTTCTTTTAGATCAGAGATGAGGTCGTTTGACGCTCCTTCTTTTAGGATGCTTCCACCCATCTTAATTACAAGTAACATGGCTATCAGACCGGATGGAACCCAGTGCTCTTGAGGCCTGTGGTTTCGTCTAATCCCATGAGTAGGTTGAGGCATTGGACGCCTTGTCCTGCGGCGCCTTTAGTCATGTTATCTATGGCTGAGAATAGGATGAGTCGGTTTGCGTGTTCGTCGATTTCGAAGCCGACGTCGCAGAAGTTTGTACCCATTACGATTTTTGGATCTGGCAACTGGTAGGGTCCTTTCTGGTACTTCACTAATCGAACGAAGGGTTCGGCTCCATACATTCCTCGAAGTGCTTTCCAGAGATCTTTGCTGGTTATGGGCTGTTTGGGGAATGCATGAATGGTTGCAAGGATACCGCGTACCATGTTAACTGCGTGCGGGGTGAAGCCGATTTTTACGGGTTCATTGGCTAATGCAGTTAGTTCCTGTTCTACTTCCGCGGTGTGGCGGTGTCCAGTGACTTGATAAGGTCGGACGCCGCTGAAACGTTCGGGATGATGTGAGGCAAGGTTTGGCTTGCTACCGCCGCCTGAAGAGCCCACTTTGAGGTCAACTATAATTTTGCTGTTATCAACTAAACCAGCTTTCACAATGGGCGCTAAGCCGAGAATTGCTGATGTTGCCATGCAGCCAGGGCAAGCGACGAGCTTGGCTTTTTTGATTTCTTCCCGATGAAGTTCAGGTAAGCCGTAGGCTGCTTCTTTGAGCATTTCTGGATGAGCGTGTTTCCAGCCATAGTAAGAGTCGTAGTCAGCTGGGTTTTTGAGGCGAAAATCAGCACTCATGTCGATTACTTTCAACCCTGCCTCCAAGAGTTTGGGGACAAGGTTCACTGAGCCGCCATGTGGAGTAGCTGTGAAAACTAAGTCGCAATTCTTCTGGAGTTCAGCCATGTCTTGAGGTACGAATTTTAGTTGAGTTAAACCTCTTAGGTTTGGGTGCACGTTGAAAACGTATTCTCCTGCACTTTGGCGTGAAGTAACCATAGTAACCTCTACTTCTGGGTGCATCAAGAGTAGTCTTAGTAGTTCGCTTCCAACGTATCCTGAACCGCCGATTATTCCAATTCGCATCTTGTTTTTCCTCTCTGTGTTTTGATTAATGGTCGATTAGGCTTTGAGCGCCCTTCAGCAGGGGAACCGCCACGTTTAGACCTGTTGCGAGTCTCGTGTTCTCCCAGAATTCTGGGCAAGAATTCGACTCATGAAATACCAAGGCGCTCTTGTTTTTTTCTACGCTTTCTTCAATTATGTTTTTAATGTTTTCGTATGATTCCGAGTTCTTGTAGAGGTTGAAGGCTTTTTCTAACTTACTAGTCCACATTTCGAAGTCTGTTAAGCGCGTTTCATCTGCCTTAACTTTTTGGACAGGACCAAATGCCTGTGCAGCTAAATCCAACTGGCTCTTCAGATAAGCATCGTTAGCGTTCTTGTTGTCGCCAACGCGTACCATGGCATCTAAAGCGAAAATCCAAGCATCACTACCTTTTCCTAGGGTCTTTCCACATTTAACCGCCAACTCCTGAATGCTCAGAGGAAGTTTAGCGTGAAAAACCAAGTTGCCAAGGAAAGTGTTTGTGCGGAAATCTTTGAAGCCTGCTCGTGCCATTGAGGTGTGATAACAAATTGGTTCTTTGCCTTTCTCTTTTGAAACGATTATTCTTAGGTCGTAGAACCATTTCTGGACAAGTTCCTGAGCTACGACTCCAATGGGGTTGATTATTGAAGGTTTGGTTTCTTTGATGCTGGCTTCCAGTTCCTTACGGTTTTGGGCGAGCATAATCATTTTGCCATGGGTTCCAGCGTCAGCCTTAATTACTATGCCTTCCGCTATGGGAATTTCTGCCTCAAATAGGTCAGCTATGTCTTTTTCATTGTGGATTTCCCTGCCATTCTTCATAATATCGGTGGCGTCGCAGGGAACGAAGACAGTTTTTGGAATGGGGATGCCTTCCTTGAAGAGATGCAGCAAAGTGCGGTATTTGCTGTAACAGATGAATTCGATTTGTCGAGGAGTTGAGGGTTTTTTTTCCAAGCATCTCCATGATGTAGGAGGCTTGGAGGCGCCGATTTTTACTTTGGGCGCGGTTAAGCACAACCTTTGTGTTTTCGATGATACCCATGTAGTCTTTGCCTTTTGTTTTGGCGCTAAAACCATCTTTAGAAATAGACAAAGCAATTTTGCGGAAGGGAATAAACGCTAAATCTATTCCGAGTTGCTGGGCGGTGAGTTTTATGCCGTTTTCGTCGTTTTCCGAGCGTTCATACAAAAGGGCAATGCTCATCGCTTTACGCTTCCATTAAAAAATAATGCCTTAAAAAGGTGATTTTCTGTTAGAAAGGGGGCTGTTCGATACTGTTTATTCGCCCCAGTCTTCCCCTTCAATTGTTAACTCTTGAAGGTCAACGCAGCCGCAATTTATCTGTTTAACTTCGAGTTCAAGTCCACAGCCAGGGCAACTTACGATTTCGCCTTTCTCTGTGTCTGCTGGAACGTCAAGTTCTGCGTCGCAGTCGGGGCATTTTGCTTTGTTTACTTCTTGAGAGTTCGAATTTATAGGTTTAATCATTTTTTGTTCGTCACTTTATTTTTATTGGGAAATGTCATTGTGATTATTTCGGGTTTCTTTTAAACATTTTGACCTATTTGTTACAACTTGGACTTTTAATGTTCTATTTGGTGCAGCTTTTTCTGTTCCTTCCGTTGACAAAAAACGGACTATAAACGCTCCAGCATAACGAAATTCGTTCCAATATTCAAGATTAAAGATGGAAAACGTTAAATTTTTGCATACGATTAGTGAAGTGGCTGAAAAGATGGATGAAAAGGACAAGCAAATCATAAAAATCCTCAAAGAAGACGCAAGAGCAGGTTACGGCGAAATAGGTGCCAAAATAAACTTGTCAGAAGGCGCAGTCCGTAAAAGAATCAAGATATTAACGGATGAAAACGTTATTAAGAAATTCACCGTTAAAATCGGCTTGGCAGAAGGCGCCCAAGCCATAACATTGCTCGCCACCAACCCAGCTTACCCAACCCAAGAAGTTTCAAGAAAAATCCAAGCTATCCCAAACGTTGAAACAGTCTACGAGGTTACAGGTGAATATGACATTGTAGCAGTCATCAGCGGCATGAACGTTACAGAAGTCAACGAGTGCATCGAGAAAATCCGCCGAGTTGAAGGCATAATGAAAACCAACACTATGATAGTTCTTCGAAGTTCATAAATAACCAGCAAAGTTTCAATCAGGATAGTAGCACTATTTTTAAGCGCTTATTTTTGGTGGAGGACGAACTTTTCTCCTTCCAAGCTTAACTCGCAAAGCAATCCGGTACAGTTTACGCAACGACATTACCAATTGCTCAACACTAGGCGCAGTTGAATATATGAGAGGTATCTGCTCGTACTCCGCTATCCTTATTGCTTCCTCATCAGGCATTGTTTTGTGGAATACCACGATTCTCGGTTTGAGACTGCTAACTCGGACAATCATCATGGGTAAGCATCCAATTTCAACGTTGGTGAAAATCAATGCACGCTCTGTTGAGGCACCAAAGAGCTGCGCGTATTCTGAACCTGAATATGCTTCAACTGCTTTTCTGCTGTCGATGACTGTGTAACCATTGACTTCTTTAACGTATTTTTCCTTGCAAGCAACGATTTCGCCACTAATTGCTTTGCATAAATACTCAACCCTGACTGGTATAGGAAACTCGCGTAAGTCAACAACTGCCATACTTGGTGAACTGGTCAATTTAGCAAATTCTCGAATAAAACGGCTGCCTTTGCCCTCATCAATGTGTAGAAGCGAAAGTACGAGCCTTCGGATGAATTTGGCGCCTGGGCTTTTTCTTCTTCCGCTTTCATAGTCACTTATGACTGAAGATGAGAGCCCCATGGCTTCGGAGAGGCTGATTTGGGAAACTGCGAAGAGTTCACGCCACTTCTTCATGGTTGAGCCTGGTTTGCTTGAAAGAATTATTTCTCCAGCGATTCTTCTAGCTAAAACTTCTCTTAAACCAGGCGACACAGACATTGAATAATTCTCCTCTGCTTGTACTCTCCCTTCAAAGTAGCGGTATAAAACTATAGCGCTTTTTGTATAGTAACAATCCTCAAATTTCATTATTAACAAATAAGTGGAAACGCAAATTTATGATCAAGTATGCACGCAAGTCACAATTGACGCTTTCTCGGGTATCGAATTGTTGAATTTTGTTTATTAGGAAGTTTTGAGTTATATGAATTTACCTTCTTTGTCTGAAAAGACAATAGAATGTAGATACATCGCAAAGAAACAACATAAAAAGGAGTGTGATATGAATTGACAGAAAAAGCTAGTGACGTTATATTCGTCGGAAATAAACCACCAATGAGCTATGTACTTGCCATCATAACCGCGTTCTCTTCAGGCATAGGTAAAGAAATTACCCTAAAAGCCAGAGGACAAGCAATCACCACAGCAGTTGACGTTGCAGAAATCACAAGAAGCCGCTTTATAAAAGACCTCAAAGTGACGAAGATAGCAATCGGTACTGCCGAGATGCCACCACGCGAAGGCGAGAATAGATCCAGGATGGTTTCAACGATAGAAATTACTCTCACAAAAGAGTAGTTTAAATCGCCAAATAAACCAGGGAGTTTTAAACTCTCCAATCTTTTTACTTTTGTTTCTTTTTCACGTATTCATCAACGTTTTTTACAATTTCCATGAAAGCTTTGGCTGCTGCCGAATCCTTATGTGAAACTACAAAGGGTGTTCCCTTGTCAGAGTCTACACCTACTTTGGGGTCGATGGGGATGCTGCCGAGAAACGCTACGCTCATTTCTTGAGCCATTTTTTTGCCCCCGCCTGACTGGAAAATCTCTGTTTTTTCGCCGCAATGTGGACAAATAAAGCCGCTCATGTTCTCCACTACACCAATTATGGGCATGTTCAGTCTCACAGCGAATGTGATTGCTTTCTTAACAATGGAGCTTGACAGTTCTGAGGGCATAGTTACGATTACTACGCCATCGATGTCTGGCAGAAGCTGAGCGATGCTTAAAGGTTCATCGCCTGTGCCAGGTGGCAAATCTATGAAAAGAAAATCAAGTTCACCCCAATCCACATCTGCTAGAAATTGGCGGATTGCACGCATTTTAAGGGGTCCCCGCCAAATCGTTGGCGCTTGCTCAGGCAAGAAGAAATCAATCGACATAACCTTCATCCCTAACGGGCCATCTACAGGAAAAACACCTGAGGGAGTAACCTTTACTTGTTGCCCTTCTAAACCCAAAAGCCTAGGAACACTTGGACCATGAATGTCCGCATCTAAAACTCCTACGCTTTTTCCCATTGTTGCAAAAGCTGCAGCAAGATTGACGGTCACAGTGCTTTTTCCAACACCACCTTTGCCGCTTATTATTGCGATTTTATGTTTAATTTTCCCCATAGCATTTCTTAGTTTCTCTTGCTCTTGGGATGCTTTCTCTTGGTAAGCTTTGATTTGAGCCATGTTTCTTTCTAAAGACATAAAAACACATCGTTTGATGTTGTTAGGTTTTGATTCTTGAGTAAGCTAAAATAGTTTATGGTAAATACTCAAGGGTATAACGTTGTGGGATTTGTTGTGTTAATGGTTAGTTTGCAAGACATACTGGTAGCCCAAAGAGATATCGAGCCCTACATTAAGTCCACACCCCTTTTGAGGTCTGAATTTTTAAGCGAGTTTAGCGGAGGCAACGTTTTTTTGAAAATGGAGAATTTGCAGGTAACTCACTCCTTTAAAATCCGAGGTGTCATGAACAAGCTGCTCCACCTCACGCCTCAAGAGAAAACTATAGGCGTTGTTACAGCTTCTGCGGGTAACCATGGGCAAGCAGTGGCTTTTGGAGCGAGGGAACTTGGTTTCAAAGCAAAAATTGTTGTGCCGACGAACACGCCAAAAGTAAAAGTGGATGGCATAAAGCAGTATGGAGCAGAGTTGGTGTTGTTCGGTGCAACTTACCCTGAAGCTGAGCGGAAAGCTAAAGAATTAGCACAAATTGAGGGGCGCCTGTATATTTCACCTTACAATGATGAGTTAATTGTTGCTGGACATGGATCAATCGGTGTAGAAATTCTAAAGGAGCTTCCAAACGTTGACGTGATTGTTGTGCCAGTTGGCGGCGGAGGCTTAATTTCAGGCATCAGCATAGCAGCAAAAAGCCTCAAAGCCAATACCCAGGTTTTGGGCGTACAATCAGCTGCTGTACCCATAATGTTTGAATCCATAAAGTTAGGGCAAATTGTTAAACCTCACAGACATGACCCAAATACCATTGCTGAAGGACTCTCAGGAGGAGTAGAGAAGGGCTCAATCACTTTTGAAATAGTGAAGCAGTATGTGGACGAAATATTTTTGGTCCGAGAAGAAAGCATAAGACATGCAGTCTACATGCTTTGGGAAAACGAAAAACAAGTAGTGGAGGGTTCAGGTGCTGCTTCAGCAGCCTTGGTTTTTGAGAATAAGGATTTGTTTGTAGGCAAAACGGTTGCGTTGGTGTTGACTGGCGGGAACATTGATGATTCATTGTTCCAAACATTGTTAGCTTGGGAAAAGTAACAAGCCCATTAACCCAATTTGTAACCGATTTTCCGCAAAAACTGCCGCCGCTCCGAAATGTCATTTTCGGTTTCTATTCCCTTGCTCTTTAACCCATCCACAACGCCAATGATGCTTCTACCCTGACTGGTTTCAGCGATTAAGACTTCCAGCGGATTAGCCGTGGCAGCGTAAACAGTGCAAACCTCGGGTACTTTCTTGATTTTATCTAAAACATTGAGCGGATAAGCGTTCCTTATGAATATCAAAAAGCTGTGGCCGCACCCAATTTCCAATGCCTTATCCGCCGCCAACCGCCTCAATTCAGGGTCGTTTCCTTCGTGACGTACGAGGCACGGTCCTGAACTTTCGCAAAAACCTACCCCAAATTGGATGTTGGGCACAGAATTCACCAAGGCTTCATAGAGGTCTTCAGCGGTTTTTATAAAGTGGGCCATTCCCAGAATAATGTTGCAATCTTTGGGCGGTTCAATTTTTACTGTTTTCAAGTCCAACTTTAAGACTTCCAATAGCTGTTACCGCATTTGGAGATATAACTTTTCAAAACGGTGGCTTTCATTCTTCGCAACTATTTTTAGTTGGCAAAACCTAAATATCAAGGAAACGTATCTGATTCGAGAAGTGCTCGGGCTGGTAGTTCAGCTGGCATGAACGCTTGACTTGCACTCAAGAGGTCGGGGGTTCAAATCCCCCCCAGTCCACTTAGAACCCTGATCGCGTGTGCTCCAATTCTTTTTGCAAGTTGTTGTATTGATGAGCATAATGCGCTGCCGCATAGAATCCTAACAAAGTTGAAAAAATACCTAGTGCTGAACTGAAGATTCCTCCAATAAATACAAGGCTGTTGTTCACTATAGCACTGAAAACTAGACCTAAACAAAAGAGAAACACGCCCATGGTGATTATTAGTAAACCGTTTCTTTCGTTTATCGTAACGTCTCTAATTCTCTCTTTCAAGTCTCTTAATTTCGTATCTTCAGACAACATGGATAGCAATTCAACATTCGCATAGTCAATAAGAAAAACATTATTCCGCTATGAGAATAACGCTCACGTTGAGCGAGTCTGAAAACTAGTGCAGCATCAAAACCTGAACTTTCTTTGCACACTTACCACATAGCCTAAATCACAACAATTTCTTTGAGTTGTGCATGGACAAAAAGAAAAAAGGGGAACTGCGTGCGGGTGACAAATGTTATAACCAAAAACGTATAGACATTATTTGGGGTGTGTTGAGTGGAATTTTCTAAGGTTGTAAATTTGAAACCGATTGACCCAGGAAAAATCAAAATAGAAATGGTTCCTGGTTCTGAAAACAACTACACAGTATGGTTAGAGTTAGATTCAGAACCTGATAGCATTTGGACGAAGTTCTTTTACGATGAAGTAACAAAGAACAAGCAAATAGGTCAAGCCATGATAAGCGGAGCTTCCGTAACTGTTCTTACAACTCTATATAACTTTAAAAAAAATATTGAATTGTTAAAAAAAATTGTTGAATATGCTAATCAACAAATAGAACAACATAACAATAAAGCTGAACATGAACGTGAGGAACAGCGTAGAAGAGAAGCGAAAGGCAAAGAAGATATTAAGAAAATGCGTGAGCAATTAAGACAGTAGAAGATTCTCCCAGTTTCAGCTCATACAACTCTTCCAATGTTCAGCGGTCTTTTATTATCTAAAAGAAAAAGGGGAATCGCGGGTGACATCTCCACTCTGGCAGGGGTTCAAATCCAGCCTGCCCCAAATTTGGACCGGGAGGAAAACAAAAACAAGCACGCTACTTTTGCAAGGATATAGTTAGGGTTTGCGAGGCTCTGGAACTGAAAAGGAGAAAGAGAAAAATGAAATAACCTCAATCGAGACGTACAACCAACTATAATTTTATCCAGAGTCTACTCAACTCATGTTTATTTTGATATTAGTTTGAAACTAAAAAAGGGGAAAGGGAAGTTTTTATTTATCATATTTATGGTCGTTTCTTAAGCATCATTAACGCTGTTGCAACTGCGATTGCTATGATTATAGCGACGGTCGAAATGGCAAAGTACATTTCCGTTGGTGGTTGAGTTTGTAGCGGAACTGGCGATGCAGTTGGTGCTGCGGAGTTGATCGTAAAGGCAGATTCTGCGCTTGACGAACCATAAGAGTCAGAGCCTGCAAATGTGGCAATGATTTGGTATGTGCCTGCGCCAGCTTGGAGCAAGTTTGGATCAACTTGGAAATAGTAAAATCCGTTTACGTCAGTTGTAGCTGCGCCGAGGTTGATTAGGTTGCCGTTGGGGTCGAAGGCGTTTAATGCAACTTGAACACCTATTGCGTTTGTTGGCTTTGGTTGTTGTTCGTACAAATACATCATGTAGTCTTCTTGGCTGGCGTCGGATACGGCTGCTACTCCGCTCATGAGACCGTATTTGGATGCGAAGTCTAACGCTCCAGTCGACTGGTCAGTTACAGTGCCTGTGATGGTGAAACTGTTTCCTTCTGTTACGCCACCCTGTGGGGCGCTAACTGTGGTTCCGCTTGGTCCTTTGCCGATGCAGTAGATCTTGTTGTCGTAGTCGCTAGCAGTTACTAGATAGCCGTCGGCTATAGCTGAGGGTGTGCCGATGAAACACATATATGTGTGCAGTTTCCATACCAATTTCCCGTCGGTTGCGTTAATGCATCGCGTGTACGATTGGCGCCATAGAGGGTTAGTGGGTGAGTGCTCGTTGGACCAGGTGTATATCATTCCGTTGCAGATACTGCCGAGGCTGATTGGCATTCTTCCTCCGTATTGGCTTTCATAGCTGTATGGTGCTGCTGAAGCCACATACTGCCAAAGAAACTCGCCTGTTTGCACGTCATATGCAGTGATTGTTCCTTGATAGCCAGCAGTCATAAGGACTTTGTCTCCATAAACTGTGGCACTTTGACCGTAGTATATCATTTGGTCGTTTGCGTCGCCACCCTGTATACCCTCGATTGGTCCCCACAATGGTGCTGCAGTTGCCAGGTCGTATGCCCAAAACTCACCCGTCTGCGTACATCTTAAGAAGAATACTCCAGCTTGGTCAGCTTGTCCACCCATGCTAACACTCCACGTATAGTTATGTCCAGGCAGGGGAACAGTTACGACTTTTTTGTAGTCCAGTGTAGCAGTGAACCCGAGGTTATTGTTTAGTGTACCTGCTAGTTTAGGGTATGGACTGTAAGGCGCTGCGTGATCATGGAAACTTACTTTCCAAACTGTGAACACGTCTGCGCTAGGGGCTGCAGTTCCACCGACGTATGTTGAGTTTACTTGGCTGCCGAAGATTCCAACTGGCTCGCGTGTACTATCCTTAAGAATAGTCATACTTCCAGGAAGACCTCGATCTACTGTAACGTTCATTGAGTATGGTGTCAGAGGACCTGCGCTTATGGCTGCTAATGTGGCGGCATCAAGGGATGAGGACCATGCCCCTGGAGTAAACAATGTGTTGTTCATGGTGTCGATTACTTGCCCTACTTCAGGTCGCCAAGTCTGCTGTCCAGTCCCTAGTGGGCCTCCAGGTGGAATGGCTTGTGATGAGTTCCAGCATAAAATGTTGCCTGTGGCGGAGTTGTAAGTGTATATTAGTAAGTCTCCTAGCGCGTCTGTTGCAGCTGTGCCCGAAGGAACATTGCGCAATGTCAGTATGAGGTTTCCGGTGCTTGGATCAAGCATGTACCACGAAGTGTAACCCGGGCGGTCTGCGCTTGTAGCGGGTCCCTGCTCCCAAAGGTATGAGGCTACTCCTCTTCCGTTCACGTTATCAACTTTTAACATTTGACCGATTGATAGCTTCGGATAGGTCTGTGTAGAGGGCGAGGTAACGCCGCCTGCTCCTGTCGATGCAGCCATTGTTATGGGGTTTGTTCCGTTATTGTACCATATCTGTTTTCCAGTGTAAAGATCCACTGCGTAGTATCCGTATCGTGGAGTTTGCGCGTTTTGCGGTGTGTTGTAATAGATTATTCCATTCATGATGATGCAGCCTCCCCATGGACTCAGGTAGTCTTCAATGTTCGCGTTTAAGTTTCCATAGTTTGCGTCAGCAATGCCGCCTGGGAATGCCGGCAGAATTGGTCGAGCCCACAGCACGTGAGCGCTCATCGGTCCTATACCCACTGTTTGAATATTGCTCTGAAGCCATGTGCCTTGAAGCCAGTTGCTTGCAAGAGTGTTCCAGTTACGGTTGATGTTATTTATTGGTCTAGTCCAGTAGTCTGTTGGCAGAGGTGGTTCTGGATAATTTGGCACTTGGTCTTCTGTAACGGTGAGTGTGCATGGCTTACTTGTGGAGGCCATCCAAATATCGCCGATGTCTTGTTGGGTATTGACGTAGGGCTGATCACCGGCTTCTATAATTGCTCCGGGCCAGCTGAACACTATTGAGTAATTGCCAGGCTGAGTGGGGGTGAAGGTCTTGAAGTCGCTTGCCATGGCCCCGCCCGTACTCCAAGGTCCCATGGTTGTGTTGGTTCCGTCTGGTTGCGTGATTGTTAGCAAGAAGCCAGCAAAATGTTGACCGCTCGTACCGGTTGATGTAGGTGAGGTTCTGTCAAGCCATACTACAATAACGGTAGACTGACCAACACCAATGACAGGTGGTGCCACACTAACATAGGCGTTGGTTGGCATATACCATGGTGGAACATGTGCCTTATCGGTTGGCAAAGCAAAGAATATGGATGTGACTGTGATAGTTAGCATCAGAAATAACGAAATCAAAGCAGTTTTAGTCTTTTTATTTATTAATTTCAAGTTTTTTCTTCTCCTTCATTTTTGCATATATTTTGTTAATATGCAGGTTCTACGTCTTTTGCTTGATGATTTAACTCTTTGTAAGTGGAAAATCCACTGACAAAAAATTTGTTGGAAAAACTTAAAAAATAAATCAAATCAATAGTATAATTTATGTTAGCTAAAGACGAAAGCGCCAAGGACTATTTTTCCTCAACCCTAACTGAACTAGGATTAACCAAGCAACAAGCCAAAGTCTACCATGCACTCATACAATCAAAAAAAGCGACAGCCAACGATATTTCCGAGGTCTCTGAAGTTGCCCGACCCGATGTTTACCGGGTTTTAGATGAGCTTGAGAAAGTTGGTTTCGTTACCAGAGTAATAGCTAAACCTATGGAGTTTCAAGCGATTCCGATTGACAAATGCCTCACTCTGCTAATGAAACTTAGAATAGATAAGACATCTGATCTAGTGGATCGAATTAGGTATTTAATCGAGAACTTTAACCCTGCAAATTCAGTCAACGGTGAGTCTAAAGTAAGAAACCAGTTCATTTTGCTCCCCAAGAAAATGCCGGTTTACCTAAAGACCGAAACAATGCTAAGAAACGCAAAAGGATGTGTATGCTTCTTAGGATTAACTCGAAGAATGATTTCTTGGCTCTCTAATTATTCATCTTTATTTGAAAAGATGCTTGAAAGACAAGTGGACTGCAGAATGATTATACCCGAATTTGAGCCAACCCAAGAACCCTTCAGTTCCCTAAAAAAACACTCGAACTTCGGTTTAAGAGTAGTAGCAAAGACGTCGTCGATTGCTGGTTTTAGCGTCTGGGATAGAAAAGAACTTCTGCTAACAACATCGACTGTTGATTCTGCCACTCCAGCCCCAACTTTATGGTCAAACAACGAAGGCTTGGTTAATTTAGCACTGGATTATTTTGATTTACTGTGGGCAAACGCAAGTGAAAAAACGGCTTAATTGACAGCGCGCCAATAATTTGCGATAGATAAGAAGCCCAGAAGAAAAAGTCTAGTATGCAACGCGAAGTTTGTCAATTATTTGATATTGCTAAAATTTAGATTTGACCTTTAATAGAGCACGTTGTTAGTTTAGAAAAGTTTGCATGATACCTCAAATGCTTCCTCAGCAAGACTGAAGTATTATACAAACGTTTGTTTGTCCCCTAAACTATTTTTTCGTAGCAACAAAATAAGGCTACCCTCCAATACACTATCGGATAGCACGCTGGCTTGTCCCTAAATTGAAAAGTTTATAACTAGAAATGGGTCTCGTATCATTGAGAACCAATCAGGTAGGAAGTGATCCCTGCGAGACAGGATGAACGCGAGACCCTTGAAACCCTTTTCTAGATTTACAGCGTTAATTTTCCATGTGCTCTTTCCCATTTGTTAGCGTTGTTTAGGTACTTTTCATATCCGTTTTGTCTGATAAATTCAAGTTGTTTCTTGTACTGTTTATATTTCCAGCCGTTCTTGTTCCAAAATGCTTCCAAAACCTCACATGGATAATCAGGGCAATCAGCGCAAGTTTCAAGTTTTCTCTTCACAAAGCAGCAGACTTTCATCCTGCATTTTGCTTTGCTTGAGTTTCTATTACCTGACTTGTACCATAGCTTGCAACCAAGGCAGGTTCTTTCATTCGGGTATTTTTCTTTCTGCCAGTTCATGCAGGTTTTGCAGTATGCACCGCAACATCCAATTTCGCTGATAGTCATTTGTACCGCAAACACCTTTGTTCTCATAAATTACTTAGCTTTTTGGGCGGATGCCAGCAATTTAACCTAAAATTTGAACGAACTCCTTGATAAAGGAAGGTTTAAATAAAAAAGGAAAGAGGAGAGGGAGAGTTACTTTTTGCGGTTATTTATGTTTCTTGTACGCGAATACTCCAGCTACGACTACGACTATGGCGATTACTGCTGCTCCTATGTAGAGATATTCGACGGGTATTCCACTCTGAGTTGTGATCGGTTGTGGGTTCTGTTGTATCTGCAAGTTCTGCTACGGTCCAGGTTGAGAAGTGATCAGTGTTGCATACTAAGTATCCGTTCTGGTCCATGAAGCTTTCAACAGGCATCCATTGTGCCTGTGTTGTGTTCCAGTACATCCACGTGAGTCTTGAGGCGTTAACTTCTCTGTTTAGCTCTTGACTTAGCTCTGTTTGGTTGATGTGCAATCTTATCTGCGCCGTCAACTGCAATTCAGCGTTTGGCTCTATGCCTAAGTAGAAATTCAAAGTTCGCTCCATAACCTGTTCGCCCTGAAGCGGAGAGCCGTACATGTTCATAGTAAGCGTCATTGTCTGATTCGGCTCCACGGATAAGCCTAGGATTTTGGGTGTTACGTCTGGGTCTGCGTTGAAGACTACATCGCAGTTCTTTGAGCAGTTCATTAGCATAGTCATGTTTCTGTACTGGAATAGTGCTGGTTCTCCGGCTGCAACTTGCGCCATTTCAGCTACTGGGTGTAGTGTCGGTTTTGTTGTATTGCACTGCATTGTCAGGGGCACCTGGAACATCTGGATATTTACCTTCGCCAGAAGGTTCCCCAGAACCAGCGGCGGTTACGGGTGTAGTGTCGGTTTTGTTGTATTGCACTGCATTGTCAGAGACACCTGTCACTTCCAGATATTTACCATCATCCGAAGGCTCCCCAGAGCCAACAGTGGCTACACAAAAAGGTACAATATATGCGACAATCAGCAGGGCCATGATGAAGGCCCCGATTTTGTTTCCATTTATTTTTCTTGTTATCATCGTTAATCACGAGATACAATATATACTAACGCCTAACTTAAGGGACATTATGAAATAAGCGTTTCAAAAATTGGAACACCCCTATCTGTGTCTCAGCGTTTCAACTTTCCACAGTGGACACACGTCAATTCTGAATTATCTCAAACCTTCCAATGCACTCGACCTGTATTTTGGATTCACAAAAATCTTAACTAAGACAAACAAATATAATGTGAAATCGCATGAAACTCTACAATCTGCGAATCAGCACCCTAATCCTGCTTGCGCTTTTCCTTTTATCGACATTCAGTTCAGCTGTAGCTGAGTTCCAATTCGAAGTCGAAACCATGACAATCAAAGTTTATAGAGACGGGCTAACTCACGTCACACAAACTCTAATCGTAGATAGTCTGCTTCCTGAAGTAGTCTTGCCTCTTCTATCTTCATCTGTTGAAAACCTGATCGTTCTTGACGAAAATCAACTGGCTGTAGACTACCAGCAAAACGCAGCAAATCTAACGGTCTTCACTTTAGGGGCTTCTCGCGTCTTGGTTGAATATGACACTATCGCACTTACGAACAAAGAAGCAGATGTATGGACCCTAATTCTGAACCATCCCTATAACCTAACAGTTTCATTGCCTAAGAACTCAACAATCGTATACCTAAATCAGGTGCCAACCACAATAGACACAACTGGCGAGGAATTATCCTTGTCTTTGCATCCAGGTCAATGGGAACTTAGCTATATAGTGCCATTGCAGCTGGAAGTCCAGAACAACGGAGCTTGGGCGATTCCAATCGAATATTTGATCGCTACAGCAATCGCAGTCGCAGTAGCTATTCTCATTGTAATATTTGTTGTTAGGCGAAAAAGAACAATTAACGTCAAAAAGATACTGAGCCGCCATCCAGATTTAGTGAGGGAAGATATAGCTGTAATTGAGTTCTTGGCTGAAAAAGACGGCAAAGCCTTCGAGGCTGAAATACGCGAGCGGTTTCCAGACATGCCCAGGACAAGCCTTTGGAGACTCGTCAGGCGTCTTGAAGGGTTAGAGCTTGTTGAAATAAAGCGAATTGGTCTTGAAAACCAAGTTCAACTCAAGAAGTAGAAATAAAAAAGAGAGTTTGGGAAACGATTTTTCCCTTTTCTTCTTATGGACCGCCGCCACTGCCACCATAGCCAGAGCCGCTACCGCCTTTGCCAGAGCCGGAGCCACTGCTTCCCGAACCACTGCCGCTAGAATCGCTGCCGCCAGGTCCGTTTTGCGCTTGGTGTCTGCCTATTTCCTGATTCAGCGACTGCTCCATTTGTTGAACCATTTGGCTGACTGCTTCGCAATCTTGCAGGGCAATGTTAAAGTTTTGTTCGCCTTGAGCTGTTTGAGTACGGTTCTGGAGGGCTTCCATAAATTGGCTTTCAGTTTGGTAACCGTAAGATTGCAGCACACTTGTGAAGTCGACACCTTGATCTTGGCCGTATCTGAATCTTTCACGGATTCTTTCTTGGATTCCTTGGCAGTAGTTGCTTAGTCTCCAAGTGTTAGATTCTTCAGCTTGCTCTTTCAGGTACTGGTAGACTTCCGATATGTCTTGTTTAGCTTCAAGAAACGTGGACTTCGCCGCTGTTACATCACCATCAAGCAGCAACGTTTTAGCCTCGTTCAATAGTTCTGTGGGCGTCATCAATAGTCCTAGATCTCTTGTGGCGCATCCATCGGTAGAATTTCTCTGAGACGGTCTATTCTTTGAAGTTGGCGTGTTATGGCTTCAAGCAGTCCCTGGTTTTCAATTAGGTCTCCTTTTTGGAGATCGGCTGCTTGGAGTATTACATGTATTGAACTGTAGACTTCTCTGAAAACACTCAAAGCTTCCACCGCGGAATCTACTGCATCTTGGTATTCAGAGTTTGCCAGTGCTGTTTGTGCATCTTCCAAGTTTCTCAAACCAGTTTCGAACAATGTTACATTTTCGTTGAACTCATCAGTGAGACCAACGGTTTCGATTTGTGCAAGTGCGTCCTCGTCTGCGTTTATCATGTCGATTAGGTTTTGGATTTGTTGTGCTGCTCTTTCAGCTAGTGTCACTATCTGTTGTGAGGGGGCAGTTTGAATCTGTCCTTGCGCTAGGAGCATTGCTGGAGTTGTTGCCAATATGATTGACGCTAGTATTGCTATTGCGGCTACTTTTGTTTTCTTGAGCATTTCAAATCACCGATAGTAGTATTGGTTATTCCTGCAGTTAAGGGACACTTTGGAACAAGCGTTTCAAAAGCCGATGCACCCATTCCGAAGAGCACATGCAGATTTATTGAGAGAGTAATTAGCGCGTAAACGAAAAAAGAGAGCAGACGAGTAGGGGTTTATTTTCTAGTTCAATTAAAACCCGCTGCCGTCTGGAATGCCGTCGCCAGAATTAGGTGCTGGTCCAACATCAGAACCGTCTCCGTTTGGTGCATCCAACCCGCTGCCGTCTGGAATGCCGTCGCCAGAATTAGGTGCTGGTCCAGGACTAATCGCGCCATTAGCTGCTGCGCTTACTACACCCACACAAAGCATTGCCATAGTCAACATTGCAACAATTGTGATAATGCTAATCAATTTCTTTATTTCTATCACCACCTATAACGGCACTGGCGCACACAGCAACTTAAGGGACACTTTGAAACAAGCGTTTCAAAACTTGGACCACTCAGTCCAGGGCACTCATTCGGGTTTTGGTGCCACACCGCCGTGTGAGCAAATCTACGTTCCAATTCAGCGAAAACTTTAATCGTAAAGCTTTTAACCGTTCCAAAACAAGAGCAGCTTAAATCTGTGGCATATTTGCGTTTTTCGCCTGCCTCAGCCAAACGGGGACTTGTGCGGTTTCTAGCATGGCGCATAGAGGAAAAAGAAGCGAGGAGAGTATTGAATTTCGGAAAGCAAGGCAGTTATGCTTTGGGCACAGCAAATTTGACTCTAATAAAAACATTGGAAAGATTTATTTTAATAAAAAAGGGGTTTTGCGGGTGGTGTCTAATAGAAGTTTGGGTTCAAATTATCCAACTCTTAAATAGACTCAGGGTTATACGAAAACATCTGTGCAACACAACGTGCCATAGATTGTCGCTTTCGTGATACGTTGAATTAATTAAGTTAAACAGAGAAGTACATTTGAGGCTGAGATAGTGAAAATCAGCAAAGATACATCAGAAAAGCCTTCTACGTCATCAAGAGTAATAGTTGGTTCAATAGCCAGAATGCCTGTTCCAACTGTTAATGGTTCAGAGTCTGTCTCTGAAATCGCTTCACTTATGGTAAATGGTAACATAGGGGCGGTCATCGTTATGAGAGATAATGAACCCCTGGGTATAGTGACTGAGAGAGATCTTGTTCGAAGAGTAATATACTCGGAGAGAGACGCACGAGAGGTTGTTGCTCAGGAAATAATGACGGCTCCACTGATAACAATTTCGTATGACAGAACTATTGAGGAGGCGCTTGAAATAATGTATCACAATCACGTAAGAAGACTGGTAGTTCTCAAAGGCGACAGCGCGGTAGGTCTATTAACCGAGAGACGACTATTAAGCGCAAAATTACCATACGAACCCTAATAGAATCTCAGCGTCTAATTATCTCAACTTTATAGATGTTTTTCAATTTTTAATCAATTAATTAGCGTGAAACTATTACCATGGAGTACTATCTACCATTTTGATAACACCCTACCTTCTAAGCTGAAAGTAATGGGTTCAAATCTCATCGATCCATTAGAATTACTCCCAGTCACTTGCGATGTGTTGTTTACTTTCAATTACCAGTGTTAGAAGTGGTCAAAATTTGGTCCGTTTTCGGACGGACTAGAAGCTATAAGCAAACTATTCTGAGTAAGGTTTCTGAGGCAAAAATTATGGCAAAAATAGCGATTGCGAAAGGAACTTTGATTGTTGTGATTATTGTGGCAGTTTTGGTGGCTGGTGGAGTATCGGCAGGAATTACAGCGATGTCAGTGGGTCCACAAGGACCAAAAGGTGGTATAGGTGATACTGGTGCAACAGGAGCTACAGGTCCTCAGGGTCCTAACGGCGATACTGGCGCAAGAGGTGCAACAGGCGCTACTGGAGCAACAGGTTCCACGGGAGCTACTGGGGCTACAGGTGCAACTGGACCTGCAGGCTTAGGAGTAACTCCTGGATCTTTAGTTTCTGCTGCATATGATAGTGGTTGGATAAACATTACTAACATGGTAGGACAAAACATAGTACTTACCCATAACTTAGCCAGTTCAGATGTATCAGTAGAGATTTTAGGGAGAACAACCGCTACTGGAGGCACCCACCAAAAGAACATTGGATTAACAGGCTACACGAGCGGATGGAGCAAGACTTACGGCGGAACAGGCAATGACCTTGGAAGCGGTAACATCGTTCAAACAAGCGACGGAGGATACGCAATAGCGGGAGACACTAACTCTTTTGGCGCTGGTGGTCAGGATGCCTGGTTGGTTAAAACTGACTCAGTTGGAAACATGCAATGGAACATGACCTATGGCGGAGCTAATTACGATTCAGGCTCTGACATGATTCAGACTAAAGATGGAGGATACGCTATAGGAGGCTACACAAACTCGTCTGGTGCTGGAGACCACGATTTTTGGTTGGTTAAGGCCAATGCAACTGGATCTATGCAGTGGAACATGACCTATGGAGGAACAGGAAGCGACCAAGGATATGTTGTAATTCAAACAAGCGACGGAGGATACGCAATTATTGGGCTCACTAACTCTTTTGGCGCTGGTGGTCAGGATGCCTGGTTGGTTAAAACTGACTCAGTTGGAAACATGCAATGGAACATGACCTATGGC
>CAWFTD010000026.1:0-46644 GCA_963818655.1 Candidatus Bathyarchaeota archaeon
GTGACTTTTATGCATCGTAAACCTTTTTTTCTTGCAGGCATTATTATTCTGATTGTGGCCTTCCCCAAAAAACTCAAAAAAACTACCAATTCGATTCTGCAAGACACAAAGCAAATAGGCATAACAAAAAATAGTTTGTTCATTCATGGCAATCGGAAAGGAAGAAGTTCCTTTATTAGATCGCCTTCTTTAGCGCTTCATCTGCGGAACCATTGCAGACTTCCTACAAGCAAAGACAAGTATAAACAAACTTACCCAAAATGTTGATAGGTAATGGAAGAAAAGTCTTAGCTTCCGAACCCGTTTTTTCTTCAACCAGCAAACAACCAAACCCCAAACAGACAAAAGCAATCCCAAACCACAGCTTATCCAAAAATGCAATTGCGACCCCTTCTTCCTTCTATCACACAAAAATGTTTCCAATCATTTATGAATTCCTTATCTTGGCAAGTTTTCTGCGATTCCTTCTTTCTCCAATAAGCGTATTCTTTTATTGTTGCTCGGCTTTTCAACTGTTAAATTAGCTCTCTCTTTTGATGTTGTAGCTGTACAGTCACAAATTTATAAAAACCCTACACTCGCACATTCATCATTATCGTGAACCTTCTGTTGCGGAGGTGCAATTTATGCCTGAAGCATCAGTCAACATCACCGAGAAGTTACAGAAAATCGGACAACCCGCCCAAGACTATAAGGAGGCAATCGTTAGCCAGTTTAAGGACGTGGACGTCGAAGTTAAAGAGTTGGAACTTCTCTGTTGGAAAAGCAGAAAAAGAATATACGGTTGAAATAAACCTTAAGCTCGGCATTCGCCCGAAAAAAGCTTAGGCAAACGTCAGGCAACCCTGAATCCCTTTCTTTCAAATTCTTGGTTAACTAATTGTTTGGTTTGCCAATAGTACACTTTAGTGTAGTTTCCTTGTTCCAATGGATACGCAGGGTCATCGTAAACAACATCTGACTCGTAAACCGGTCTTGTCCTAAAAGCTTGTTGAGATTATCCCCAAATTATTGGCTGAGTTTATCAGTACTGGACCCCAAAAACCCCAAATTCTATCGTCAACCCTTCCACCAAAACCATCGTCTCAGGCAAAACAAACGCTAGCTCCCCATGCATCGAGGTCGGCGCAGATCTTGGTGACCACTTGGTCCAGAAGTTCTGTAGGGCTTGGAAATGCGCATCCGTCATTGCTCCTCCATATGGGTCAATTTGGGTAGAGTTGGAGTAATTGAAGATAGTGATGTATTTTGCTCCTGCATTGTAGGAGGTTACCATTTGATTGTAGATGTTATTTGAAGTATCAAGATAGGGTGGGTGCGAGTATTTCCATGTGATGATTGTGCCCCATTCTTTGGTTCTGCAATGTTGCTGCTCCGCGAACTTGGGCTATTTGCTGCTCCACACTACTGTTCCAGCCTAACTGAGCCAAAACAATACTATATTCGCCTATATAGTCGAACCAATGAAGCGCATAGTCAGAGGTCAAATAAGAAAGGTTATACTGTTTTAAACTGACGACACCGCGGTTTCGTGTAAGCATATAATTAAACCAGTTGGCTTCAAGAGTGTAGTTGTCTGGGGAGATACCCGATTTGTTGGCATTCTGCAGTTTCTCATAGACTAATTTTGTAAAAGTTGACGAATTCCAATGGAGATTGTTATTGTCTAAATTAGCTTCCTGGAAATATTTAGTCCAGTTATAGTCTAATTCGATTCCTCCGGTTCGTCATCGTAATAAACACTTAGAAACTTGTCACCATACCTTAACCTGGGACTCATTTAGAAACTCGACTTTTCCAGTCCATGCTTGAGGTGTCCAAGTACCCAAATTTATGATAAGGTACAACCCTGCGTTAACTGCGTAATCACTGATTTCTCTTGCAACCGCTAAATTATCACTTATAGGGTTTATACCACAATCCAAAACGAAAACGTTGGTATAGGTTTTTACTCTATCAATTAACGCTTTAGCTTGATCTGTAGTGGTGCCGCAGAAAGCAACGCCAACGTAGACTGAAGCTTTTTGAGTGTTGCAGCTTTGTGTGTATGAAAAAAGCAGCGAAATGGTTGCCGTTAAAATGATTATGATTAAGATCAGAGAGAACATGTGGATTCGCTTCATCCCCTTAAATCTCCAATAAGTTAAACATCTCAAGCGCAAGTTTCCTTTCCATAATTATTTATCTTATTCCAATATAAGAGTTGCAATAACATGCTATTTCCTATGAGAATCTTTTGTTGTACCAAAACAGATAAAAACGTGTCTTTGCATCCATCACAGCGAACTAACCAAGAAGGATAAACACATGCCATCTGAAATTACTGATGTTGAAAAAATTGGTGGTCTTGAGCGCCAAAGCAAAACAATGCCAAGTCAAAAGGCTTAAGGATACAGTAAAATTGAAACTTCGCACATCCAGCCAACTATATACCTTGAAAATTGAGCCATTGCGTGCAGACGAAGTAATAAAGAAACTTCAATGCGAAATTAAAGAAGAAGAAAAATAGACAGCTTTTTAATTCATTTTTTGTCTTTACCCATTTATTAGAAGATTTAATCTTTCTTTAAACAGTTAGCAAAAGGTTTTGTTTCAAAACTCTGTATAAGAAACAAAATCCTCTAAGTCGTGGTACACTTTTAGATATTTAGTTGACCCTTGAGGTGACCCTAAGCGGTACATGTTTAAGCAATTCTGAACTGATATACATTTTTAGTTTCTGTATACAAAAGCATCGCCAAAACCTCTTCGCTATTTTTTAAAAACAATCTGAAAATAAATTAAATTATCGAAACTTTGCGAACCTTATATATACATGCAGACTCTCGAAATGAAAAATAACAAATAATTATCCTGCACACTCTAACTTTAACTGACAAATCTTCAAAGATACCTGCGACAGAACAAAAGTTAACGCCATTGACCAAATGAAACGCGCTGCTTGATCCCTTAACCATGTTTGCACAAAAAATTAAGGTACTCTAAGAGCCTTATCTTTGTTTTTTTAGTTTTCTTAGTCGACGAATAGGCTTTGGGTGGTTTATCTCAAGAGAATTACCTTGCTGTTTGGGTTTTCCTCTAAACTATATCAACCTGTTAAGGCTTTTTTGATTTTGGCCTCCAACCTAACTTCTTTTTTCTGAGGCGAAAATTGGTCGAACATTCATTTTTTACATTAAAAAGTTAAAGATAGCTTTGTCTATTTGATTAAAATGAATTAATTTTGTATAAACATTCATAGAGCATTTTGATTTTTGAGGCTACATGCAACGAAGTAAAGCAAGTTTTGATTTTTCTGAATTTTCAGGGAAAGGTTATTTCAGAAGGTCAAGCATAGGTTACCAAATAATGGTGATCGAATAGGAAAGCGACGACTTAACGGTGGTTAAATTGGAGATTAACTTTGTCAAAGTGGGTTTGGGGGATGCTATTGTATACCAATTTCTAAACACTATACCGCGGTGTTTTGTAAGTTGGTGCCATTTGAAAGGTTCTTGCTGGATTTTTGTTAACTTTTCAGAGGATAAACTATGAGTGTTGAACGAAATTTGTTAATTTCACTCCTAAAATTAACAAAAGAAGGACCTGCTTTAATTGAAAATGTCAATATTGAAGCAAAATTGCCAATAAGTGTTACATTGACATTGCTTGAAAAACTACAAAATGAGGACCTCCTTTATCTAAGAAATGGTATCGTTGAAGTAGACAGCAACTGCAGGCTCAAGTTAGCAGTTAAAGCAGCATCTTTAGGCGCCGTCGTTGAGCACATTAGCGATTTGCTTGGTTGGCAAGAGTTCGAAAAAATCGCCGCCTTTGCACTCAAAAGCAACGGGTACAATGTGAAAAACAATGTTAGGTTCAAACACGGAACAAAAAGATGGGAAATTGATGTTGTCGGATGCAAAAAACCCTTGGTGGTCTGCATTGACTGTAAACATTGGCAACACACAATCTCAGATTCAGCGTTAAAGAGAATTGTTGATTTGCAGTCACAAAGAACCCATGCGTTAGCCAATTCATTACCTAACATCAGCCTAAAACTTGATTGCGCAAAATGGGAAAAAGCAAAATTTATTCCAGCTGTCCTGTCGCTGATTCCCAGCTCTCACAAATTTTACGACTGTGTACCTGTAGTCCCAGTCCTTCAACTGCAAGACTTCATATGCCAATTACCCGCATACACAGATGATTTGAAATTTTTCCCCAAAACCTTCAAAACATTAAGCCATACTTTTTAGAATTGAAGTTTTAGCAAGTTTAAACGCTGGGTAAAGGCTAAAGATGAACATTGCGATTAAGGCAATAGCTAACCACGTGGCTATTTCCGCTATAGTAAGGCTTGTAACAATCGGGTTTGTCATTAGAATAAGCAAAGTTGCGATAACACCGAGCGAAATCCCCAATGCAAAACTTGAAAGGAGCACAATTGCGCTTTGAATCGAGCAAATATTAATTATTACTCTAGGTTTGGCTCCGACAGCTCTTAATATGCCAAATTCTTGGTGCTGCTCATCCACTGCAAGCATCATGTAACCTGCAAGGCAAATTGCAGCTGAAGCTAAGGTGAACAAGGGAAGAATCATAATTGTTTGCCAAGTTGAAGCTAGAAATAATGTGTTCTTTTGAACCACTCCGCTTAAGTCAAACACGTCTAAGTCTGGATTTACTGCTTTAACCATGCTTCTCACTTCGCCAATTACTGTCTCGCGGTTGGCTGAATTGTTCAGTTTAACCAAAAGGAGGTTAGGACTAAAAATTTTCGTAGCATTTTCCAATATATCGAGGGGAACATATGTGACAAAGCCGTTATTGAGTGGATCAACACAAACGCCGACGATGCTGAAGGTTAAGTTTTGAAACTTTATGTCCTCTACAAGTGGATTAGCCAATACCACGTACCTGCTTGGATGAGGCGAATACATGGATTGGGAAATAGAATCACCTATAACCGCCTCGAAATGGCTGTTATCGCTTAAAAATCGACCTTTAATTGACCATTCGCTGGCAAGGTTTTGGGGATCAACTCCGACAACAAGCGATTCTCCTTCGCGGCTGTCCCCAACCGGGAACGTAGCCAATGTGTCAGAGTCAATAGTGAAGTTGGCTCCCTCCACAACATGTTGCTTGGTTACTAAACGTGAATCGACCAAACTAACACTTTGCAGAGCCTCCAATTGATCAACAACACCTCTTGAAATGCCCAGATTTGAGTCTGAAAAGTTAAAATCAGCTGTCTCCTTGGCTCCTGAAAACTTTGACAAGAGCAATTCATACTCGTTACACATGCTACCATGGGCTATGACAATTGTATCCCTGGCAACAGCTTCCTGCACCCATGACGTGGTTGTATCGTTGGCGATGACTCCTCCAGCAACCGAAACTGTTAACAAAACGAAAACTATCGACAGCAAAAAAAAGATACGTATTGTAGCGGATTGACGCCGAAACAGGCTTCTGGAAGCAATTCGCCAAGTCAAAGCTGACCGAGACAACGCCTTATGCTTATTTCCAACTGTTAAACCATAATAGTTGGCCGTTGAAAGTGCTTTTATCGCTGAGATTCGTGATGCTTTAAGGAGAGGCTGCAACCCAAAAAAGAATGATAGGACAAAAAAAGCAACAAAAACTAAGGGCGCAAACCAAAAATTAGGTAATGCATAACTAGAAAAAACGATGTTTGCCACCGCGAAATCAATCAAAAATCCGAAGACTATACCTAAAACACAGCTAACAAAGGTTACAATTAACAGTTCAGTCATGAAGTACCCTGCAACAAGGCTATTCGGGCACCCGGCAGCTTTAATCAACCCGAAATCTCTTGTTCTTTGCGCCATCATCAAGAAAACAACGAAAGAAGTAAGCACAGCTCCGATCACAAAAATTAATACGATGATAAACAGGTTGAATTGGCTGAAAATAGCTGTTAAACCCAATGTTAAAGTATTCCTAGCTGACGCTATACCTAACCCTAAACGGTTACTAAATAACAAAAGAAACAGAGTAGAAGCAACACTCAATGTCAAAGTGGCAATAATTAGGCTTGTCTGCAGTTTCCTCCGTAGCAAATCGTTGATTGGAAAACCAGCACTACTCATCTTGACCGACCAATTTGCCCTCATCTAAGCAGAAAACCTGGTCCGCTAACTCTCTAATTTGCAGGTCATGAGTTGAAACGATAATGGTTTTGCCTTGAGACTTCAAAAATTGAAGCACCTGAATGATTTTTTGAGCGTTTTTTACATCCAAATTACCCGTAGGTTCATCTGCAAGAATCAATTCAGGGTTATTAGCTAATGCCCTAGCGAAAGCGACGCGTTGCTGTTCGCCACCGCTTAGCTGTGAAGGAAAATGGTTTGCACGATGCTCTAAACCCACGGTTTTAAGCAATTCCTCAACTCGCTTTTCCACTTCTTTCTCAGGCATCTGTTTCCACTCCATTGGAAAAGCGATGTTTTCAGCAACCGTTAAAGTAGAAACTAAATTGTAAGCTTGAAAAACAAATCCAACATTGTTGCAACGAAAATCTGAAAGGAAATCTTCATCTTGAACCGTCAAATCCTTTTCAGCAACGATTATTTTTCCTTTGGTAGGCCTGTCGATTCCGCCTATGATGTTGAGGAGGGTGGTTTTTCCTGAGCCCGATGGACCACAAATAACAACGAATTTTGCCGGTGGAATCTCCAAATTTATATCTTTTAAAACCGAAATCTTGCTGGTGCCTAACTCGTAGGTCTTTTCTAACGCTTGTGTATTGACCATTAATCCATCATTTTTGCTCATTGAAGTTTACCTGCAACTGCTAATTAAGCGTCAGTTGTCTTAGGGTAATAAGTTTATGGTACGTTTGTTTACCCGCTACTGTTGATAGCTTGTGTCTATGTTCAGGTTTCCTCTGTCCCGCTTTAGGATTCTAACTTTATCCGGGAGCTTGTTTTTTTCCCAGTCAGTCCAGCTGATTTCTTTAAACAGCCACCGTTTGCCAAGGTGGGCAGCGACGACGGCGTGTTTGTTTTCGTTGCTCGATGGTATGAATTGGTCAAGGAAGCGGAAGAGTTTGTCGATCTGTATGCGTGGGAAGTAGGCGTAGTAGCTGGCGTTTTTTACTTCAAAAGCGTAGATGTGTTTGCCTTTTCTGGCCATTACGTCTGGAAGAGGGTTGAGACTTGGGTTGCTTACAGGAACCCGGACAGCGTTGTAGCCTTTTTTCTGCAGAAGCTTGACCAGGACGGTTTCGCTGTAGAAGCCTCTTTTGCGCCAACGCCTGAGTTTGATGCGGTCAATTTCTGTAGTCAAGTTTTTTCCTCTTAATGTCTTAATCTATTGAGTCTTTGGGATAAAAATTGTTCCTTAGGAGCACTTCAAAAAATGTGTTTTGGCGATGCTTTTGTATTCAAATATTTTCGTTGGTGCTATTGGAGAACGTTGGTGACCATAAAATTTAACAGTAATACCATAACAACCATCATCACAGATTGCGGCTAACTCAACATCTACAAATCAAAAATATAGCCTCTTTAGACTACACTAAGCACCTACAAAAACACCAACCACTTCCAAAATCCAAAAAATTTGTTCCCTAAGAGCACAAAAAATTAGCCAAAGCAACATCGTTCGATAGTAACAAGACCTAATTGACACTTACAAAACACAGCGGAAATTGGAGAAACTAAAAACTAATCGGATTACTTACTCCTAAGAAAGTAAGAACAAAAGAAAAATTTGGTCTGGTCAAACAAGAAAATCATCTGAACTCAAAAGCCCGCTCTCCAAAACCAAAAAATTCTGACTAAAAAATAATTGGTCTAAAATGTCAAAGTTTGCAATCTGGGAGCAAAAAACCAAAAATGCTCATTTCCGCTCGAAGGCTAGCCGAAATAAATGGCTTTTGCTTCGCATGGAGATTTTCGGAGGTACTTATATGAGGCTCTGGTAATGTCCATGCCAGTCGTTTGAGCTTAGAGTGATTAAGCTCTAATTGAGCATAATTCTACATTTTAAGCGTAAATTGGGTTTTTAAATTATGGTTTCCATAGAAAAAAATCACGTCTTTTCGCATTTAACGTATTTCGGAGCCAAACAATTATTTTACGGGTATTTTAAATTAAAATAAGCTCAATTTAGGGTTAATTGCTGAAAAAACGTTTAACGGTTGTCCGTAGTTTTGACGCAATGATTTTTTCCCAAATTTTAGTAAAAATAAACACTTTTTTTGCATTTGCTCTCCTTTTACAAGTTTTTATCCTAATAGCGTTTTCTCCCTCCACAGTTGAAAATAAAGCTATACTTAATTTGGTCTGAAAGGTTTTGAAAAAATATTCAGCATCAACCGCCTGCATTCACAGAACTGCAACCCCAAATTTCTCTTTTACGTCGTGATATACTTAGTATGCTTTGAAGGCTTCTAAAACTCAATCAACATCACCCATTTCACCAAAACGCTGCTCGAAAATTTCTTCATTTTTTGTTCCGGGATCCGAGAAAAAATTCTTACTGAAGGTACATAGATAAAGAAGTTATCATAAAGTTTCCCACCAGTTGTTGTTGGTCTGTTTAGGAATTTGCCTTCACTTTCTAGAGCCTTGGAAGATAATGATGATAATGATGATACGGCTACTAGAAATTGCGATGGGTGTTATCAATCAGAGATAAAATCAAATTGTATTGTTTAGTCTTCAAACCAGCAGCCGCGACATCGACGCCACTAAGAGCGCTAACATGAGCAAGAGTAAAAACGGGCGTGGGAGAAGATGCAACGATGATGCTGATGCAATAGCATTTTGCACTGCTACTGCATCTACCAGAAGTAAACTTTTAGCGGCCAAAGAGGCAACATTGCCTTTTCCGAGAGAAGTTGTTGTTATTGTTGTTGCAACTGTATGCTGCACACTGGTTGCAACAACAATCACAGAATTCAAACCCGAATTAAAACAACTTACCCTTAACATAAAAACGATTTTTACTTGGAAAAAATTCTTCTGAACAGGTAGAGTGAATAGTGTATTAGGTGCAAAAACAACAATCACTAACAAAATAACCAATGAAAAAAACCCTAAAGCAACACCCTTTCAGTCAAATGGACGATCCAAAAAAAAGAAATTTTACACAGGAGACCTGATTTATTTAATACGCATTTTTAGCAAAATACTTCATAATTCGTGCCACTTCGACTTGGATAAACTCACAATTGACTGAAAGCGTCGTTGAACCTCATTACTGTCAGAGTAATCATGCAAACCTTAGGCAGCGAAAAAAGCCAAAACCGAAGAAGGCTCCTGTATACGAAAGCATCCCCCAAACACACTTTATGGCACTCGAAAACTTTTTCAACAAAGCACGCTGATACAAATTATGAGATAAATTCAATGTCAAACTTTAAAGTTGTAAACAAAATCTACAAGTTCAACACTCGTGGAGAAATAGACTTCGTAGATTTATCCGATAAAGTCCAAAAAGAAGTTGCCGATTCAGAAATCAGAAACGGTATCGTTCATGTTTTTTCTCCACACGCAACCGGAATACTGGTTCTAACAGAAAACGATGATGCCTTACTTGAGGACATTAAAGTTTTTCTTGACAAGTTGGCGCCAAAACACAAAGAGTATCAGCATCCCTCGAATGCTCATTCTCATTTGCGTTCAATGATACTTCCACCAGACAAGACTCTACCCATTGTCAATGGAAGGATTGAATTTGGAACCTGGCAATCGCTGCTATTTGTAGAAACCGACGTTTATCCAAGGGAAAGAACAATTATTATCCAGATTATAGGAGAGCAGTAGATCTGATTTTATGAAAGTTGCTTTCAGGGTTTTATCAAACAGCTAATTTCAATTTCCTTTTTTCGATCGTCGTATCAAAGAATGGGCATCAATTAATGTGAAAATTAATTCTTTAATGATAATTATTCAATTTTTAACGAGCTATTTTTACTATTTATTGTAAAAAGTAACCATTCGAAAAAAATTCGTTAACTTAACACACAATCTATTATGCCAAGACAACGTCAACCCGGATTATCTAGACTCAAGAATCCAAAAAACACAAATACAAAATGGTAAGAGGTCTTATTCTCAGTTAGAAAGGCAACATTCCGTTTCGAAAAGATGGCACAAACAGTTTTCTTGATGAGTTCGAAGGATTCTATACTGCAAATAAGTCAACTTTCCTCTCCTTTAACTCCGTAAGAGCCGTTTTGCAAATTACAGATAATTTTTCAGAAGAAAAAATAGCTAAGAAAAAGTCTGGCAGCAAATATTTCAGTAATTCTCAGCCGCCAAACTGCATGATTATATAAGGTTCGGTGCAATTCGGAAAAACTCAGCCTTTTCGCTCGGTTCGAATCCGTTTTGCTGATCCCTTGGGACGCATTCGAGCTCTTTTCTTAACTTCAGCTCTTTGCAAAGGCTTCTCTTCCAACGCATCTGGCGCTGTTTCTTCTATTGGCAATGCATCAACGGCCTCGGAAAAATCTTCGACAGCAACCTGTTGCGCTCCGTTCTTAAGCATAGTTTCAATGGCTCTATCAACATCACCGGGTTCAGCATTAATGCCTAAGGTTGCATCCATAAGAACGACAGCTTCAAAACCAAGTTTGCATGCATCAACAACTGTATTCACAACACAATAATCCGTCGCTAAACCGCCGATGAATAACCGCTTAACGCCAAGAGTTCGCAATTCATGCGCAAGGCTTGTACCATCAAAAGCCGAGTAAGCTTCGATTACAGGGTTCGTAGCTTTGGAAATGACAATTGCGTGTGGTGGCAACTTAAGGTCAGGGCTAAACTTTGCTCCTGCCGTTTCCTGGACACAATGTGGCGGCCATCGACCACCCTGTGCTAGAAAAGAGATATGATTAACTGGGTGCCAATCCCTGGATGCTAGAACATGGGCTTTAGCAACTACAAAACGTTTTACGTAATCGTTTAGTACTGGAATAATTTCGTTGGCGTTGTCGATGGGTAAGGCGCCGCCGGGTAAAAAATCTTTTTGAAGGTCAGTGATTAAAAGGGCATCGGAGTTTTTTATAAAATAGTTTTTACTCAAATAAGTCACCATTTTTACAATCATTTGTTTGCTCTAAGTAATTAGTTTCAAAACCTAAATTAAGTAAAGCGAAAGGTATGAATAAACTTTATTGCATCTTGCTCGAACCGTTATGGAAAGGTAATTAAGGCTTCTTGAGAGTATGTTGATGGCGAAAAACATGGCAATTTTAGCTTATGTTCTTTTTAAAGTTGCTTCTGGAACTGAAAGAGATGTTGCCAAAAAACTCGTTGAATTTGGCGAAGTTAATCAGGCTGACATTGTTTTCGGCGAATACGATGTGATAGCGAGGTTAACAACTCCGAACTTAGAGAAGCTAGAAGAGTTCGTCTCACAAAGCATTAGAAACGTTCCTAACGTGCTAGTTACCTCAACAATGATTATTTCCAGAGAATACAAAGGCAAAAGCGATAGACCAAAAAACAAGTAACTGCTTCTATCATTAAATTTCAAGTTTCAATTTTTAAGGGGAATTCTAAGCGGTAGCAGTTTTCAGATTGGAGAATATCATCTTCGTTATTTTTTGCGAGTCTAAACAAATCTGCCTATGGTAATTTATAATTATTTAATTAATTTTTTTAAAGTAATTAATGGTTGTTTTAACTTTTTAGTGTAAAAAATTAACGTTCGATAGCTTTTCGCAACACAAAAAGGAGTAATCAAACCAAAATGGCCAAACTTTGCCTCCAGGAAAAGAAGACTGTGCCTTAAAATTGGACAAAACGCACCAGAACAGGGAGGCAAAAAACCTCCTAAAAAAACTAAAAAACCATTAAAGAGATATTTTGAGGCAAAATCTTGTTTCTGTATCGCGCTTATACCCTGCCCGACCTATAAAGAGGCAATGCCCTCCAATTTTTCCGGAAACATTCTCGTGCTATCCACAAGAAAGAGCTATTTTTTCTTCAGGGACCACCTCTTGTGTGATATTCGCCAAAATATCAAACAACGCCAGCAACTTGTGGTGTGTTCCCCTCCTTTAAGTTACCTGAGCTTTAGTATGAATATATAAGGTTCGTTGAATTTCGATTTTTCTCTCAGTTTTTTGAATTCAAGAAGACATAGCAAGGTGGGTTTGTGGGTTTGGGCGATGCTTTTGTATACGACTCAAGGATATGCTTATCTTTAAACCAAACATAACAGTAATTAGGCGTCAATATGCAAGCAAAAAACAAAACCCCAAGCATTACAAGCCGCGAAATGCGTGCCCTAGAACTCAACGCACAATACTTTGGCCTTAGCCTACTTCAACTAATGGAGAACGCCGGACGCAGCGTCGCACAAGAAGCCATCACACGCTTTCAAAAGAACAAGAAAGCTGTTGTCTTTTGTGGTTTAGGAGGAAATGGCGGTGACGGCTTCGTCGTGGCGAGGCATCTTTTAGCTGAGGACTTTGAAGTGTCTGTTGTCTTAGTGGGCAGAGGATGCGACATTAGTAGTGAAGCGGCACTAAGTAACTGGGGTATTCTTGAGGCGCTCCATGGCAAGGTTTCTCTGCTTGAAGTTACCGACAGTTCACTCATACCTAAAGTAAATGCTGGCATTATCATCGATGCCTTGCTGGGAACAGGCACCAAAGGAAAACTAAAACAACCCATAGAAAAAGTAGTCGATTACATTAACACTTTAAGCGGCTTCAAGATTGCAATTGACGTTCCCACTGGGATCGATTCAGACACAGGCGACGTGTTAGGGACCGCCGTAAAAGCAGATTTAACTATAACATTCCATAAAGCAAAGCCAGGCTTAGAAAAAGCAAAAAAATATGTTGGCGAACTCGAAGTAGTTGACATTGGTTTACCGTCGGCTATGGAGCGATTTGCGGGTCCAGGCGATGTTTTACTCGCCACTAAACCACGCAATCCGTCAGCTCACAAGGGTGACTCCGGACGCCTGCTAGTTATCGGAGGAAGCGAGATTTATTCGGGTGCGCCTACTCTGGTTTCACTTGCTGCCATGCGGACGGGAGTAGATATTGTTTATCTTGCCGCTCCAGCAAAAACGGCTATGGCAATTTCTTCCATGTCTCCTGATTTGATAACAATTAAGCTTGAAGGAGAAAACCTTAACCCTGTAAACATGGAAACAATCAAGCCTTACTTGAGCATGGTTGATGCGGTAGCCATGGGTCCAGGATTGGGTTTGAATCCTGAAACAATCAAGTTTGTCAAGGCATGTGTGGAAGAGGTTGAAAAAGCCAAAAAACCGTTGCTTTTAGATGCTGACGGGTTAAAAGCCTTTGCCAAATTCAAACGGCCCCTTGAAGTTCCGCTGGTTTTGACGCCACATACAGGAGAATACACAATACTAACCAGCGAAGAACTACCTGAAGATCAAGAAGAACGTGTCTTAGCTATACAGAAAAATGCAAAAAAACTAAATGCCACTATTCTAGTTAAAGGCAAAGTTGACATTATCTGTGATTCAAACCGTGCGAAGTTAAATTTCACAGGTAATCCAGGGATGACTGTTGGAGGAACGGGTGATGTTCTAAGCGGTATTGTTGGAGGGTTGATGGCCCAGAACGTTGACGCTTTTGAGGCAGCCGCAGCAGGTGCGTTTGTCAATGGTGCCGCAGGCGACTTCGTTGCAAACGAGATCGGATTCCATATGGTAGCAACTGATATTATTGATTGGATTCCTCGTGTTTTTGAGGATCCTATGAGTCATTTGAAGGTGCACAACCTAAGTGGAAAGTGACGCTGAGGGTCAAAAACCAGTTTTGCCAGTCAGAATTTCGATTTTTCATGCTGCTCAAGATGATCCTAAGAAAAACACTGCCTTGAGACTGAAACGTCGAGGATTTGCCAGGATAGTGACAAGGGTAAGGTTTTTGCCTAAACGTGCAATAGTGCTAAACCCATTTAGCGAAATCGCGTTTTCCCCAGCAGATAGGGAAAGGCTGGAACAGTTTGGGTTGGCTGCGTTGGATTGCAGTTGGGAACACGCTCAGAAAGTTATGGGAGAGCACGTGAGGGGAACTAGTCGTTGTTTGCCGATTCTGATTGCGGGTAACCCGGTTAATTTTGGTAAGCTTACAAAGTTGACGACAGCCGAAGCTATTGCTGCAGCATTATACATTGCTGGTTTTAAGGAGGAGTCGGAGCAGCTTTTATCGATTTTTACTTGGGGGCATACCTTCTTTGAACTCAACAACATGTTATTGGGCAATTATGTAATGGCGAAGGACAGCGCTGAAATCGTTGAGATGCAGAACAGGCTTCTTTAAGTCAAAAAATGCGAGTAAACTGTGTTTGGGGGATGCTTTTGTATACAGAAATCTGAAATGCTTATTTCTGACCATGCAAAAATAAGTAGAAAAGGCGTTGGGAGACTTGAAGCTTGGAGTTTATCACTGATTTTTACCTGTTTTTGGCTTCAGTCTTACTGATTTCGCTCTCAGGTGTTCTGATGCCTGGACCATTATTTGCAGTTACAATAAAGAAGGCATCAAAAAGCAAAACCGCAGGTGCCTTAATAGCGGTTGGACACGGAATTGTAGAGTTCCCATTGATGTTCCTTATCTTTTTTGTACTAAGTCTCTTTTCCCTTCCCAGCATTGTACAGATTGCAGTAGGTTTGGTTGGGGGTTTACTAATGATTTTTATGGGTGTGCAAGCTTTTCGAAACAGGCACATACAGGAAGAAGCAACAGTGGATTTAAAGCGAGATTCCGTACTTGCTGGAGTATGGACGACAGTTGCAAACGCAGGCTTTATTCTTTGGTGGCTAACGATTGGAACCACTCTTATTTTGAATGCTAAACTGTTTGGGTTGTTAGGGTTTTCTGTCTTTGCAGGAGTTCATTGGCTCACCGATTTCTTATGGTACACAGTGGTAGCTTTGTTAATTTTTAAGTCTCAGCGGTTCTGGACTGAACGCACACATATGGGAATTACTCTTTTTTGTGTGGTTGTGTTCATTGGTTTTGGAGCTTACTTTGTGGGTTCTGCGTTGTGGTCTCTGTTTGCATAGTTATATAGCCTTTTAAGGTATGGTTATTCATGGAATTTAAAGTAGGAAATGCTACGCTGGAACTAAATAAGGGCGATATTACGGATGTGGAAGCCGACGCCATCGTGAACGCGGCTAACTCGACGCTGCTTGGAGGCGGAGGAGTAGACGGAGCAATACACCGCAAGGGTGGACCAAAAATCCTTGAAGAATGTAAACTTATACGTGCAACTGAATGGCCTGATGGATTGCCAACAGGGAAAGCAGTGATGACGTCAGGCGGCAACCTAAAAGCTAAACATGTAATTCACACGGTCGGACCCGTTTGGCGCGGGGGTTTTCATGTGGAAGCTGAACTTTTGAAGCAGGCGTATCGTAACACACTAAAGCTTGCAGTTTCTAAAGGACTTAGAACCATCGCGTTTCCATCAATTAGCACTGGAGCTTACGGTTACCCCATTGAGGAAGCGAGCCATGTTGCCCTAGGCACTGTTAAAACGTTTTTAGAAAGTGAAGATAAGATTGAAAGAATAATTTTTGTATTGTTTTCGGAGAGAGATTTTGAGGTTTATTTAAAAACAGCTAAGAGCTATTTTCTTTAGTTACCTCTTCATTTTGTTAGCCAAAAAAAACCACTTGGCATCTTTGGCTAAAACGACCCAACCGGTACACGCTACAACGTCTTCTGAAGCAAAGCCATAGGATTCTAGTCATCGCAATTTGAGTGGTTGTAGGCCAGCATTCAACAACTCCAACCAGCAAACCCCAAAAAACAATCTGAATCAAAAATTCAACCCAAGAAGCAAATCCCCAAGAAAAAATCCTATAGGAAAAGCCACAACAACAACCAAACTAGATTATAGAAAAGAGAAAGAAGACCTGACTACTTTTTCTAAAGATCAATTAGCAAAGATTTTGAAATTTGGCATTCAAAATGTAGTATTATGATATTTGTCTTCCCATTTTAAGAAATTACAAAGTGAATGAAAGATATTATCTGCGCCCTTTTATCCTAAACCAAATACTCTAGGTGCAGACTTCCGATGACTCATCTGAAGTAAAATAAATTGCTGCTCTAGCTGGGATAAGAAAGAGATTTTGTCCGACAAGGTTTGCTATTAACGCTGGTAACGCTAATGGCCCAAGTACTAATTCGCCGATCACGATTGCCAGAGTTGAATTCTTATGGCTGCTAACTATGCTTAATGATATTGCTCTTGAGTGACCAAATTTCTTGCCAGTGAAATAGGCTACTGTAAAAGTCGCACTTAGAATTAACACTATGAAGAGCAGAAGTAGCATAAATTCAACGGGGTTTTCCTGTATAAGAGCAGCCCCCGGTGCTATGGCGCCCCATATTAGGAATAAGACGAGTGCGTGCTGGATAGGGGAACTGTGAATATTGATTTTTTGGGTTTTTTGCGATGATAGTTTTCTTAATGCCTGCCCGGTTACCAGAGGTACTACTAAAATAAAAAATAGATTTGAAAAGATTTCTGTTGAGTTTATTTGGACCATTGTTTGCGTCATGAATAGAATTGTTAATGGAATGGTTATGAGAGCCATAAGATTCGTCATCATGCTTATGATGAGGGCTAAGGATGTATGACCTTCGAAAGCATCACACCAAAACACCGATGAAATTGCTGCAGGCGAGCTGAGTGCTATTATTAATGCGGCGTACTCTATTGGTTTGAAAAAAGGAATCCCTATGACTGAAAATATTGGAGGCACAAGAAAGACCAAACATAGCGCAAGTAGGATAATTTTATAGTTTTTTATCGAGCTGACAAATTCTTTTGGGTTAATATTCAATGCTACTAAGAACATGATCAACGCGAGAATTATCGATGTGTAGGGGTGCCAGAGTACTCCTATATCTGGAGCCAGTAACCCTAAGCCGACACTAATTAAAACTGTTATTATTGAAGAGAATTTTCTGATAAATCCTTTGTAATTCATGTCTTTGCCTGCTAAATTAACATACGGGTTTGGTTAAAAGAATTGAGTCTACTATAATGAATCCCATAGATTAGCTGCTTGTTTATCGACCTTTGATTGTTGAAGACGCTTAATGTCTGAGTGGGCATCGTGTGCTTGTTTATAGATTTCATTGTATTTTTTCATTAAATCTTTCATTTCTGACGACCAATCCAAGCTGTCTGGGTAATAAGGCACTGGATTAGTTGGGTATGGACTAATATTCTTGTTGTTCCAGATAGTAACTTCATCATCATAACTTCCTACTTTAGTGGCAACATTGTACCCAAATTCTTCCAAAAGAACTCCTAATATTCCCAGTCCCTTTCGAATTGGCTGGTCAATGATCTCAGGAACTTTACTTCCATATTGCGAATAAACGGAAACATTATTGTCTCCATCTTTTGGGGATAAATGCCACCACAAAGAATTGGCGGAGAGAAAATCATTAGTAGATTTCTCTGCATTGTCAGTAAGGTCTTTTAGTTTTGCTTTTAATTGTGTCAATCGATCTTTACCCAAACTTAGAGTATTTTGGGAATCTCTAATTACATAATTTCTTACAGTTGAATTGTACCAAATCGCAAAAAAAGCGCCAGTGACCTTTATGAATTGCTGGCGAACTGCTTGCATTTCTATTTTGTATTTCTCTAATTTGTCTTGTTCATTAGATATTGCTAAGTCAATATTATCGATCGTTTTTTCAAAGCCTCTTGAGATTCAAGTTAAAAAAAGAAAAAGATTAGTAGTCTAATATTTTGACTACTGCATCATTTTCAACTTCGTGTGCTAATGGAATGCCAGTGACTTTGGTAGCTATCTCACTGAGACTCATTAGGTCTCCTCGCGTAAGCAAATCAAGCTTCCATTTTCTATTGCCTGCCATTAACTGTTTTAATCCAACGCCAACTCTGTCCTTTAAGTACGTATAAACACCAATGCTTTCCAACGGAATTTCGTCAAATCTTTGTGCCATATTCTGCTTTCAATTCTGGTGTTGCAATGAAGAATTTTTCTGGAGTTGCACCAAATTTGTCAACGAAGTTCTTGGGCAATTTGCCTTCTTTTGCTAGTTGTTTGAAGTAGTTTGCTTTCATAGCTGCGGTGATAGGCGAGCGCCCCATCAAAACTGCTTTGACGAGTGGTCCTTGTCCGAAGTTGCTTAAAGCGATTGTTTTGAATATTGACGTTTCTTCAATGAATCCGCCTGCCATTACAAGGTCTGGAACGTGTTTGCCTTTTTTCTTTAGAATTTGGGCACACTGCATAACTAAGGCTTGTAGGTATAGTGTTGGGATGCTCATTTCATCCATCATTGGCACTGGACTCATGCCTGTTCCGCCTCCTGCACCATCAAAACTTAAAGCGTCAATCTTGGCTTCTGAGGCAAATTTCATTGTGTATGCTACAGCGGAAGGTCTGTATGCGCCTGTTTTTAGGAAAACTCTTTTTGCACCTTGTTCACGTAGCCATTCAATGTCTTCAATAAACGATTTCTCTTTTGGTATACCGACTCTACTGTGCCGCTCAAAGGTTTGGAATACTCCGGCTTTGAATGCTTGCTGAACGACCAGATCTTCTGGATCAGGTATAACGATGTAACCACGTTTTTTCAGTAGTATTGCTTTCTCGATACTTTTGAGGCGTACTTCGCCGCCAATGGCCTTTGCTCCTTGTCCCCATTTGCGTTCAATGATGTTTACTTCAAGTTTAGAGAGAGCGTATGCATCTATGCCTAACCTTTGGTCTTCAACGTTTGTTTGGATGATTACATCGCCATGTTTTTTGTCCCAGAACTTTCTGAAAGCATCTACTCTTCGTTTTAGTTCGGGCGAATGTGTAATTTTTCCATTTGATAATTCGGACTGAATATCCATACCGGCGATGTTTTCTCCTATAGTTACAGATACGCCTGATAAAGCTGCACCGATTGCAAGAGCGTCCCAATTTACACGCGCAACTTCTGTTGAACCAAAAGCACCTGTTAGTATTGGGAGTTTAAGAGGCATTCCGCCTACGATGGTTTCCAAGTTTGCGTTTGGAAAAATGGCTGCTTCTGAGGTCTCTGCTGTACCTTGTGCATCAAATAGTCCTGCTTGGATGCTAAAGTGTGACCAGTCTAGACCGAAGTTTTTGAGAGCTCCTGCGGTGCTGGTTCCAAACTGTGCTGGCTCTGGATAGAGTGCTTCTCGTCCTCTGAATGCTGAGAGACTGATTTCGCATAAAACTGGGCAATCATGGATGCATATTGGACACATGCCGCTGATTGTACTTGTGTCTTTTACTCGAGTATTTGTTCCAACAGTTGATTTTCCATTTAGGTATGAACCATTTTTATGTACTCTTTCGCTCAATTTTCATCCACCAAATTATTTTTCCTTAAATTAAAAAAAGAAATATGTATTCGTTCATTAATTAACATTATTGAACAGATTTATGCTAGAAAAATTGCCGATTATGTTGAGTAATTGAAAATACGTCCAAAGCAAAGCGTATTAAAAAACAAATGTTAATTTAAAAAACATTAGCTTTAAATGATTATTTTATAATTCAAATCTAATTCGGGTTAACTTTCAAATAAATTGCTCACTGCAAACCATAATCCAATCCCTCGTGCTAAATGAATGATCGTTTACGCGTATAGATAGATCTTAACTGGACTTACCTTGTAATATAAATTGCTCGTGGTGGGCCGGACCGGATTCGGACCGGCGACCTTCTGCACGTCAAGCAGATGTCCTAACCAGGCTAGACGACCGGCCCACGTTTTGCATCTTTTTCTATGCGCCTTTCCTTTATAGGTTCTTTGATTTTTTACTTGACGCTTCTTCAACATTACTTTCGTTTCCTAAAAACCTTGTGCCCTGCCAATTAAATGTGGAACTCTATTGATTGTTCTTTGGGATAGAGTTGCAAAAGTATGGGTATCTTGGCGTTTGAACCTATTTTCTCCTTAACATTAAAATGCAATCCTTCAATTCTATTTCTTTTAAAGAAACGTCTTGAACTTTGGAATTGTACAAAATTATTTAAGCTAAGTCGGTTGAAATAGGGTTTGGGGTTGAGGGGTTAGGCAGTTGGGTTTACTAGACATTTACCCACTTTCTCCTAAGAACATCCCTCAATCTTCTACGAGTTAAATTCTATGTCTATTTTTCGTCTGCAATCTCGGGTCATTTTTTAATATTTTTTGGGTGTTTCTTAGTAACTGATTCCTGCTTGTTTACTGTGACGGAAGTTTTAAGTCACCTTACACGCATTAGCTGTGTTTGGGTAATAGGCTGTGGTTGCAACCGACGAGATACTCTCGTTACTAGTAGAATTCATAAACAAAAACTCTAACGTCGTTGATGTCCAATGGGATCGACGCATGAGTCCACGCCTACTTTTTAACCCTTACTCGGAAAAGTATGAAGAAAGAAAAACCGTAGCCCACTATTTTTTGTTAGCTGCCTCAATCCTTGATGACACAGTGGTTGGGTACCCGGAAAACGCGCGGATGCTCATGGTATATTTACATGAGGCTTTCGGCAGTAACCTCTTCGAAATTAAAAAGGCTCACCTTTTCGAAGAAGAAATCGTAAAAGCCGATTTCTACCATGATTTGGGACCAAACAAGAAAGCTGCATCAGAAATTTTAGCCCAAATCAACCTGTTTGTCAAACTTAATGCAGAAAGAAACCTCTTAAAATACGCTCAAAAATTCACAAAACCCAAAGACTTCATCGAGGATATGGCGAAAAACCTCACTGCCCTCAGTGGGCCACACAAGGATCGCGCTTGGATTTATATGCGGTGGATGGTGCGTCCCCAACCAGACTTGCAAATATACGACCATCTCCTACCAGAAGACCTCTATGTACCTCTTACAAAAGAGAACGCAAATGTTGCAGCCAGTTTGGGTATAATTAATTCCGCTTCTCCATCTGTTTGGAGAGACGAACAAACAGCTGGGGAAGCACGGCAAAAATTGACCAATTTTGCAAAGCGACTATTCCCTCAAGACCCGGCGAAGGTTGATTATCCGTTTTTCTTGTTAGGACGTTGGCTTAAACAAAAAACCCTCAACCGCTACACACTCAAAACGGCTCTCGACTTCCTTGACCGCATGCAAAAAATCACTGGTCAATCGCAGGCGTACTATCAGAAGATGAGCCGCTACAAAAGCGGATGGGAGAAAAAAACAGCCCTTACTCTTCTGAGGCTGCATATTCCATACGGTTATGAAACAATCAGTTTTCCTTTGCCAAACGAAGTTTATACTCCCGATTTTATTTTGGAGAAAACTATTTCGGGCAGAAAAATTATTCTTGAGCCGCATTTTGAAATGACTAAAAAACAGGCGAGAAAATATGCTTTGTTCAAGCGGACATATGGACACAAGTTTATTCTAATTCTTCTACTCAAAAACGATTTAATTTCCATGTATCATCAACGAAATATTTTAACCGATGATGTTTGTGATGACGTTTGGCCAATTGAATTTGTTCATTTGCTTGCAGAAAAGATTAGGCGAGGAACCTATGGTCAATAACCGGTTAATTAAGCTACTAGCCCTAAAAGAAGAGATTCTCGATGGCTCAAAACAACTTTAAAACCTTAGTGGTTTGGCTTATTTTCAATGGAAAACCTGAAGAAGCCCTTGAATTGCTTGCGAAAAACTACAAAGTTAAAGTTCCTAACCTCAAAGTGGGTTTACCGAAAGGACACAAAATAACTGCGTTTGGTTGCTATACATCGAAAACCCAGACTATTTCCGTTTTAAATAGCGAAGTGATGCTTAATCCCTTTGTTATTCTTCACGAATTCTACCATCATTTGCGAAGTAAATCTGTGGATAGGATGCATAAAGGTACTGAGCGAGGCGCCGATAAATTCGCCCTAGACTTCATCGCTGAATACCAAACATTCACCCTAAAATCCCAAGGCACAAATTAATAAAAATCTTCATCCTTACATTCCACGGGCGCAGTAACTTCTACAGGTACTCTATCTCCAATTGAATCGTAAGCTGCAACGCAACCATTCCCCTCATAGGGATAACCTACAATCATTAGGATCCGACCAAAAAAATAATTCAAGTCCACATGACTTGGCGAAATGTTACCCGACGGATGAGAATGAACTGTGCCAACCAAAGAGTAATCACCCGCAAACATGTATGGATTAAAATGGACCTCACCTTCACGGTGAACCGCAAATGGAGCCAAAACCAAATCGGTAATTCTGATAACACCTTTGCTTTTTTTACCCCTCAACAACAAGAAGCTTTCGCGTGGATACAACTCTTTTGCACCTGCATAAACTGCGTCGAGAATGTTGCTCGGGATATGCACAATGGTGGCTGTTGTCATGCATCAACGGTTAGGTTTGGGTGTTAAGTACTTTTCTCAACGATCCACTATTTGAGTTTCGGTAAACATTTAAGACACAGTGAACTAGAACTGTTGATTTGTCTGTGCCGGGATGGCAGAGTGGTTAACGCGCGGGCCTTGAGAGCCCGTGGACCTTCTGGTCCGCATGGGTTCGAATCCCATTCCCGGCGCCTAAAATATTAAATTACCATTATGTTTTTAGTAACTCAAGCATTTTTTCAATGTTATTTGTCGGTGGCATGCAGGTTTGGTCACGGCAAATATACGCGGTGGGTTTGCCGTCAATTTTCTCGTAAAAAACACTGGGAACCGCAGATTTGGCTCTTTCAGAAGTCCACATTGTCACTGTTAAATTAGGCAAGTAATTCTTTCTTAAAGCCGCAATCATTTCAACAGTGTCCCTATCTCCTGGAGCACCTACCAAAACAACGTTAAACGCATGTCCCAAAACAAAATCTAAGCCCACAAGCATAAATGTGTGGCCAAGCGGTTGCTCCTTAATTTCTTCAGAAAACGCTTCTAGCAGCTTTGTCGAGTAAACCTCAAAACTTGACTCCCCGCTTAAACGCGCCAATCGCAGCATGTTGTGAAGAGCAACCGAATTTCCCGATGGTACTGCTCCATCGTAGGTCTGCTTAAGTCTGGGTACTGAATCATCCTCACTTTTGGTCGTGAAGAAGAAGCCGCCGTTTTTTTCATCCCAGAATTGCTCAATCATAGTTTTGGTTAAGTCTAAACTTGACTGCAAATATTTTTCGTCAAAAGATGCTTCATAGAGTTCAATTAGACCGTAAACTAGATATGCGTAGTCGTCTAAGAACCCATTAACAGCTCTTTCTCCTTTAGCGTATCGGTGGTATAGTTTCCCTTCGGAAGTCTTCATTTGTTCGAGGATGAAGTCTGCGGTTTTAGTTGCCGCTTGCAGATACTTTGCGTTGCCTAAAACTTGGTTTGCCCTAGCTAAGGCTGTAATCATTAACCCGTTCCAATCAACTAGCACTTTGTAATCTTTCGGTGGATGAATTCTTCTCTCTCGAACTTGGAAAAGCGTGTTAGTGATTTTTGCGAGCTTACCTATGAGTGCATCCATCGTTAGGTTGGATTCTGTAGCAACTTGTTCCAGCGGTAAAGCCAAATGAAGAATGTTCTTTCCATTCTTTCCTCTGAGAGGCTCAAAGAAGTTGCCTTCAGCCTTAACACCAAAAAGTTTGATTGCTAAATCTGCGTCTTCTCCGATGGCTTGTTTTACTTCGTCAAGTGTCCAGAGGTAAAATTTGCCTTCTTCTCCTTCACTGTCAGCGTCTTCAGCAGAATAGAAACCACCTTCAGGAGAAACCAAGTCTCTTAGAACATACTCTAAGGTTTCTTTGGCTGTTATCATGAATTTAGGTGAACCCAACGCTTGGTAGGCTTCAAGGTAAGCTAACGATAGCAAGGCTTGGTCGTAGAGCATCTTCTCGAAATGCGGAACCAACCACTGTGCATCTGTAGAGTAACGGTGAAAACCTAAGCCTACTTGGTCAAAGATCCCGCCTAACCTCATTGCACGCAAGGTTTTCTCAACCATCATTGAAGCGGTTTTTTCCTTTGTTCGGTGCGCGTACCTTAGCAAAAATAAAAGGTTGTGGGGTGAGGGAAATTTCGGTGCTCGCCCAAATCCGCCGTTTTCCTGGTCAAAACGCAAGAACAATTGATCGTAAGCGTCATTAAGTGCACTTTTGTCAAGATGGTTATTCGTTTCAGTTGGGGTTTGAACTGCTATTTGCTCTTTGAGTTCTTTGCCAATCGATTCCATTTCGGCTTTTCTAGTTCTCCAGATTTCTCCGATCTGGGGTACAAGACTGAGCATGCCTACTGTGCCGTAGCGGTTTTCTTTTGGGATGTAGCTTGCGACGAAAAAGGGGTTTTTGTCAGGCGTCATGATGATGTTTAGGGGCCAGCCGCAGTTCCTTCCCATGGCTTGACATACCGCCATGTATGCAGCGTCAAGGTCGGGTCGTTCTTCGCGGTCAACTTTGATGCAGATGAAGGTTTGGTTCATAAGTTGAGCTACTTGATCATCGTCGAAGCATTCTTTCTCCATTACATGGCACCAGTGGCAGGTGGAGTAACCTATAGAAACGAAAAGAGGTTTATCCTCAGCTTTAGCTCTCTCAAACGCCTCAATACTCCAAGAGTACCATTCGACGGGATTGTAAGCGTGTTGAAGTAGGTAGGGGCTTTTTTCTTTAATTAGCCGATTAGGTTTTCTTCCAGTTTTCGAAGGATTTTGCATAGAAAGAGCACTTCTTAATCTACAATTAGCATTACAACTTATTAGCTGTTGAGGGATGTTTACAATTATTTTTTTCTTGGGATTGGTTTAATCGATATGATTGTTTTTGGTTATTTATGCAGTTTGGGTAGTGTGGAATTGAAGAATTTTTAGCATAAGATGGTGGAGGATTGCCCTGAGCGTTAGATGTTTGAAGAGGTATGGGTGGTTTTTTTTGTGTGATAGAAGAAGAAGGGTTGCAATTGCATTTTGATAATTGTGGTTTGGGTTGTTTTTCTTGTTTGGGGTTTGTGTTGTTTGCTGTTTGAAGAAAAAAGAGGGTTCGGAAAAGGTAAATTTTCTTCTTCCATTACCTATTAGCATTTTGGATAAGTTTGTTTTGGGTTGCTTTTTGCTTTTAGGGCTTGAAATGTTTGCAGATTGAAGTGCCAAAAAAGGGTTGGACAAGGAAAATCTTCTTCTTCCCTTTGTTTGCGGCTAAAGAGGTGTGTTTTTGGGTTAGCTGGCTGAAGGCAAATCGAGTGCAGGTACCAGAATGTACTCGGTGGGGTTTCAAGTTTGAGTCAGATCAACATATGTTAGTGTTTTTTTGTTGTTTCTAAAATATTTAGTAATCTGTTTTAATTAAAAAGAAATATAATTAGTAAAAGTATGTGGCGGTTATTGTTAAATTGTTTGAGTTATTCTGATTTATGTTGCCAACAATGACTTGAACTATTCCTGGTAAGACTGGAAAAACAGCGCTTCCTGATGTTCCAATTGTTTGGTTATAGTCGAAATTGGCTCCTGTATAGCTGTATATTACTTCCGCGTAGGTTGTGTTTGCGGTGGCTGTTGCTTGGACGACAACGTAGCCGGCGTATTCTAATTGGTCATTCCAGATAGTTGTTGTAGTATTAGCGTCTTGGGTTAATGAATTAGAGTAGAGTGTTCCTGACTCTTGTAGTTGAAGAATACTTTGAAATGAATATGCATCTGATTGAGCGGCTGTAAAGGAATCATTTAAACTTGCCAATTGTTGGTTCAAGAGGGTTATTTGATTTACATAGGCTTGAGTAGAAGAGGAATTGCTTTGGGAAGCAAGTTCAGATTCCAGACTTGAAATCTGCGATTGTAAAGAACTGATGGTATTATCCTTCGCTGCCAATTGTGAATCAATCGGTTGATAAATCGCAATAACACCCACTAAGCTAGCAGCAAGAATTACAACTACACCAACTAATGCGAAGACTAAGACTTTTAAATTACCTTTTCTTTGGACATTGTTTTCTTGGCTCATGTGCGCTCATCTGTTTTCTTAACGTCATAGACGTATTATGTATAAAAGATTTTTTCCATATTCGACCCAACCCACTCTAAAATGTGAAAGTCAAGCTCGATTTATGCTGCCACTTAATACCTCACGCTTAGGTAGAGTAAAACCGATAGAGCGGCAATTTCAAATAGTCCGGGGAGGAACGCGAAGGGTCCAAGACCATATGCTCTAAAGCTGAATAGCCCTACTACGAATGGGTGAGATGCTATATCTTTTAGTAAGAATGCTAATGCAAAAATTATCAGTCCAATCGTAAAAGGAGAGCGTGTTTTACTGTAGATGCTTATGTATGATAATAATACGATCACGAGTAAAGTAATATTTATAGTTGAAATAATCGTGAACGCCACGTAGAAGTATTCGAAGTCCCCTGGAATGAAGCCGGCTGGTGGCGGAGCACGTCTTAACTGAAGAGGCGGCTCATGTAATGCTACTAACGCCCAAAGGGCAGTTACAACTGCGACCGCTATCAATACAGTCAGAATTAATCCGATTTTGAATCTATTGCTCATTTGTTTCTCCAACGTGGTGTTCTCCTTTTTCTACTTTTTCCCGATTTTATTCACAATCTCCTCAAACAAGACATAGTTGTCTTCCAGTGTTTGAGATAGAAAATATGTTGCTCCATACCTATCTCCGACAGAAGTTATCATTTTGTTCTTCTCCAAAACTTCAAGGTGATGCCTCATGGTTTTGTAATCCATTTTTAGCAGCGTCGCCAGCTGGTTTGCGTTCTGCGGAGTCTCTTTCAAAGCTAAAATTATTTTTGCACGGGTCGGTCCACCTCTAGTGCCTGCAATCAGCCATCCTAGCAGGTATTTTAGCGAGCGCGCATTTGCCGACATTTTTAGTCTCCGTACATTGAGGAATTCTTCTTCAGATTTAATCGGACTGGAGTAATAAATGTGTGCTTTCAAACTCCAGAAGAATTGGGAATTTGGACTGAATTTGGGTGTAATCTTGAAAAATCCCTTAATAAGCTGACACTCACAGTTTTTTTGAAAATTGGGAGGTGAAATAACAGGATATGAACTCAAAAACTAAAGCCTTGGCATTACTGTCAGTTATCACAATCGCATTAGTTGCTGGTTCATTAATCTATATGAACCAATCCACTGCTAAAGCTGACACGACCACATCTGTTGCTGCCGACTCCGAAACAACCCCCTCTTCTTCCGTAAACGCAACTGATAATGATCCAAACATTCTTAACGGATTTGGCAACGGGCCCATGGCTATGGGTATGGAACCCCGATTTGGCATGGGTCACAGAGGAATGGCAAGAGGCTTCGGAGGAGGATTAGGCCCTGGAGCTATGCAATTAAGTGCTGACTTTACCGCAAACGTGACAAACATAGCGAAGAGTGATAGTGACGTACAAAACCTACTAACCCAAGGATTCAACATAACTTCTATCCGTCCAGTAATCACCACATCAATAGATGGTAATGGCAACATATCGACCAAAGCTTCAACTGCAAATGTTCTTTCTAGAAGGCAACAATGGAAGTAGAGCATTCGTAATCGTTGATCTCAGTCAAGCAAAAGTAACAAAAATCGTGACAATGATGATTACAGAAATCGACAAGTAAGTTAACAGCACTTTTTTCTTTATTTTTTTTTAAAAAAATATTTCTTATTTTTTTGTTTGTGGCAGACTAGCACTTTACAATTAGGGTTAGATTTGGGTAAGATTTTGAAAAATTATTTAATAACACATCTGGGTAACGCTGGGGTTAAGCAGCCAAGAAGAGATTTGGATTTACAAAAGGCCAATAGCCTAGTAACTGCCCAATCGAAATACCCCTACAAGTCTCTTCTTGGCTGTCATCCATATTAACAAAAGAAAGGTGTAATTATGGGAATAATCAATAGAGCAATAAGAAATATTTCGAGAAGAAAAATTCGTGCGTTACTAGTAATTATTGCATTAGGTTTCTCTATGGCGATAATGATTTCAATACCCGCTGGAGTTTTAGCTAACCAAGAAACAGCAAATAACCTCGCCTCAAACCTAAGCAACACAATAACCCAAACAGGGCAATCGATTAACCAAACTTTAACTCAAATAGATTGCAGTTTGGCATCAGATTTTGCAGGTTTCGGCTTTAGACCACCCGATTCAACTAGTTCTATACCTGACCAGTTTGGTCAAAGAAGTCCTCCAACCGGAAGCAGTGGTGGTTTTGACCCCAGCCAATTCGGCGGTGGTGGTGGTATCGGTGGTGGTATCCCCGGTCAGTTTGGCGGTGGCGCTTTTGGTGGTGGACAGGCAAATCCAATGAACGAGAGTTTGTACACTGACATAAACAATAGTATCTCGGGTGTTGCAGCTGTTGAGCCTATCCTTCAAGCTTCTGAAGGAAGCAACGAAACAATTTCCATGATGGGTCGAACCTTTACTCGGATGTTAACTGAATACACCATTGAAGGCATACCGTTGACGTCAAATCTTATTGACAACTATCCCGTGCTAACAACGAATATTACTGCTGGACGAAACTTGCAGGCTGGCGAGAGTGGAGTTGTCTTGCTAAGCGAGAATAACTCGGCGTATTTCGACGCTGGAGTGGGCGACACAATTTCGGTTCTTGGTCAAGACTTCACAGTGGTAGGCATTCATGGAACTACATCAGTTTCTGACAGACTAACTTTGTACATGAACCTATCTGATGCTCAAGCGGTAACAAACAACACCGGATACATCACCAGTCTTAGGGTATTCGCGCAAAGCAGTGACGTCGTAACACAGGTCGCAAGCTCTATTAGCTCATTGCATTCAGAGCTTACAGTGACAACTGGTCAGGAACGTTTAACTCAACTTCAAGCAGTCCAATCAACCTATAACACTGCCCTTGAGAATGCACAAGCTTCTATTGGGGCAACCCAGACAACTGCATTTGAAGAAATCATCGTTGTAGTTGCCGCAACAAGCCTGATAGTACTATTCGTTATGCTCTACACTGTTAGGGAGCGAACCAAAGAAATCGGCACTCTAAAAGCAATCGGGTTTAGCAACAAAACGGTAATGGGGCAATTCATGCTTGAAGGTATCCTGCTAAGCTTAATTGCAGGTGTAGTTGGAATAGCAATCGGCACAATCGCTGCACCCACGATTTCAGCGCTGTTGCTTCCAAGCGTAAACCTGTTTGGAACCCAAGGCGCCGGGATAGCAAGAGCTGCATCACTGACAACAACCACTGCATCCGTGAATTTGGAGTTAGTCCTAATAGCGTTCGGTGCATGCCATATTGCTTGGCGCAGTAGGTAGCCTGTATCCGGCATGGAGAGCAGCAAAAATCAGACCAGCAGAGGCAATGAAATATGAGTAAACCAGTGCTGACAAATAGAAAACCTAAACAAAACCTACATGCTAGGCAAACGCCCCGTCCACGCCCTAACCAACCTAAACCTTCAAGTCAACGAAGGCGAATTCGTAGCAATCATGGGACCCTCAGGCTCAGGCAAAACCACCCTGCTCAACGTCATCGGCTGCATCGACAAACCAACAAGTGGCAAGTCCTCTTAGACGGAATCGACGTAGGCAAAATGCCCGAAAATCAACTCTACAAAATACGTAGAGACAAAATGGGTTTCGTATTCCAAACCTTCAACCTGCTACCATACCTAAACGCCCGAGAAAACGTCGAGTTGCCCATGGAAGGCAAAATTAAATCGAAAACTGAACGGAAAAAACGTGCAAGTGAACTTTTAGCGATGGTTGGGCTTTCAGGAAGAGAAAACCATCGACCCCAACGTCTCAGCGCAGGAGAACAACAACGAGTCGCCATTGCAAGAGCATTAGCAAACAACCCCGCGTTTATCCTTGCCGATGAACCGACAGGAAACTTGGACAGCCAAAACAAGCAGGAAATCATCAAACTCCTCGCAAACCTCAACTTAACACAGGGCACTACCATCATAATGGTTACGCATGATAGTCAAGCCGCTAACCACACGGAACGGATGCTGCTTTTGAAAGACGGAAAAATCATCAAAGAAAAAGAAGGCTTGCACTTAGCCAGAAAGAACAATAAGTGCCCCAACTGCGGAGCCAATATCCAATCAAACGACGATGTTTGCCCAATATGCAACAAACCAATAAACATAATTGAGGAGCCTTTCTCATCCTAAATGAAAAGAATCTGTAAGATCTAAATTTGAGGTTTTTTAATGGAACCTACTTCATCACATTTTCCCTCATTTCCATCGCCACAAAAAAATAACAGCCTTTCAGTACTCTTGCTAATTGCTATTTATTTTGGGTCGGTATTTTTATAAGCCAAACGCTTGAATTAGGTTTTTATGCAAGCTGAATTTGGAGTAGTCGGCGGAACTGGTCTTTATGACCCTAAACTTCTCAAGAACGTAGAGGAAGTTATGGTGGTAACACCCTACGGTAAACCCTCCGATGCCATAACTGTCGGTGAGTTAGGTGGTAAATGTGTTGCGTTTCTGCCAAGACACGGAAAAAAACACACTATACGCCCTACTGACATCAACGTTCGCGCAAATATTTTTGCTCTCAAGAAGTTGGGTGTGAAGCGGATTTTGGCGCCTTCAACCGTTGGGTCTTTGCGGGAAGAGTATCGTCCTGGCGAAATTGTTTTCGTGGACCAATTCATCGACCGCACCACCCGACGTGAGCAATCATTTTACACTCAAGACAAGGTCTGCCACATATCTGTCGCGGAACCTATGTGCCCTGAACTACGTAAGACCTTAATTTCGGTCGCTAAAGGATTAGGGGTCAAAATGCATGAATCAGGCACATATGTCTGCATAGAAGGACCACGTTTCTCAACTAAGGCTGAATCTAAAATGTATCGACAGTGGGGTGCAGACGTGGTTGGTATGACGGTGGTTCCTGAATGTGTTTTGGCGAGGGAAGCTGAAATCTGCTATTCGTCTATTTCAACTGTAACTGACTATGATGTTTGGAAAGATCATGTAGTCTCTGTTGATGACGTTCTTGCCACTATGAAGAGTAATATAGAAAATGTTAAGCAGATAATCGCCCAAACCATTGCTAAAACACCCAGCGAAAGCGGCTGTTTTTGTAATCAAGCTTTAAAAGGATCATTCGTGTAAAAGGAGAAAAATAAATGAACAAAACCGACAAGACTGTTGATCTTAAAGGAAAAATCCGAAGAATCCCCGAGTTCAAAGGAGTAGTTTTCTGGGATATCACACCCCTTTTAAAAGACAAAGTCAGCTTCCATGAATGTATCAAACAGTTAGCTGACCACTACAGAGGCAAACCAATTGACGTTATCGTTTCCAACGAAGCCAGAGGTTTCATAATCGGGGCACCTTTAGCTTATGAACTCGGCGTGGGTTTTGTTCCCGTCCGCAAAAAAGGCAAACTCCCCTACAAATGTGTGGACTTAACCTACAAGAAAGAGTATGAATGCGACACCATCGAAATACATCAGGACGCCATCGAAAAAGGACAAAATGTTCTGCTCATTGATGATTTATTAGCAACAGGCGGAACAGCAAAAGCTAACATTGAATTAGTTGAAAAGTTAGGCGGCAAAGTTGTAGGCTTGGGCTTCCTCATTGAACTGGGTTATTTGGATGGAAGAAAAGCACTTGGCAAAAAACACGACATCTACTCGCTAATAAATTTGAAAACGACTAACGGATAACTGCGCTGAAACGAAGTTTTGTTTGGCAATAAAAATTCCAAATAAAGTTCCTTTTTAATTTCTAGGATTGATTTCTGGTTTCTTATTGGTTGTTGTTGTGGCTTTTCCTATAGGATTTTTTCCTGGGGATTTGCTTTTTGGGTTTAATTTTTGATTTAAGTTGTTTATTGGGGTTTGTTGGTTGTAGTTGTTGAATGCTGGCCTACAACCACACAAAGTGGAATGATTAGAATCCTATGGCTTTGCTTCAGAAGACGTTGTACCGTGTACCGGTTGGGTTGTTTTAACCAAGGTTGCCAAGGGTTTTTTTTGGCTGACAAAATGAAGAGGTAACTAAAGAAAATAGCTTAGCTGTTTTTAAATAAACCTCAAAATCTCTCTCCGAAAACAATACAAAAATTACTCTTTCAATCTTATCTTCACTTTCTAAAAATGTTTTAACGGTGCTTAGGGCAACATGGCTCGCTTCTTCAATGGGGTAGCCGTAAGCTCCAGTGCTAATTGATGGAAACGCGATGGTTCTGAGTCCTTTAGAAACTGCAAGCTTTAATGTGTTACGATACGCCTGCTTCAAAAGGTTAGCTTCCACATGAAAACCCCCAAGCCAAACTGGTCCGACCGTGTGAATTACATGTTTAGCTTTTAGGTTGCCGCCTGACGTCATCACTGCTTTTCCTGTTGGCAATCCATCAGGCCATTCAGTTGCCCGTATAAGTTTACATTCTTCAAGGATTTTTGGTCCACCCTTGCGGTGTATTGCTCCGTCTACTCCTCCGCCTCCAAGCAGCGTCGAGTTAGCCGCGTTCACGATAGCGTCGGCTTCCACATCCGTGATATCGCCCTTAATTAGTTCCAACGTAGCGTTTCCTACTTTAAACTCCATGAATACCCCTAATCTCAAAAGGCTATATAACTATGCAAACAGAGACCACAACGCCGAACCCATAAAGTAAGCTCCAAAACCAATGAACACAGCCACACAAAAAAGAGTAATTCCCATATGTATGCGTTCAGTCCAGAACCGGTGAGACTTAAAAATTAACAAAGCTACCACTGCGTACCACAAGAAATCGGTGAGCCAATGAACTCCTGCAAAGACAGAAAACCCCAACAGCCCAAACAGTTTCGCATTCAAAATAAGAGTGGTTCCAATCGTTAGCCACCAAAGGATAAAGCCTGCGTTTGCAGCCGTCGTCCATACTCCAGCGAATACGGAATCCCGTTTTAAATTCACTGTTGCTTCTTCCTGTTTGTGCCTATTTCGAAAGGCTTGCACACCCATAAAAATCATTAGCAAACCCCCAACCAAACCTACTGCAATCTGTACAATGCTGGGAAGGGTAAATTGGCTTAGTACAAAAAAGATCAGGAACATCAATGGGAACTCTACAATTCCATGACCAACCGCTATTAAGGCGCCCGCTGTTTTGCTTTTTGATGCCTTCTTTATTGTGACTGCAAATAAAGGTCCAGGCATCAGAACTCCTGAGAGGGAAATCAATAAGACTGAAGCCAAAAACAGGTAAAAATCAGTGATAAACTCCAAGCTTCAAGTCTCCCAACGCCTTTTCTACTTATTTTTGCATGGTTAGAAATAAGCCTTTCAGGTTTCCGTATACAAAAGCATCCCCCAAACACAGTTTACTCGCATTTTTTGACTTTAAGAAGCCTATTCTGCATCTCAACGATTTCAGCGCTGTCCTTCGCCATTACATAATTGCCCAATAACATGTTGTTGAGTTCAAAGAAGGTATGCCCCCAAGTAAAAATCGACAAAAGCCGCTCCGACTCCTCCTTAAACCCAGCAATGTACAATGCTGCAGCAATAGCTTCAGCAGTCGTCAACTTCGTAAGCTTGCCAAAATTAACAGGGTTACCCGCAATCAGAATCGGCAAACAACGACTAGTTCCCCTCACGTGCTCCCCCATAACTTTCTGAGCATGTTCCCAACTGCAATCCAACGCAGCCAACCCAAACTGTTCCAGCCTTTCCCTATCTGCTGGAGAGAACGCGATTTCGCTAAATGGATTTAGCACTATTGCACGTTTCGGCAAAAACCTTACCCTTGTCACTATTCTGGCAAATCCTCGACGTTTCAGCCTCAAGGCAGTGTTTTTTTTAGGATCATCTTGAGCAGCATGAAAAATCGATATCCTTACTGGCAAAATAGGTTTTTGATCATCAGCGTCACTTTCCACTTGGTTTGTGCACCTTCAAATGACTCATAGGATCCTCAAAAACACGAGGAATCCAATCAATAATATCAGTTGCTACCATGTGGAATCCAATATCGTTTGCAACGAAGTCGCCTGCGGCACCATTGACAAATGCACCTGCTACGGCTGCCTCAAAAGTGTCGACGTTCTGAGCCATCAACCCTCCAACAATACCGCTTAGAACATCACCCGTTCCTCCAACAGTCATCCCTGGATTACCTGTGAAATTTAACTTCGCACGGTTTGAATCACAGATAATGTCAACCTTGCCTTTAACTAAAATAGTGGCATTTAGTTTTTTGGCGGTTTTCTGTATAGCTAAGACACGTTGTTCTTGATCTTCGGGTAATTCTTCGCCGGTTAGTATTGTGTATTCTCCTGTATGTGGTGTCAAAACCAGTGGAACTTCAAGGGGCCGTTTGAATTTGGCGAAGGCTTTTAACCCATCAGCATCTAAAAGCAGTGGTTTTTTGGCTTTTTCAATCTCTTCCACACATACCTTCACAAACTTGATTGTTTCAGGATTCAAACCCAACCCTGGACCCATGGCTACCGCATCGACCATGCTCAAGTAAGGCTTGATTGCTCCCATGTTTGCAGGGTTAAGGTTTTCTCCTTCAAGCTTAATGGTTATCAAATCAGGAGACATGGAGGAAATTGCCATAGCCGTTTTTGCTGGAGCGGCAAGATAAACAATATCTACTCCTGTCCGCATGGCAGCTAGTGAAACCAGAGTAGGCGCACCCGAATAAACCTCGCTTCCTCCAATAACTAGCAGGCGTCCGAAGTCACCCTTGTGAGCTGACGGATTGCGTGGTCTAGTAGCGAGTAAAACCTCGCCTGGACCCGCAAATCTCTCCATAGCCGACGGTAAACCAATGTCAACTACTTCGAGTTCGCCAACATATTTTTTTGCTTTTTCTAAGCCTGGCTTTGCTTTATGGAACGTTATAGTCAAGTCTGCTTTTACGGCGGTCCCTAACACGTCGCCTGTGTCTGAATCGATCCCTGTTGGAACGTCAATTGCAATCTTGAAGCCGCTTAAAGTGTTAATGTAATCAACTACTTTTTCTATGGGCTGTTTTAGTTTTCCTTTAGTGCCTGTTCCCAACAAGGCGTCGATGATTATGCCAGCATTTACTTTTGGCATGAGTGAACTGTCGGTAACTTCAAGCAGAGAAACTTTACCATGAAGTGCCTCAAGAATACCCCAGTTGCTTAGTGCAGCTTCACTACTAATGTCGCATCCTCTACCAACCAAGACAACTGACACTTCAAAGTCTTCAGCTAAAAGATGCCTCGCTACAACGAAGCCGTCACCGCCATTTCCTCCTAAACCACAAAAGACAACAGCTTTCTTGTTCTTTTGAAAGCGTGTGATGGCTTCTTGTGCGACGCTGCGTCCGGCGTTCTCCATTAGTTGAAGCAGGCTAAGGCCAAAGTATTGTGCGTTGAGTTCTAGGGCACGCATTTCGCGGCTTGTAATGCTTGGGGTTTTGTTTTTTGCTTGCATATTGACGCCTAATTACTGTTATGTTTGGTTTAAAGATAAGCATATCCTTGAGTCGTATACAAAAGCATCGCCCAAACCCACAAACCCCCTTTGCTATGTCTTCTTGAATTCAAAAAACTGAGAGAAAAATCGAAATTTAACGAACCTTATATATTCATACTAAAGCTCAGGTAACTTAAAGGAGGGGAACACACCAAAAGTTGCTGACGTTGTTTGATATTTTGGCTAATATCGCACAAAAGGTGGTCCCTGAAGAAAAAACAGCTCTTTCTTGTGGATAGCACGAGAATGCTCTCCACAAAAATTGGATGGCATTGCCTCTTTATAGGTCGGGCAGGGTATAAGCGCGATACAGAAACAAGATTTTGCCTCAAAATATCTCTTTAATGGTTTTTTTAGGAGGTTTTTTGCCTCTGCCCTGTTGCGTTTTGTCCAATTTCAAGGCACCGTCTTCTTTTTCTGAGCAAAGTTTGACCATTTTGGTTTGTTTGCTCTTTTTGTGTTGCGAAAAGCTATCGAACGTTAATTTTTTACACTAAAAAGTTAAAACAACCATTAATTACTTTAAAAAAATTAATTAAATAATTATAAATTACCATAGGCAGCTTTGTTTAGATTCGCAAAAATAACGAAGATGATATTCTCCAATCTGAAAACTGCTACCGCTTAGAATTCCCCTTAAAAATTGAAACTTGAAATTTAATGAAAGAAGCAGTTACTTGTTTTTTGGTCTATCGCTTTTGCCTTTGTATTCTCTGGAAATAATCATTGTTGAAGTAACTAGCACGTTAGGAACGTTTCTAATGCTTTGTGAGACGAACTCTTCTAGCTTCTCTAAGTCCGGAGTTGTTAACCTCGCTATCACATCGTATTCGCCGAAAACAATGTCAGCCTGATTAACTTCGCCAAATTCAACGAGTTTTTTGGCAACATCTCTTTCAGTTCCAGAAGCAACTTTAAAAAGAACATAAGCTAAAATTGCCATGTTTTTCGCCATCAACATACTCTCAAGAAGCCTTAATTACCTTTCCATAAAGGTTCGAGCAAGATGCAATAAAGTTTATTCATACCTTTCGCTTTACTTAATTTAGGTTTTGAAACTAATTACTTAGAGCAAACAAATGATTGTAAAAATGGTGACTTATTTGAGTAAAAACTATTTTATAAAAAACTCCGATGCCCTTTTAATCACTGACCTTCAAAAAGATTTTTTACCCGGCGGCGCCTTACCCATCGACAACGCCGACGAAATTATTCCAGTACTAAACGATTACGTAAAACGTTTTGTAGCTGCTAAAGCCCATGTTCTAGCATCCAGGGATTGGCACCCAGTTAATCATATCTCTTTTCTAGCACAGGGTGGTCGATGGCCGCCACATTGTGTCCAGGAAACGGCAGGAGCAAAGTTTAGCCCTGACCTTAAGTTGCCACCACACGCAATTGTCATTTCCAAAGCTACGAATCCTGTAATCGAAGCTTACTCGGCTTTTGATGGTACAAGCCTTGCACATGAATTGCGGACTCTGGGCGTTAAGCAGCTTTTTATCGGCGGTTTAGCGACGGATTATTGTGTTGTGAATACAGTTGTTGATGCATGCAAACTTGGTTTTGAAGCTGTCGTTCTTATGGATGCAACCTTAGGCATTAATGCTGAACCCGGTGATGTTGATAGAGCCATTGAAACTATGCTTAAGAACGGAGCGCAACAGGTTGCTGTCGAAGATTTTTCCGAGGCCGTTGATGCATTGCCTATAGAAGAAACGCAACCAGACGCATTGGAAGAGAAGCCTTTGCAAAGAGCTGAAGTTAAGAAAAGAGCTCGAATGCGCCCCAAGGGATCAGCAAAACGGATTCGCACCGAAAGATGAGGCTGAGTTTATCCGAATTACACCGAACCTTATATAATCATGCAGTTTGACGCTAGAGCAAAACTGAAATATTCGCTGCCAAACTTTTTCTTAGCTTTTTTTCTTCTGAAAAAGGAATATATAATTTGTAAATCGATTTTTATGGGTTCAAAAGAGAGGAAACTTGCCTTATTCGCCATTTAGGAGCGTTCAAACTCATTAAGTAACTGTTTGTGGAATCTTCTTCTGGACGGATTTAGCCTTTCTGACGGTAAATTTAGACTTTTTGTGAATTCTTGTTGTTTTTTTTGAATTCTTGAAGCTCGTTACTTTGAGTTGATGGTGTCTTGCTATAATAGTTCGTGTTTTTTCTTTGCGAACTTTTTCGAATGGTTACTTTTTACAATTAATAGTAAAAATAACTCGGTATCCATTGAGTAATTAGCATTTAAGAGTTAATTTTTACGTTTATTGATGCTAATTCTTTAATACGTCAATCGAAAAAGAAAGAATTGGAATAGTTGCGCTATAAGACCTTGCAAGCAATCTTTCAGAAAATCAGATCTATTGCTCTCCCATAATCTGGATAATAATTGTTCTTTCCCTCGGATAAACGTCGGTTTCCACAAATAACAGAGATTGCCAGGTTCCAAATTCAACCCCTCCATTAACAATTGGCAGAGTCTTATCTGGAGGAAGAAGCATTGAACGCAAATGAGAATGAGCATTCGAGGGATGCTGATACTGCCTTTGTTTTGGTGCCAACTCCTCAAGAAAAACTTTAATGTCCTCAAGTAAGGCATCATCGTTTTCTGTTAGAACCAGTATTCCGGTTGCGTGTGGAGAAAAAACATGAACGATACCGTTTCTGATTTCTGAATCGGCAACTTCTTTTTGGACTTTATCGGATAAATCTACGAAGTCTATTTCTCCACGAGTGTTGAACTTGTAAATTTTGTTTGCAACTTTAAAGTTTGACATTGAATTTATCTCATAATTTGTATCAGCGTGCTTTGTTGAAAAAGTTTTCGAGTGCCATAAAGTGTGTTTGGGGGATGCTTTCGTATACAGGAGCCTTCTTCGGTTTTGGCTTTTTTCGCTGCCTAAGGTTCGCATGATTACTCTGACAGTAATGAGGTTCAACGACGCTCTCGGTCGATGTAAGTTTATCCAAGTCGAAGTGGCACGAATTATGAAGTATTTTGCTAAAAATGCGTATCAAATAAATCAGGTCTCCTGTGTAAAACTTCTCTTTTTTTTGGGTCGACCATTTGACTAAAAGGTGTTGTTTTAGGGTTTTTTTCATTGGTTATTTGTTAGTGATCATTGTTTTTGCACCTAATACACTATTCACACTAACCTGTTCAGAAGAATTATTTCCAAGTAAAAATCGTTTTTCTGTTAAGGGCAAGTTGTTTAATTCATGTTTAAATTCTGCAGAAAGTGCAACCCATGTGCAGCGTGCAGTTGCAACAACAATTGCAACAACAACTCCAACAAAAGGCAATGTTGTCTCTTTGGCGGCTAAAAGTTTACTTCTGAAAGATGCAGCAGCAGTGCAAAATGCTGTTGCATCAGCATCAGTTGCATCTTCTCCCACCCCCGTTATTGCTAATGCTCCAATTAGCACTCTTGGTGGCGTTGACGTCGCGGCTGCTGGTTTGAAGACTAAACAATACAATTTGATTTTATCTCTGATTGATAACACCCAATCGAAATTTCCAGTAGCCGTATCATCACCATCATCATTATCTTCTAAGACTCTATAAAGTGAAGGCAAATTCCTAAACAGACCAACAACAACTGGTGGGAAACTTTATGATAAATTCTTTATCTATATACCTTCAGCAGAAATTTTTTCTCGAATCCCGGAACAAAAAATGAAAAAAATTTGCGAGCAGCGTTTTGGTGAAATGGGTGATGTTGATTGAGTTTTAGAAGCCTTCAAAGCATACTAAGTATATCACGACGTAAAAGAGAAATTTGGGGTTGCAGTTCTGTGAACGCGGGCGGTTGATGCTGAATATTTTCTCAAAATCTTCAGGTCAAATTAAGTATAGCTTTATTTTCAACTGTTGTGGAAGAAAACGCTATTCGGATAAAAACTTGTAAAAACCGGGTAATGCAAGAAAGTTTTTTATTTTCACTAAAATTTAAGAACATTTCATCCTGCTAAAACTACGGACAACCGTAGAGCGTTTTTCAAGCAATTGACAATAAATTGAGGTTATTTTAATTTAAAATACCCTAAAAATCATTGTTTGACTCCGAAAAGCGCTAAATGCAAAAATACGCGATTTTTTTCTATGGAAACCATAATCTAAACGCCCAATTTACGCCTAAAATGTAGAAATATGCTCAATTAGAGCTTAATCACTTTGAGCTCAAACAACTGGCATGGACATTACCAGAGCCTCATATAAGTACCTCCGAAAATCTCCATGCGAAGCAAGAGCCATTTATTTCGGCTAGCCTTCGAGCGGAAATGAGCATTTTTGGTTTTTTGCTCCCAGATTGCAAACTTTTACATTTTAGACCAATTATTTTTTAGTCAGAATTTTTTGGTTTTGGAGAGGGGCTTTTGAGTTCAGATGATTTTCTTGTTTGACTAGGCGAAATTTTTCTTTTGTTTCCTACTTTTTTAGGCGTAAGCAATCCGATCAGTTTTTAGTTTCTCCAATTTCCGCTGTGTTTTGTAAGTGTCAATTAGGTCTTGTTACTATCGAACGATGTTGCTTTAGTTAATTTTTGTGCTCTTAGGGAACAAATTTTTTGGGCTATTGGAAGTGGTTGGCGCTTTTGTAGGTCCTTAGTGTAGTCTAAAGAGACTATATTTTTGATTTGTAGATGTTGAGTTAGCCGCAATCTGTGATGATGGTTGTTATGGTATTACTGTTAGATTTTATGGTCACCAACGTTCTCCAATAGCACCAACGAAAATATTTGAATACAAAAGCATCGCCAAAACTCACTTTTTGAAGTGCTCCTAAGGAACAATTTTTATCCCAAAGACTCAATAGATTAAGACATTAAAGAGGAAAAAACTTGACTACAGAAATTGACCGCATCAAACTCAGGCGTTGGCGCAAAAGAGGCTTCTACAGCGAAACCGTCCTGGTCAAGCTTCTGCAGAAAAAAGGCTACAACGCTGTCCGGGTTCCTGTAAGCAACCCAAGCCTCAACCCTCTTCCAGACGTAATGGCCAGAAAAGGCAAACACATCTACGCTTTTGAAGTAAAAAACGCCAGCTACTACGCCTACTTCCCACGCATACAGATCGACAAACTCTTCCGCTTCCTTGACCAATTCATACCATCGAGCAACGAAAACAAGCATGCCGTCGTCGCTGCACATCTTGGCAAACGATGGCTGTTTAAAGAAATCAGCTGGACTGACTGGGAAAAAAACAAGCTCCCGGATAAAGTTAGAATCCTAAAGCGGGACAGAGGAAACCTGAACATAGACACAAGCTATCAGCAGTAGCGGGTAAACAAACGTACCATAAACTTATTACCCTAAGACAACTGACGCTTAATTAGCAGTTGCAGGTAAACTTCAATGAGCAAAAATGATGGATTAATGGTCAATACACAAGCGTTAGAAAAGACCTACGAGTTAGGCGCCAGCAAGATTTCGGTTTTGAAAGATATAAATTTGGAGATTCCACCGGCAAAATTCGTTGTTATTTGTGGTCCATCGGGCTCAGGAAAAACCACCCTCCTCAACATCATAGGCGGAATCGATAGGCCTACCAAAGGAAAAATAATCGTGGCTAAAAAGGATTTGACGGTTCAAGATGAAGATTTCCTTTCAGATTTTCGCTGCAACAATGTTGGATTTGTTTTTCAAGCTTACAATTTAGTTTCTACTTTAACGGTTGCTGAAAACATCGCTTTTCCAATGGAGTGGAAACAGATGCCTGAGAAAGAAGTGGAGAAGCGAGTTGAGGAATTGCTTAAAACTGTGGGTTTAGAGCATCGTGCAAACCATTTTCCTTCACAGCTAAGCGGTGGCGAACAGCAACGCGTCGCTTTCGCTAGGGCATTAGCTAATGACCCTGAATTGATTCTTGCAGATGAACCTACGGGTAATTTGGATGTAAAAAACGCTCAAAAAATCATTCAGGTGCTTCAATTTTTGAAGTCTCAAGGCAAAACCATTATCGTTTCAACTCATGACCTGCAAATTAGAGAGTTAGCGGACCAGGTTTTCTGCTTAGATGAGGGCAAATTGGTCGGTCAAGATGAGTAGTGCTGGTTTTCCAATCAACGATTTACTACGGAGGAAACTGCAGACAAGCCTAACTATTGCCACTTTGACATTGAGTGTTGCTTCTACTCTGTTTCTTTTGTTATTTAGTAACCGTTTAGGGTTAGGTATAGCGTCAGCTACGAATACTTTAACATTGGGTTTAACAGCTATTTTCAGCCAATTCAACCTGTTTATCATCGTATTAATTTTTGTGATCGGAGCTGTCCTTACTTCTTTCATTGTTTTCTTGATGATGGCGCAAAGAACAAGAGATTTCGGGTTGATTAAAGCTGCTGGATGCCCTAATAGCCTTGTTGCAGGGTACTTCATGACTGAACTGTTAATTGTAACCTTTGTTAGCTGTGTTTTAGGTATAGTCTTCGGATTTTTGATTGATTTCGCGGTGGCAAACATCATTTTTTTTAGTTACGCATTACCTAATTTGTGGTTTGCACCAATAGTTTTTGTTGCTTTTTTTGTCCTTGCATTCTTTTTTGGGTTGCAGCCTCTCCTTAAAGCATCAAGAATCTCAGCTATAAAAGCACTTTCAACGGCTAACTATTATGGTTTAACGGTTGGAAATAAGCATAAGGCGTTGTCTCGGTCAGCTTTGACTTGGAGGATTGCTTCCAGAAGCCTTTTTCGGCGACAATCCGCTACAATTCGTATCGTTTTTTTGTTGTCGATAGTTTTCGTTTTGTTGACAGTTTCGGTTGCTGGAGGAGTCATCGCCAACGATACAACCACGTCATGGGTGCAGGAAGCTGTTGCCAGGGATGCAATTGTCATAGCCCATGGTAGCATGGGTAACGAGTATAAACTGCTCTTGTCAAAGTTTTCAGGAGCCAAAGAGACAGCTGATTTTAACTTTTCAGACCCAAAACTGGGCATTTCAAAAGGTGTTATTGATCAATTGGAGGCTCTGCAAAGTGTGAGTTTGGTCGATTCACGTTTAGTAACCAAGCAACATGTTGAGGAGGGAGCCAACTTCACTATTGACTCTGACACGTTGGCTACGTTCCCAGTTGGGGACAGCCGCGAAGGAGAATCGATTGTTGTCGGAGTTGATCCCCAAAACCTTGCCAGCGAATGGTCACTTAAAGGTCGATTTTTAAGCGAAAACAGCCATTTCGAGGCGGTTATAGGTGATTCCATTTCCCAATCCATGTATTCGCCTCATCCAAGCAAATACGTAGTATTGGCTAATCCACTTGTAGAGGACATAAAGTTTCAAAACTTAACCTTCAGCATCATCGGTGTTTGTGTTGATCCACTCAATAACGGCTTTGTCACTTATGTGCCCCTCGATATATTGGAAAATGCTACGAAAATTTTTAGTCCTAACCTCCTTTTGGTTAAACTGAACAATTCAGCCAACCGTGAGACAGTAATTGGCGAAGTGAGAAGCATGGTTAAAGCAGTAAATCCAGACTTAGATGTTTTTGACTTAAGCAGAGTGGTTCAAAAGAACACATTATTTCTAGCTTCAACTTGGCAAACAATTATGATTCTTCCCTTGTTCACCTTAGCTTCAGCTGCAATTTGCCTTGCAGGTTACATGATGCTTGCAGTGGATGAGCAACACCAAGAATTTGGCATATTAAGAGCTGTCGGAGCCAAACCTAGAGTAATAATTAATATTTGCTCGATTCAAAGCGCAATTGTGCTCCTTTCAAGTTTTGCATTGGGGATTTCGCTTGGTCTTATCGCAACTTTGCTTATTCTAATGACAAACCCGATTGTTACAAGCCTTACTATAGCGGAAATAGCCACGTGGTTAGCTATTGCCTTAATCGCAATGTTCATCTTTAGCCTTTACCCAGCGTTTAAACTTGCTAAAACTTCAATTCTAAAAAGTATGGCTTAATGTTTTGAAGGTTTTGGGGAAAAATTTCAAATCATCTGTGTATGCTGGTAATTGGCATATGAAGTCTTGCATTTGAAGGACTGGGACTACAGGTACACAGTCGTAAAATTTGTGAGAGCTGGGAATCAGCGACAGGACAGCGGGAATAAATTTTGCTTTTTCCCATTTGGCGCAATCAAGTTTTAGGCTGATGTTAGGTAATGAATCGGCTAACGCGTGGGTTCTTTGTGACTGCAAATCAACAATTCTCTTTAACGCTGAATCTGAGATTGTGTGTTGCCAATGTTTACAGTCAATGCAGATCACCAAGGGTTTTTTGCACCCGACAACATCAATTTCCCACCTTTTTGTTCCGTGTTTGAACCTAACATTGTTTTTCACATTGTACCCGTTGCTTTTGAGTGCAAAGGCGGCGATTTTTTCAAACTCTTGCCAACAAAGCAAATCACTAATGTGCTCAACGACGGCGCCTAAAGATGCTGCTTTAACTGCTAACTTGAGCCTGCAGTTGCTGTCTACTTCAACGCTACCATTTCTTAGATAAAGGAGGTCCTCATTTTGTAGTTTTTCAAGCAATGTCAATGTAACACTTATTGGTAATCTTGCTTCAATATTGACATTTTCAATTAAAGCGGGTCCTTGTTTTGTTAATTTTAGGAGTGAAATTAACAAATTTCGTTCAACACTCATTGTTTATCCTCTGAAAAGTTAACAAAAATCCAGCAAGAACCTTTCAAATGGCACCAACTTGCAAAACACCGCGGTATAGTGTTTAGAAATTGGTATACAATAGCATCCCCCAAACCCACTTTGACAAAGTTAATCTCCAATTTAACCACCGTTAAGTCGTCGCTTTCCTTCTCGATCTTACCATTATTTGGTAACCTATGCTTGACCTTCTGAAATAACCTTTCCCTGAAAGTTCAGAAAAATTAAAACTTGCTTTACTTCGTTGCATGTAGCCTCAAAAATCAAAATGCTCTATGAATGTTTATACAAGATTAATTCATTTTAATCAAATAGACAAAGCTATCTTTAACTTTTTAATGTAAAAAACGAATGTTCGACCAATTTTCGCCTCAGAAGAAAGAAGTTAGGTTGGAGGCCAAAATCAAAAAAGTCTTAACAGGTTGATATAGTTTAGAGGAAAACCCAAACAGCAAGGTAATTCTCTTGAGATAAACCACCCAAAGCCAATTCGTCGACTAAGAAACTAAAAAAACAAAGATAAGGCTCTGAGAGTACCTTATTTTTTGTGCAAAATGGTTAAGGGATCAAACAGCGCGCTTCATTTGGTCAATGGCGTTAACTTTTGTTCTGTCGCAGGTATCTTTGAAGATTTGTCAGTTAAAGTTAGAGTGTGTCAGATCATTATTTGTTATTCTTTATTTCGAGGTCTGCATGTATATTTAAGGTTCGTAAAGTTTCGATAATTTAATTTATTTTTAGCTTTTTTTTAAAAAATAGCGAGGAGGTTTTGGCGATGCTTTTGTATACAGAAACTAAAAATGTATATCATTTCAGGATTGCTTAAACATGTGCGCTTAGGGTCACCTCAAGGGTCAACTATATATTAAAAGTGCACCGCGACTTGGAGGATTTTTGTGCCTTGTAACAGAGTTTGGAAACTAAAGGCTTTTGCTAACTGTTTAGAGAAAGATCAAATCTTCTAATAAATGAGTGAATACAAAAAGTGAAAAGAAAAAGGTTTACTCTTTTTCTTCTTCTTTAATTTCGCATTGGAGCTTCTTTATGATTTCGTCAGCTCTCAACGCTTCAATTTTAAGTGTGTAGAGTTGACCTGGTGTGCGTAGCTTCAATTTTACGCCGTCTTTTAGACGTTTAACCTGGCATTGTTTTGCTTTGGCGCTCATGGCCACGAATTTCTCAACATCAGTAATCTCAGATGGCATTTTACTTGTTCCTCAGTTAATATTCGCTGTGATGGATAGCACGCCAAGTTTTTATCTGTTTTGGTACAAAGATTTCATAGGAATTACAGTATTGAACTTATATTCGATCACCTTAAATATGAAAGATAAGCTGCATAAGCGTATGCTTGGCTCAATGGAGAATCAAGTTAGATGAATCGAGTGCATGTCCTCTCGCTGATTTTAATCATAATTCTCATATTGGCAACAGTCGCGCTTATTTCATACACGCAAAGCAGCAATGAAACAGCCAACGCTTCCAGTTTACGTTGGCGTTGCTTTCGGCGGAAACACAACTGAACAAGCCAAACTGCTCATTGACAGAACAAAAACCTACACCAACCTCTTCATCCTCAACTCGGGCAGAAACAGTATCAGCACAAACGAATCGGTGGCAAGGAAATCTGTGATTACGCCATAAACGCCAACCTAAACATCATTAACTTGGGCATTAGAACAAGAGTGGACTGGAAACTCCAATTCCTCAACAACTCAGCTATGGTGACAAATTCCTCGGCGTCTATTACGACGATGAACCGGGGGGAATCGCATTTGATTGGAATTGGACCAAGTATTTCCAGGAAACTAGTTTAGAAAGTATATCTCCATTAATTCAGCCACTTTTCCAACGAGTCTGAGAGATTGCAGAAGGCCAATAAATCGGGCAACTCCCGAAAATTACACTGTAGAATCCCAATGGTTATTATATGCTTACAGAAACAGAGGCGACCTCAAAAACAACAACATCACAACATACACATCCGATTACCTGCTCTACTGGTACGATTACTTGGGTGGCTACAGCACGGTTTTTGCCCAAATCGGATGGAACACAAGCCTCATCAACCAGCAAATCAGCCAACTCCGAGGAGCAGCCACCCTGCAAAATAAAACGTGGGGAACAATAATTACTTGGAAAAACTGCAGCCACCTTACTTGGACAGTGTCGAATCAATCTATGATCAAATGGTAACCTCCTACAATGCAGGAGCAAAATACATCACCATCTTCAATTACCCATACAATGACACCAGCAATCCCTATGGAACACTGACCGATGAACATTTTCAAGCGTTAGAATTTCTGGAATGAAGTTGCAACAAAAACAGCGCCAAACTCTGCCCATGCTGAGGCAGCGTTGGTTTTGCCTAAAGATTACGGTTGGGGGATGCGACGCCCAGATGATAAAATATGGGGTTTCTGGGACCCGGACATAAATCACCCCTAATTTGGAACAACACCCAAAAACTACTCGAACAGTATGGCTCACGTTAGATATAGTCTATGATGACCCAGCATACCCAATGCCAAGGCAACTACAGCAAAATTTACTATTGGAACCAAACAATTAGTTAACTAAGAATTTGAAAGAAAAGGGATTCAGGCTTGGCCTGACGTTTGCCTAAGCTTTTTTTGGGCGAA